>CACNGH010000005.1:0-84787 GCA_902619815.1 uncultured Pelagibacteraceae bacterium
GGTAATATTGTTCTCTTCAGTAACTTTATAGCTCACAAAAGCCTTTATTTATTAAATTTTAGTTAAAATCAATAAAAAATACAATCTATGATTGACCCAAAATGATTAATTGCATTATATTATTAAATAATATTTGTTATATATAATTTATAATTATTACAAAATAAAAGAGGATTTTGAATATGAAAAAGAAAAACAATAAAGGTTTTACATTAATTGAGCTACTAGTTGTTGTAGCTATTATAGGAATTCTTGCAGCTGTTGGTGTTGTTGCTTACTCAGGTTACACATCAGGCGCTAAAAAACAGGCAGCTAAATCAACTCATGCAAACGTTGTTAAATATATTGCAGCAGAATTGCAAAAATGTAACTTAGGTGAAACTTCTGCAATGGGAGGTAAATTAACTTGTAGTGGTAAAACAGCAGGTTCAGTTATTACTGCAGCTATAGCAAGTGGTGGACCTTTTGATGATTTTAAAAATCCTTACTTAACATCTGCGGGGGCAGTAAGGGATAGTCAAACAACTACTGTTGGTGGATATGTTAATTTACATGATACTAATAATACTACATTAGAAATTAAGACTTGCTTTACAGCAGATTCTGATTGTGGAACTTCAGGTAACGTTTTAGAGAAAACAATTACTATTGAGTAATTTTAACTAAGAATAAAATTTTTATGACTTCCAAAAGCTTAGGGTTTACCCTTATCGAGCTTTTGGTGGTTGTTGCAATTATAGGAATTTTAGCTGCGATAGGTATTGTAAGCTATAATGGCTATGTATCATCAGCTAAAAAAACTTCTGCTAAGAATGTGATGCAGCAAATTTCTTTGGGACAAACTGAATATTATTCAGATAATGGAAGGTATTATACCAAATCATGTCCTGCATCAATATCAACCTCAAGTGCGATTGAAGCAGATTTATTAGGTGGCACAGATAGTATTAATGATGAGCTTGGTTATAACATTTGTATTGATCAAGATGGATCAAGTTATAAAATAATTGCAAAAGAAGTTGGGGGTACCTGCGAATTAACACTTTTAGCAAGCGGAAGCTTTTCTCCAAAAAATGGAAAAAACTGTTAATTTAAATTATCATGAATTTTGAAGAGATTAAAAATTATATTTCTAAAATTCCAAAAATTGATCTTTCAAATAAAACTAAAGTTTTTGCAACCATTAGTTTAACTTGGATGATATTTATAGGTTACCTAACCTGGTGGAATGGTCTTAAAAGCTATGCTTTAGATAAAAGTTTCAGATGGGATGAATGGTTTTGGTTTGGTGTTGTTCCAGCACTAGTCCCTTATATTTTTTATTTTATTTGGAAAAAAAAAGATCAAAATAATTCAGATGTTTAATCTTAAACTCTGATATTTGTTTTCTTAAATCGTTTTTTATATCAGTGATGAATAATATATTTGAAAAATCAGGAAATTATACTGCCTATTTGGTTTTAGTTTTGACTACCTTATTTTGGTCTGGTAATTTTATAGCTGGCAAATTTGCAAGTTCATTTGGTATTCCACCTTTTTCTCTAAACTTCTACAGATGGCTTATTGCTGGATTAATACTTTTACCATTAACTTATAAGGAAATATTAGATTTTAAATCTGAAATTTTCAAAAATTTAGGGTCTTTTTTAATCTTAGGAATAAGTAGTATAACAATCTTTAATTCTATTGTTTATTATTCCTTAAATTATACCCAGGTAATTAATGGTGTATTATTAATTTCAACAATTCCAGTTTGGATAATCGTTGTCTCTACAATATTAAAAGTAGAAAAATCAAATATTTTTCAGGTAATTGGGGTAAGTTTGTCTTTACTAGGAGTGATTTTTATAATTACAAAAGCAGATTTAAATTTAATTAGAAATTTAGACTTTAATAAAGGAGACCTTTCAATGGTTGTGGCAATGTTTTCTTGGGCAATTTATTCAGCATTTTTAAAGAAACAAAAGTTCAAGATATCTCAATTTGCATTGTTAGAAATAATTATCATTATTGGTTTAATTTTTTTAACACCAGTTTTTTTGTTTGAATTAAATCAAGGAAGATTTGTAGAACCTGATACATCCTTTTTTATGATTTTGACTTATGTAGTTATTTTTCCAAGTTTACTTGCATATTTTTTTTACATTAAAGGGATTTCAATAATTGGAGCAAATAGATCGGGGGCATTTTTACATTTAATGCCAATATTTGGAGCTATCATGGCACTAGTTATATTCAATGAAAAATTTATGTATTATCATTTTTTAGGAGCCATTTGCATTATTGCTGGAATAACATTATCAAATAGAAAAATTAAAAAATAAAAATGCTTAAAGTTGCTATCTTAGACGATTATCAAAATGTTGCTCAACAATTCGTAGATTTAGAAAAATTGTCTGGTAAGTACGAATTCAAAATTTTTAGTGAGCCTTTCTTAGATGAAGCTGATGCAATAGAACAGTTGTTAAATTTTGAAGCTTTATTAATCATGAGAGAAAGAACCCCAATTACTAAAAATTTAATTGACAACTTAAATAATTTAAAATTTGTTATTACTAGTGGGTTAAGAAATAAATCAATTGACTTAGCGGCTGCAAAAAAAAGAAAAGTAATTGTTTGTGGAACAGAAATAAATAAAAATCCAACACCTGAGCTCACTTGGGCGCTGATATTGGGTTTAGCAAGAAATTTCAAAGAAGAGTTTGATAATATGTATCAAGGCTATTGGCAAACAACCGTCGGTGTTGAATTGAAAAGTAAAATTCTTGGATTAATTGGTCTTGGACGTGTTGGTTCTCAAGTAGCAAAAATCGGTAAAGCTTTTGGTATGCAGGTTATGGCTTGGAGTGAAAATTTAAATCTTGATACATGCAAAGAATTAGATGTGCTTCCATGTACTAAAGAAGACTTAATTAAAAATTCTGATTTTTTATCAATTCATGTTCAAGGAGGTGACAGATATAAAGATTGTATCACATTAAAGGAATTCGATAATATGAAAAAAACTTCATTTATTATAAATACGTCTAGAGGAGAAATTATTAATGAAGATGATTTAATTATTGCATTATCAACTAACGTAATTGCGGGTGCTGGAATTGATGTTTACGAAAAAGAACCTTTGCCAGAAAATAATAAATTAAGGTTTCTGCCTAACGCATTATTAACCCCACATATTGGTTATGTGACTGCAGAAAATTACAGTATCTTTTACGGTCAAATGATTGAAGGTTTAGAGGCTTGTGTCAACGGAAAGCCTATCCGAGTTCTAGAGTAATAATGGATTTACCAGTTGTTAATCATGAGGATTATTTTGCAAAAATTGGAGATGATCATAAATTTCCAATTAATAAGTTCGGTGAATTAGCAAATTACTTAATTAAAAATAAAATAGTAGAAAAGTTTTACAAGCCATATGCATGCTCTGTTGAGACATTAAATTATGCACACTCAAAAGAATATATTTTTGATATTAAAAATAAAACCCTAAGCAAAGATGGAATAAAAAAAATAGGATTTCCTTTAGTTGATAGTGTGGTTCAAAGATCACTTATTGCAACAGGTGGTACAGTTCTTGCATCTAAACTTGCAATTAACTATGGAATAGCTTGCAACACAGCGGGCGGAAGTCACCATGCAAATTATAATGGCGGAGCTGGATATTGTGTTTTTAATGATGTTGCTGTAGCTGCCCATTATTTAATTAACAGAGGTTTAGCCAATAAAATTCTTATTGTAGACTTAGATGTACACCAAGGAAATGGAAATTCAGATATATTTAAAGAAAATAGAAATGTTTTTACATTCAGTATGCATTCAAAGACAAATTATCCAGCAAAAAAATCAACCAGTGATTTAGATGTTGAATTAGAAGACAATTTAGAGGATCAAAATTATATAAAAATACTAAAACATAATTTAACAGAATTAAATAAAGAGAATTTTGATTATATTTTTTATATAGCGGGAGTAGATATTCATTTTAACGACAGATTAGGTAAATTAAAAATTTCAGATGAAGGAATAAGATTAAGAGATGAATTAGTTATAGAAAATTTTTTTTCTAAAAGAATCCCTTTTTGTGGTGTTTTAGGAGGAGGATATAATAAAGATTTTAATAAACTGGTTGAATTACACTCTATGTTGCATCAATCTTGTGCTAAATATATTTAATTATGCCAAAAAAAATTAATCAAAATTTAACTGCAGAACAAAAACTAATTTTATTTGAAGAAGGCACTGAACTTGCGGGAACCAGTGAACTAAATCACGAAAAAAGAGAAGGTAGTTTTCATTGTGCAAATTGTGGAGTTAAACTCTTCGATTCTAAAACAAAATATGAAAGTGGATCAGGCTGGCCTTCATTTTATGAATCTTTACCTGATGTATTTGAAACAAAAACCGATCATCACATAGGTTATGCTAGAACTGAGTACCACTGTAAAAATTGTGGAGGACATCATGGTCATATTTTTGAGGATGGACCACAGCCGACTGGTAAAAGATACTGTAATAATGGTGTTTGTTTAGTTTTTAAACCAAAATAATAAATACCCAATTTAGGCTTTATAGTAATTTTTTAATTTAATTTTTTTAATTTTTTGTTAAAAATCTTGTTATGAAAATTCTTATTAGTCTAATATTCTCCTGTCTACTTGCATTAAATGCTAATGCAGAAAGCTTATCTGAGAAGATATCAAATTTAATTCCAGGTGAGGGTTTAACAGAAGCTTCTGTTCAGATAAATGAGGATGATAATCCAGACATAGAAATTCTTGCCGTAAGAGATTTAAGTTCAGATGAATATTCAAACACTTTCACTCAATTTAGTTTACATACACAAGAGACCAATGGTCATGATAGATTTATAGGTAACCTTGGTTTTGGTTATAGAATGTTATCAGACGATAAATCTAATTTATTCGGAGCAAATGTTTTTTTTGATAATGATTTTGAAGCAGAACACCGAAGAGGCAGTATTGGGCTTGAGGTAAAAGGAGCTTATTTAGATCTTACAGTTAATAGCTATTACGCTTTAACAGACTCAAAAAATTACAAAGGTACTGCAGAAGAAGTTTTATCAGGTCAGACAATAAACTTGGCATCTCAAATACCTTATGCTCCTTGGGCAAATTTAAATTTGCAGAGTTATTCTTGGGAAAATGTCAAAGCTTCATCAGATACAGAAGGGTACACTGTAAGCATTGAAAGTTATTTAACACCCTCGTTAGCATTAGAAGTAAAAAATGATTACAATGATAATGCAGCTGTTGATGATGAATTCACATACAAACTGACTTATAATTATCCTCCAAGAGGTGATGGAAAATCAATGCAGGATGGTCTATCAAAATTAGCTTTTGAAAAACAAAATATGGAAGCAAAATTAAAAGACAAAGTCAAAAGAGATAACAATATCGTAATAGAAATCCAAGGATCGGTAATAATAACGAGTAAATAATATGAAAAAATTCTTATACTTATTTTTATTTATATTCTTATTTAATAATAACGCTCATTCTGAAAGTGGTAATGCTTCAGAATATAAAATTAAAATTTATAAAATAGAATTATGTGAAACTGGTAGCACAGTTGCAAATTGTCTTAACCCTGTCACGTTATATGAAGGAGACTCAGGTACTATTGATATTGCTAATACAGCATCAGGTGCGCAAGCTGCAGCACTTGGAAATCCAGGAAATGCAGTATTAGGAAAAACTTACACTGTCACACAGACTACAATGGATAGGGCTATTACTGTAAAAGGTTATGTAGCAAGTGGAAACGATAGTTGTTCAACAGTTGCAAGTAATGGTTCGACAAAAGCTTTAAATGGTAAAGGAGATCACGCAACAAGTGGAACACCAGATACTCCTGTTGCAGGTATTTATTATGCAGGTGCAGCGGGGTCAACTGACCTAGATGTTGGAGATGCTTGGAATGCAGTATCTTCTACTGGTACTGTTGATACGGATGATGATGATAACTCTGCAAATTATCAAAGACTTCAATGGAGAAATGTTTTAACTACACCAGTTACAATTACTTTAGGTAAAACGCCAACTATCACACTTGCATTTGATACTGATGGTACAATAGGATTTGCTGGAAGCTTAGGAACAGCAGCACATTGTACGAATAATGCTAATGCTAGCACAGGGCTGTTTGTAATGAACCCAAAAATTACACTTACTATAGCAAACTAAATTGTAATATTTTTACTTTAATAAATCTTGAAGTTTATTTTCTTTTTCTAAAGCTCTAGTTTCATCATAACCACCAATATGTTCATCATCAAAAAAAATTTGAGGAATAGTTCTTTTACCGTTGGCTTTTTTAATCATTTCGTCCATAGCGCCATCAACTTTTGAAATATCTATTTCATTGTAAGGCGCATTATTTCTAGTAAGTAATCTTTTTGCTGCATCACAATAATTACAAAAAGGACCTGTATAAATTGTAATTTTTTTCATTATCTATAAGTAGTCACCTTTTTTAATTTTGCTAGTGATTTCTTTTCTAGAATATTCAAACTTTTTTCTATGTTTTATACTTTTTTGGTTAACTCTTTTTCTCCATAATCTGAAAGATGTTGGTTTTATAGATCTTCTCATAATTTTGATTACTTCTGATTCTGTTTTTCCAGTTTTTTTTTCTATTTCTTCAAAAGTAATTCTGTCAGCCCATGCTGCCCAAATAACCCAATCTGGGTCACTTATATCTGGCTCAGGATTTTTAACTCGAGTTACAGGTATGCGACCTTTTTTTTTCATAAAACCTTTATATTTGAAATAAAAATTTAATGCATTTTATTTTGGTCTTTGATATTATAATATAGATAGTCCTTCTTAGCCATCTTTAGCTCCCGGTTTTTAAGGACTATCTTTAAATGCTTCCCCTTAATTATTTTTTATTTTTACAAATAATTCTTTTTTTATTTATCACCCCCGGACCACCTCGAATAGTCATTGTTTCATATTCCATGAATTATGGAGTTCAAAAATGTGTTTGGACTGCATTAGGAGATATTACTGCCAATATCATTCAAGCCACTTTAGTAATTTTTGTAATTGGATCTTTCTTTTCGGAAAATCCAAATTTTCTAAATTTTTTTAAATGGATAGGTGTTGCATATATTTTATATTTGGCATTTGATATTTATAATTCACGACCCAAAGAAATAAATACTAATAAAGATTCCTCAAAAAGTTTCTTTTCTTTTTTTAAAGATGGTTTTCTGGTTGCTGGCACTAGTCCAAAAGCTTGGATGTTCTTTCCTCTAATTTTTCCTCAGTTTATTGATTTTAACGAGAATTATTTAATTCAATTTTTAATATTAATTACAACCTATGTTGTTTTAGATTTTTTATCGCTTATTGGTTACGCTTTGCTTGCACAAAAACTAATTACTTGGATTAATACGAAACCAAGAACAATTAATACAATTTCAGCGAGTGTATTGGTAATTATTGCATTAATTATCGTTATAACTCAACAATATTAAGGAATTTAGAGGTCTTTATTGCCACTTGCAATTAGAGAGATTTGTTTATTAAATTAATTATTAATTAATTAATAACTAGAGGAAATAAAAATGAAAATAAATAAAATAATCGTAAGTTTTATTTCTGCAGCTGTAATTTTATTATCAACATCAGTCGTATCATTTGCGAAAGTTGTAGGAGATAAAATTGTTTTAGGTGCAGCAATTTCATTAACTGGTAAATACTCTTCTAATGGTGTTCATACTCAAAACGGTTACAACATGGCCGTTGATAGAATTAACAGCATGGGTGGTGTTAAAGTTGGTGGTAAAACTTATAAGTTTGACATTATTTATTATGATGATGAGTCAAACCCAAAAAGAGCAGCTCAACTTGCTGAAAGATTAATTTCACAAGATGGTGTCGAGTTTATGCTTGGTCCATACAGTTCAGGATTAACTAAAGCGATAGCTCCAGTTACAGAAAAATATGGTGTTCCAATGGTGGAAGCAAATGGTGCATCTAGATCTTTGTTCACAAAAGGTTACAAATATCTATTTGCTGTTTTAGCTCCTGCTAATTTATACCTTGATGTTGCTATTGATTTAGCAGTTGAAAAGAATAATGGAAAACCAGTCACTGTTGCAATGGCATTTGAGCAAGATGCGTTTTCTCAAGACGTAAGACTTGGAGTTTTAGATGCAATTAAAAGAACTGGCTCTAAAAAGGTAATTGATGATAAATTGCCAAAAGAGCTGAATGATATGGCAGCTACTTTAGTAAAAGTGAAGCAAATGAAACCAGATGTTTTAGTTGTTTCAGGTCATACAAAAGGTGCTCTAACTGCAATCAGACAAATTTCTGAGATGAAAGTAGACGTACCAATGTTAGCAATGACTCACTGTGATGCTGCTAAATTATCAAAACAACATGGTAAAAACTCACAATATGCTTTATGTGCTTCTCAGTGGCATAAAACACTAACTTACAAAGATGACTTCTTTAAAGATGGTATGACTTATGATGCAGACTTTACTAAAGAGTTCGGTTATGCACCACCATATCAAGCAGCAGAATCTTCAGCTGCTCTATTAGTATTTAAAGATGCATTTGAAAGAGCAAATTCTTTTGATCAAAAGAAAGTAAGAGATGCTCTTGCAGCTACTAACATGCAAACTTTTTATGGAAACATAAAATTTGCTGAAGGTGGTCAGAATGTTGACAAGCCAATGGTGCTTTTCCAAGTTATGTGTGATGATGGAGGAAAATGTGAAAACAAAGTTGTTGCTCCAACTAAATGGGCATCAGCTAAGTTGATTCATCCAATTCCTTCGTGGTCTAAAAGATAAACAAATCTATAAATACCCCCTAATATAATATATATAGGGGGTATTTTTTTATAGGATTCATTATGGATTTCATGGTCTTTCAATATCCAATGATTTCTGTCCAAGCTTGTTTGGATGGAATTTTACTTGGAATTTTATTTGCATTGATTGCATATGGCATGGCACTTCAATGGGGAGTAATGAATATAATTAATATTGCTCAAGGAGATCTTGTTATTTTAGGAGGATACATTGCTTATTTTATGTATCTTTACGGCATTCACCCAGCATGGGGAGTGATCGTGTCACCAATAATAATGTTCTTTGTAGGTATAGCAATTTACAAACTTGTAATTAATAAAGTAGTCGATAGAGATTTATTTATATCTATATTAGCCACATTTGGAATAAGTATTCTGTTCATGCAATTAATGAACTTTGCATTTGGAGCTGATGTTGTTCTTGCAAACTCAGATTATGGAACAACAATGTTATTTAACAGTAATGTTGTGCTGCCAAATTCAAAAATATTCTCAGCTTTTATAAGCATTCTATTTGCAATTTGTTTGGTAATTTACATGAAAAAATCTAAACTTGGTCGTGCGATCAGAGCTACAGCACAAAATGCAAGAGCAGCAAAGATTTTGGGTGTAGATACAGAAAAAGTTTATGCGGCAACTTTTGGTATAAACGCAGCTCTTTGCGGTGTTGCTGGAGCATTAATTTCAATTACTTTTACAATTCATCCTTATATGGGATTACCTTATACAATTAGATCATTTATGATTGTTATTGTTGCAGGATTAGGAAACTTACCCGGTGTTGCAATGTCAGGAATGGGTTTAGGTGTATTTGAAGAATTTGCAGATTACATACTTGGTACAGAATTTAGAATTGGGTCGGTATTTTTATTGTTAGTTTTAATACTTGTTTACAGAAGATTTAAACTTTCCAGAAAAAGAGAGTATTTAAAATGAGTATCAGCAAAAATAATTTAATTTTATATATTGGAATATTAACTTTTGGTATAGCCGCTCCATTTATATTTCCAGCTTTTAAAGTACAACTATCAATTCTTTGTGTTTTAATAGTTTTAGCGACCACGTGGAATATTCAAGGTGGTGAAATGGGATACAATTCATTTGGGAATATACTTTTTTATGGGCTTGGCATGTATCTATGTGCCTCTGTGCAAGTTGGAATGTTTTTTCCATTAGCGGAGTGGACAGAAAGTGGTGGTGAAAAAACATTTGTACACACTCCCGCACAATTTTTTCAAGGAATGGCAGTTGGATTGTTAGTTGCAGCGGTAGTACCAACTATTGTAGCAGGTTTAATTGGATACTCTATTTTAGGTCTTAGAGGACATTACTTTGCTATTTGCACATTAGGATTAGGGGTTGCAGCAGGTGAAATTTCGGGAGGAATTGAAATCATTGGAGCTGGGCAAGGTTTCACTACTCCACCATTTCCCAATGTTGGTAATTTAGAGTCTAGAGGTGAATTTTTTTATTTCCTAAGTTTTATTGTATTAGTACTAACCTTCATAGCTGTTAGAGGAATTTACTCAACTAGATTTAAATTAATATTAAATGCAATAAGAGATAATGAAGATAAGGCTGAGGCTATGGGAATTCAAACCATGAAATACAAAATAGTTGGTTGGATGATATCAGCTTTCTTTTGTGGTCTTGCTGGAGGTATCATGGGTGGCTTAGTTGGGTATATAGACTCAACCGATGTTGCTTTTGATGGAAGAGAGATGGGAGTTTTCATGGTTTTAATGGCAATCTTAGGAGGTAAAGGAACTCTTTGGGGACCAATTATTGGTGCAACAGTTTTTCATATTTTTAAAGAGGGCTTTTGGACTTTCTTCCTAGGTTGGCAATATGTTGCGCTTGGAGTTTTAATAGTTGTTATAGTTATTTATTTTCCTGAAGGGATAATGGGCTGGTTAAGAGAAAAATACCCTGAAAGATTTGGTGAAGTTGTAGATGAAAAAGATCGTAAGGCACAGGTGGAGCTTAAATGAGTATTTTAGAGGTTAACAACGTAAGTAAATCTTTTGGTGGCGTTAAAGCCAATGTTGACATTTCAATGAGTGTTGAAAAAGGAAGAATAGTTGGATTAATTGGTCCTAACGGATCCGGTAAGACAACATTATTTAATTCGATAGTTGGAACATACCCAATAGATGATGGTTCAATTAAGTTTAATGACAAAGAGGTTTCAGAACTACCAGTGCCGGTTATCGCAAAACTTGGATTGTTAAGAACTTTTCAACAAACTCGAATTTATGGAAAATTAAACTGTGTAGAAAATATGCTCATTAGTCATAAAGGAAGTGATGAAAGTTTAATGAAGATTTTTGCAGCAATTCCTATGGAACTAACAGAAAAAGCAGAAAATTTATTAAATTTTGTTGGCTTATACCAAAAAAGAAATTTAAGAGCAGGTGACTTATCGTTTGGACAGCAAAAATTATTAGAATTAGCCATGGCACTAATGAATGAGCCAGAAATGCTATTGTTAGATGAGCCAACAGCTGGAATTAATCCTACATTGATTAATGGAATTATAGATAGGCTAATTAAAGTAAACCAAGATTTTGGAATTACTCTTTTAGTTATCGAGCATAACATGAGAGTAATTATGCAGCTGGCTGAAAATATTTTTTGCCTAGCACATGGTAAAATGTTAGCTAACGGGTCGCCTGATGAAATTAAAAACGATAAACGTGTAATAGACGCGTATTTAGGAGCTCAATAATGTCTAATCAATATGAGGTATTAGGAAAAGCTCCTGGTCCAGAAGATTTAAAAAAATTATCACCAAGCGAAATACATTTAACTATTAAAGGTTTGAATGCTGGTTATGGAAAGATGGAAATTTTGCATAATTTTGATTTATTTGTAAACAAGGCACAGTCTTTATGTTTAATAGGTCCAAACGGTGCAGGAAAATCTACAATACTTCATTCTATTTATGGATTTACAAATATTTTTTCAGGTCAAATTGAAATTGATGGTAAAGAAATTACAAATTTAACACCAGCAGAAAAGTTAAAATCTGTAGGTATAGCTTATATACTTCAAGATAATTCAGTATTTCCTGACATGACTGTAGAGGAAAATTTATTAATGGGTGGATATATAAAAGAAAATACAGATGAGTCTTATCAAGAAGCTGAAAGAATTTTTGAGAAATATGAAAGATTAAGAAATAGAAGAAATCAGCCTGCAAAAGTTTTATCAGGAGGAGAGAGAAGATTGTTAGAAATTTCTAGAGCCCTTGTTATGAAACCATCAGTTTTATTAGTTGACGAACCATCGATTGGATTAGAACCAAGATACATTGATATGGTTTTTGAAATTTTAAGAGATCTTCAGGAAAATGAAAAAAAAACAATTATTCTTGTTGAACAAAATGCTAAAAAAGGATTAGAATTTGCAGATATAGGATACGTCTTAGTATCTGGTGAAACTGCTATTGCTGGCAAAGGAGACGATTTACTTAAAAATCCTGATGTTGGTCGACTTTTCCTTGGCGGCTAATGATTAATAGGCAGTTTTTTTTTAAGGGATATAAATCTATTCTCGCACCCGATAGTCCTGCAATTGCTTTAGGTTGTTGTTTCATTGCTATAGGAGCTTTACTTAAAAACTTAGGTTTTAATATTCAAGAAAGTATTTTTTCTACAATGTTAACTTATGCTTTGCCAGGTTCTTTAGTAATGGCTGAGTCGTTATTAGTCGGAGCATCATTACTAAATATTTTTTTAGCAGTTTGGTTTGTTAATGCGAGACTTTATCCAATGGCAGTTTCTTTGTTTCCACTAATGATGCATAAAAATCAACCTAAATGGAAATACTATTTTTCATGTCATTTCATTGCAGTTTCTGCTTGGTTGATAATGAAAAGTAACTATAAGACAGTTCCCAAAGAACAAAGAATTGATTTTTGGATCGGGATAGGTAGTGCGACTTGGAGCGTAGCAGTTTTAGGTACTTTTATAGGTTTTTATTTTTCAGAGTATTTAAATAAAGATATGATGATGGGATTAGCTATTCTTAATCCAGTCTATTTCTTATGCATGATGGTGGGAGCTTCAAAAACAATACAAATTACATTATCTGTTATTCTTGGAACAATTTTAGGACCTATCTTTTATTTTTTGTCACCAGAATGGTCGATTTTACTTGGAGGCATAATTGGTGGAACAATTGCATATCTCATAGGAGAGCTAAATGTCAGTTAGTATTTTTTATGCAATCTTAGTTACTTCATTAGCTACTTTTATTTCAAGATTTCTTGGGGCTGTAAGCTCACAGGGAATTAAAGAAACTTCAAAATTATTTAAATGGTTTAATTGTTTAGCCTATGCAACTTTAGCAGCACTAATAGCTAGAACAATTATTTTTCCTGCTGGTGTTCTTATTGACGCAAGTTATTTAAGTAGAATAATTGTTGTCGTATTGTCATTAGTTGTATTCTTTGTGTCTAAACAAAATTATGTTTATCCCACAGTTTTTTCTGCCTTATGTATGGCAGCAATTAACAATTATTTTTAATTCAAATTGATTTATTATTTAAGTTAATTTAAAATTTAATATGGAAAAAATCGAAGGTATAGAAGTTCATAATCACAAAGACTCTAGTAGAATATTAAGTATTCAGTTAGATGATGAAATCGTAAAAAAATTAATTTTTCCTTTTAATAAATTTGATCTTACTGCACTAGAACTTAAACCATTTACTAGATTTACAATTGCGAAGAGTCTTGATGATTTAACCAATAATAAACTAAGTAAGTTAATCAATTCGATACTCCGAGATAGATCAACTGGTTGCTTTATTATTGGTCCTAAAAATATTTCATTAAAAACTAATGACAAATTTTTAGTTAAATTGGCAACTGCTGTTGCTCACCTTATTGGAGTCCCAAATCATGACTCCATGGCTGGAAAATACTATGCGAGATTTCATGTTAAGCATGAAGATGCTAGCGACTCTTATTTGAGAAAAGCTTACAGAAATATGGATTTGCACACAGATGGAACATATGTAAAGGAAGTGACAGACTGGTTAGTTATGACCAAACTAGAGGAGCAAAACGTACAAGGTGGTGAAACCGCTATGTTACATTTAGATGATTGGGAACATTGTGATGATTTATCCAAAGATCCTGTCGGTCAACAAGATTTTGTTTGGGGATCTCCTAAAAGTAAAAATATTGATTACAAGGTAGAGCATCCAGTTTTTTCGTTTGATAAAGAAGGAAGACCTAAAATTTCATACATAGATCAATTTCCGGAACCTAAAAATATGGAACAGGGAAATTTTTTACAAAAATTATCCGATGCATTAGA
Organism: uncultured Pelagibacteraceae bacterium; assembly: GCA_902619815.1. Taxonomy (GTDB): domain Bacteria; phylum Pseudomonadota; class Alphaproteobacteria; order Pelagibacterales; family Pelagibacteraceae; genus Pelagibacter. Next base: position 14,182 of record CACNGH010000005.1, read on the forward strand.
GGAAAGTAAAAATAAAGTAATTACTAAATTGCCAGTTGGTCATTCTGTTATAGCTAATAATTATTTCTGGCTTCATGGAAGAAAACCATTCAAAGAAAATAAAGAATTAAGTAGGGAATTGTTGAGAATTAGAGGCTCTTTTTTTGTTAATTAATTCAATATAATCAATATAAAGTATTCAAAACTTTATGAATTTAGGATTTATTGGCACTGGCAAAATAGCATCTTCAGTAATTACTGGAATTTGTACTTCTAAAATTTCCTATAAGAAAATAATAATTTCTCCAAGAAATACAAAAATAGCTAAGGCTTTAAAGGCAAAATTTAAGAAAATTACAATTGCTAAAACCAATCAGCAAATTGTAGATCAATCGGATTGGGTTTTCTTATCAGTAACTCCAAGCGTGGGTGAAAAAATTATTAAAAACTTAAAATTCAAGTCTAAACAGACAATAATAAGTTTTATTTCTACGATTACATTATCTCGATTAAAAAAAGCTATAAAAGTCAAAGCAAAAATAGTTAGAGCAATACCTTTGCCACCAATCTCCTTAAAGAAAGGCCCAGTACCTATTTGCCCTCCAAATATTAAAGTTAAGAAGTTTTTTAATAATTTAGGAACTACTGTTGAAATTAAAAAAGAAAAATCCTCAATTAACTTTTGGACAACTTCTGGCATGATGGCTCCATTTTACGAATTATTGAGAGTTATGACTGATTGGTTAGTTAAAAGAGGTGTAAAGAGAGATAATGCCCAAAAATATATTACTTCATTATTTTTAGCCTTATCTGAAGATGCAGTTAAAAATTCAAAAGAAAATTTAAAGTTTTTGGTTAAAGAGTCTCAAACTCCAAAAGGTTTAAACGAGCAAGGTGTTAAAGAGTTATCAAAAGCTGGATTTTATAAATCACTTGAAAAAACTTTAAATAGCATTCATCGAAGACTAAATAAATAGACTGAATGTCAGAAAATATTTTAGAAATTAAAAATTTATCAAAATATTTTGGTGGATTGGCTGCTGTTTCTGATTGTTCTTTAAAAGTATCAAGAGGAACCATAACAGGGATTATTGGTCCTAACGGATCTGGCAAAACAACATTATTTAATTTGATAGCTGGAAATTTAAAGTCCTCTGGCGGTGAAGTAATTTTTGATAATGAAAATATAACAGATGTGCCTTCTTTTGAATTATTTTCAAAAGGATTATTAAGGACTTTTCAAATAGCACATGAATTTTCTAACCTATCAGTATTGGAAAACCTAATGATGGTCCCTGGTAACCAGTCTGGAGAAAAGCTTATGACAGCATTATTAAAACCAAGTTTAGTTTCTGAAGAGGAAGAATTGGTTAAAGAAAAAGCAAAAGAGGTTGTTGATTTTCTTAATCTTGGTCATTTATCAAATGAATTAGCTGGCAACTTATCTGGAGGACAAAAAAAACTTTTAGAGCTTGGAAGAACAATGATGGTGGATGCTAAATTAGTACTCCTTGATGAGGTAGGTGCAGGAGTTAATAGAACACTTTTAAAAGATCTAGGAAGTGCAATAGAAAAATTGAATAAAGAAAAAGGATATACTTTTTGTATGATCGAACATGATATGGATTTTATTGGAAGATTATGTGACCCAGTAATTGTAATGGCTGAAGGTTCAGTTTTATTTGAAGGCTCTGTGGAAGATGCAAAAAAAGATGAAAAGGTCATTGAGAGTTATCTTGGAAGAGGATCTAAAATTAAGGATCATAACTAATGGCATATTTTGAGGGGATAGAAATGACAGGAGGTTATGGAAATGGTCCTGATATAATAAACTCATGTACAGTAAATGTTAACAGAGGCGAAATAGTATCAATTCTAGGTCCTAATGGAGCAGGTAAGTCTACTGCTATGAAAGCTATGTTAGGCTTATTAAATTTAAAATCTGGATCAATTAAAATAAACGGTAAAGATATTTCTAATCTTTCTCCACAAGATAGAGTTAAAGAAGGTATTTCTTTTGTTCCTCAAAACAAAAATGTTTTTGCCGGCATGACAGTTGAAGAGAACTTAGAAATGGGAGCATTTCTCTTAAATGAGAAAATAGAAAATATAATAGGGGAAATTTATGAATTATTCCCAATTTTAAAAGAAAAAAGAAACCAATTAGTGGGTGAACTATCAGGTGGTCAAAGACAACAGGTTGCACTTGGTAGAGCGCTTATGATTAAACCAACAGTTTTGATGCTTGATGAGCCTACTGCTGGTGTTTCACCAATTGTAATGGATGAATTGTTTGATCATATAGTAAAAGTCAAAAGAAACGATGTAGCAATTCTAATGGTTGAACAAAATGCCAAACAAGCATTGAGCATTTCTGATAGAGGTTATGTTTTGGTAACCGGAGAAAATCGTTATTCAGGAACAGGTAATGAGTTATTAAACGATCCAAGAGTAAGAAGCTCTTTTTTAGGAGGTTGATGTGGATATATTAAATGCATTAATTCTTTTATTAAATTATATTTTTATACCTGCACTTACATATGGGTCTCAATTAGCTCTTGGAGCAATTTTTGTTACTTTAATTTATGGAATTTTAAGATTTGCTAATTTTGCAACTGGAGACATGATGTCTTTTGGGACCATGGTAACAATATTATTCACCTGGTATTTTCAGTCACTAGGAATTTCTTTAGGAGTGTTGCCAACTGCATTAATAGCTATTCCTTTTGGAATTTTATTTATGATAGTTTATATGCTTTCGATAGATAAATTTGTATTTAAATATTACAGAGTTAACAAAAGCCCCCCTGTGCAATTAGCCATGGTTAGCATTGGAGTTATGTTTGTTACTCAAGCAGTGGTTAGAATTATTATTGGACCTTCAGACCAAAGATTTTTTGATGGAGAAAAATTTATAATTAAAGCTAGAGAATTTAAAGAAATGACAGGACTTAATGAAGGTCTAGCATTGAAATCAACACAAGTAATTACAGTATTAGTTACAATTGTATTAGTGTCTTTGTTGTTTTGGTTTTTAAATAAAACTAAAACTGGTAAAAGCATGAAAGCTTATTCGGATAACGAAGACTTGGCTTTACTTTCAGGAATAGATCCTAAAAAAATTGTAATGATAACATGGATAATTGCTGGAATCTTGGCAACTATAGGTGGTGCTTTGTATGGATTAGATAAAAGCTTTAAACCATTTACTTATTTTAACAATATGCTTCCAATATTTGCTGCTGCTATTGTTGGGGGAATTGGAAACCCATTTGGTGCTTTTTTAGGAGGATATGTCATAGCTTTTTCTGAGATATTTCTAACTTATGCATATAAGAAATTTTTTATGTATATGTTGCCTGAAAGTATGGAACCTGAGAGTTTAGTTCAGCTTTTATCTACAGATTATAAATTTGCAGTCTCATTTTCAATATTAGTAATTGTATTACTCTATAGACCATCTGGGATATTTAAAGGGAAGGTACTGTGAGAAAAAATTTAAATGTTATTGCTGCTTATAGCATAATGATGGTTTTAATTATTCTTGTTGGTGTTTTTCAATCTTGGAATATCGCATTATCAATTTTCAATATGTGTTTAATCTCAGCTGTAATGACAATGGGTGCAAACATTCAGTGGGGTTATGCAGGATTAATTAATTTTGGAATTATGGGATATACCGCGCTAGGTGGATTGGCTGCAGTTTTGATTTCTGTTGATCCTGTTCAAGAAGCTTGGAGTGCTGGAGGTTTTGATATCTTGATGTGTCTATGGCTTATCATAGCATTAGTATTAATTATTCGATTTATTTTAAAGAATTTTCAAAAGTCAAAGGTGAGAACTTATAGTATTGCAGCTCTTATAATCTCAGGAATTATACTAATAAGATTCACAGCAGAACCAGGTATTGAGGCAATTGAGGATATCAATCCAGCCAAAACAGGTTTTCTTGGCGGTTTTGGATTACCTATTATTTTTTCATGGATAGTTGGTGCTTTTTTTGCGGGAGGTTTAGCATTTATAGTTGGAAAAGTGGCTTTAGGGTTAAGAGCTGACTATTTAGCAATTGCTACTCTTTTAATTTCAGAAATTGTTATAGCAATTATAAAACATGAGGACTGGTTAACTAGAGGTGTTAAAAATGTAATTGGTCTTAAAAGACCAGCTCCTTATGAAGTAGATCTTCAATCAACAGACTGGTTTATAACTTTAGTTGAAAAATTTAATTCTGGAAAATTAGAAGTATTTTCTAATTTATCTGATCGACAAGCTGCATTAAACCAACTTGTAATAGAAGGCTCTTCTATCTTTGTAAAACTTTGTTATTCAGGATTATTTTTAACAGTAGTAATTATTTTATTAATCTTGACACAAAAAGCTCTTTACTCTCCGTGGGGTAGAATGATGAGAGCTATCAGAGATAATGAAGAAGCAGCAAACGCTATGGGAAAAAATGTTGTTAAACAGCATTTGTTAATTTTTATTTTAGGATCAGCAATTGTTGGAATTGCAGGAGCAATGTTGGTTACGCAAGATGGATTGTTTACCCCAGGAAGTTATCGACCCATGAGATATACCTTTTTAATTTGGGTTATGGTTATAGTGGGCGGAAGTGGAAATAATTTTGGAGCTATATTAGGTGGTTTTGCAGTTTGGTTTTTATGGATAGAGGCTGCTCCAATTGCTTTATTTTTAATAAACTTTTTTACTGCAGGGATGTCAGAAACTCATGCTCTAAAACTACATTTAATAGAGAGTGTACCTTACTTTAGATTTTTAATGATGGGATTAGGTTTGTTGCTGATAATGAGGTATCGACCAAAAGGTATACTTCCTGAAAAAATAGAAATAAAATAAGTTATTATGAAATATATTATATTAGGTGCCGCAATTGCTTGGGCCATGTACATGGCTGATAAGTATATGTTTTAAAAAAAACCCCAATAACTTTAGCTATCGGGGTTTTTTATAGGTAAAAATTATCTTTGTTTTTTAGTTTTAAACTTTCCACCTTTAATTTCTTGCTCTAAAAAAGAACCTTCAGCTTCACCAACTGCGGTAAAAGCTACTCCAGTTGCACCTTCGTAGTTAATCTTTTTACCTTTAGCTAGTAAATCTAAACCTTTTTTTAGTTCACCTGGATAAATCTTTGTTCCAGGAGCATTAGCAACATCCATCACATTTTTTGCAATAGAACCTCTGTCTGCAGAATTACCTGCTTGCATTGCTAAAACGATTAAAGCTGCTGCATCGTATGACTCGCCTGTATAAGGTCCAGAAGAGTCTATACCACTTGCTTTTGCAACATCAGCAAAAACACCAGCACCTTTTCCAGTAGAACCAGGCATAGATCCAAAAGATTTACTCAAATCTTTTCCAAATGCATCAACCAAAGATTGACCGATCATACCATCAGATAAAATAAATTTATCAAATGCACCAGAATCTAATGAAGCTTGGATAATTCCTTTTCCACCTTGGTCAAGATATCCAATTACAGCTACAGCGTCTCCACCAGCTGAAGCAAGTGTTGCAACTTCTGATGAATAGTCAGCTTTACCGTCTTCGTGAGCTGTTACTGTTGTTACTTTAATGCCATGAGCTTTAACAGCTGCTTCGTATACGTCAGCTAAACCTTTTCCATAGTCATTATTAGTATAAGTAATAGCTACACTTTTAACTTTTCTATCTTTTGTAATATCTGCAAGAATTTGACCACCTCTAGCATCTGATGGAGCAGTTCTAAAGAAATATCCATTATCATCTAAAGTAGTTAATCCTGGAGAGGTTGCTGAAGGTGAAATCATTACTACACCGTTTGGTACAGCAACGTTTGATGCAATAGCACCTGTAACACCTGAACAATCAGCTCCCATGATAGCAGCTACACCTTGTGAAATAATTCCTTCAGCTGCTGCAGTTGCTGCTGCAGAGTCGACACAAGTTGAGTCTGCTCTTACTGGTTCAATTTTTTTTCCACCTAATAGCGAACCTGAATCAGAAGCTTCTTTAAATGCAAGCTCTGCTGATGCTGCCATAGCTGGTGTAAGAGATTCGATAGGACCTGTGAATCCTAAAATAATCCCCATCTTGATAGCATGTCCGTCTGCCATTACATTCGATCCGAAACTAGAAACAAACATAAATACAGCGATAAATAGTTTTCTCATTATCTTCCTCTATATTGTTAAAAATTTATAAAAACTAATTTAATTATGAATAATTTAAATATTCAATGACTAAATTATCGTGTTTTAAAGCAGTTTATCGCAGTAAATTGATTTATCTAATTGAGAATGGATCTAATGAAGGTTCATCAGATGTATAAAACCAAGTTGTTTTTACTCTTGTATAATCTTTAATAGAATCTATGCCAGCTTCTTTGCCGTACCCACTGTCCTTTATACCTCCAAATGGAGCCGAAGGTGAAATTAGTCTGTAAGTATTAACAAAAGTAATTCCAGCTCTTATTGCCTTAGATACTCTCATTCCTCTTGATAAATTGCTTGTATAAACACCTGAGGATAATCCATATTGATTATCATTCATTTTATTAATTACTTCCTCCTCTGTATCAAATTTCATTACTGATAATATAGGCCCAAATAACTCATTTTCTGCAGTTGGCAGATTGTGATTATCACATTCTATAATTGTTGGTGGGAAGTAGTATCCTTTGTTTGAAAAGGAGTCTCTTTTACCACCACACTTAATTTTTCCACCTTGATCAACCGTATCTTTAATATTTTTTTCAATTGTCTCTAATTGTTTAAAACTACTTAAAGGACCCATCTCTGTATCCAGATCCATTGGAGCTCCTATTTTTATTTTTGAAGCTCTACTAGAAAGCTTATCTAAAAATTCTTTATAAATTCCTTTTTGTATGTAAAGCCTTGAACCTGCAATACAGCTTTGTCCACTTGCTCCAAAAATTCCAGCAGTTATTCCATTCATTGCATTTTCTTGCTCCGCATCGTCAAATACAGCGACTGGACTTTTTCCACCAAGCTCTAAACTTACTTCAGAAAGATTTTCTGCTGAATTTTTAATAATACGTCTTGCAGTTTCTGGTCCTCCAGTAAATGCAATTTTCTCTACTAGATTATGTGTTGTTAAAGTTTTACCACAAGGATCGCCAAAACCTGTAATGACATTAACCACTCCTTTAGGTATGCCAGTTTTCTCAATAAGTTTTGCAAATTCAAACAAAACAGCAGGTGCAAGCTCTGAGGATTTTATAACCACAGTATTTCCCATTGCAAGGGCAGGGGCTAATTTAGTTGCTGTTAAGAACATTTGAGAGTTCCATGGAATGATTGCAGCAACAACTCCAATAGGTATTCTCGTTGTTATTGCTTGAACATTTGGTTTGTCTATTGGAAGAACTGTGCCTTCAACTTTATCAGCTAAACCCGCATAATAATCATAGTATTCTGCAATATAGTTTGCTTGTTGTTTCGTTTCTCTAAAAAGTTTTCCAGTATCTATGGTTTCAACCTTACCAAGCATCTCAGCATTTTTTCTTAACTGATCTCCAATTGCTCTTAAAAATTTAGCTCTATCTCTTGGAAGTAATTTTGGCCATTCACCTTCAAATGCTTTTTGTGCAGCTTTTACAGCTCTATCCACATCTTTTGTACTTGCCTCTGGCACAACTGCCCAAGGTTCATTATTTTCAGGATTTAAGGTTTCAAATGTTTTTTTACTTTCAGAGTCAACCCACTCCCCATCAATAAACATTTTATATTGTTTAAGTTTGCTCATTAATATCTAAAAAATTTTTAATAGTTAAATTTACTTCATCTGCACACTCAATACTACAAAGATGTTTGCCGTTTTCTATTATCTTCAATTTGCTGTTGTTGATTATTTGATTTAATTCTTTTGCCATTTTAATTGTTGATCCCATATCAAGTTCACCAGTAATAATTAAAGTATTAACTTTTATTTTGTCAAAATCTTCATCATTTTTATGTTTAACAAAAAGCTCATATAATTTTAGAAAATTTGTCATGTTATTTGACGAAATAATTGAGCTTATTTTTTCATACATATCTGGATTTTTTTCTAAATATTTGTCAGTAAACCATCTTTTAAGAGCTTGTTTCGAAAGCTTTAATTCTTTTTGAGCTTGCTCAAAACGTTGGTTTACAGTTTTTTGTTGTTCATCTGATCTTTTATAAATTGAACCTATAAGTATTAATGATTTTAATCTTTGATTAAATCTCGATGCAAAATTCCTAGCAATCAAAGAACCGATCGAAAAGCCAATTAAGTGTAACTTTTGTATCCCAAGTTCATCTGTTAAGTCAATTATTTGGTCTGCAAGATCATCAAAAGATATGTTTTTTTTATTTAAAGAAGACTTACCGTGACCCAAAATATCGTAAGCAAGAACGGTTCGGTTTTTGAAAAAATCTAATTGGGGTTGCCAAATTTCGTAAGTTAAGCCAACACCATGAATAAACACGATGGGAATATCCTGCTCTTTTTTATTGAAGAAATAATGAGTTCCTGATGCAGTAGTTGCTATGGTCATTAAGTTTTACTTAGGCTCAATACCCATCTCTTTCATATCCTGATATCTATCACCTGTCCTTGCATGGGCTCTTCCACTTGAAGCACCTCCTATTGCGATCACAATCTCATCATCAAATGGTGCATCGTGAATAGTAAACTCATGAGTTAAATAATATGGCCTCAAACCCGAGTCTGTTTTGTGCATCATGGGAATTGATATTTTTGAACCAGCTGGACCCCTAGTATTTGTAAAACTTAAATAAGATGTGCCGCCAACAGCATCTCTAAATTTATTCCCAAATCTTAAAGTATGTATAAACGCTGAGGCATGCTCTATCTCTCCGTTTAATCCAACAACTCCAGCTTTTCCATATGCTAGTATTTTATCAGGTGAACCCATCTCTTCAATTAATTCAGGCACAAGTAAATCTCCAAGTTTAGGAGCTAAATCCAAAATAGTTGGTCTAAGATCTTCAACAAAGCCTTGCCCGTGCCAAGGATTTTGAAAGACTGCAGCTACTGAAACTAATAAAACTGGTTCCTTAGCTTTCTTTCCACCTTCAATAAAAGTTTTGTCTACAAATTTTGTAAATTTCCTGATTTCTAATTTCATTAACTTGCTTTTTCTATGTTGGAGCTATCTAAATTTATTTTAGGAATTACTTCATCATTAAATAATTTAATACTTCTCATACAAGCCTCATGGTCTATTCCTGGAAAATTTGACCACACCTGAAGGTTTTGTAAATTCAACTCTGATTTTAATTCATTGATCCTGTTAACAACATATTCTGGAGTACCAAATAATAAATTTCTTTTATGTAAAAATTCATAATTTAGCAATTCCAACTTATGTTTTGTTTCAGGTAATTCTTCACCTGGATCCATATGATTTCCTAAACCACGCCAATGACAAACCCATCTCATATAATTTATAATATGTTCACCAGCTAATTTTTCAGCTTCTTCCATAGTTTCAGCAACAAACATATCGCGTACTAAAGATATACCTTCACCCAAGGGAACTTCTCTATTCTCTGCTTTTGACTTTGCATCTTTGAAAATCTCAAATCTTTTCTTAAGAGCTTTAACTGTAGGTATCCACATAATAGTATTCAAACCGTTTTGTGCAGCCCATTCAATTGATCTCGCACCATCTACTACTTGCCAAATTGGTGGATGTGGACTTTGTTTAGGCTTAGGGACAACACTAATTTTTTTTATTTCATTCGTCTCAATGTCCACAAACTCTTCATTAGGCGGGCTCATGTCGTGTTGCCACACAAAATTTGGAGATGGATAAGTATAGAATTCACCCTTATGACTAAAAAATTCCTCAGTCCATGCTTTTTTCATTATTGTAAGAGACTCTTCAAACAATCTAAAATTTTTTGCTTGGTCCTTTAGATCGGCTTCTTTATTTAAATTCATTGCCTCTCTTCCATAAATTCCTCTGCCTATACCAACTAGAGCTCTTCCGTTTGATAATTGATCTAATAAAGCAATGTCTTCAGCCAGTCTTAAAGGATTATGAAATGTAATGACATTGCATGCTTGTCCAATCTTTATTTGCTTAGTTCTTGCAGCAGCATCAACTCCCATCATTAATGGATTAGTACAAGACTCCATTCCCTCATGATTAAAATGATGCTCGGTATACCAAATAGAGTCCCAATTATTTTCGTCACAATAAGTTGTTATCTCTTTTGTTTCATCTAGCAATTGATTGTAAGGTTTATGATCCCAATTAGTGGTGTTACAAAAATATCCAAACTTCATTCGAACCTCCTTAAATAATTAAATCTAAGACGATCGATCCCACTTTCGTAAATTTATGAATTTACCGACGAGTTATGTATCGTTCTATAAAAGAACTCTATTATTAGTAATGTTTATATTCAATAAGTTTTATATATGGGTCTAATTCAAAAAATCTAATATTTACCTGTTGTTTGAAACTTTATTAAATTATTTTTTTAATTTAGAGGTAAATTGTAGATTTTGTGACGTAAAATTTGATTTATTATCTTTAATAAACTTATCCATAATTTCTAATTTTTCATTTTCAAATTCAGTTACTTTTCTTTTACTTAAATCAATATAAAGAGAAATCCATTCCATTGAGGCCGAAATTTCTTTTTTACCTTTTTTGATCATTTCCATTTTGACATGAAGTCTTTTAGTGTCATGATCAAAATAAGTCATTTGGATATCTACTTCTTCACCTAATCTTACTTCATTTAAATATTTAGTATTTGTTTCAACCACCATAGTTGTTCTATTTAAATTTTTAGCAGCGCTTTCTCCCATGTTAAATTTTTCAAGTGCAACTTCTAAAGCTTGATCAAATACAAGGACGTAGTATGCCATATTCATATGACTGTTGTAGTCTACCCATTCTTGCTTGACTTCAAAACTTTTTAATAACATTAAATATTAATAATTTTTATTAAACTTCTTTTTTTTCATTTTTTGTAAATACAATTAAAATTACTCCAACTATAATTATTGCACCACCAATAAATAATTCTTGTGTTGGTTTTTCTCCTAATAGAAAAATAGCTGCTAATAAACCAGTTGGTGGAATACCCATCGTTACAATTGGAAGTACTTTGTATAGAGGATTATTTTTTAAAACATAATAGAAACAGCCATATGTAATAGGTTGCATAATAAAACCAATATAAATTGCAATAATCCAATGTTCAAATTTTGCATTGCTTAAATAATTTATTGTATTGCCGTCTAACACTGCAGAAAAAACTATTAAAATAGGGGCTGAAAATAATGCTAACCACGCAACTAAAGCTAAAGGATTAATTTCTTTGCTCAATGGCTTAACTAAGACTTGACCGAGCGCCCAAGTCGCCGAACCTAGTATAGTAAGCCCAATACCAATAAACTTGCCTTCTAAATTAGGAGATCCTGTTAGTATATAAACGCCAACAAAAGCAATACTTATCCCAATCAAAGCTCTTAATGTTGGTTTTTCTTTTAACATAAAGTAAGCAAATATAACTCCAAACGGAACCTCTGTTTGAACAAGAAGAACTGCAGCAGAGGCATCAATTAAATTTAACCCAGAGTAAGTAATACTATATTGCAAAGTGTTTGCGATGAAGGATGCAATAAATATTTTTTTTAAATAACCTCTAGGTATCGGAAACCACCAAATTAAAATAGAGGCAGCAAACATAAATCTTAATCCCATCAATAAAATAGGAGGAAAAGATTCAAATGCAGGTTTTGCAATAACGAAACCAAAACCTAAAAATATAGGAACTAAAGATGCAACAAAGGTGTCTTTTATATTCATGTCGTTATTTTTAATATTAATGATTATTAAAGAACTTCTGATATATTCACCTTTTAAAATATGAATTCAACAAAAATAGATCCTAAATATATCAGCAAATCAAATCCGAGAGTTGGGCTAATTGCACTTGCGAGCGATTTAATGATTGAAAAGGATTTTATAAATGTAATTAAAGATAAAGATATAGATTTTTTTGTAAATCGAATTGAGTGTTATAATCCTCTAACAAAAGAAAACTTAATTAAAATGTCAGAAAAAGTAACAGAAGTTACAAAAGATATTTTACCAGATCAAGATTTAGATTGTGTAGTATATGGCTGTACCTCAGGAACTATTGCTGTTGGACATGCATCAATTGAAAAAAAAGTAAAGGCAGCAAAACCTAAAGCAGATGTGACCACACCAAGCACAGCTGCAATTACAGCACTTAAAAAAATGAATATTAATAAAATTTGCCTATTTACTCCTTATAGCAAAAAACTAAATGATGAAGTTTTAGAGTATTTTAAAAGTGAGGGTTTCGATATTACATCGAATGCTTATTTTGATATCGAGTCTGATCTTGATATTGGTAAAGTTGATCAAAATTATTTGTATGAAGTATTATCTAACATCGATTTAAATAATGCAGATGCTCTGTTTGTTTCATGTACAGCTCTTCCAGTTTTACCCATCATAGATAAATTAGAAAAGAAATTAAATACTATAGTTTTATCAAGCAACCAGGCATTGATTTGGGATACCCTTGTTAAAATTAATAAAAATAATTCAGTAGAAGGATTTGGCAAATTATTCCAAATAAATTGATGCTTTTTACAAAAGAAGAGTACAAACAAAGATTAAATAAAGTTCAACGTATGATGCAAGAAAAAGGCATAGAACTTTTAATTTCTCATGATACCAATAACTTAAACTATTTAACAGGTTATGATGCCTGGTCATTTTATTATGCTCAGTGTGCGATTGTGCACGTCAATGCTGAGGAGCCCCTGTGTTTTGTCAGAGCTCAAGATGCAGGAGGTGCTTATTTAAAAACTTACTTAAAAAATGAAAATATTCTAGTTTATGATGAGTCTTATATTCATACGTGGCCAAAACATCCTTATGATTACTTGGTAAATATACTTAAAGACAGAAAGTGGGATAAATTATCAATTGGTTTAGAGATGGATGCACATTATTTTACAGCATTTTGTTATGAAAAAATTAAATCTGGATTGCCTAATGCTAAACTTAAAGATAGCGATCGCCTAGTTAATTGGGCAAGATTGGTTAAGTCAGATCCTGAAATAACCTATATGAAAGCTGCTGCTAAAATTTCTGAAAGAGGAATGAAAACTGCCATGGAAGTTATTAATCCAGGTGTAAGGCAATGTGATGCTGTTGGGGAAATTCAAAAATCATTATTTTATGGTACAGAAGAATTTGGAGGTGAATACGCAAGTATTGCAACATTGGTACCAACAGGGAAAGGAACCTCAGCATCTCATTTGACTGCTACCCAAGATAAATTTGCAGAAGGTGAAGCAACAATTGTTGAATTATCAGGAACTTATAAGAGATATCATGCTCCAATAGCTCGAACAGTTTTATTAGGCAAACCTGATCAAAAAAAAATTGATACCATGAAGAAAACAATTGAAGCTCTGAATTCAGGTATTAGCGCGATCAAACCAGGTAATACAGCCGATGATGTAGCTCAAGCATTTTGGAAAATTTTAGATAAATATGGAATAGAAAAAAAATCTAGAACAGGATATTCGATTGGAATTGGTTATCCTCCAGATTGGGGAGAACACACTTTAAATATTTATAAAGGTGATATGACTGTGCTTAAACCAAATGTCTGTTTTCATATGATCGCAGTAATGCAATTTGGTGATTGGGGGGTTGAAGCTTCTGAAGCGATTAGAGTTACTGAGAATGGCTCTGAATTATTCTGTGATTTTCCAAAAGAACTCCATATTAAGAGCTAATTAGCTATTGAATTCTATTTCTACAAATGTTTTATATTCACCTTTATGTCTAATAATCCAGAATTCGTTAAATTTGATAAAGTTGACAAAAGCTATGATGGTAAAGTTCTAGTTGTAAAAGATCTTCAGTTAGATATTGCGGAAGGTGAGTTCATTACTATGCTTGGTCCCTCTGGATCCGGCAAAACAACTTGTCTGATGATGCTTGCTGGCTTTGAAACTCCAACAAACGGAGAGATCTTGTTAGATGGAAATATAATTTCTAATATTCCACCTCACAAAAGAGGAATAGGAATGGTTTTTCAAAATTATGCACTTTTTCCTCATATGACTGTTTATGAAAATCTAGCTTTCCCTTTAAGAGTTAGAAAAATGGAAAAAGATGAAATTGATAAGAAAGTTGACAAAGCTTTATCAATGGTTTCACTAAATGGGTTTGAAACAAGAATGCCAGGACAACTTTCAGGAGGACAACAACAAAGGGTAGCTGTAGCTAGAGCTTTAGTTTTTGATCCTGCAGTGGTTTTGATGGACGAACCTTTAGGTGCGTTGGATAAAAATTTAAGAGAGAGTATGCAATATGAAATTAAACATATTCATGAAAGCATTGGAGTAACTGTAGTTTACGTTACTCATGATCAAAGTGAAGCTCTTACAATGTCGAATAGAATTGCAGTGTTTAATGATGGAAAAGTTCAACAGCTATCAAATCCTTCAGAGCTTTATGAAAAACCAGTAAATTCATTTGTCGCAGAGTTTATTGGTGAAAATAATACCTTTAATGGTGAGGTATCAGATATTTCAGGAGATGAATGTAAAGTTAAGCTGTCTAACGCAGAAATTATAGCTAGTGCTATTTCAGTAAAATCTAAAGGTGAAAAAACAACAGTATCTTTGAGACCTGAGAGAGCTTTAATCGAACCAAGTGAAAAAATGGACAATATGTTTAGTGGCAAGATAGAAGAGGTAATTTATCATGGTGATCATACTAGAGTTCGAATTAATTTATTAGGAAACCCAGAATTTATTTTAAAGGTCCCAAACAGCACTTCCAATCTAGAACTTAAGGTCAAACAAGATATTAAAATCGGTTGGAATAGTTCTGATGCAAGAGCTTTAGACCCAAAATAAACAATCCATACATTAAAGTATAACACTTATAAGAACATTATAAGCTGTTGACTCTTAATAGTCATTTTGGTGTAATTTACTTATATAAATTAATTTATATTAAACGTTTAAACGGAGGAATAATGAGAAAAATAAGTAAATTGATACTTGCTCTTTCTTTTGTTGTATCTGTAACCTCTTCAGCCTTTGCTGTTACTGTAGCATCATGGGGTGGAGCTTATACAGACTCTCAAAAACAAGGGTATGGTGATCCAACAGCAGCAGCTCTAGGTGTAGATATCAACTGGGTTGACTATTCTGGTGGACTATCAGAAATAAAAGCTCAAAAAGAAGCGGGTGCTATAACTTGGGATATTATCGATGTATTTGCATTTGATACTATCAATGGTTGTGACGAAGGTTTGTTTGTTAAATTTGATTTTGACAAAGACTTTCCAGCAGCTCCAGATGGAACACCAGCTAGTGAAGACTTTTTTGCTCCAATGCCAAGTGAATGTGCAGTAGGAAATATTCTGTACTCTTGGAATTATGCTTTTGACACAAGAGCATTTGATGGAAAAGAGCCTAAAACTATTAAAGACTTTTTTAACACTAAAAAATTTCCAGGTAAAAGAGCGATCTACAAAAGTGCTCTTACAAATCTAGAAATCGCTTTAGCTGCTGACGGTGTAAATATGGGTAAAGGTGGAGAATTACTTTACAGAAAACTTGAAGAAGAAGGCGGTGTTGACAGAGCTATGAATAAAATTAAAGAACTTTGTACAGATCCAAATGGTGGATGTGTATTCTGGTCTGCAGGTGCTCAACCACCAGAATTATTAGTTGCTGGTGAAGTTGTAATGGCAACTGGTTGGAACGGAAGATTCTTTAACGCTGAAGTAGGTGAAGGCGCTCCAATTAAGCAAGTATGGCATGGTCAAGGTCTTGACTATGAGTATTTTGCATTAGTTAAGGGTGGACCAGATGAAGCAAATGCTAAAAAAGCTTTAGCTATGATGACTAACACTGAGATGTTAGCTGGTAGTGCGAAGTACATTGCATATGCTCCTTACAGATTATCATCTTTAGATATTATCAAAGCTAATGAGCCTTGGTACAAAGACGGTAAAACTGAAATGATGCCACAAATGCCTACATCTCCTCAAAACACTAAGAAATATTTCTTAGTTGATCCTTTCTACTGGGCTGATAACGGAACAGAGATTGGTGAAAAATGGGAAGCAATGAAAGCAGGCCTATAATTTCAGTTTTAAACACTGAATTAATATAATATATTTAGGGCGGTTATTTACTAACCGCCCTTTTTTTATGAGCTCAGAAACAAAACAAATTTTAACTACTGACGGAATTCCACTTGAAGTCAGTCTAAAAAAGGCAGAAAAGAAGAATAAAATTAAAGCTTTTCTTCTAGTTGCTCCATTACTGTTATTTTTATTTATCACTTATGTTTTTCCAATCGGAGAAATGTTTACTAGAAGTGTAGATGATAGAATGGTTACTAACATGCTCCCTAAAACCTTTAAAGCAATGGAAAAATGGGATGGAAAAGAATTACCTCCAGAGGAAGTCTTTGTAGGCTTTTACTCAGATTTCAAAGTTTTGGTGGAAAACCAAACTCAAGGGAAACTTGGCCAAAGATTAAATAAAGAAAAGAATGGTTTCAACTCCATTACCAAGAAATTAATGAGACAAATCAAAAGAAATAAAATTGATGAACGCCAAAGCATAAAAGAGCAAATTATGAAAGTCCATAAAAGATGGAGAGATGTCGAATATTGGCAAGCAATCAAACGAACTGCTCCTCCTTACACTATGGCAAAATATTTAAAAGGTATGGATATGTACTTTGCAGCGGATGGAAGTATTGCCCAGGTCGATGAAGACAGAAGAATTCATAGAATACTTTGGTTAAGAACCTTAGAAATAGCATTGTTTGTAACAATTTTCTGTTTTTTAATGGGTTATCCAATAGCTCACTTACTTGCAACATTGCCAATGAAATATAGCAATCTTTTAATGATATGTGTCCTATTACCTTTTTGGACCTCTCTACTAGTAAGAACTGCCAGTTGGATGATTTTACTGCAGCAACAAGGAATCGTGAACGATTTCTTTGTACTTATTGGTCTTGTCGCAGATAACAATAGACCAGAGATGATGTACAACAAAGTTGGAACCTATGTGGCAATGACACAAATATTATTACCTTTCATGGTACTACCACTCTATAGTGTTATGAAAACAATATCTCCAAGTTTAATGAGAGCAGGGAAATCATTAGGTGGAACCCCATTTGTTGCTTTTTGGAAAGTTTATTTTCCATTAACTATTCCAGGCATTGGTGCAGGTTGCTTGTTAGTGTTTATTTTAGCAATTGGGTATTACATTACACCGGCATTAGTTGGAGGAGCCTCAGGTACTTTAATTAGTAATCAAATTGCTTATCACATGAAATCAACATTAGATTGGAGTTTTGCATCAGCGATGGGTTTAATGCTGTTGTCAGGAGTATTGGTTATTTATTGGATTTATAACAAATTAGTTGGAGTAGATAATATTAAATTAGGATAATTATGGCTTTACCAAGTTATACAGAAACACGTTATAGAATTTGGCATTATTTTTATGTTGCTATTTGTACGTTTGTATTTTTCTTTTTAATTGCACCTTTATTTGTAATTTTTCCTTTATCATTTAATGCAGAAGAGTTTTTAGTATTTTCAGAAGGAATGAAAAGACTTGATCCAGAAGCTTTCTCTTTTAGATGGTATCATGAAATGGTTTATGGAACTAAAAATCCATGGGGATTAGCTGCAAAAAATAGTTTTATAATTGCAATATTTGCAACGATTGGATCAATCATATTAGGAACACTTGCGGCCTTAGGACTTAGCAGTAGACATATGCCTTATAAAGGTTTGATTATGGCAGTTTTAATTTCTCCCATGATTGTCCCATTAATTATATCTGGTGTAGCTATTTTCTTTTTTATGGCAAAAGTTGGTTTAGCGGCAACACATACAGGAATAGTTTTGGCTCATATTATATTAGGTACTCCTTTTGTAGTCATAACAGTTACCGCGACACTTTCAGGCTTTGATCATAGTGTTACTCGAGCAGCTTCAAGCTTAGGCAGTAATCCTGTTAACACATTTATGAAAATAACATTACCTTTAATACTTCCAGGAGTTATTTCAGGAGGATTGTTTGCATTTGTTACTTCATTTGATGAAGTGGTTGTTGTATTATTTTTAGCAGGATTAGAAAATACTACTATTCCAGTTCAAATGTGGACAGGTTTAAGAGAACAGTTGAGTCCAACTATTCTTGCCGTTGCAACATGCTTAATTATTTTATCTACTTTAATTTTAGTCACAGCAGAACTACTAAGAAGAAGATCTGAGAGATTAAGAGGAATAAATAGATAATTTACCTAAATATACTTTTCATATATAGAACTTAAGGTGGAAATTAAAAAAGTAGTTATTATTGGATCGGGCACTATGGGTAGTGGTATTGCTGCACATTTATGTAACGCTAATGTACCAGTAACATTGTTAGATTTAACCACTGAAATCAGCACAAATGCGAGAGATAGAATTTTTAAATCAAGACCACCATTATTAATTGATAAATCTAAAATTAATAACATCAAAGTAGGAAACATTTTGGATGATTTTGATATTGTTAAAGAGGCTGATTGGATAGTAGAAGCGGTTGTTGAGAGAATAGATATTAAGCATCAAATATACGATAAAATATTTAAATTCAGAAAAGAGGGAGCTATTGTCTCCTCAAATACATCCTCAATTCCAATTAAAGTACTTTCACAAAATCTAACCAACGAACAAAAAAAAGACTTTTGTATTACACACTTCTTTAATCCTGTTCGATACATGGGCTTGTTAGAAATCGTTAAAAATGAAAATAATGATTTAGAAAAAATAAATTCACTTCAAAAATTTTGTGAGATTGAACTTGGCAAAGGAGCAATAGTTTGTAACGATACTCCAGGTTTTTTAGGAAATAGGGTTGGTGTGTATGCTATGCAAATAGCAATGACCGAGGCCTTCAAAATGAAATTGACTGTTGAAGAAGCTGACGCAATTTTTGGAAGACCAATGGGAATTCCTAAAACAGGAGTTTTTGGACTTTATGATTTAATTGGCATTGATTTAATGGCCGATGTACTAAAAAGTTTTATAAAAGAATTACCTAAAACTGATAAATTTCATGAGGTTGCACAAGAAATACCTCTAATTAAAAAACTAATTGAAACTGGTTATACTGGTCGAAAAGGTAAAGGTGGCTTTTTTAGAATAAATAAAGATGGGGGTGCAAAAATTTTAGAGGCACTAAATCTAGAAACAGGAGAGTATTCACCTAGCAAAAAAATTGATATTAAATCCGAAAAAGTTGATCTTAAAAAATTAATTAATCGAGATGACAAGTATGGAAAATATGCGTGGTCAGTAATTTCAAAAATAATAAAATATTCATCATCGTTGGTAACCGAAATTACAGATGAGTTTAACGATATTGATGAAGCAATGAGACTTGGTTTTAATTGGTCTAAAGGACCTTTTGAGATGTTGGAAGAAATTGGAGTAGAAAACTTTTTTAGGAAAATAGATAATTATGATGGAAATAAATTTTTAGAAAATCTTGCAAAATCAAAAAATGAAAATTTTTATGGAGAGAGACAAAAATATACAAAAATTGAAACTTTAGGAAAAGTTAAGAGAAAGGCCCAAAGTATAGATGGAAATAGCTCTGCACAAATTTATCAATTTAAAGACTACAATATTGTTGAGTTTACCACAAAAGCAAACGCCCTAGATTATGACTCTATGGATGCTCTAAAAAAAGCAACTGATAAACCTCTGATTATTATTAATGAAAGTATGCAATTTTCTGCAGGAGTAAATTTAAGTTATACGATGGATTTTGCAAATAAAGGAGATTTTAAATCTATTGAAAAATTTATTAAATATTTTCAAGAAACGTGTAAAGAGCTTAAGTATTCAAAATATCCAGTAATATCTGCACCTTCAGGTTTAACTTTAGGAGGTGGCTTTGAAGTTCTTGTGCAAAGTAATTTTGTTGCATCGCACACAAATATTGTAATTGGTTTAGTTGAGACAATAGTAGGATTGATACCAGCTGGTGGTGGTTGCAAAGAAATGTTAGCAAGATGGCAGAATACCGAAGAAAGTAAAAAAGATCCTCATTTTGCTCCATTAAAAGTTTTTGACATTATTGGTTATGGTAAGACAGCAACTTCACCGGTAGAGGCAGAACCTTTAAAATACCTTAAGCCGGAAGACAAAAAAATAATGAATAGAAATAGTTTGCTTGAAGCATCAAAACAAATCTTAGATGAAAACCGAGATTTTAACTCGCCATCCGAATTAGTATTCAATTTGCCAGGTGAGAGTGTTAGGGGCGAAATGTACAAAGTTTTAGATAAACTTTATAATGATAAAGTTATACAAGATCACGGTATGGAAGTTGCTAAGGAATTAGCATATGTACTAAGTGGTGGAGATACATCAATAGACAAACAACTTTCAGAAGATGATTTGTTTAAATTAGAGCTAGATGCTTTTATGAAGCTTATTGAAACTCCTAAAACTCAGGAAAGAATAAAGCATACCCTTGCAACTGGAAAGCCTTTAGTTAATTAATTTTCTAATAACTGAAATTCTTTAATATAATCAGGCCGCAATACATAATCTGTTTTATTACCAACTTTAATTTTTTTTAAAGCATTCAATCCAAAGATTACTTTACCAACTGGTGTATATTCTCCTTGGTATAATGGAATATCTTTTAAGATAATAAAGAATTCACTATCCTCAGTATCAAATTCTCCTCTAGCCATAGCAACAGTTCCTGCTTTAAATTCGTAATCGTTACTTAATTCTGATTTTAATTTACCAAGCTTAGATCCACCACTTCCAACTTTAAAATAATTTATATTATCATGATAACCAAACTCAAGATCACCAGCTTGAACCAGAGTATTTTCTATTACACGATAAAATGCTGAATTATTATACAAACCTGTATTAATAAAATATTTAAATCTTTCAACCGATTTAGGTGAAACTTGAGGATAAAGTTCAATTGCAACTCTTCCACACTCAACATCCATAATAGCTAAATTTTTTGGATCACTAATTTTAAGTTTATCCAAATCAAGTTCTTTGACAAACAAACATTTATTCTTAATTAAATAAAAAGAACCAAAAGTAAAAACTGCTAATGAAATTAGAAAGATAAATAATATTTTTTCTGATAATGATGATTTAATTTTTTTAATCATTAAAATACGAAGTCATCATCAATTAATTTTAAATTTTTTTCTAAATATTTTACTTTATTTTTTAAAATTAAATCATTCTCAATTTTTTTTTCTACTAATTTTTTATTGATCATAAGAAAGGAAAAAATTTCAGCCATATCCTCTGAAGGAATAGATTTTGAATATTCTGTTAAAAATCCATCTGTATTTTTATACAGACTAAGATCAGTTCGATCTGAACAAGTTGAACATTCTGCATATTTAAAAGATGTTCTATTAAATTTAGACCATAAAGCTTCATCAAACATCCTATTATGCTTTGCTTGTATCATATGAAAGAATTCATGATGGATCAT
Organism: uncultured Pelagibacteraceae bacterium; assembly: GCA_902619815.1. GTDB lineage: Bacteria > Pseudomonadota > Alphaproteobacteria > Pelagibacterales > Pelagibacteraceae > Pelagibacter. Next base: position 35,767 of record CACNGH010000005.1, read on the forward strand.
TCTTTCAAAGTGGTTTTGATTGAAGTTAATGTCTAAGATTAATGACCTTTTAAGAATGTTAGGTACTCCTCCTGTGTTAATTGAAGAAACAGTCAGATTTTCGCATAAAATAATGAATTTGAGATTATTCTTAATTAAAAAGTCTGCTTTATATTTGTTTAAATTTTTTTCAACAATTGGATATTTTTTATCTAATTCATTTTTTTTTGATTTATCACAAGAAATATTTTTTTTTAATCCTATTTTAAAGTTATTCTCAGCATATAAATATTTTAATCCATTTAAACTGTTTGTATTATAGATCTCTAGATTAGGGATTTTTAAAAGATTAAAAATTTCGTTCGCATTTACTGCTGAAATATTAAATATTAGTATTATGGAAATTATATATTTCATTAGATTATTATAGACGAATTAAGCTGGATAATATTAACTTAGTTTTAAAATAAAATGAAAAAAGAAAAAAATAAAAATCCAATTCAGCCTGTAAGTGGCACAAAAGTTCCAAGATATGCAGGCCCGTCTACATTTGCTAGATTGCCTGAATTAAGAGATGTTGAAAGCTGTGATGTTGCAATAGTGGGTGTGCCTTTTGATGCGGGAACAAGTTATAGACCTGGTGCGAGATTTGGACCACAAAGTATCCGTCAAGCTTCTAGACACTTAAGAACAAATTATCATCCAAGTTATGATGTCGAGCCCTTTAAAATTCAACAGGTGGCTGATGCGGGTGATATAGCCTGTAATCCATTTAGTATCGATGAAGCAATAAAACAAATTGAAGTAGGTGCTACAGATTTATTAAAAAAAGTAGGTGGTATAATTAGTCTAGGTGGAGACCACACTATTGCTGTACCTTTGTTAAGAGCAATAAATAAAAAAAATAAAGGTCCAGTATCATTAGTACATTTTGATGCTCACTTAGATACTTGGGATACATACTTTGGTGCACCATACACTCATGGAACTCCTTTTAGAAGAGCTAGAGAGGAAGGGTTATTTTTAGATGATGCTTCGATGCATGTTGGTATTCGAGGGCCACTTTATAGCAGAGATGATATTAAAAATGACAAAAGTTTTGGTTTCAAAATTATTCATTGTGATGAGTTTCAAACCGAAGGAACAGATAAAATAGCTGAGCGAATTAGAAAAAGAGTTGGAGACAATCCATTATACCTTTCAATAGATATTGATGTATTAGATCCTGCTTTTGCTCCTGGAACGGGTACGCCTGAAATTGCAGGAATGACAACTAGGGAAATGGTAAATGTTTTAAGAGGCTTATCAGGCTTAAATCTTGTATCTGCTGATGTTGTTGAAGTTTCCCCAGCTTATGATCATGCAGAGGTCACGTCTCTAGCTGCAGCAACAATAGTATATGAATTAACTAATTTGTTTGCAAAAACATAAAGAGAGGATACTTTTCTCAAATGCTAGAAAAAAGAAATTTTTATATTAATGGTTCATGGGTTGCTCCAAAAAAATCTAGTGATATTCAAGTTATTAATCCGGCAACAGAAAAAGCTTGTGCAGTAATTTCCCTTGGTAGTAAAGATGATGTTAATGATGCAGTGCTGTCTGCTAAAGAAGCATTTAAAACTTGGGGATATTCAACTAGAGAAGATAGAATTGCGCTATTAGAAACATTTTACACTTTATATAAGAAAAGATGGAATGATATAACAGATGCTATTATTCAAGAAATGGGGGCACCCAGAGATTTTGCATCAAAACTTCAAACAGGAACCGGCGCAAGTCATACTAAATCTTTTATAAGATATCTAAAAGAGTTCGAATTTGAAAAACCATTAGGGGAGCATGCAAAAAATCAAAGATTGATATATGAGCCAAAAGGAGTTTGTGCTTTAATTACTCCTTGGAACTGGCCAATGAACCAAGTCACTCTAAAGGTAATCCCCGCTTTAGCATCTGGTTGTACTATGATTTTAAAACCATCAGAACTAGCGCCGCTTTCAGCTATGATACTCGCAGAACTAATTGATGAAGCAAAATTTCCAAAAGGGGTGTTTAACTTAGTAAATGGCGATGGAGCTACAACTGGCGATGCTTTAACAAGTCATCCAGATGTTAATATGATCTCATTTACAGGATCTACTAGAGCAGGTGCGTTGATATCTCAAAATGCCGCTAAAGACTTTAAAAGAGTTAGTTTAGAACTAGGGGGCAAGGGAGCAAATATTATCTTTAAAGATGCAGATCCTGAAGCCATCGAAAGAGGAGCTTTAAGATGTTTTAGAAATTCAGGTCAATCTTGTAATGCTCCAACAAGAATGTTGGTTGAAAAATCTATGTATGGTGAAGCAATAGAAAGACTAAAAAAATATACAAATGAATTTAAAGTGGATGATCCAAAAAAAGAAGGCGAACATATAGGCCCTGTAATTTCTGAAACTCAATATAATAAAATTCAAACATTAATTCAAAAAGGAATAGACGAGGGTGCAAAACTAGTCGCTGGAGGCCTCGGAAAACCAGAAGGTATGAATGATGGTTATTATGTAAAACCTACTGTATTTGCAGATGTAAACAACCAAATGGAAATTGCCAGGACTGAAATATTTGGTCCTGTTTTATCTGTAATACCATTTGAAACTGAGGAAGAGGCAATAGAAATTGCTAATGATACTGATTATGGTTTAACTAATTATATTCAAAGCCAAGACTCTGAAAAAATCAGAAGACTTGCTAGAAAACTAAGATCTGGAATGGTTGATGTAAATGGTGCAGGTATTGCTGTTGATGCACCCTTTGGTGGCTTTAAACATTCTGGTATTGGAAGAGAAGCAGGTAAAGAAGGTTTGCTTGAGTTCTTAGAAGTAAAATCAGTTGGTGGTTGGAGTTAATTTAAAGAAGATTTTTCTTTGATCCCATCGAGTAATTTTAAACATTTTTTTAATTCATCTAAAATTATAAATTCATCAATTTTGTGTGCTTGTTCAATAGAACCTGGGCCACAAACTACTGTACTTATTCCTATTTCTTGAAATAAGCCTGCTTCCGTTCCAAAAGAAACAACTTGTCTCGAGTTATCACCTGTTAAACTTGAAATTAATTCACAGGCATCAGATTTATCCTTACGATCAAATCCAATTATTTCTCCAATAACTTTTTTTTCAATAGATGAACTGGAAAAAACTTTTTTCATTTCTGGTAATAAAACATCATTTGCATATTTATCTAATTCTTGATTTAGAAATATTGCATCTTCTTTAATCACTGGTCTTGTTTCCCAGTTGACATGACATTTATCTGCAATCACGTTGTGAGCAATTCCTCCAAATATCCCTCCTATCGAAAGAGTTGAATGTGGGGGTTCAAATATTGAGTCTTTAGGGGCTCTTTCTTTAAGTTTTTCCCTTAATTCAATCAATTTATTTACGTATCTTGAAGCGTATTCGACAGCGCTTACACCTTTATGCGGCGCTGAGCTATGACCCGCTAAACCCTTAAAATATGTTGTATATTCGTAACATCCTTTATGAGCATCAATAATTTTCATGTTTGTAGGTTCTCCAACAATACAAATTCCATCTTTAATTTCTCTTTTTTTTAACTCCTTAATGAGAATTGGCGCTCCTTGGCATGCAGTTTCTTCATCAAAAGTGAAAGAAAAATGAATATCTCTATCCAGATTAGATTTTGAATAAATTGGTGCAAAAGCTAATGAGCATGCAATAAATCCTTTCATATCACACGATCCTCTTCCATAAAGTTTATCACCTTTGATAGTTGCTTTGAAAGGATCTGTTGCCCAACCTTTGGATACAGGCACAACATCTGTATGTCCAGATAAGATTATAGGTTTTTTATTACTGGGTTTTTTAGATTTTATTGTTGCAAATAAATTAACTCTTTTTTTGTGCTCATCAAAAGTTCTAAAAGAAGTAGCTCCGAGTTTTTTTAATATATTATCACAATAATCAATTAGAGAATTGTTATCTTCTCCAGAGATTGTTTTAAACGCTATTAAGTCAATTAAAATCTTAACTGAATTATCAAACAAAACTTCTAAATTATTTTCTGTACTCATATTTAGGTTTCATTATATATTAATTATATGAAAGAACAAATAACCTACGATATTTTCGATAAAGTTGACATTAGAGTTGGCACTGTAATTTCAGTTCAAAAAAATGAAAAGGCAAGAAAACCATCATTAGTCGTAAGTGTAGATTTTGGTAATGAAATTGGAATTAAACAATCTTCAGCTCAAATAACTCACTATTACAACGAGGAAAATTTAAAAGGAAAACAGGTTATAGGAGTTTGTAATTTTCCTGAAAAAAATATTGCTGGTGTAGTTTCTCAGGTTCTTATTCTTGGATCAATTGATGCAGAAGGTAAAGTAATACTAGTCCATCCATCTCAAAAATCTGAGAATGGTCTTCCTATAGCATAAAAATGCACCCAGAAATTTTATCTATCACATTGTTTGGAATTGTAGCTGCGTTCACTCCTGGACCAAATAATTTTATAGCATTTTATTCTGGATTTAATTTTGGAATTAAAAGAACTATCCCACTTATAATTGGAGTTACTTTAGGTTTCCCCTTTCTTTTATTATGTGTTGCGCTGGGATTAATTAATATATTTAAGTTATATCCATTAATTCAAGAAATATTAAAATATTTAGGAACATTATTTTTAATTTATTTGGCTTATAAGATTTCATTTTCAAAATCTACCAATATAGAAAATAAAGATAAAAATCCTGTGAAATTTATAAATACTTTTGTTTTTCAATTTTTAAATCCAAAAGGGGTAATTGCATCTGTGATTGTTGTTTCGACTTATTTAAATCCAGGTGAAAATTTTGTTAATTTTACGACTCAAATTATTATTTTAGCGCTAATCGTTTCAGTAACCAGCATCACTCTTTGGACATTCATGGGCAAATTTATAAGGAAATTTGCGACAAATCAGAAATATATTAATTATTTTAATTATGCTATGTCACTGCTTCTTTTAATAAGCATAATAACTTTTTATTTATAACATGACACCAGGAAACAAAAATTCGTACAATTCACTTAAACAAATTTCAGTAAATAATAAAGATTACAAATATTACTCTCTAATTGAAGCTGAAAAAAATGGACTAAATGGCATATCTAAGTTGCCAAAATCTTTAAAGGTTCTTTTAGAAAATTTATTAAGATATGAAGATGATCTATCAGTAAATAAAAACCAAATAGACTCTATTAAAAATTGGCTAGAAACAAAAAACTCAAATACGGAAATTGCCTATAGACCCGCAAGAGTTTTACTTCAGGATTACACTGGTATTCCAGCTGTAGCAGACTTAGCTGCAATGAGAGAAGCAGTCAAAGATAAAAATAAAGATCCAAATACAATTAATCCACTATCTTCTGTTGATCTTGTTATAGATCACTCAGTGCAAGTTGATCAATCTGCAAAAACAGATTCTTTTGAAAAAAATGTTGATATCGAATTTGAACGAAACGCTGAGCGTTATTCTTTTTTAAAATGGGGACAACAAGCTTTTAATAACTTTAGAATAGTACCCCCTGGCACAGGTATTTGCCATCAAGTAAATTTAGAATATTTATCTAAAGTAGTTTGGTCAGAGAAATTTAAAAGTGATAATTATCTTTTTCCTGATACTTTAGTTGGAACAGATAGTCATACAACTATGGTTAATGGATTATCAGTTTTGGGTTGGGGTGTTGGTGGTATTGAAGCAGAAGCTGGAATGCTAGGCCAACCTATTTCAATGTTAATTCCTGAAGTTATAGGTTTTGAAGTTAAAAATAAAATGCCTGAAGGAACTACTGCAACAGATTTAGTCTTAACAGTTGTGAAGATGCTCAGAGATAAAGGAGTTGTTGGAAAATTTGTTGAATTTTATGGTGAAGGATTAAAAAATTTAACTCTTGCTGATAGAGCAACTATTGCAAATATGGCTCCTGAATATGGAGCAACATGTGGTTTTTTTCCAATAGATGATGAAACTTTAAAATATTTAAAATTCTCAGGAAGAGATCAACATACAGTTGATATAGTTGAGAAGTATGCAAAAGAGCAAGGACTATGGGCAAGCAATGATATTGTTTTTACAGACACACTTACATTAGATATGTCTTCAATTGTACCTACTATATCAGGTCCTAAGAGGCCACAAGATAAAGTTTTATTAACAGATGCTCCAACGTCTTTTAAAAAAGTATTAGAGGAAGCAACTAACACAAAAGAAAAGTCGGTTGCAAAAGTTTCGAATTCTGATTTTGAAATAAAAGACGGTTCAATACTTATTGCAGCAATAACTTCGTGTACAAATACTTCAAATCCAAATGTTTTAATTGGTGCTGGTTTGTTAGCTAAAAAAGCAGTCGAGCTTGGGTTAGAAGTTAAACCTTGGGTAAAAACCTCATTAGCACCAGGATCTCAGGTTGTAACAGATTATTTGGCTAAAGCAGGATTGAACACTTATTTAGATAAATTAGGTTTTAATTTAGTAGGTTATGGGTGCACAACTTGTATCGGTAACTCTGGACCATTAGCAGATAATATTGTTGAGGCTATTCAAAAAGAGAACATTTATGCGGTCTCAGTTTTATCGGGAAATAGAAACTTTGAAGGAAGAATCTCTCCTCATATCAAAGCTAATTATTTAGCATCACCACCTTTAGTTGTCGCTTATGCCCTAGCAGGTCATATGGAATTTGATTTATATAAAGATTCATTAGGAAAAGATAAGGATGGCAACGATGTCTTTTTAAAAGACATATGGCCTTCAAATGACGAAATTGAAAATACTTTAAAACAATCTTTAAATGCTGAAATGTTTATTAATAGATACTCAAATGTTTCTGAAGGACCAAGTCAATGGCAAAAAATTAAAACTGATCATACTAGTATTTATAATTGGGACAAAGGTTCAACGTATGTAAAAAAACCGCCATTTTTTGACTCTTTGCCAGATGAACCAGAAGGATTTAAAGAAATAAAAGATGCAAGACCTTTGCTTATATTAGGAGATATGGTTACAACGGATCACATTTCCCCAGCAGGAAGTATTCAAAAAGATAGTCCAACAGGGGAGTATTTTATGGAGCATCAGATTTTACCAAAAGATTATAACTCATATGGATCAAGAAGAGGAAACCATGAAGTAATGATGAGAGGAACTTTTGCTAATATTAGAATAAGAAATGAAATGGCCCCTGGAACAGAAGGTGGATTTACAAAATTATATCCAGAAGAAAAGGTTTTATCAGTTTATGATGCGGTAGTAGAATATAAAAAGAGAGGTACTGATTTAGTAGTAATAGGTGGCAAAGAATATGGAACTGGTTCCTCAAGGGATTGGGCCGCTAAAGGAACAAAATTATTGGGTATTAAAGCAGTATTAGCTGAAAGTTTTGAGAGAATTCATAGGTCCAATTTGATTGGAATGGGGGTTTTACCTTTACAATTTATAAATGAAGTTAATCGGAAAAATTTAAATTTAATTGGCTCAGAATTAATCAGTATTATTGATATTGAAAAAGGAATTAATCCATCTGATGAAGTGATGGTAGAGATAAAATATGCATCTGGCGAAATGAAGAAAGTAAAAACTTTGTGTAGAATAGATACCAAAAATGAGCTGGAGTATTATAAAAATGGTGGGATATTACAGTATGTGTTAAGGAACATGATTTAATATGGACGAAGACGTATCAATAATAAACACAAACACTAGAAACGAAAAAATAAAAAATTTTTTTCTAAATAATAAAAATAAATTAATTTTTGGAATTATTATTATACTGGTAGGAATTGTTGCAGTTTATGGTTTTGATAAATATCAGACAAATAAAAAACAACAAATCTCAGACAATTATAATTTAATCACAATTGAATATTCAGAAAACAATAAAGAAAAAACGACTAATAAGTTGATTGAAATAGTAAATGCAAAAGATCCAACTTATTCTCCGTTGTCGCTTTATTTTATTATTGATAATAAACTTCTTTCTGATCAAAAACAGATAAATGAGTTATTTGATATTTTAATTAATCAGACACCATTAGATGATGAAATTAATAATTTAATTATTTACAAAAAAGCTTTATTTAATGCAGATCAATATCCCGAGGGAGATATGTTAAATATTCTAAATCCACTAATTAACTCTAAAAGTGTTTGGAAATCGCATGCCTTATATTTAATGGCAGAGTATTTTTATGCCAAAGAACAAAATCAGAAGGCAAAAGAGTTTTTCAATCAAATAATCAGTTCAGAAAACCCGAATCCAGATATAAGGTTACAAGCAGAGAAAAGATTGAATAGAGATTTGAGTGAATAGATTAGTTATTTTATTAATTGCTCTTTTTTTCATAAACAATTGTTCATTTAACGAAAATTCAAAAATATGGAAAGATAAAGAGAAAGAGATTTCAACTAAATCAAAGTTAAAAAAAGTATTTGCAGAAGAACAGTTAGAAGTTCAAGAATTTAATCAAAGTTTAAATTTAGATTTATCAGGCATTAAAACAAATAATAAATTTATTGATAATCAAAATAATTTTGGCTCACAAAATTATAAAGGAAAACTAGGTAAAATCGGAAGTTATAAATTTTCCAAGTTAGAGGAATTAAACCAAATTAATTTCAAACCACTATTTATTAAAAATGATATCGTATTTTTTGACAAAAAAGGATCAATTACAAGATATGATGAAAAGCGAAAAGCTATTTGGAAAAAAAACCATTATTCTAAGGCTGAAAAAAAATTATATCCAAAATTAAATTTTATTTTACATGAAGAAAGTATTTTGGTTAGCGACAGTATAGCAAAATATTATTCAATTAATGCAAATAATGGTGAATTGAATTGGTCTAAAAATAATACCTATCCTTTTAACTCAGAGATTAAAAAATATAAAAATAAATTTTTTGTTATCGATTATAAAAATACACTCAGATGTTATAAAATAGAGGATGGATCAGAATGCTGGAATTTACAAACAGAAGATTCTTTTACAATATCAAACTCTAAGTATTCATTAATTATAATCGGTGACATGATTGTTTTTAGTAATTCAATTGGCGACATAACAGCTGTCGATGTTGATAGTGGTCTGATTATTTGGCAATTACCCACTCAAAGTAGCAGTATTATAAATGAAACTTATAATTTCAAAACTTCAAAACTTGTTTCTGACGGTAATTCTATTTTTATTTCAAATAATAAAAATGAATTTTATTCAATTGATGTAAAAACAGGTACCACAAACTGGATAAGTGATATTAATTCTAATATTACGCCACTGATAACTGGAAATTTAATATTTACAGTTTCAAATAAAGGCTATTTGTATGCAATAGAAAAGAATAAAGGAAATATAATTAGAGTAACCGATCTTTTTAAAATTTATAAAAAGAAAAAAAGAAAAAATATTTACCCAGTAGGATTTGCAATAGGTAATAAAAATTTATATTTAACAAATTCAGACGGTAAAATGATTGTAGTAGATTTACAAAATAGTAACATTCTCAAAACAGAAAAAGTTTCTTCTAACCTTGTCTCAAGGCCATTTATATTTAATAATAAATTATTTTTAGTCAGAAATGGATCTATCATCCAGTTTAATTAGGTATGATCTTAAAATTTTTAGATAAGATCGGCAGAAAAAAAGTTGTATTAGATAGAGGGCCTTCCCATCCTAAATTTAGTGAAGCAAAGCCCTGGATGAACCGATATTATGTTTTAATGAGGCACCGACCCAAGTGGTTTCCATTTAATATATTAATTCATGAGATGCTCGCTGATGATCACGGTGATGGCGTGCACAATCACACTTTTCCTTATATAACAATAGTATTAAGAGGTGGTTATTGGGAGACCTTGAGTACAGGCAAATTCTGGAGACCACCTGGTTATATTGGCTTCAGATCAGCAAATAATCTACATAGAGTAGATCTTAAGCCAGGAACAAGACCATTAACTATATTTATATCAGGTCCATTTGGATTACGTAAAGGACCAAGATCAGAATATGGTATTGATTTTAAAACAAAAAAATGAATTTAGAAAATCTTTTCAAAAATTTTTGTAAAAAAAATAATTTAGAAATAAATGTTTATCAATTAGCAATTATTGATCAGCTCAAAAGTTTTTACAAATTAAATTTTAATCAATCAATTTTTAATAAATTATTTTCTAAAATTGATTTAAAACCAGCCTTTTATTTATATGGTGGTGTTGGTGTTGGAAAAACTATGATCCTAAATTTTTTTTTTAATTTAGTAGAGGATAAAAAATTAAGACAGCATTTCAATGAGTTTATGCTTAGCTTTCATGATTTTGCGCATGAAAGAAAAGAAAAAAATGAGGAAAATGTAATAAATCAATTTGTAAAAGACTTAAAATCTAAAACAAAATTAATTTATTTTGATGAGTTTCAAGTAACCAATATAGTTGATGCAATGATTTTAGGAAAGTTATTTGAACAAATATTCAAAGAAAATATTAAAATTATTTTAACTTCTAATACAAAAATTTCTGAACTTTATAAAGATGGCCTTCAAAGAGATCAGTTTAAACCTTTTATAAAAATTATGGAGGAACAATGTACTGAGCTTGAACTCAAAATAGAAGACGATTATAGAAAATCAAATGAAAACCAAAAACAAAGATATTTTTATCCTCTTAACCAAGAAACAAATTTTAAAATAAATAAATTTTTTAGAACTATTACAAAAGATAAAAAGCATTTATCGAAAATAATTAATGTTAAAGGAAGAGAATTTAAAATAAAAAATTTTTATGAGGGAGTGGCTAGATTTGATTTCGATGATCTATGTAATCAAAATCTTGGAGCAGAAGATTATTTAGAAATAATTAAAAACTGTAAATTTATTACTCTTGATAATATTCCACAATTTAATGATGTTAATTCTAATCAACAACAGAGATTTATAACTTTAATTGATGTCCTGTATGATAAAGATATCCCTTTAGCAGTAACTGCTGAAAAAAATATAGATCAGTTTACCTCGTCGAGATTATTAGAAAATCCGTTTAAACGGACTGTCAGTCGATTATATGAATTAACCTCTGTGGAAATGAACTAATGAAGCAAGAATTTTTCAATCTTAAAATAAATACTGTTGGTCAAAGGTTATATGAATTCACTGATCAAACTATTCAATGGATCAACAAAAATAATCTTAAAAATGGAATGATTAATATAAGTATTCAACACACTAGTGCATCTTTAATTGTACAAGAGAATGCTGATCAAGATGTTCAAACAGATTTAATAAATTATTTTGATAAATTAGTTCCTATGGACAATAAATTGTATGTACACACTACAGAGGGAAAAGATGATATGCCTGCCCATATAAAGTCTGTATTAACTAACAATCAAATCTCTCTTAGTATTAAGGATAGCGAATTATTACTTGGAACTTGGCAAGGATTATATTTATTTGAACATCGTTTAGAGCCACAAGATAGAACGATTATTATGCATTTTATTGGGGAATAAAGCATTTATTTCTTTAGTGACTGAAATGCCTCTAGAGCTGCCGCTCTTGCTTTTTCGTGGATCACAATAGGTTTAGGATAATCTTTGCCTATTATAGTTTTTATCGCCTCTTGGTACTTGAGTTCCATTTCCCAAGGTTTATGAATGTATTTATTAGGTACTTTGCTCAATTCAGGAACCCATTTCCTCACATATAGTCCTTCTTTATCAAATTTTTCTCCCTGCAAAATCGGATTAAATATTCTAAAGTAAGGTGCAGCATCAGCTCCACAACCAGCAACCCATTGCCATTGAGCTACGTTATTTGCTTTATTAAAGTCTAACAAACAATTTCTGAAATATTTTTCACCCTCTGTCCAATTTATTCTTAAATGTTTTACAAGAAAAGAACCAACTACCATTCTAATTCGATTATGCATCCATCCAGTTTCATATAATTCTCTCATTCCAGCATCCACAATTGGATAACCTGTCATTCCAGATTTCCATGCTTTTAGAAACTTTTCGTTTTTTACCCAAGGAAATCGATCAAATTCTTTTCTGTAATTTCCTTTTAAAAATTCTGGAAAATAATTTATTAAGCTATGTGAAAATTCACGCCAACCTAATTCGTTGATATATTTTCTGTAGCCAATTCCTTTTGATTTAATTTCATTACATTTTTGCCAAATAGTACTTACATGAATTTGGCCATGTTTTATGAATGGAGATAATTTTGATGTACCTTCGATTGATGGATAATCTCTAGCTGTTCCATAATCTTTAATTCTTTTTTCAATTAAATTATTAAGAACTTTTTTCGACTCGTTTTCAGAAACCTTCCAATATTTCTCAAATTTTTTATACCAATTTTTTTTAGGTAAAATATTTTTAGGCTCAATACTATTTTTAAAAAAAGAAATTGATTTTATTTTTTTTTTAACAATATAATTTTTGCTTGGGGGAAGACCAAGATATTTCTCTTCAGCATTTCTCCAAAATGGACTAAATACTTTAAAGGGGGTTCCGTCGTTTTTAGTTACTTCTTGATATTCATTTAGAATATTTCCCTTAAAATATTTAAACTCAATTTCATTTTTCAAAAAAGCATCTCTTATTTGTTTACCCTTAGCAATTACATCTGGTTCATAAATTTTATTCCAATATACTGAAATATTATCTTTTTTTTTTATTTTTGATAATATATGTAGCTCATCTCCCTCTAATATTTGAAGATTGATTTTATATTTAGATAATTCTGATTTAAATTCCTCTAAAGATTTATACAACCACCATTTTTGTGCTTCGCGTTTTTTATCAAAATCAGATTTGTTATAAATAAATATTGCAATAACGTTATCATGGTTTTGACTTGCATAAGATAGTGCTGGATTATGTTCAATTCTAAAATCCTCCCTAATCCAAAATATTGCATTTTTTGTCATTGTACTTATCTTCTGCCTTTAGATAGCAGTTGTTTGTAAAGTTTTACATCTGCATTACCTTCGCATCCAATTACTAAAACATTAGATTTTTCGTTAAGTTCAATCAGTTTTTTAGCACTGGAATTATTACAAATGCCTATTAGGCCTATAATTCCAGGTGTAGAGCACTCTCCACCAATTATTGAATTTTTACTGAGCTTTTTGTCTTTTAACATAGCTACAGTTTTGGCAACATTTCGATCACTTACAGATACACAACAATTGCTCGCTTTTTTTAATATTTGCCAAGGAATATACGACATTTCATTACATGACATACCTCCCATGATACTTTCTTTTTTGATCTTAATTTTTTTAAGTTTATTATTTTTAATACTCTGAAGCACACAATCAGCTCTATCAGGCTCAACAATTATAATTTTTGGAATTCTTTTAAAATATTTTGCAACGCCAGCTACAACACCAGCAGCCATGCCCCCCACACCAGCTTGTAAGAAAATATGAGTTATATATTGATTAGTTTGCTTAGATATTTCTCTTATCATTATGGAATATCCTGCCATTGTAAGTTGGGGGACTAATTTGTAGTTTCTTGTCGCAACATCTTGAACAATTTTCCAATTATTCTTTTTTGATAATTTTTTGCATTCATTAAGTGAATTTTCGTAATCCCCCTTAACTCGTAGTACTTCAGCTCCAAATTTTTTAATTTCTTTAACTCTAGAATCGCTTACGTATTGACTAACAAAGATTTTACATTTTAAACCTAATCTTTTGGCACCCCATGCAACAGATCTTCCATGATTTCCGGCTGTTGCTGATGAAATAATTATATTTTTTTTTCCTTTAGATATTTTTTCTACAGCATATGCACCCCCTAAAGCTTTAAAGGATTTTAAATGAAATCTTTTTGATTCATCTTTATAAAAAATATTATTTAGTTTTAAATTTTTTTTTAATTTATCAAGTTTTATTAGGGGTGTAGCCCTATAATTTTTCCAATTGGAAATTGATGTAAAAGCGTTTGTTAAAAACAAAGATGGAACAAATTTTAAAACATATTCTCTTTTAAAACTAAAATTATTATTTTTTAAAGATTTTGTAAGTGTCCAGTTCTTAATACTTTTTAAACTCTTCACTTTAACAGTCTAAAGTATTCTGTCTTTCCCATTTTGTTACAGGTTTTGACTTATCAAATTTTTCTTTATTATCAAATTCTTTAATTTCTGAGTTTCTAAGTTTAATATAACTATTAATTGTTTCTTCTCCAAAAGCTTCACTCATCTCATTGTTATTTTTCAAAAGTTCTAGAGAATCTTGGAGTTCGTTTGGTAATTTAGGTAAGTTAGGATATTTCTCATAATCTGTGTACATATTGCAAGTCAGAGGCTCTCCTGGATCAATTTTATTTTTTAATCCATAAAGACCAGCAGCTAATATACTTGCTTGTAATAAATATGGATTTGCAGATCCATCCATCAATCTCAGTTCAAATCTACCAGGATCTGGAATTCTTATCATATGTGTCCTGTTATTGCCTGTATAAGATATGCTACTTGGCGACCACGATGCTCCAGATTTTGTTGGTGGTGCATTAATTCTTCTATAGCTGTTAATTGTTGGATTAAAGAAAGCAGACAAAGATGAAGCATTTTTAATTACACCTCCTAAGAAATTATAAGCCATTTTACTAAGTCCAAGTTTGTCTGATTTATCTAAAAATTTATTTTTCTTTTTATCCCAAACTGATATGTGGGCATGACAACCATTACCTGTTAAGTTTTCAAATGGTTTAGGCATAAATGTTGCTCTTAAGCCATGTTTTTCTGCTAATGTTTTAACCATATACTTAAAAAAAGTATGTCTATCAGCTGTTTTTAAACAATCATCATAGTCCCAATTCATCTCAAATTGCCCATTGGCGTCTTCATGATCATTTTGATATGGACCCCATCCCATCTCAATCATGCAATCACAAATTTCTTTTATTAAGTCGTATCTACGCATTAGCGCTGATTGATCATAACAAGGTTTAGATTGAGTATCTCTTGGATCGGCAATTGAATTTCCATCTGGTGAGATTAAAAAGTATTCACACTCTACACCTGATTTCATTGTTAAATTTTGTTTTTTTAATTTCTTAATTTGATTTTTTAACATTATTCTTGGAGAGGCTTCTACAGGCTTACCATTCATCCATAAGTCCGATGCAAGCCATCCGACTTCTTTATTCCAAGGCAATTGAATTAAACTATCTGGATCAGGAATACCAAACATATCACTATCTGCAGGAGACATATCTAGCCAAGCTGCAAAACCAGCAAACCCTGCTCCAGCAGTTTGCATTTCTTTAATAGCATGCGCCGGAACTAGTTTTGATCTAAGAACACCAAAAAGATCAACAAAGCTTATTAAGAAATATTTTATTTTTTTTTGTTTTGCTATTTTGAACAAGTTTTTAGCCATTGCCTAGGCTATCACAATTATTTAAAAAATGAAAAGATAGTTTCTTTATACAAAATAAAATTTACTACTACTATTAAGATAATTGCAAGAATTACACCATACTTCGCTTTTGGAAAAGCAACCCCCCTCATTTTGGTTGGTCTTAGCTCGTTGTTTTTATTTTCACTCATTATAGTAAGATTATAAAAAAAGGGCGCTACATTCAAGTAGCGCCCAAATTTCCTTTTAATTACCAATCGGTAATATTGCTTTTATGATCGTTTGCACCGTGTCTTTTTCTAGATAATCTATCAAGTTCTTCTCTCTCAGATTTATCTGTGATGACACTCCATCCAATCCACACAGCAATTAACAATAGGACTAGTATAAATTCACTAGATCCTGCTCCAGGATAAACCGATCCAGCAACCTCTTCTGCAGGTTTATTTAGATGATCTATCCAGTTTGATACTGTAGCCATATTTTTCTCCTTTACCTGGTTGCTGATGAAACTGCTTTTTCGTCATCTTTTGCAGTCTCCATCATTTCATAGTCTAGTCCTGCTATCTCAACTTCACGTGGGATTCTTAATTTACCCATTCCGTTAAGAACTCTAGCAATTATATATCCTGGTATAAGCCCTAGAACAAAGAACATTATTATTGCTCCTATAAATTGACCCAATGGATTAATTGTTGCGTAAGTTGTTCCATCAAACATAGCTCCTACGCTATATCCAGATGAAGGATAACCATTCAAAACAAATCCACAGATTACAAGTCCAATAAAACCAGCATAACCATGTACAGCTACTGCTCCAACCGCATCATCAATTTTGAACTTTCGCTCAACCCAATAATGAAGTTTGTAGGAAATCACAACTCCAATCATACCAATAATTAAAGCTTGAATTGGATGATATAAGTCATTTCCAGCTGAGGCACATATTATACCTGCTAGTCCACTTGAGTAAGTCCAGAAAGGATCACCTTTTGCAATAACATATCCAGCTAATAATCCACCTGATAATGACATTAAGAAGTTCATAGTTATTCCACTTAATGTAGTAGGTGTTAAGTAAATGTTTGTTGCTGTCCAGAATGTTACTCCTTCCATTCCATACTCAGGTCCAAGGTCATATATCGGAACATTACATGCCGCATAAAATCCCCAAAAACCAGTATAAATTAAAAATAATCCAATAGTAACTAGCCAAGGATTTCTTGGTCCTATATTTCTTGGTTCACCACTTGATGAAAATTTTCCAATTCTTGGTCCTAAAACCATAAGAACACCTAGTGCAAATCCACCTGCTATTGCGTGAATAACACCTGATGCATACGCATCGTGATATCCTAAAATTTTAAGCATCCATCCATCAAAGTGCCATCCCCATGAAGCATCTATCGACCAAAAAACAGATCCAATCGCAATTGCTAAAACTCCAAATGCAAAAGTTGTTATCCTTTCAATAATAGCCCCAGAAACGATAGAAGCAGCAGTCCATGAAAATAATAAGAACGCCGCCCAAAAAACACCCATTATATGATCGTTAAGATTAACTGCCATAAGAGCATTAGTTGGATTAGCAAGATCATTTCCTCCAAATCCACCACTTAAAACGAGTCCGGTGCTTTCTGTCATTATTGATGGAGCTAGTCCAGGTCCTGTTGGAAAAGCCCAATAAATCCACCAACCAAATAAAAACCAAGTTACTGTTACCAAAGGTATAAGCATTGTGTTTTTCATTAAGGTATGTTGGTGGTGTTTGTATCTTGACGCTCCAACTTCATACATACAGAAACCGACGTGAATTAAAAACATCAGTACCACTGTTACCCAGTAGTAAAACTCTGTAAATATAGTAGTAAGAGCACCTAACTGATCAGTCATTTTTTTACCCCCATATTTGTTTAAGAAATCTTATGAAATTTTTAAGGGTGTGACAAACAAAACAAATCTAAAAAACCTACTGTGGACAATAGATTTACAAATAAAATCAACTCTTGATTGTGATATTAAAACTTTAAATAGGCTTTTTTCAAATCAACAAGTGGATGTTTAGGAGACATTTGAAATTTAACTAACAGTTCTCTAGCTATCATATCTCTGTCTTGTTGATTGTTAGGTAGCTTAATTGATTTTGGAATAGTAACCCACCCGTTAGCATTTCTACAAAATACTGCTGGTCTATCTTCTTCGTAACCCATATGAACATCTTCTAGCCAATTAAGATCATCCCATCCCATAGCTTCAATATACTTCTTTAAAAATGGAGTTATCTTTTTGTAATCAGGAAGTAAGTTAACATCATATCTATAACCAATATGTTGACCAATTAATTTTTCTCTTGCAGTTTCCTTAAAAGTACTAAGCTTGTCTTTTTTTGGTTTACCTTTAGATTTTATTTTTTTTGTTTTTTTCTTTGGCATAATTAATTTATATTTTGTGATAATTATCAACTCCAACAGTATAATTAGTTCCAGCTAAAGGAACTTTTGCTAAAGCAGATGCCTCAGATGTTAATGCCGCTAAATCTTCAGGCTCTAGTGAGTGGATATTTGTTTTACCACAAGCTCTAGCTAGTAATTGAGCTTCTAAAGTCATTGAATGCAAATAATTATAAACTCTTAAAGCAGCATCATCAGGATTTAATCTTGCTCTTAATTTTGGATCTTGCGTAGCAACTCCTACTGGGCAACGACCTGTGTGACAGTGGTAGCATTCTCCAGCTTTTACACCCATTTCTTTTTCAAAATCAGCTTCAGGAATATCTTTGTTACAGTTTAGCGCAATCATTGATCCTGTACCAATTGCAATTGCATCAGCTCCTAATGCTAGAGCTTTTGCCATATCAGCACCATCTCTTACTCCACCTGCATAAATTAGAGTTACTTTCCCAGTTTTACCAACATCATCAATCGCTCTTCTGGCCTCTCTAATAGCAGCAATTCCAGGTATTCCAGTATTTGCAGCAGCAATGTGTGGTCCTGCTCCAGTTGATCCTTCCATTCCATCTAGATAAATTGAGTCAGGATCACATTTTGCAGCCATACGCACATCATCATATACTTTTGATGCTCCTAATTTTAATTGAATTGGAACTTTATTTTTAGTTAATTGTCTTAACTCTTCAACCTTCAAAGCTAAATCATCAGGACCTAACCAGTCGGGGTGTCTAGCAGGTGATCTTTGGTCAATACCTGAAGGTAGTGATCTCATTTCAGCAACTTGGTCAGTTACTTTTTGTCCCATAAGGTGGCCGCCCATTCCAACTTTTTGACCTTGTCCAATAAAAACTTCTATTCCATCAGCTAACTGAGCATGATGAGGATTAAAACCATATCTTGATTGAATACATTGATAGTACCATTTTTCAGAATATCTTCTTTCATCCGGAATCATTCCACCTTCACCTGAACAAGTAGCGCTGCCAGCCATAGTTGCTCCTCTTGCTAAAGCAGTTTTAGCTTCATAAGATAATGCACCAAAACTCATCCCAGTAATATAAACTGGAATATCTAATTCAATTGGGTTTTCACATCTTGGACCAATTACTGTTTTGGTCTCACATTTTTCTCTATAACCTTCAATTACAAATCTTGTTAATGTTCCTGGTAAGAAAACTAAATCATCAAATGTTGGAATTTTTTTCATTAATGCCATTCCACGCATTCTGTATCTTCCTAACTGTGCTTTAATATGTATGTCGTCGATTACTTCAGGAGTGAAGATAGCGTTATGCCCTAATAAACTTTTATTTCTTTTTCCATCTTCGTGTGCATGAACGTCAGCTTTTCCACCAACTCCTTTTCCATTTGATTTTACTTTTCCATTTTTTTTACTTTTTTTCTTAGGCATTAAATTGCTCCCTTCTTCTCTGTAGGTTCTAAATTATCATAATTCCAAAGTTTTTTACCAGCTACAATTTTTTTCATTTTGCTAACGTCAAAATCTTCACCTATTTCTGCAACCTTTAGTTTTCGTCTTAACCAATCTTGATCACTAGAAGTTAATTCTGCATCCACAGCATCACTACCATATGACCCAATTTCTCCACCTACGAAAATTGTCCCATCGTACATAGAGTCTCCTAAATTTATTCCAACATCTCCAAGGATAATTATTCTTCCTCTTTGCATCATAAAACCAGTAAATGCTCCAGCATCTCCACCGATAATAATCGTTCCACCTTTCATATCGATACCAGTTCTTGCACCAACACTACCTTTGCAAATTAAATCTCCACCTCTTATTGCGGCTCCAAAACAAGAACCTGCATTTTTTTCAATAACAACTTTTCCAGCCATTAAATTTTCTGCACATGACCAACCAACTCTGCCACTGATTCTAACTATTGGACCATCACAAGATCCCATTCCAAAATAACCTAAACTTCCTTCAAAAATTAAATTTAGTTTATTCAAAATACCAACACCTAAACTATGTTTTCCTTGTGGATTTTTAATTACTATTGTCCCATATCCTTGGCTCATTAAGTTGTCTATTTCTTTATTAGCTTCAGGTGCTGACATATTCATTACGTCTAAGTCTGTTCTTTTATTGAAGTCAACATCGTAAGTTCCAAAATAATAAAAGTTTTCAGCTTCATCAGGGTTAAAAAACTTTTGCTGAGTTCTTCCTGTTAATACCTCTGTATGCATTCCCATTGATTGGGCTTTGGACTTTTTCTCGCTAGTTTTTATATTTGCCATACTTTTACCTCTCCATCAAAAGGATCATAAGTATCAATTTCGTGTGGTAACACAGATCTGATCGCAATCTCTTCTGATCCCATTGCAACTAAATCATCCGATTCATAAAGCACCAAAGGTTTTGCTGCCATTGTATCTTTTGCCATACCTAAAGAGTCTTTTGTTGCTACAAAATAAGTAAAAACACCATCAAGCCCAGATAGAGAGTCTTTCATTCCTTCTTCAAGACTTGCTCCCTCTCTCATTTTTTGTGCTATATAAACCGCTATCAATTCTGAGTCACATTCTGACATAAATCTCATACCTTTATTTTCCAAAACTCTTCTGTTGTTCCAATAATTTGTAAGCTGTCCATTATGAACAACTGACACATCACTAAAAGGATAACCCCAGAAAGGGTGGGCTGATTTTATATCTACACCAGACTCAGTTGCCATTCTTGCATGACCTATAGCGTGTGTTCCAACAAGTTTATCTAAACTATATCTGTCACACACCATTTTTGCGTTCCCTAGATCTTTGATTACCTCTAAAGATTTTCCCATAGATAATATTTCTACTCCAGGAATACTTTCAATTCTTTGAGAAAAATCTAATAAATCTTTAGTTTCATAATCAACTTCATATCTTAATGAGTAGGGAAGAGTTCTTTCCTCTTTGATAATTTTTGCACCCATCTCAGATAGAGTCTGATCAACGATTTTTTTTCTTTCATCGTAGACCGAAACATCTTCCATAACTGAAGAACTACCTTCTCCAACATTTTCTCCAACCTTAAAACGCATGATAAAATTTTTACCATCCGTATCTCCGTATAAAGCATAGCCCGTTGAATCTTCACCTCTATGTTTTAATGCTTGAAGCATACCCTGAAGCTCACTTCCAACATTTGAAGATTTTCCTCTATGAATTAAACCTGCAATACCACACATATTTTATACCCTTCTTTTATTTTAAGACCTATGGAAGACAATCTAGATAAGTATCCAGATCCCATTGAGTTGTTGCACCTAAAAATCTTTCCCATTCATCATTTTTATACCAATGGAAAATTTTATACATTTCATCAGGCATAGCAGATTGTATTACTTTATCTTCTGCCAATCTGTCCAAAGCTTCACCTAAACTTAAAGGTAATTTTTTAACATCCTTTCCTGCTTTTTGAGCCTCATATATATTTCTAGACTCAGGCTTACCTGGATCTATGTTGTTTGTTAGTCCATCATCAAATGCTTTTAACAATGATGCTCCCATTAAATAAGGATTATGCATAGAGTCTACCGATCGGTACTCAAATCTACCAGGAGCAGATACTCTTAAACCACAAGTTCTGTTTTGATAACCCCAGTCAGCATAAACAGGAGCCCAGAAACCTTGATCCCATAATCTTCTATAAGAATTAACTGTGGATGATCCAATAGCAGTTAAAGCAGGAAGGTGTTTCATAACACCACCAATAGATTTTAATCCAATCTTACCTGGTAACTGAACATCTTTAGTGTCTGGCATGAATGTATTTGTTCCACCTTCAACATAACTAAACACTTCATCCATTCCAGGAAGAGATTTATGACCCAATTTGTTTACTTTGTCTTTTCCGCCTGTCCATAAAGACATATTGGTATGACATCCACTTGCAGAAACACCCATAAAAGGTTTTGTCATAAAGCAAGCAATTAAATTAAACTCTCTAGCAACTTGTGCACAAATTTGTCTGTAAGTTGATAATCTGTCTGCATTTCTTAAAACATCATCAAACATCCAGTTTAATTCTAACTGACCTGGAGCATCTTCATGGTCTCCTTGAATCATATCAAAACCCATAGCTCTTGCGTATTCCATTACCCTCATAAACACTGGTCTTAATGACTCGAATTGGTCAATATGATAACAATATGGTTTCGAGAAACCCTTTCCAGTAGGAGTTCCATCCTCATTTCTTGTTAACCACATCATCTCAGGCTCTGTTCCAACTCTTAACTGATAACCATGCTTTTTCTTAAATTCCTTAGCTATAATTCTTAAGTTACCCCTACAATCAGACGTAAGATGACCACCTGGATTTTCTCTCTCTTCTCTGTTTCTAAAACATGTTACAAAAACTCTCGCAACTTTTTTATCCCAAGGTAACTGACAAAAAGTTTCAGGATCTGGTATTCCAACAAGTTCTTTAGCTTCAGGTCCATAACCTATGTAGTTATTGTGACGATCCAAGAAAAGGTTTGCTGTTGCACCATAAACTAATTGAAAACCTTTTTCGCAAGTTCTTTCCCAATGGTCTGCAGGTATTCCTTTACCCACAACTCTTCCAGTAACAGATATGAACTGAAAAAAAATATAATCAATTTTAAGTTCATTAATTTTAGCTCTAACCTGTTTTACTAGTTTATCTCTTCCAGGTTGGTTAACATGTTTTTCTAAATCAGTCATTTTTCCCCTTAATGAATTATAAATTTTATAAAGCGTAGCTGAAAAATTTATTTGTGTCTAGGCTTGAAGTTTAACTCCAAGGGAACGGACTGTTCGAAGTAGGGTGAAGTTCACCTTTCTCGTAACGGTTGAATCTAAACGGTTTCAATAAATCACTTTCAGTACCCAGAATTTCTTTTGCAACAAGTTCACCTACACCAATCATTTTATATCCATGATTAGCATCAGCAATCATATAAACATTTTCTAAAAATCTATCAAAGATAGGAAATGAATCTGGTGTCATGCATCCAAGACCACCTGATGGTCCTTTTCTATATAAACCAGATTTTCCCTCAAATCTTTTTTGACAATGTGCTAGAGCTGAACACCACATATCATTAAATGCTTCTGTTGTTTGGTATTCAGGAGACTCCACTCCGTACGGGTCAACATTAACTTGATCAAAATGTTTATCAACTATGTAAGGAGATGTCCCGCCCTGTACACCTAATCCTTCAATGTCTGGCTTGTAATAAATTCCCCAAATTTTATCGGTAATTAGTTTTTTTGTTGAGTCAGAATATAATGGAGCTGTAGAGTCGACATGAATCACAGGGGGTTGTTTGCCATTATTCATTTTTAAAAAATCTGGCTCAACACCTAGAACACCTTCTTGCAGCATCCAGTATTTCCACATGTCTGTTTTATGAAACTTACCATCTTTATCTTTAATATTTGCAGTCTTTGGAAGTTCTAACATGTTCCAGAAATCTCTTACCCAAGGACCTGCACCAACTACTACTTGTTCGCATTCAATAGTACCTTTATCAGTTTCTACACCGGTTACAGCTTTACTGTTACTTCCTCTTTTAAATCCAGTTACTTTAACTTCTTTAAATACGTTCACTCCGTTTGATGTTGATTTTTTTTCAAGCGCTTTTATAGAGTCCATATTAAATGCGTAACCACCTTTTTTTTCATGCAAAATAGAAGTTATGCCTTTAGCTTGCCAATCATCGAACATACCTTTCATATAATTCGTACAATCTTTTTCACCTTCTATAAATTCTGAATCATAACCAATTGCTTTTTGCTGCTCATAAATTGAAGCTACGTCTTCATGCATAACTTCAGGCGAAATTTGTAAATATCCAACTGCATTATACTTGAAAGCATCTGGATCACTTTCCCATATAGAAACTGAATGTGCCATTAATTCTCTCATTGCTGGCTGAAAATAATTATTTCTTACAACACCACATGCAATGCCACTTGCACCTGCAGCAGTATCTTTTTTTTCTAGAACAACTATGTCTCCAGGATTTTTATATGTTTCTGATAGTTTCCATGCGGTACTTAAACCGTGTATTCCACCACCTATAATGACTACTTTTGCTTTTGTGGGTAATGACATTATGAAACCTTATTTTTTACAAAGTAGAATTAATATAATTATTTTTAGAACTAAAAAGTATATATATAAAATATACACTTTAAACTTAACAGAAATATTTGCTTAATAGCTTATATTTTTAAGAGTAGTCAAATATTCATTAAACTCTTTGATAAAAGAGTCACTTGGCTTAATATTTTTAATTCTTTGATCTGTTGAAGTTTTTTCTAATAAGAAGAATCCTTTTTCGCAAGCTTCATTAATGATTAAAGCCGATTTTGGCCTCGATGTTTTGAATAGTTTAGTTTTTAGTTGTTCAACAGATAATTTTTTATTTTCTTTGTAGGCAGACATTACTAATAACATCATATGATAATGAGAAGGTGATTTTCTAAAAAAATAGTTACTTGAGGTATGAGATTGTCTCATTTGATCTTCCCAGAAATTTAATAGAGTTTTTTTGTCTTTTGGCATTTAATTTATGATCTTACTCTAGACTTAGTTGGGTCATAAAAAGGAAAGACAACTACTTTGGCAGCTATTCTTTTTTGATGACCATCAATTTTACCAACTTCAACCTCAGTCCCAATCTCTGAATACTGCATATCAATTCTACACAATGCTATATTTTTATTTAAAGTTGATGATAGGCATCCACTTGTAACCACACCAACTTGAGATCTTCCAATATGAACACAGTCACCATGACCAGCAATTTCTTTACCAGCTAATTCCAACCCAACAAGTTTTTTTTGAGGGTTATTTTTTCTTTTTATTAATTCTTCTTTACCAATAAAATCCTCTTCTTTTGTTTTCAAAGGAACAGCAAAACCAATTCCTGCTTCAAAAGGATCTTGTTGACCATCAAATTCATTACCAAATAAAATTAATCCTGCTTCAATTCTAAGTTTGTCTAAAGCTCCAAATCCTGCAGGAATCAAACCATCTTCTTTTCCTGCTTCCATTAATTTATCCCAGACTTCAGGAGCATGTTTAGGGTGACACCAAATTTCATAACCTAACTCACCAGTATAACCAGTTCTAGAAACAATCAATGGTATTCCTTGCAACTCTTCTATTCTACAAATGCTAAATCTAAACCAACCAAGTTCATCTATGGAAGGTTGAGTTGGAGGTGTAAAAATTATCTTTTTTAAAATTTCCCGACTTTTTGGTCCTTGTAATGAAACGTTACTTATTTGGTCTGTTGAATTTTTAATGTTTGCATTAAAATTTTTCTTTTTTGCAATTTCTTTTAACCATTCGCCGCCATATTCATCTCCACAAATCCATCTAAAACCAGTCTCACTTAATCGTAAAAGAGTACCATCATCAAACATCATTCCATTTTCGTAGCACATCGCAGAATACACAACTTGACCTACCGATAATTTTTTAATGTTTCTTGTAAGTGTATAATTTAATAACTCTTCTGCATCAGGGCCAATAATTTCAAATTTTCTTAACGAGGATAAGTCAATTAAAACCGCATCATTTCTGCAAGCGTTGTACTCATTAACAAGCCCATGTTTTGTGTAATCATTTGGAAGCCAAAAACCTCTGGCATCTATAAAATTTCTAGTTAGCCTGGATGTTCTTTCATAAAAGCCAGAATTTCTTGTGAGTTTTTTTTCAGAGTCTGTTTTCATCCTAAATGCAAATGATTTAGTAAATTCTTTTTTTTTGTCATATGTTCTAACAAAAATATTAGTTGGATTCCATGAATTACAAGGATCTATATCACTTGGACACGCTGTTGTGCCAATAGTTAAATCTTTTAACGCTCTAAACATGACATAATCTCCAGGACGAGAATAAGATTCATCGGAAATGACTGAGTTTAAACCACCTTCAGAGGTATTAAAAAATAAATTGATTGCGTGCCAGCCTTTTTGTTTTTGAAGACCATACTTAGACATACTTTCTGTAAGATTATCTGAGCAATTTGCATGGCCAAAATAACCAGCATCCTCATAGTACTTTGAAGTACAGGCAAGATTAAACGTATCATGTTTACCAACGGTATCTCTAATTACTTCTACCAAAGGCTCATGGTCAGTATCATAAAATTTAGAAAATAATCCTGGACCTGGAAATGTATTTCCCATGAAAGTTCTAGTTGTTTGCCAATCTAAACCTTTCTCAATTCCTTTTTCTAATTTCTTTGTGTCAAATGCCACAAAGTCTGAACATTGTCTTCCAGTTGGACTTATCACTTGAATGTAGTCACCTTCTTTAACTTCATAAGATATACTACTTGCTTTTTTTATATTCTCCTCGTGCGATGGTTCAAAGACAGGGTTTGGAATAACATTTAATTCTTTGTAATCAATAATATTTGCTCTTTTAATATAAATAATTAAATCTGTAGGAGGATTTTGCTTTGTAACATCCATGTCTTGTCCAGGAGCTGCAAATATTGCAAAACAATTATCTTTAGACTTTAATTTAATTTTTTCGCCAATTTGACTATCAATATCAAATACGATTGAGGATTTTGAATTTGAAATATTTAAATTTAGTTTTTTAAGTTGATAATTGGTTGCTAGAATACTCTCATCTTTTTTACTTAAGATATCTCTAATAAAATTTTTATTATTGTTACTTTTAAGGTTTAAAATACCTACATCTGATTTTCCATCTTTATTGAAACATATAATTTCACAAATTTGATTTCCATCGTTATTAATAATCTCTATTTCATCATCAGGAAAAATATAAAAAGCAGTAAGGCCACCACCATTTACAATATGTCTTTCAACTCCTGGTGGTAAAATATTTAGTCCTGGATATTTTATTTCTTTACTAGTTCCTAACATCTTCAATGTTTTATTATAATTTTATTGTGACCATATTATACTGAAAACGAGTTGACTATACCTTTAAATCAGAACATACTTTGACATTAATATTAATAATCGAGGGGAAAAAAATGAAAAAAATAATATCATTATTATCTGCTCTTATAATTTCTGTAGTTAGTTTTGCAGGAATTTCTAATGCTGCAGATAGCAAAAAACCCATCGTAATCCCAACTCATAACTGGTCAAGCCAAATTGTAATGGCGTATGTTATTGGTGGAATTTTCGAAAGCATGGGTAACAATGTTAAATATGTAAATGCTGACTCACAAGCAGTTTACGAGTCAATCAGAATTGGAGATGTAACTATATCTCACGAAGTATGGGAATCTGCATTTGGTAAATCATTTACAACAGCTCTAGACAAAGGTGGCTTACTTGATTGGGGAGACCATGAAGCAAGAACACTTGAAGATATGGGATATCCTAACTGGGTTACAGATAAAGGATTATGCCCTGGTCTTCCAGACTGGACAGCTTTAAAAAATCCTGACTGTGCTAAAAACTTCACAACACCTGACTCACCAAATGGAAAAGGAAGAATGTTGGAAGGTCCACAAACTTGGCATGGTGATTTAATACCTCAAAGGGTTGACGCTTTAGGTTTAGGTGACCTTTGGTGGGTAAAATTTGCTGGAAGTGCAGATGCGCTTTGGGCTGAATTAGCAGCTGCTGAAAAAGAAGGAAGAGGTACAATAATTTTCAATTGGACACCAAACTTTACTGATGGTGCTGGTTTTACATTTATTGACTTTCCTCCATACACCGCAGGTTGCAGACCAGAAGATGGTGGAGATGGAAAATGCGGTTCTCCAGATGGTTATCTGAAAAAAGCAGTTAATGAGGATTTTCCAAAAACTCATCCAAATGCAGCTAAAGCATTTAAAAAAATGTCATTTTCTACAAGTCAAATTGGAGCAATGGCAGCTTTAGTTGATTTAGATAAGATGACTCATGAAGACGCAGCTAAAAAATGGTTAGCTGATAATAAGTCAGTTTGGCAAGCTTTTACTAAATAGGGATAAAAGTTAAATTTAGAGTCTCCCCCACATTGTTGGGGGGGATTTTTTTTTATTTGATTTTGTGTAAAATAAATTCATGAAAAAAATTCCCATATTATTACTTCTAACTTTTTTTATCGTTACTGCAGTTTTTGCCCGAAGCACCGGATGTAAAGAGGGAAATTGTGAAAATGGATATGGAAAATGGGTTTATACAGATAAAACCACTTATGAAGGTGAGTGGGTTGCAACAAAAAAGCAAGGGCAGGGAGTAGAAACTTGGCCTAATGGATATATCTATAAAGGTGAATTTGAAAATAGCGTATGGAGTGGGCAGGGAATTTTAACATTCCCAGATGGCTCTACATACGATGGAGAGTGGGCTAATGGTTTCATGAATGGTCAGGGAACATTTACTTGGGCAGATGGAAAACAAAAATCAGGAATTTGGAAAAACGGAAAATTACAGGAATAATGTCTCAACAAAATTATTTTACTAAATTAAAAGAATTACCAGAGTCTGTTAGACAGTTTGGGGGATTAGTAATTATTACATTAATTATAATCTTATCTTTTTTTATCTTAAATAATATTTTTGGTGAAGGTGAAGATTTAGTTAAAAGGATGAAAATAGAAGAGGAAAGAATTGCAGAAGAGAGAAAATTAAATGAATTAATTTCAACTCTGCCATCTGGAATTTTGGTTACTTTTGATGGAACTGATCATTATAGATTATCTGACGAGGTTTATGAAAAAGTCTGCAAAGCTACAAAACTTATCCCTCAAAGAGCAATAATGGGAGCTAATTTCCTCAATTTTAGAGCACATGAAATTTATACAATTAATGGCAATAAAATTGATGAGACATTTGTTGAGTGGGACGAAGAAAAAAATAAATGTTTTGCAGGTTTTACAGTAAGTGGAAATAATGTTGGGGTTGATGAAAAAATCACAGTAAGTGGGGAGGCATTAAGTTTTTTGAGCACTGGCATTGATACTAGAATTTATTACATCAAAAATTTTTAATTAAGGAGAAACAATTATTATATAGATATTAATTCAATTAATTTTCGTATAACTTATTAATAATTTATGTCTGAAGCAGTTATTAAATGTGAGTCAGTTTATAAAATTTTTGGAGAAAATGCCGAAAAAATGCTTCAAAAAGCCAATGGAAACGTTGACGCAAAAACTTTTCAAGAAAATGGATGTATAGTCGGAGTTAACAATGCTTCTTTTGAAGTAGCAAAAGGAGAAATGTTGGTTGTTATGGGTTTATCTGGATCAGGCAAATCAACATTACTTAGATGTATTTCAAGATTGACAGATGCAACAGGTGGAAAAATTTTTATAGAGGGTCAAGATTTATTAGAGTTAAACAACAAAGAATTAATTGATCTTAGAAGAAATAAAATGGGAATGGTTTTTCAGAGCTTTGCACTGTTACCACACAAAACTGTTGTAGAAAATATAGCATTTCCACTGCAAATTAAGGGAATTAATACTGACGATAGCATTAGTAAGGCAATGGATATGGTTAAGTTAGTTGGACTAGATGGAAGAGAAAATTATTTTCCAAGAGAACTTTCAGGCGGACAACAACAAAGAGTTGGTATTGCAAGATCCTTAGCTGTTGAACCAGATATTTGGTTTTTAGATGAGCCTTTTTCAGCATTAGATCCTTTGATTCGAAAAGAAATGCAGGATGAATTTTTAAGACTTCAAGACAAACTTCAAAAAACTATAATGTTTATTACTCACGATTTTGATGAGGCTTTAAAACTAGCAGACCGAATAGCAATTATGAAGGATGGTATAATTGAACAATTAGATACACCTGCCAAAATAGTTTTAAATCCCGCAACTGAATATGTTAGGAAATTTACTGAAGAAGTTCCTAGAGAAAAGGTTTTATTAATTGAAGATGTAATGGAACAATCCACTGGTGATAATTTAGGAGATTTAAGAGTTTCAAAACATGAGATTATAGAAAACGTTGCTGAAAAAATTCTAACTCAAGATAAAACTGTAGGAGTAATAGATAAGAATAATAAAGTTATAGGCTCTATCAACCCCACAAAGATAATCAATACAGTCTTTGGTGGAAGGAAAAATGGAAATTAACCAATGGAATTTTTAAAAAAAAATCCAAAAATATTTCAATGGTTATTTTTATTAATTGTTTTTTTTGCATTATGTTTTGCAATCGAAGTTCCTGAAACATATAAATTTATAAGAGGTCAGGCAGAGTTTATTAAAGACCCCAATCAAAGCACCTTTGTTTTTGCTGGTAAGGAGGTGAGATATTATGCTTTCGATGTGTTTTGGAGATTGCCTCCATTACTTGGTTGGTTGCCCATTTGGATAAATGACTCACTATTTTTTTTAATGAACGATTGGATGCCAATGGAGTTCTGGAATGAAGATACTCAAGAATTTAAAACTAGACCTCTTCTTTTACAAATTAGTAGAAATTTAACAGGTTTCATGACTTTTATAATTGAATTAATTAGAGAGATTTTATTAGGCGGACTGGAAACTATTGTTGCATTTACAAGTTGGGATTTTATTGATGCCAATCCATGGGCCGAACTTCCAGGCTTACCATGGACCATAGTTGCTGCGGGTGCAACAATATTATCTTACAAATTGAGTGGCAAAGGTTTAGCTATCTTTGCTGGTTTGACTATGGTTTACATTTCTATTTTTGGTCAATGGAAACCATCGATGCAAACTTTATCATTTATATTAGTTGCAGCACCATTATCATTTATATTTGGTCTAGGCCTTGGAATATCTGCATTTAAAAGTAAACGTGTTGAAAAAGCTTTATATCCAATACTTTTAGTGATGCAAACTATGCCACAATATGCGGTTTTAGTTCCTGCATTAGTTCTATTTGGAGTTGGTGATCATGCAGCAGTGATTATAACTATGATAGTTGCCATTCCACCAATGATATTATTAACTTTATTAGGATTAAGAGCCATACCTCCTGAAGTAATCGAGGCTGGCAAAATGAGTGGATGTAATAATTGGCAACTAATGTTCAAAGTATTAATTCCTACAGCTAGAAGAGATATACTGATCGGAGTAAACCAGGTGATTATGGTTTGTTTTTCAATGGCGGTTATCTCAGCTTTTATTGGAGCGAAGGGTTTAGGTTTTAATTTATTGTTAGCTCTTAATCAGCTTAATATTGGATTAGCTCTAGAGGCAGGTTTATGCATCAGTCTAATTGCAATATTATTAGATAAAATGTCTTTGGCATGGGCAAATAAACAAACAGATTATTTTGGCAATCTTTCATTCTTTGAAAGAAATAAAAACACTATATTTTTTATTGGAGCATTTATAATAGGAATTGTGCTTGCTTATATAGGAACTTTTTTATTCAAAGATACATTTAATTACTTATTTGAAATTCCTCATAATAAAGGAATATCAACTGCTGACTTTTGGAATAAAGGAGTTGACTGGATCTTTGATACATTCTTTGTTTATATAAAAGCATTTAATACATGGTTAATTCAAGATGTACTGCAGCCAATGCGAGCACTCTATTTAAGAATGCCTGCTATTGCTACTATAGTTTTAGTAGTTGGGGCTGGTTATTTAATTGGTGGAATTAGATCAGCGTTAGTAGTATGCGGATTAACTTTGTTCATAGCTCTTAGTCCATGGTGGGATAGAGCATTGGTTACAACATACATGGCAACTTTTGGAGTTATAGTTTCGTGTTTGATTGGTTTTACAGTTGGAACCTTGTGTTTTCAAAGCAAAAGTGCAGCGAAATTTATGTTAGGAGTTTGTGATATATTTCAAACCTTTCCATCGTTTGTATATTTAATTCCGGTAATGATGTTATTTGGAATAACAGACACATCAGTTTTAATTGCTGTAATAGTTTACGCAACAATTCCTGCAACAAGATATACAATTGAAGGTCTTAGAAGTGTTCCAGTAGGTTTACATGAAGCTGCAACGATGTCTGGTGTAAATAAGTTTCAAAGATTAACAAAAATTGAATTCCCATTAGCTTTTCCTCACATGATGCTTGGTTTAAATCAAACAATAGTTTTTGCTTTATTTATGGTAATTATCGGGGCATTCATTGGCACTGAAGATTTGGGGCAATATATTTTAAAAGCTTTGTCTGATAAAAATGGTGCAGGTATAGGCCTGACATTAGGAATTTGTGTAGCATTTATAGGGTTAATCTTTGATAATTTGATAAGAACTTGGGTCGATAAAAGAAAGAAACACTTAGGAATAGCCTAATTTATAAATATGAAAAATATATTGATTATTGGATCAGGGGCAATGGGAGCAGCCTTTTCTATTCCTTTGATAGAAAACAAACATAAAGTAACATTATCAGAGCCGCATAATATTAAGTTAATTAATAAATTAAATCTTAAAAAAAAATTTCATCCATCTTTAAAAATTAATCTACCAAAACAAATAATAACAAAAAAATTTGTTCCAGAAATGTTAAATTTAAAATGGAATCTTATAGTTGTGGCTGTAAGTTCGGTTGGGATAGATATCATCAGCAAATATTTAACGCATTTTAAAAGTAAAACTCCCATTTTGGTTCTTACAAAAGGACTAAAGTTAGATAAAACAAAAAAAATTATTACTATGTCTGAACAGCTTAATAAAACTAATAACAAACTAAATGTATCAGTTTTAAAAGGACCATGCTTAGCAAAAGAGCTGGCTCGAAAGATAAAAAGTTACACTGTAATTGGGAACAAAAAACTCAAGGTTGCAAAAGATATTGGAAAAATGATATCCACAAGTTATTACAAAACAGAACATACAACTGATGTTAGAGGAGTAGAGTTCTCATCAGCAATTAAAAATATATATTCTATGATAATTGGATCAGGCCAAGGCGAGAATACATCCTCAGCTTTATTTAGAAAATCAATTGATGAAATGGATTATTTAATAAAACATTTTAAGGGAAAAAAAGAAACTGTTTATGGACTTGCTGGTATAGGTGATCTATATGTAAGTGCAGTTGGCGGCAGAAATAGTAAAATGGGTGATTATCTTGGTAAAGGATTTACTTTTAGATCGGCTAAAAGAAAATTTATGAAAGATGATACTGTTGAAGGTGCTGATTTGGCCTTCGAAATAGCTCCATATATTTTAAAGAAACTCAATCGTAAAAAAATCCCTTTAATGATTGCATTATTAAACGCAATCACAAAAAATAAAAAATTAAAAATAAAATATTAAATTTTATTTATTTAGAAAAGTTTTCATAGAATCGTCCATTGCTTTTTCCCAAGGCGTATGATGGATTGGAGCAATAGAACCAGTCACAGGTGAAGAAAAGGATTTATTTCTATAAGTTAGAATATCTTCAACTTTATGATGCTCCCACTCTTTGAAATGTTTTCTAATTAATTCAAAATCTATCTTAGGATAATCTGACATTTCATGAAGTTCTTTGGTATACTCTGTTTGAAAATCTATCATTTGATCTGGATTTTCTAATTTTTCTTCCATTCCAACCCACTTGTTAATATCTTTTTCTATCTCATCATTACTAGGCATCTTGATTTTGCCCATAATAACATCCCGTGCATACCAAGCTTGGCAATCGAACATATTAAAAGTATGAAATTGATCCTGCATTCCTAGATATAAAACTTTATGATTATCTTGCCATACAATCCCTTTATATAATTTTGGTGGATATAATCTGTTGTGAGTTTTTAATTTTATACTTTCTTCTAAGAATGGAAAATGATGAAGATAACCAGTACATAAAATTATTACATCAGCCTCTTGTTTTGTGCCATCTTTGAAAATGGCATTTTTACCATCAAGCTTATCTAAATAGTGAACTTCCTTCATACCTTTGGGCCATCTAAATCCCATTGGATTGTGTCTAAAGCCAATAGTAACACTTTTAGCTCCATATTTATTACACTGTAGTGCAACATCTTCTGCAGAATAGCTACTGCCAAGAACAATTACATTTTTGTCTCTAAATTCTTCAGCATCTCTAAAGTCATGAGAATGCATAATCCTTCCAGGAAAGGAATTCATTCCCTCATATTCTGGGATAAAAGGCACAGAAAAATGACCAGTCGAAATAACCAAATAATCAAAATTTTCGGTTAAAATTTTATTATTAGCTTTATCTTGATAGCTAATTTCAAACTTGTCATTTTTAAATGATGTATTTGTAACTCGAGTATTAAATTTAATTTTATGTTTTAAATTACCTTTGCTTACTCTTCCAACTATATAGTCATATAGAACTTCTCTAGGAGGAAAAGATGGTATTGGTTTACCAAAGTGTTCGTCAAAAGAATAATCAGCAAACTCCAAACATTCTTTAGGACCGTTTGACCACAAATATCTGTACATGCTGTTTGGTACTGGATCTCCATATTGGTCAGAACCTGTTCTCCAGCTATAATTCCAAAGTCCACCCCAGTTATCTTGTTTTTCGAAACAAACTATTTCTGGTATTTTTTCTCCTTTATTTTCCAAATGTTCAAACGCTCTCAACATTGAAAGACCACATGGACCCGCACCTATAATCGCTACTTTAGACATCTAAATTTTCCTATCATTAATAATTCTATAAATATATCTTACTAACAAAAAAAGAAAAATAAAATTATAATTTACTATGAATCATAATTGGAATTACCCAACTTTGATGTGGGTAGGTGAAAATAGGATCAAAAATTTATTTGATGCCTGTCAAGAATTAAAAATATCAAATCCATTATTCGTTACTGACAAAGATCTAATTAATCTGGATATGATTAAGCAAATTATACAGGATTTGAAAAAAAAATTTAATAATTTAGAAATTTTTTCAAATTTTTCAGGAAACCCAATAGGCGAAAATGTAGAAGAAGGTGTAAAAGTTTATAACAAAACTAACTGCGATGGTGTAATAGCAATTGGTGGTGGTAGCGCACTCGACGTAGGTAAGGCCGTAGCACTTATGTGTGGTCAAGAAAGGCCAATTTGGGATTTTGAAGATATTGGTGACTATTGGAAAAGAGCTGCTAGTTCTAAAATCCCAAGTATTATTGCAATACCCACAACTGCTGGTACAGGCTCAGAAACTGGAAGAGCTTCTGCAATTATTAATAAAGATACAGGTGTTAAAAAAATTATTTTTCATCCAAAATTGTTGCCATCAATTGTTATTTTAGATCCCATTTTAACTTTAGATCTTTCACCTAAATTAACAGCAGCAACAGGTATGGATGCATTAGCACATAACCTGGAAGCATTTTGTGCACCAGGCTTCCATCCAATGGCAAATGGTATTGCAATAGAAGGTATTAAATTAATTAAAAAATATTTAATTACCGCCTATAAAGATGGAAAAAATATCGAAGCAAGAATGAGTTTACTTTCTGCTTCATCGATGGGCTCAACTGCATTCCAAAAAGGTCTTGGAGCAATACATTCTTTAAGTCATCCGGTTAATTCAAAGTTTAATATTCATCATGGTTTATCAAATGCAATATTTATGCCTTATGTCTTATCATTTAATAGAAATGAAATAGAACACAAGATTATTGAAATTTGTGATTATTTAAATTTAAATAAAAGTTTTGATAGTTTTTTAGAGTGGATTTTAGAATTGAGAAAAAATTTGAACATTCCTCACAAACTATCAGATGTTATGGACTGTAATAATATTAATCTTGATGAACTTTCTATAATGGCGTTTGAAGATCCGTCCACTGGTGGAAACCCAAAAAAAATTAATCAAAAGGATTTAAAAGAAATGTATGAAAAAAGCATTTCTGGAAATTTGTTTTAATGAAAAAAATATTGATTGTTGAAGGAAATTTGAGAGAAGAAAATCAACATTTTTCATCTGCAGGTATTCAAACGCATACTGAAAGTTTGAAGGATAGTCTTAGTTTTTTCACAAAAGATTTAACTACAGATGTTGTTAATCCTTCATCAGATGAAAATATATTTAAAAATATAGACGATCTAAAAAGTTATGATGGACTTATTTGGGGTGGTAGTAGTTTAAATATTTATAATGATACACCTGAAATTAGAAGACAGATTCAGTTTATGAAAGAGTGTCAAAAAAAAATTAAAAAAATCTTAGCAATATGTTGGGGTATGCAAGTAGCAGTCACAGCAGCTGGAGGTGAAGTTAAAAAGGGTACCAAAGGTTCACATAAAGGAATTGCTGTTGATGTTGAAATAAATGAAACAGGATTAGATCATCCACTTTATAAGAATAAACAAAAAAAATTTAATACGCCTGCATTTAATTTTGATGAAGTAGTAACTATGCCACAAAATTCTGTGTTGTTAGCCTCAAATCCAATTAATAAAGTTCAAGGTTTAAATTTTAAAGTAAATGATTGTGATATTTGGGGGCTCCAATATCATCCAGAAATTACCTATAATAAAATGGTTAATATTATTGTTTTTAGAAAAGAGAGGCTTTTAAAAAAAGGAGCTTTTAGTGATGAGAAAGAAATTAATAGTCATATACAGTATATCGAAACTGAAAATACTAAGCTTGATAAAATTTCTAGGATGAGGGAATTAGAAAATTGGTTAAATTATCTTAACCTAGAATAATCCTTCGATTTCACCTTTTTCATTTAGCTTTATAGAGTCTGCTGCAGGAACACGTGGAAGTCCTGGCATAGTCATAATTGCTCCACAAACAACAACAATAAATTCTGCACCTGACGATAATTTTATTTCTCTCACAGGTAAAACGTGACCAATTGGTGCGCCTTTCAAATTTGGATCAGTTGAAAAACTGTATTGTGTTTTTGCTACACAAATAGGTAGTTCTCCGTATCCAGCTTCTTCAAAACTTTTTAATTGATCTCTTATTTTTGTATCGGCAATTACTTCATCAGCTCTGTATATTTCTTTAGCAATTATCTCTATTTTTTTAAACAAAGGCGTTTTACTTTCATAAAGAAAATTAAACTTAGCATCTTTTTTTTCACACAAATCAGCAACATGTGCTGCTAGTTCTTTTGTTCCTTCACCACCATTTGCCCAGTGAGTGCATAAACTTGCTTTAACTCCTAGGCTATCACAAAAATCAATTAAAGCTTTAACTTCACTGTCTGTATCTTTAATAAAATGATTTACCGCAATTGCTACAGGTAATCCAAATTTTTTAACATTTTCTATGTGTCGCTCAAGATTGACTAGGCCTTTTTTTAAAGCCTCAACATTTTCATTTTTTAAGTCATCTTTTGCAACGCCACCATGCATTTTTAAAGCTCTAATGGTTGCAACAATGACTACACAATTCGGTTTTAAGTTAGATTTTCTGCACTTTATATCTAAAAACTTTTCTGCTCCAAGGTCTGCACCAAAACCAGCTTCTGTTACAACATAGTCTGCGAGTTTTAATCCAGTTTTAGTTGCTATAACCGAGTTACATCCATGTGCAATATTTGCAAAAGGACCACCATGAATAATTGCAGGATTATTTTCTAATGTTTGAGTTACATTTGGTCTGATTGCATCTTTTAATAATACAGTCATTGGACCGTGTGCTTTCAAGTCTTTTGCATAAACAGGTTTTTTATCTCTGGTATAAGCAATTGTTATATTACCAATTCTTTTTTCTAAATCTTCCAAATCATTTGATAAGCAGAAAATTGCCATGATTTCTGAAGCAACTGTAATGTCAAATCCATCTTCTCTTGGAAAACCATTTGCTACTCCACCTAAATTTATATTTATTGATCTTAATGAACGGTCGTTCATATCCATAACTCTTTTCCAAACAATCCGTCTTACATCTATATCTAATTTATTGCCCCAATAGATATGATTATCTATTAATGCTGATAATAGATTATGAGCTGAAGTAATTGCATGAAAATCTCCAGTAAAATGTAAATTAATTTGTTCCATTGGAACAACTTGAGCGTAACCTCCTCCAGCTGCACCACCTTTCATCCCAAAGGAAGGTCCGAGACTTGGCTCTCTTAAACAAACTATAGATTTTTTTCCAATTTTATTTAATCCATCATTTAAACCAACTGAAGTAGTTGTTTTACCTTCACCAGCAGGTGTAGGTGTAATTGCAGTGACTAAAATTAGTTTTCCTTCTGGTTTATCTTGTAATGTATCTAAATATTCTAAGTTAATTTTTGCAATATGTCGTCCCATTGGACTGAAAGCAGTACTCTCATCTGGAACATTTATCTTTGCCAATACCTCATTTATTGGCTGCATTTTTGCTTCTCTTGCTATTTGGATATCTGATTTAACATCGCTCATAATTAATACTATAAATTAAATGTTGTCGTTGCAGACTTCTTATCCTTTTTTGTCATATTTGGAAACTTCTAAAAAATATATATAAAAAAAATAAGAACTATTTATATTCTTTGTTATAAAATTAATGGATGCAAAAATATTCTATATTCAATTTAGTTAAAAACGCGTTTTCTAATCATGAAAACTGGGATTTAGCTTGGAAAGATCCAACCCCAAAAGAGGAATATGATGTAGTTATTATTGGTGGTGGAGGCCATGGACTTGCCACTGCATATTACCTTGCAAAAGAACATAATATTACCAAGGTAGCAATTATTGAAAAAGGTTGGATAGGTGGTGGAAACGTTGGAAGAAACACAACGATAATTAGATCAAATTACATGCATGATGAAAACGCTCTCTTTAGTGAGTTTGGAATGGATCTGTGGAGAAAAATGAGCCAAGATTTAAATTATAATGTGATGTTTTCTCCAAGAGGAATTATCAATCTTGCACACTCAGATGCACAAATGAATGCCTATGCAAGACGAGGAAATTCAATGAGATTAAACGGGATTGATGCAGTCTTATTAAACCGTGAACAAGTAAAAGAAATAATTCCAATGGCTGACTTTTCCGAAAACGTAAGGTTTCCAATTTTTGGTGGATTAATGCAACCAAGCGCAGGAACAGCAAGACACGATGCAGTTGCTTGGGGATACGCACGTCAAGCAGACTCGATGGGTGTAGATATAATTCAAAATTGTGAAGTTACTGGTTTTGATGTTACAGCGGGCAAGATTAATGGCATAAGAACATCTCGAGGAAATATAAAAACAAAAAAAGTTGGTTTATGTGTTGCTGGAAGTACAAATATTTTAGCCGAAAAGTTAAATATGACTTTACCTATAGAAACACACCTTCTTCAAGCGTGTGTATCAGAGCCAGTTAAACCAATTTTAGATAGAGTAGTAACTTTTGGTGCTGGTCATTTTTACATTAGTCAATCTGATAAAGGAGAAATGGTGATGGGTGGAGATCTTGATGGATATAACAGCTACGCTCAAAGAGGAAATTTACCAACTCTCCAACATGTTTTGACCGAGGGAATAGCAATGATGCCTTTTTTAAGTAAATTGAAAATGCTCAGAACTTGGGGTGGTATAATGGATATGTCAATGGATGGTTCGCCTATAATTGACAAAACACATATTGATGGTTTGTATTTGAACTGTGGTTGGTGTTACGGAGGTTTCAAAGCAACACCAGCATCTGGTTGGACATTTGCACACACAATTGCTCAAGATAGAGTTCATGAATTAAATGCTGGACTTAGTTTAAATCGATTTAGCACAGGCCACTTAATTGATGAAAAAGGACTTGGTACGAAGACCTGGATATCTTAAATGCTTCATATTAAATGTCCTTATTGTGGGATGAGATCGCAAAATGAATTTTCTTACGGTGGAGATGCAAGCGTAAAAAGACCTGAACTTAACAAAGAAATCTCTGATCAAGAATGGGATAGTTTTGTATACAATCGAAAAAGTTTAAGAGGTAAGCACTTAGAGTTGTGGCAGCATCTATCTGGATGTAGGCAATGGATTAAGGTAGAGAGAGATACTGCTACTCACGAAATATTTAATACACATAAAGCAGACGAGGAAATTTCTTAATGACTCAAGCATTTAGATTAGAAAATGGTGGACTGATAAATAGGGATAAAAAGTTATCATTCAAATTTAATGGAAAAACATACTATGGTTATGAAGGAGATACTTTAGCATCTGCATTAATTGCGAATGGAGTTCATTTAGTAGGTAGAAGCTTTAAGTATCACAGACCAAGAGGCTTTTTCGGAGCTGGGGTAGATGAGCCTTATGCAATTGTTCAGCTTTATAGAAATAATGAAACAGAACCAAATGTTAAAGCTACTGAACAAGAACTTTTTGAGGGATTAGAAGCTAAAAGTGTAAATTGTTGGCCAAGTGTAAATTTTGATATTGGTGCAATAAATAATTTTTTAAAAATTTTTCTACCTGCAGGATTTTATTATAAGACCT
The DNA here is from genome assembly GCA_902619815.1 of uncultured Pelagibacteraceae bacterium. Lineage (GTDB taxonomy): Bacteria > Pseudomonadota > Alphaproteobacteria > Pelagibacterales > Pelagibacteraceae > Pelagibacter. The sequence goes on from CACNGH010000005.1 coordinate 75,867, forward strand.
TTATGTGGCCTAAAAGTTTTTGGTATAGAGTTTACGAACCTTTTATTAGAAAAGCAGCAGGTTTAGGTGTTGCCTCGACCAAACACGATAAGGAGAGGTATGAGCATAAATATGAATACTGTGATTTATTAATTGCTGGTTCTGGTCCATCAGGTTTAGCAAGTGCTTATGCAGCAGCAAAAAATGGTGCAAGAGTAATTTTAGCTGAGGATAAACCAAGATTTGGAGGATCCCTATTAACTAGTGATGTAAATATTGGAAACCAATCTGGTGAGGATTGGGCAAATAGTATTATTGCTGAGCTGAAAGAAATGCCAAATGTAGTTGTTAAAAATAGATCCCAAGTTTTTGGTTACTACGACCATAACATGTTAGTGATGTCAGAAAAAGTTAGCGATCATCTCCCAAAAACAAAAAAGTATCATCCAAAACAAAGACTTTGGTATATTAGGGCAAAAGAGGTTTTAATTTCTTCAGGATCAATTGAAAGGCCATTGGTTTTTGGCAATAATGATACTCCCGGTGTAATGTTGTCCTCAGCAGCAAAAGAATATTTAAAAGTATATGGTGTATTAGTTGGTAAAAACCCATTAGTTTTTACAAATAATGATAGTGGATATGAGACAGCAATTGAGTTTAAGAAAAACGGAATTAATCCAATCATCTTAGACTCTAGAGTTAATCCACAATCAGAAATAATTAATGAAGCAATAAATCTTGGTATTAACATTAAATTTTCATACGTTGTTGTTGCTGCACAGGGATATAAAAAAGTAAATTCAGCTGATATAGCAAAAATTTCAGATAATAAAAAGCAACTTGGTACAGTTGAAAATATTAAGTGTGATTGCATTTGTGTTTCAGGCTTTTGGACGCCAACTATTCATTTAGCATCACAATCAGGCAATAAAACTAAATTTAAAGAAGAAATTGATGCTTTTGTACCTGGAACGTCTAAGCAAAATGAAACAACTTTAGGTGCCGCTAATGGGATTTTTACATTAGAAGAAACTTTAAAAGACTCTTTCACTGCTGGTCAAGATCTATCGAAAAAGATTACAAATAATGACAATAAAATTTCGTTTCCTAACGTTGTTGAAAAAAAATCTTCTCAACATGACAAGTTTTGGTGTGTTCCTTTGCCTGAAGGAAAAAATTATAAAAGATTTTTAGATTTTCAAAATGATGTTTCTGTATCAGATATTGAAATAGCTTTAAAAGAGGGTTATCGATCTATAGAGCATGTTAAAAGGTATACAACTCTTGGAATGGCAACTGATCAAGGCAAAACAAGTAATTTGAATGGATTACAATTAGTTTCTGATATTGAAAATAAAGTAGTACCAGCAGTAGGCCATACAACTTTTAGACCTCCATATACACCAATATCTATTGGAGCAATCGTAGGTAGAGAAGTTGGAAAACATTCTAAACCTACTCGTAAATCTCCAATGCATTCTTGGCATGAAAAAAACAATGCTGTATTTGTTGATGCTGGAGTTTGGTTAAGACCAAGATATTATAAACAAGGGAATGAAACTCTTTTCGAAGCATCAAAGCGAGAAGCTAAAAATGTAAGAACAAATGTTGGAGTTTGTGATGTTACTACCTTGGGAAAAATTGATATAAAGGGTCCTGATGCAGCAGAACTGCTTAATAGAGTATATACAAATGCTTGGTTAAAACTACCAGTTGGTAAAGCAAGATATGGAGTGATGCTTAGAGAAGATGGAATTGTTATGGATGATGGAACCACGACTAGGATTTCCGAAAATCATTATCATATGACAACCACTACAGCACAAGCAGCAAATGTTCTTTCACATTTAGAATATTATTTACAACTCGTTTGGCCTGAATTGAATGTTAATGTAGTTTCTACAACCGAACAATGGGCTGGAGCAGCTATAGCAGGACCAAAATCTAGAAAGTTATTAGAAAAATTATTTCCTAACAATGATGTTTCAAATGAGGGACTGCCTTTTATGGGATATATGGAGTCAGATCTGTTTGGAGTTAAAGCTAGAATTTTCAGAATCTCATTTTCAGGTGAATTAGCTTATGAGGTAAATGTAGAGTCTGATAATGGAAACTTTATGTGGGAAAAAATCATTAAGTTAGGTCAAGAGTTTCAAGTTCAACCATATGGAACAGAAGCATTATCCACATTGAGAATTGAAATGGGACATGTAGCGGGATCAGAACTTGATGGAAGAACTATTCCTTACGACACTTCATTAGATGGATTAGTAAGTAAAAAGAAAGATTTTATCGGTAAAAGGTCATTAAATAGAGAAGCTTTTACCTCAGAAGATAGGCAAAAGATTGTTGGAGTTGTTCCTTTAGATAAAAAAACAAGTATACCAGAGGGCTCTCATTTGGTTAAAGACGCTAAGGCTCCTTTACCAAATAAAAAATTAGGACACATATCTGCCTCATGTTGGAGTGTAGAGCACGATAATCCTTTTTCACTTGCAATTTTGAAAGATGGAAAAAATATGATCGGGGAAAAATTATTTGTAATGTCTCCATTAAAAAATAAAGTAATTCCAGTAGAAATAGTTTCATCGCATTATGTAGATCCAAAAGGGGAAAGAGTTAGATCATGAGTTCAATTTCAGCTTTAGAAAATATCCATCAAAAAGGAAAATTTGGTGACTGTGAAGAAAAAAATGAAAACAATTTAATAAAAATTTCAGAGATAAAAAATTTATTAATTACTCAGATTGTTCAATTCAAAAGTTCTAACGTTGTTTGTGAAGAAATTAAAATAGACAACCTTAACCTAAGTTCAAAACCATTATCTGTAGTAAACAATGAAAATACTCGAATTCTCTGGAATGGGCCACGAAATTGGTTAGTTATTACATCTAAAAAAGAAACTTTCACTGAAATTGATGAAAAATTTAAAGAAGATGATTTTGCAGTTACTGATATTTCTCATTCAAAATCAATTATTGAGCTAGAAGGTGATCAGGCAAAAGAAGTCTTAAAAAAAGGCTGCCCGTTTAATTTTAACGAATTCTATAAAAATAATTGCCTGAATTCTACATTTAATGGAATGTCAATAATTGTTGATATGATTAATGATAATCCAGATACATTTAGAATATTTGCCTTAAGAAGTTTTGGAGAGTCTCTTTATCATTCAATAACAGATTCGTCTTTAGAATTTGGCTATATAGGAAAATAATTTAATCTCTTGTAGCTATATAAACACCAATCGTTGCAATTAAAAAACCTAAAAGATCTAAATTACTAAGGTTCTCGTTTAAAAAAAGCCAAGCCATAAATGCAGAGGTAGGTGGAACTAAAAAGAAAATAGAAACTGTTTTACTTGCAGAATTTTTTTTTATTAAAAACATTAAAATTGTAAAAGCACCAAAGGACACTAAAAAAATTTGGTGGCTCATTGCAATTATAAAATTAGTTGAGAAATTAATGTAAGGTTTTGCAAAAAGAATAATAATTATAATATGAAAAATAAATCCACCTAAAGCTTGGTTCATATTATTGACTGATAAAGGTAAATTATTACTTAATTTTTTTTGCCAAATAGTTGATGTTGTTATAGCTATTAATGCAACTACTGTTGCTACTAATCCAATAGTGGGAATCTCAGTACCAATATCAAAACCTAAGACCATGACTGCACCAGAAAAACCCAACAGAACCCCTATCCATTGTTTTAGAGAAACTTTTTCATTTAAAATTGGTCCACTTAATGCATTTGTGAGTATGGGTTGTAGAGTTACTATGAGTGCCGCAATTCCTGTAGGCATTCCTTTTGAAATTGAAAAAAAAACACCTCCTAAGTAAACTCCATGAAAAAGAACGCCGCTGAAAAAAGATTCAAAAAAGTTCTTTCTAGTAATTATAATTTTTTTTTTAGAATAAATAGAAAATAAAAAAAAACCTAAAGCAACTAAAGCAAATCTAAAAGCAAGAGCTGAAAAGGGGTCGCTATTATCTATAATTGGTTTAGTGGTAATGAACGCAGAAGACCAAAGTAGAATAAAGATAAATGGAAAAACTTTAACCATTTTGTTTTATAGTTAATTATTCAACATAGTCTCAATAATAATAACCAATTTGAACCAATTCTATCTTGAGTTGAATACCTAAATAAGTATTAATATAAAGAAGCTTTTATGAAAATACTAAAAACATTGTTTGTAATTTTTATTTTAGTAATTTTATCAGGGTGCATTCAAACAACATCCCTTTTAGGTCCAGGAATAACCGTTGCTACTACAGGAAATGTGCTTCAAGCAGGTCTTCAGTATGGGGCTAATACGGCATTGAAAAATGAAACCGGCAAGGATGTTCTAACTCACATTAAAGATTCAGTTGATGAGAAAAATGAAGAAAAAAAACTTCACGTTAAATTAAAACAGTTAATAGAAAGTAGAATAGAGATTACTAGACAAAAACTATTATCTAATTAATTCAGGATATCTAATTTTATTAATTTATCTTGCTTTGTCTCTTTACACCACATTTCGTAGCTCTCGCAAACACGCCAAAGATGATCAAAGGCTCTTTGAGATATTTCTAATGGGAAATGACTTTTAGTATAATAAAGTTTAGGAATTTTCATTAAAAGTTTTATCATCGAATCTTTTTGCACCTCTAATAATTTTATAGTTTCGTCAGTAATTTTTTTTCCTGTTAATTTATCAACAAAGTTATTCTTTTCTAATTCTTCAAACCATTTATCATGAAATTCTCCTGAGCTAATCAATTCATATTCTTTAGTTGTCATAAATATTTCAAATGCTTGAATATTATTAGTTTCTGGATTTTTATTTTTAATATCAATTATTTTAAAATAAATAAACTCTGCAACTCTAAGCACGTAAGGCTTTTCAATCTTTGACTGCATAACTTAATTTTTATGTTTTGCCATGGCAGACTCTGCCAATATAAGATTAGGATCTAAGAATATTTTTGAAGATTTTATATTTTTAAATGATTTAAATGCAAATATTGCTATTGGAAGTTCTGTACATCCCAAAATTATTTTTTTACATTTCATACTCATCAAATAATTTATTGCAGGCTTGATCGCTTTTTCAGCAGCCCGCACATTTCCCATCTTTACAAATTTTATTGCTTTATTAACGGAGTTTTTCTGAATACTTTCAGAAGGTTTTAACAAATTATACTCCTCATCAAAAAAATTGTTGTAGACACCAGTTTTCAAAGTACCCTCAGTTGCTAAAAGTCCAACTTTTGAATTTTTTTTGCAATTTTTTTTTGTAAATTTAAATACTTCTTTAGGCATATTAATTATTGGAATATTTATTTTTTTTTGCAGATCTTCATACCAATAATGAGCTGTATTGCATGGTATAACAATAAATTTACATTTATTTTTCTCAAGTAACTTACATCCTTTAAGTAAACTTTTTAAAACTCTTTCATATTTTATTTTGCTACTTTTGTTTGTAGATTTATTAGAAAGATTTTTGGTTTGAGACCCAATGGATTCAGGTCGACCAGGGATATTTGATTTATTATAAAGTAAAAATAAAGGGTATTCTTGATCGATTTTTCCTCTATTTAGCACCGCAAGTTTATTGCAAAAATCAAGTCCTGCCTGAGTTCCCATGCCGCCTAAAATTCCGATCATAATTTTTAATTAATTTATAAATTTTGATTTCAATTTCTATAATTAATAATTGTGTTTAAACGTTGGTTTTCAACATTTGGTATTGGCTGAAAAATAAAAATTATAAAAATCTAATTAATGTTTTCAGCCAATAGGAAGTGTGAAATTATGCAGTTTTTAAGTTAACTGCTGAAGGACCTTTAGGACCATCTTCAACATCGAAAGTCAAAGCTTGACCCTCATCTAAACCGTTCATACCAGCATCTCTTACAGCTGAAACATGTACAAACACATCTTTTTCTTTATCTTCTCTTTCAATAAAACCAAAACCTTTGGTTGGATTGAACCATTTTACTTTTCCTTGTAGACTCATATTTATCTTCTTACTTTTTGTTATATTAATTTATTACTTATAATTAAGTAATTCTGGCTTTGTTTAGATTTTGAAGGGTTTTGTCAACAAAATATATTGTAAATTAAAAATATTATTTAATTTGTGCTAATAATTTTGGTTAAATAGACAGAATTCACATCCTCTTTATAGTGCGCAAAAGGTTGGCATTCTTCGAATTTACATTTTTTAAAAAGTTTCCTAGCTGGTAAAAAAAAATCTCCAGCACCAGTCTCAATACTTAATCTCTTAATCTTAAGCTTTTTAGCCTCATTAATTAAATGATCAATCACATGAATCCCATAACCTTTATTTCTAAATTCATCATGAATTCGTATAGATTTAAATTCTCCATGACCCTCTTCTAAGAATTTTAGAGCACCACAACCTATTAATTTTTCATCTTGCCACAAACTCCAAAATTTAATTGAGGAAATTTTAAGCCCAGGTATATCCAAAACATGGGTACTACCTTCTGGAGATGCAGCTCTGAGCTCAACAAAATGTTTGCTTAAAAGTTCATGGACTTTAGGATTATCAAAATTACCTTCTAATGATTTAAACATTTAAATTAATATTGTGATATGACCCATTTTTCTTTTTTCTTTAATCTCTTTTTTTAAATAATCAAAGAAAAATTCATTCTCTTTTAAATTTGGAGATTCTCTATAATGGGATATCTGATCACCAAGTAAATTAATCATTTTTGCATTAGAAATTTTTTTTAACGGTATTTGCTCTAGTCCACAAACTGCCCTAACATGATTTTCAAATTGACTTACGTTGTATGCATTAATTGTTAGATGGCCAGAGTTATGTACTCTTGGTGCAACTTCATTAACATATAAGTTATCATTTCTGTCAATAAAGAATTCTACACACAAAGTTCCAACATACTTTAGTTCCTCTGCAATTAGCATCGCCCACTCTTTAGATTGATTAAAAATTTTCTCACTTATCTCAGCAGGTATTTTTGAATGTTTTAGTATTTGATCTTCATGACTATTCTCGATGGGTTCATAGATTTCATATTTATTATTATTAAATCTTGTTATGATTATTGAGATTTCTTTTTTAAGCTTAACCAATTTCTCTAGAATATATCCTCTTGAAAAATCCAAATTAATAGAATTCAACTCATCACTAGAACTTATTGGATACTGTCCTTTTCCATCATAACCCAGCGTTGTAGTCTTCAATATACCAGGTAAAAAATCTTCCAAAGCATCTATGTCTGATCTTTTTTCAATTGATACATACCTTGTGGTTCTGATATTTAAATTATTTATAAAATCTTTTTCTGCTAAACGATGTTGAATAAGTCTATTTACAGAGGGTTTAGGTAAAACTGGTTTTAATTTGTTTATTTCGTTAAGGGTTTCAAAAGGGATGTTTTCAAATTCATAGGTTACAAGATCAACTTGACTTACAAAATCAGCAACTTTCTGCTTATCATTATAATTTCCTGAAATAAATTGATTACAAAAGTTTTGTGCTGGGGCTTCTGCGTCATCAGAGAAAATTACAGTTTTAACATTCAATTTTTTTGCAGAAATTGCCAACATACTTCCTAACTGTCCACCCCCTATAATGCCAAGAGTAATATCAGACATTTTATTTAGGATTTTTTTTAACTGATTTGGTTTGACTGGATCTCCAGTTTTTCAATTTCAACTTAATAGATGAGTTTTGGTTAGCTATTATTGAAGCTGCTAATAAAGCAGCATTAATTGCCCCATCTTCACCAATAGCAAGTGTTCCAACAGGTATACCTTTTGGCATTTGAGCTATTGATAAAAGACTATCTAAGCCTTTTAATTTTTTGCTTTCGATAGGAACACCAAGAACTGGTATTGAAGTAAGAGCCGAGATCATGCCAGGCAAATGTGCTGATCCACCTGCACCTGCTATAATTACTGCTATGTTATTATTTTCGGCTTTTAAAGCATAATCATACATTCTCTTTGGAGTTCTATGTGCTGATATAATTTTTGTTTCAAAAGAAACACCAATTTTTTTAAGTGTTTTTTCTGCTAGCTGCATAATTTTGTAATCAGACTGACTTCCCATAACAATTGAAACTTTTAGATTTTTATTTTTTTTCATGGAATTTTAAGTAATTACTTTATTTCAAAATTAACTAAAAATTTCAATAAAATTAATAGTATTTAAAAAACATATTGATTAGAGTTAAATTAATATGAATTTTAAAATTGATAATCTACAGTATTGTAATTGGTCAAGAGAAACCTTCGAGTTTAATAGAACTGCTGGTCTTGATGCTGTTCACGTTACAATAGTTTATCATGAAGATTACAATGAATTATTAACTGAAACTAAAAAGTGGGAAAAACTTTTTAAAGATAATTCAGACATCATATTTCAAGGATGGGATTACAAAGATATAGATAAGGCAAATAAAGAAAATAAAACAGCAATTTTTTTTGGTTTTCAAAATTGCTCTCCTATAGAGGATGATATTAAATTAGTTGAAAAAATACATAAACTTGGTTGTAGATTTATGCAGCTTACTTATAACAACCAATCATTATTAGCTACTGGTTGTTATGAAAAGATAGATAGTGGGGTTACTAATTTTGGTCGTGAAGTTATAAAGGAAATGAATAGAGTAGGTGTGGTAATTGACATGTCTCATTCTGCAGAGAAAAGCACAATTGATGCAATAGAGTTAAGTCAAAAACCAATAGCAATAACACATGCAAACCCATCTTTTTGGCATCCTGCAAAAAGAAATAAATCCTCTGATTTGTTAAAAATTTTAAGTGATAGTGGAGGTATCTTGGGGCTATCTCTATATCCTCATCATTTGAAAGATAATACTAATTGTACTCTTGAAAGCTTTTGCGAGATGGTTGCTAAAACAGCTGAAATAATGAATATAAAACAAATAGGTAT
>CACNGH010000006.1:0-82891 GCA_902619815.1 uncultured Pelagibacteraceae bacterium
TTGAGATATAAATGGAGTTCTGTCTCCACTTAACTCGATAATCCAATTTTGGTTCAACTCAAATGCTGTCTTAAAAACATCCTTCTCTAAATCAGTTAAGAAATCTAAATGAGATACAGAACCTTGATTAGTTGTAATACTTGACCAAGTTTCATCATCATTTTTGCCGTGGCTATCTAAAATTTCCTCTAAATATCTATTTTTAACATTAAATGAACCAGATAAAGTTTTGTGAGTGTAACTATTAGCAGCAATAGGTTCTACTCCTGGTGATGCTCCACCACAAATAATAGAAATTGAAGCTGTTGGTGCTATTGCAGTTTTATTGGAAAATCTCTCTTGATAACCATATTCTGCAGCATCAGGACATGCCCCTCTTTCTTCAGCTAAATCTTTAGAAGCTTGATTTACTTTTGCATCTATATCTTTAAATATTTTTTTGTTCCAAGATTTAGCCATTACAGACTCTAAAGGAATTTTGTTTTTTTGTAGAAAAGAATGGAAACCCATTACACCCAATCCAACACTTCTCTCTCTTTCAGCTGAGTACTTTGCGTCTTTAAATTGATCTGGAGCTTTGTTTATAAAGTCAGATAAAACATTATCTAAAAATCTCATAATATCATTAATCATGTTTGGATCATCTTTCCACTCATTATATTTTTCTAAGTTTAAAGATGATAAGCAACAAACTGCTGTTCTATCTCTACCATCTTTATCTATTCCTGTTGGTAAAGTAATTTCACTACATAGATTAGAAGTTTTAACAGTTAAATTTGCTAACTTGTGATGTTGAGGAATTTGTCTGTTAACGGTATCAATATAAATTATATATGGTTCACCAGTTTCAATTCTTGCCGTCAACAATCTTATCCATAAGTTTCTTGCAGAAATAGTTTGTTGGATTGTTCCATCTGCAGGACTTTTTAAAGCCCACTGTTCATCAGTTTCTACAGCTCTCATAAATGCATCTGAAACTAAAACACCATGATGTAAATTTAATGCTTTTCTATTTGGATCACCACCTGTTGGTCTTCTCATCTCTATAAATTCCTCTATTTCTGGATGATCAATTGGAAGATAACAAGCGGCAGACCCTCTTCTTAATGATCCTTGGCTAATTGCCATAGTCAACGAGTCCATAACTTTAATAAATGGAATTATTCCTGATGTCTTTCCAACTTTACCAATTTTTTCACCAATAGATCTTAAGTTACCCCAATAACTTCCGATGCCACCTCCTTTTGCAGCAAGCCAAACATTTTCACTCCATAAATCTAAAATGCCTCCTAAGCTATCTGATGCTTCATTTAAAAAACAAGAAATAGGTAAACCTCTTTTAGTTCCACCATTTGACAAAACTGGGGTTGCCGGCATAAACCAAAGATTGCTTATGTAATTATAAATTCTTTGAGCATGAAGATTGTCATCAGCATAAGAACTTGCAACTCTAGCAAACAAATCTTGGAAAGATTCGTTATGACCAAGATATCTATCTTTTAAAGTTGCTTTTCCAAAGTCAGTTAGATTTGAATCTTTTGAACGATCAATTTTAATAATGATGCCTTTTTCGTTTTGAAATAGTTCAGTTTCGTTATTTAATGAGAAAAGATCAGGTCTTTTGTCTCTTGAAACCTCGTTTACTTGAGGGCTATATTCAGAGACAGCTTTCTTTAGGGCCTGCGATAAAATTTTGTTCATAACTTTTATTATATTTTGTTTATTATACGAAAACAACTACATGTTGTAGGCGTTTTGAGTTAATATACTATATAAACAGCAAATCAACAGAACATTTATAGAACGTTACAAATTATTTATCAATAAAAAAAATTAAAAAATTGCAATTAATTAACATAAAAAGGGTAAGAAATTAACAAATGACACAAAATATTAAAATTGACCCCTACGGTTTTAGAGAATATGACGCGCGATGGTTGTATGAAGAAAACATAAATAAAGCAGGAATAGAGAATCTTGGAAAAGGTCTAGGGACACAAATAATTAATCACACACACAAAAATAATCCTACAGTTATAGTTGGTCATGATTATCGTTCTTATAGTGAGGAGATAAAAACTGCTCTAAAAAAAGGTTTAATATCAACTGGGTGTAACGTTGAAGATGTTGGATTGTCATTATCACCAATGGTTTATTTTGCACAATTTAATTTAAACTCTGATGCTGTTGCAATGGTAACTGCAAGTCACAATGAAAATGGGTGGACTGGAGTTAAGATGGGTATCAAAAAAGGATTAACTCATGCCCCAGAAGAAATGAAGGAATTAAAAGAAATAACATTAAATGAAAAATTTATATCAGGTCAAGGAAGTGAGAAACAAATTGAAAATTTCCAACAAGTTTACAAAGAAGATTTAATCAAAAGTAATAAAATTAATAAAAAAATAAAAGCTGTTGTTGCATGCGGTAATGGTACCGCAGGTATATTCGCTCCAGATATATTAAGAGGAATAGGTTGCGAAGTAATTGAACTAGATTGTAATTTAGACTGGACTTTTCCAAAATACAATCCTAACCCTGAGGATTTAGAGATGCTTCATGAAATAGCAAAATCTGTAAAAGAAAATAATGCAGATATAGGTTTTGGTTTTGATGGAGATGGTGACAGAGTTGGAGTGATTGACAACAAAGGTAATGAGATATTTTCAGATAAAATTGGTTTATTGATTGCTAGAAATTTATCAACAAAACATCAAAATTCAAAGTTTGTAGTAGATGTAAAATCTACAGGTTTATACGCAAAAGATAAAGTTTTAGAAAAAAACAACTGCGATACAATTTATTGGAAAACAGGTCATTCACATATTAAAAGAAAAGTTAACACAGAAAAAGCTTTAGCTGGCTTTGAAAAAAGTGGACATTTCTTTTTTAATCAACCACTAGGTTATGGATACGATGATGGTATTAATTCTGCAATTCAGGTTTGTCATTTACTAAATAATCAAAATAAAGAAATGAGTGAAATTATTGATGAATTACCTATAACTTATCAATCACCTACTATGGCTCCTTTTTGTAAAGATGAAGAGAAATATCAAGTGGTTGAGGAATTAGTAAAACAAGTGGAAAAAGTTAAAAGTGATAAAATTAAAATAGATAATCAAATAATATCAGAGATTTTAACTGTAAATGGAATTAGATTTTCTTTTGAGGATGGCTCATGGGGTTTAATCAGAGCGTCATCTAATAAACCGTCATTAGTAGTTGTTACAGAGAGCCCAACCTCAGACAGTAGAAAGAAAAAAATCTTTGATTTTATTGATGATTTACTCCAAAAAACTGGAAAAATCGGAGATTATGACCAAAAGATTTAAAGGTTAATAAACATCATTTTCAACTAATAAGTGTTCATAAAATTGTAAAGAATCATTTAAAATTATTTTATGAGGTGATGGAGGGAGACTGAAGTCACCTCTTTTTTTTTGTGAGATTTATAAACCTTATTTTTCCTATATACCTAAATAATGGCAGATAAAAAAATAAGATCCGTTGCGAAAACTTTTTCTTGGAGGCTTTTTATTTTTATTTATTGGGTAATATTTGGCTACATTTATACCGGAACATTTGTGGGAGCTGGAATTTTAGGGGTTGGATCAATTATTCCACTTTTTTTCTATTACTTTCATGAGCGGATTTGGAACAAAGTTAAATGGGGCACCAATTAAATAAACTTTTTAAGTTTATCTGAGACTATTACTTTTTTGTTGTTGATATAATCCTCGTGATTTTTTTCTATATTTTTAAGTTCATATAAATAATTTACCATAACACCAAAAGATCTATTAAAACCAACCTCTGATACATTGGCATTTATATTTATATCCTCAACTATAGCTCCATTTCCTAGATGAAATCTTGTTACATCATTAATAGGTAATTGCTTATGGTTTTTTTCATTTATTAAATAGTGAGCTACTAATTTTAAAATAGCATCCTTATTAGATACAATTCTTGTATCACCAATTTTTAAATCTGGAGATTTTAAGAAAGATATATTTTCTAAAGGAATGTTTCCTAGAATATTTTTTATTTTGTTGTCTTCTAGATATGAAAACCAATCTCTAAAACCTGGAATGGGTGACAAAGTTCCAAAGTGTTTTATGTTAGGTAATTCTTCTTGGATTTCATAAACAACTCTTTTAATTAAAAAATTTCCTAAAGTAACTCTTGATAAACCTTCTTGGCAGTTACTTATAGAATAAAATGTTGCTGTATCATAATTTTTATTCCCAGTTGAGTGTGGTTTTGTAATTTCTTGTATCGATTTACCTAGACCATTTGTAAGTGCTACTTGAACAAATATTATGGGCTCATCTTCAAGTGCTGGATGAAAATATGAAAAAAATCTTCTATCCTCCCCTAGTCTTCTTTTAAGTTCATCCATATCTTTAATTTTATGAACTCTCTCATATTTCATAATTTTTTCTAAAACTGCTGCTTTTGTATCCCAGGTAATTTTGGCTAATCTTAAAAACCCAGGATTAAACCAAGACTTAAATAATTCTCTTAAATCATCATCCAGAGGTTTTAATTCCGAATTCTCTTTTAATACTTTCAATAAATCTTCTCTTAATGAGACTATGGTAGAGATACCATTTGGAGCCATATTCATTCTTCTAAATAGTTCTCTTCTCTTTCCTTCAGATACTATGAATAAATTAAATAAATTTTTGTCGTTCTGAGTTTTTTGATAAGTTTCTATAGCTTCTGATACCTTCGTGTGATTAGGTTTAAATTTCTCGTTAATTTTTTTGAAAAAAGCTAGTTTATTTTCATGAGTAAGAGTTTGATATAAATCGGTAACATCTCTTGCAACGGTAATTCCAAAAGCTGCACCTTTATTAGAAATTAAATCATCACATAAAGATAGTATTGTTTCTAAATCATTTCTTTTAAGCTCAGTTTTCTTAAATAGTTTTTGACCTACATCGGCTATGGATGAAATGATATCTTTTAAGTTAAACATGTTTTTCATATCTAATTTATACTTAAATATTCGTAAAAAGATCTTAATGATACTATTATCAAAAATGAGCCAAAAATCTTACTCAATAAACTTTTGTTGATTTTATATACCGCTCTAGCACCCATGCGCGCCATTAACATCGTCACAGGCACAAAGACGATAAAACCTAATAAGTTTATGTAGCCCAAACTATAAGGAGTATTAACATTATTGATAATTTTACCACCTAATATCATTGTAGTTGTTCCTGTAACTGCAATTAAAATACCTACAGCAGCAGCTGTTCCAATAGATTTTCTAATGTCATAACCAAAGGTTCTCATGAAAGGAACCATTAATGATCCTCCACCAATACCAAGAGGAACTGAAATAAATCCTATAACAATTCCTGAAATATTTTTAACTACATTGGATATTTTTTTAGGATTTTCTAAAAGCTTATCTCTTATAAAGATAAAAAATAAACCAACAATAAATGCAAAAATTGAAAAAAATAAAACTAAGGCTGGTGTTTTTAAATTAACTGCTAAAAAGGTTCCAGCTATTACCCCGAATAAAATAAAAATACCAAATGATTTTACCATCTTAAAATCTACAGCATCATATTCCATATGTGTTTTGGTGGAAATTATTGAGGTGGGAATAATGATTGCTAAAGAAGTACCAACTGAAAGATGCATTCTTGTAACGATATCAAAATCTAAAACTGTAAAAGCATAATATAAAGCAGGGACCATTATTATTCCTCCACCAACGCCCAATAATCCAGCCATAAAACCAGCTACTGCTGCAGCAATACCTAATACGACTAATAAATTTACAATTTCATTAATATTTGAGATATCCATTATGTATTTGCCTGATTGGCTTTCTCATTATTTTGAACAATTGTCATAATATGTTTTGTTTTTTGAAAATCAGATTCACGGGCCATTAAATTTTCACTTAAATATCTTTTCCATTCCTTTGATCCTATTTGACCATGGTATAAACCCACAGTGTGTCTCATTATATGATTAACCTTTGTTCCTAACTTAACTTCTTTTTTAACATACTCTAAAAGCTGTTCAGCAACTTGCTCTCGGGATGGGTTTATTTTTGTGTTAAATATTTCTCTTTCAATTTCTACTAATGAATATGGGTTTTGATATATAGATCTTCCAATCATTACTCCATCACAGTGTTTTAAATGATTGTTAATTTCACCTACTTTTGAAATACCTCCATTAATAATTATTTCTAAATCTGGGTTTTGTTTTTTAACTTCATAAACCATATTATAATTAAGCTTAGGAATATTTAGGTTTTGCTTAGGAGAAAGTCCAGTAAGCATTGCTTTTCTTGCATGCAAAATAAATGTTTTTGAACCCGCATCTCTCATTTTGTGAATAAAACTATTTAAATATTCAAAGCTTTCCACATCATCAAATCCAATTCTAGTTTTTGCTGTAACTGGAATATTACATGATTTAACCATTGCATTTATACATTCTGCAACTAGATCTGGCTCTTTCATTAAGCAAGCACCAAACATATTTTTTTGAACCTTTTTACTGGGACACCCTAAATTAATATTAATTTCATCATATCCCATATCTTCTGCAATCTTTGCTACCTCAGCTAGCTCTTCTTTATTAGAACCTCCAACTTGTAATGCTAAGGGTTTTTCCTCAGAGCTATAAGATAAGATTTTTTTTCTATCCCCATGAATTGCAGATTTTGTTGCAACCATTTCAGTGTAAAGCATCACGTTTTTACTCATTAATCTTAAGAAAAAACGATCATGTCTATCTGTGCAATCCATCATTGGAGCAACAGATATTTTTCGACTAATTTTACTATTAATATCCAAGAGGTTTACCCATTATTTTATCAGGTAGCCAAGTCACTATTTCTGGAAAGATACACAAAATCAAAATAGCTAAAGCCATTATAATCATAAATGGTATAGAACCTTTTAAAATTTCTGACAAACTAACATCTGGGGTAATTCCTTTTATTATATAAAGATTTAATCCAACCGGTGGGGTTATTAATCCTATTTCCATATTTATAGTAAATACAATTGCAAACCAATATGGATCAAATCCTAGAGTTGTTATCACAGGCAATAATATTGCCGAAGTCATTACAATAACTGCAACTGGAGGTAAAAAGAATCCTGCGATTAAAAGAAATATATTTATTAAAAGAAATACCACCCATTTATTTGAGCTTAATTCTACCATGCTCTGCGCTAAAGACTGGGTTACGTAAAGTTGAGAAAGTGTAAATGCAAAAAGATATGAGGCTGCGATGATAAACATTATCATCACACTTTCCTTCATTGAAACTTTAACAATATTCCATATTTTTTTTGGTTGATAAATTTTGTAAACAATTGCAATTAAAACAAAAACTAAAAAAGCTCCCACTCCTGATGCCTCTGAAGGAGTTGCCACACCACCATATAACACATACAAGACACCGGCTATAATTGCTAAAAATGGAAGAACTCTAGGTAATACTTCCATTTTTTCTCTTAAAGTAGGAGGTGTTCTATTCCTTAAGGCTTTTGCAGCATCTTTATCAATAAAGTAACTATGAATAAGAGCCCAAATTGCAAACATACCTGCTAGCATAAATCCTGGAACTAATCCGCATAAGAATAATCTTCCAATTGAAGTACCTGTTGCGATTCCATAAACTATTAAAACTATGCTTGGAGGAATAAGAACTCCCAAAGTTCCGCCTGCAGCGATAGTGCCAGTAGCAATTTGATCAGAGTAACCTCTTTTTCTCATCTCGGGTATCCCCATTGTTCCAATCGCTGCACATGTAGCTGGACTCGAACCACTTAATGCTGCAAAAATTGAACAAGCACCAATATTAGAAATAACTAAACCACCTGGAAGCCTCCACAACCATCTATCTAAACCTGTATATAAATCTTTTCCTGCAGGAGAATTAGCAACTGCCATACCCATCAGGATAAACATAGGTATTGAAAGTAAGACAAATGAGTTAAGTCCTGCATAAAACGTTTCTGCAAAAACGTCTAGCATTTGAAAACCCTCAAATGACACTAAAAGAACTATTGATACAAAGCTTAAACCAAACGCAATTGGAATTCCTGAAAAAAGAACTATTAAGGTAAAAACCGCAACAATTATAGCTATTATCAATGGGTCCATTTTTTTAGTCTGCCTCGTCAGTTAACTTAATAATTTCTGCAATGTACTGAAGGATCATCAGAATAGCCCCGATCATCATTGATGAATATGGTATCCATAGAGGTGGGTCCCAAACAGTACCTGTAGAGTAATTTTTAGTAAAGGCCTCTTCAACCATTAAGAAACCAAAATAAAATAAAATAAGAAAAAATAACAAACTTATAAGAGAGGTAAATATTTTGAGACGTAAGATGTTTCTTTTAGACATAAAATCATATATCCATTCCATACTAACATGTGCTTTTTCACTTAAAACATAAGCGCTACCAATGAAAGTAGATGCAACTAACAACATTGTTACCAGCTCTGTTTGCCATGTTATTGCTCTTTGAAAAAAATACCTTTCAAATACTAATTCGACAATTACAAGAATTGATAAAAGTAAAGCCAGAACAGCAAATGCTCCGCAAGCTTTAGCCGTAAAATCGCAGAATTTTAAATATTTTTTTTTCATAAAAAAACCCCTACTTATTTTAATAAATAGGGGTTCTTTATATATTACTTTATTTAACTGCTAAAGCCATTTCCATTAGTTTATCTCCACCTGGAACTTTCTCAGCAAAAGCTTTATGGGAAGATTTCTTCGCAATCTCAACCCATGCAGCATGATCTTTCTCGTCCATGTAAACTAATTTAACACCTGCAGCTTTATATGCATCCTCAAACTTTTTATCTAAATTTTCAACTTGAGCTGTCATATATTTTTCAGCTACTTTACCAGCAGCCATAAGTGCTTTTTGTTGTTTTGAATTTAAAGCATCATATGATTTTTTAGACATTAAAATTGGTTCATACATAAACCATAATCCAAATTTTCCTGGAGGTGTTGCACAAGTTACTTGCTCATAAATTTTATAACTTACAAAACTTCCTGAGCTAGTATTTGCACCTGTTAATACACCTGTTTGAAGACCAGTATAAATTTCAGATGAAGGCATACTCTGAATACCTGCACCTGCTGCTTCTAACATTTGGTTAAAAGCTTTTCCAGCAGCTCTCATTACTTGTCCTTTTGCGTCGCTAGGATTTTTAATACATTGTGATTTTGAAGCAAATCCTCCACCTAGCCAAGCATCTGATAAAACAACGACTCCAGCATCATTTATGATTCTTTTAATTTCAGTCATCATAGGACCTTTATTAAATCTTAATGCATGTTCATGATTTTTTACAGTTCCTGGCATTAAAGTTGCATCAAATTCTGGATGGAACTTAGATGCATATGCTAAAGGAAATGCAGAAATATCCAATTGACCAGTGGTCATTGGTTTCCATTGCTCTTTAGGTTTGTATAAAGATTTTGCTGGATAAATTCTTATATCTATTCCAACATTAGCTTTTTTAACTTCATCTGCAATTATTTGAACCATTTCGTGTCTTGGGTCAAATGAACCGTCAGCTCTTGGAGTTCCCGGCCATTGGTGACTTGCTTTTAAAGTTACAGCATAAGCAGAACCAATTAACGTGAATGCAAGAACGAATGAAGTTAAATATAACGATATTTTTTTTAACATTTAATTCTCCCTCTTTAGTTATTTGTGATACTAGTATTAAAATGAAGATATCATCAAGAGTCAAGTTAACAAAAAATACATTTAAAATTTAATACTAATTATGGACGGACCCTTAAAGAATTTATTAGTTGTAGATCTAACAAGAGTATTGGTTGGACCTTATTGTACAATGATTTTATCAGATCTTGGAGCAAGAGTAATAAAAGTTGAAGCTCCAGAAATTGGAGATGATTCGAGAAAATTTGGACCTTTTGTTGAAGATTATTCAGCTTATTTTATGTCGCTTAACAGAGGAAAAGAAAGCATAGCATTAAATTTAAAGAATTCTGAGGACAAAAAAATATTTGATAAAATTTTATCAAAAGCAGATATCTTAGTAGAGAATTTTAAACCAGGAACTTTGAAAAAATGGGGTTATGGTTGGGAAGAAGTAAGTAAAAAATTTCCTAAATTAATTTACGCTTCAGCATCTGGTTTTGGACAAACTGGTCCTTTAAAAGAATTACCAGCTTATGATATGGTGGTTCAAGGAATGGGTGGATTAATGAGTGTAACGGGACAACCCAATTCTGGACCTACAAGAGTTGGTACTTCAATTGGTGATATTACAGCTGGCTTGTTTACAACTATTGGAATTAATGCAGCTTTATATGATAGACAAAAAACAGGCAAAGGAATGTACATTGATGTTTCAATGCTTGACTGTCAAATTGCAATTCTAGAAAACGCAATTGCACGATACTTATCTAAAAATGAAATACCTAAACCTATGGGTTCAAGGCACCCATCGATTGCTCCCTTTGAGGCATTTAAAACTAAAGATAGCTATATAATTATTGCTGCCGGTAATGATAAACTATTTGAAAAACTTTGTAATATTTTAGAAGTTCCTGAAATCTTTACTGATGAAAAATTTAAAACTAATTCTGCAAGAGCAAAAAATATGGATGAACTTAAAACTGTACTAGAAAATAAACTTTCTGCTAAATCAACCAATGAATGGATTAGTCAAATGGAAAAAGATAAAATTCCTTGTGGTCCTATATTCAACATTAAAGAGGCAGTTGAGAATCCTCAAGTGGAAGCAAGAAACATGATTGTAAAAGCTTATCATAAAGTGATTGGGGATTTTAAGTTAGCGGGAAATCCTATTAAAATGTCAACATATGAGGATCCTGATAAGAGAGGAGATATACCTGATTTAGATGAACACAGAGAAAAAATAATAAAGGAATTTGTAAATTAAAATTTATTGATCTTCTTGAGTATCTTTTTGTGGCTGCTCTTCACTGTTTGAAACTTCTTCTAAAGATACTTCGCCCTCTTCATTCACAGTTTCTTCACCAACTGAACTATCAACATCCGCTTTTGCTGTCTCAGATAATTCTGCTAAATCTTCTTTTGTTACCTGAATTTTTTCTGGAGTTTTTCTTGCTCTTTTTGATGGTAAAATTGGTGTACCACTTTTTGAAATTTCACCTTTGTATAAATTTTCGAAATCATCACCTATATCTTCATCATCTTCAGTAGTATCATCTACCTGCTCAACATGTTTTCTAAGTTTATAAACCGCACTATCAGTTAAATCAGATACTTGAATTTTTTCTCCTGCAATCTCTCTTAATGAAATAACTGTATTTTTATCGTTATCTCTATCAATTGTTGGTTCAATACCAGCATTTAATTGTGTAGCTCTCTCTTTAGCTACTAATACTAATTCATAGGGGCTATCTACTTTATCGATGCAGTCTTCTACGGTAACTCTTGCCATGCGCAGTATCTATACAGTGAGACCTATAAAATCAAGGAATTTTTTATATATATTGTGGATTTAGCTTACTTCTAACTAAATAAAGCAGAATTATTGAGGTCAAAATATATGCCCCTGAAACAATAGCTATTTGCTCAATTGAGAATTTAATATCTATAAGTATACCAAATAATGCTGTTCCAAAAGCAGTAGCAAATACCATTAAAGCTGTCGTGAGAGCTTTAATAGATCCAATATGCTTAACCCCATAAATTTCAGCCCATGTAGATGATCCTAAAACATTAGCTAGGCCATTAGTAATACCTAATAAGCCAAAGAAAAAAAATGATGAAATCTCAACATCAAAATAGAATAGGACTACAGTTGAAAAAAAAAGAGGAACATTCATATAAATTAATAATTTTCTACTGGTAAATTTATCAATCAAGAAACCTGAAATAAATAATGTTACCACAGATAATATTGAGTAGACCATGAAGGATTGTGCAATTACATATGGCCCCCAATCTTTTGAAGTCGTTATAAAAGATTGGTAAACAAATGTACCTGTTGCAATCCATGGCATAGCTAGCATAGTCATACAAACAATATAAAATCTATAATCTTTTAAAACTTCTATTCTTTTCCATTGTTTTATTGGTTTGGTGATAACCTCATTATTGCTTTCTTCTCTGGTATCAAGTTTAACTTCTTTGACTAAAAAATATGTAGCAATTGGTAAAACTATAATTACTAAAATAGAAATAGAAATCCAAATATCTCTCCAGTGAATAAATGTAAGTAAAAAAACAATTAAAACAGGCAATATAAATTCTGCTAAAGATAAACCTAACCAGCCTGTGCTTAAAGCTCTACCTCTATTTTTTTCAAAAAACCGAGAAATTGTTGTTGTTGCAGTATGGCTTGATAAACCTTGGCCTGATAATCGCATTAAAAAAATTCCAATAAACAAAAAAATGACAGAAGAAATTTTAGAAAATATGAAACAAGAAATTGACAGAAATATAGTTACATATGATGCAAATTTTAAAATATTAACGTCATCTATTTTTTTTCCAATCCAAACTAAAACAATACTACTTAATAGTGTTGCGGATGCATAGATTGAGCCAAATTGTCCGTGTGTAATAGATAAAGCTTCCCTAATACTTTGATTAAATAAACCAAGAAAAAAACTCTGTCCAAAACTTGAAAAAAATGTAAAGATAAATCCGAATAAAATTACTTTTAAACTTAAACTTTTAAACATAGATAAAAATTATGACTTTTAATGTTGCTTTCATAGGTCTTGGAGTTATGGGCTACCCAATGGCTGGATATATATCAAAAGCCGGACACAATGTAACTGTTTTTAATCGAACTAAATCAAAAGCAGAAAAATGGATTGGTGAATACAAAGGTAAAATGGCTGATACTCCAGCTAAGGCTGCAGATGGTGCTGACTTTATTTTTACTTGCGTTGGAAATGATAATGATCTTAGAGAAGTATCATTAGGGGATAATGGATTATTTAATACAGCTAAAAAGGGTTCTGTTTATATTGATAACTCAACTGTATCTGCAGAAATTTCTAGAGAACTTTACAAAGCAGCAAAAGACAAAGGTTTTGATTTTTTAGACGCACCTATTTCTGGTGGTCAAGCAGGAGCTGAGGGTGGAATATTAACAGTTATGGTTGGTGGTGATGAAGGCACATTTAAAAATGCACAACCGGTTATCGATTGTTACAGTCAAAAAGTTAAATTAATTGGACCTTCAGGTAGTGGACAGCTAACTAAAATGATGAACCAAATGTGTATAGCTGGAACTGTTCAAGGATTGTCTGAAGCTATTAACTTTGGAATTAATGCTGGATTAGATATGGATAAAGTTATGGAAACTATTTCAAAAGGTGCAGCTCAGTCTTGGCAAATGGAAAACAGATATAGAACAATGACAGATGATAAGTTTGATTATGGTTTTGCTGTTGATTGGATGAGAAAAGATTTAGCAATTGTTATTGAGGAAGCTAAAAGAAATGGTTCACCTGTACCCATCACAGAAATTGTAGATGGTTATTATTCTAAAGTTCAAGAAATGGGTGGTAATCGTTGGGATAGCTCAAGCTTGATAGCCCTTTTAAAAAAGAAAAAATAATTTGTGACTGATACTGTTCCTTATTATGAGGACTTTGTAGAGATCAAAAAGAAAATTTGGTCAATGTTAAATAATGCCGTCAAAGACAGAAATTCTCAATTTAGGATACCAGTTTTTTCATGTGGTAACAATGACAACATTGAAAGTAGAATTGTAGTTTTAAGAAAATCAGATGAAAATAATAATATAGTTCAATTTCATAGTGATATTAGATCTGATAAAATAGATATTTTAAAAAAAAATCCTAAAGCATCTTTTCTGTTTTACGATAAAGAATTAAAAATCCAAGTTAGATTAAAAGTGGAAGCAATTATTAATCACAAAAATGATGTTACAAAACAATCCTGGGAAAAAACTCAACATATAAGTAGAAAATGTTATTTAGTTAACAATGGTCCTGGCACTATTTCAGATGAACCAACTTCTGGTCTAAAACCTGAGCTTGATAATTTTAACTACACAAAAGAGGAAAGTGAGGAAGGTTATAAAAACTTTACTGTTATACAGTGTAAAATCAAGTCTATTGAATGGTTATACTTAGCAGCTAAGGGACATAGAAGAGCTAGATTTGATTTGGAAAATGGAAGAGAAAATTGGCTTATACCTTAATATTAAAATAATTTTTTTATTATAAAATTGAGACAATTTGTTAAACAAAATTGTAACATGATCATGCTAACTTATTAATATAGAAGGAGGAAATAATGAAATCATATATACTTGGGAACTACACTGAAAAAGCATTTCAAGGTTTTTTAAAAGATCCAAAAACTGATAGAAAAGCAGTTGTAGAACAATTAACAAAAGCTATGGGTGGAACAATGCATAGTATGGATATTGTAAGAGGTCCATATGACTTTGTTGTTGTAAATGAACTAACTAGTTTTGAAGATTTTGCGGCGGTTAAGCTTGTTGTGGAAGCTTCAGGTGCAGTTAAAAATCTAACTATGTTAGAGGCGATAGACTTTAATAAAGCTACAACTAGAGCAAGCGAAGTTGCTTCAAGTGCATACAAAGCACCAGGTCAATAAATAAGATCGATTAATTTTTTTTGTCGTTATCGACAACTAAGCAGATTTCTGACTTCGTCAGGAATCTGCGACCTCGCCCATTATCAAGAGAGAACATCCCACCAATTCCATTAACTGCATCAATAGTTAAATCAGTATGTTTCCATGCTTCATATTGATCTACATTCATGTAAAACGGCACACCATCAATATCTCCAAGTTTAACATCGCTGTCACCAACTAAATATTCTTTAGCAGGATAACACATAGGCGCACTCCCATCACAACATCCACCTGATTGATGGAAAATTAATTCTTCTCCGTGATCTTTTTTAATATCATTGAGAAGTTTTTTTGCAGATAATGTTGCGCTTACTTTCATAATTTATTCTGGCCTGTGAATCACAGGCCAGTATAACACTTAATTATAGATAAAATCCATCAGGTTCTTCTTTGTAAGAAACTAACAAATTCTTAGTTTGCCTGTAATGATTTAACATCATTTTATGAGTTTCTCTTCCTATACCTGATTGTTTGTATCCACCAAAAGCAGCATGAGCTGGATAAGCATGGAAACAGTTAGTCCATACCCTTCCTGCTTCAATTGATCTTCCAAACTTATAGGCTGTATTTATGTTTCTTGTCCAAACACCAGCACCTAATCCGTAAAGAGTATCATTAGCAATTTCTAATGCTTCAGCTTTATCTTTAAAAGTAGTAACAGAAACGACTGGTCCAAAAATTTCTTCTTGGAAAATTCGCATTTTGTTATGTCCTTTAAAAACAGTAGGTTGGATATAGTTTCCTTTTTCAAGACCACTATTTAAATTAGCAATATCACCTCCAGCTAAAACCTCTGCACCTTCTTTTTTACCCAAATCAAGATAAGATTTAATCTTCTCCATTTGTTCAACTGATGCTTGAGCTCCAAGAGCTGTATCACTAATAAGTGGATTATCTTGCTTTATATTTTTTACTCTTTCCAAGGCTTTTTCCATAAATTTTTCATAAATGGACTCTTGAACAAGAGCTCTACTAGGACAAGTACATACCTCGCCCTGGTTGAAAGCAAACATTGCAAAACCTTCAAAACATTTTGAAAGATAAGCATCATCCTCAAGCATGATATCTTCAAAGAAAATATTAGGAGATTTTCCACCCAACTCTAAAGTAATAGGTATTAGGTTTTGGGAAGCGTACTGCATGATTAGTCTACCCGTTGTAGTTTCACCAGTGAAAGCAACTTTCTTTACTCTTTTAGATGATGCTAATGGTTTACCAGCTTCTAAACCGAAACCACTAACTACATTTAAAACTCCTGGTGGAATTAAATCACCAATCAGATCCATCATCACCATTATTGATGCTGGAGTCTGTTCTGCTGGTTTAAGAACTACACAGTTTCCAGCTGCTAAAGCTGGAGCTACTTTCCACGCTGCCATTAGAAGTGGAAAGTTCCAAGGTATAATCTGTGCAACTACTCCAAGAGGTTCTGGTATATGATAAGCATACATGTCATTGCTTATCTCAGCCACTGAACCTTCCTCTGCTCTAATTACACTAGCAAAGTATCTAAAGTGATCTATTGTTAATGGGATATCAGCACCCGCAGTCTCTCTAATCGGTTTACCATTATCCATAGTTTCCGCTGTAGCCAATAACTGGGCATTTGCCTCTAAGACATCAGCAATCTTATTAAGCATTATTGATCTTTCAGTTATTGATGTTTTTCCCCATTTAGGAAAAGCAGCATGTGCTGCATCTAAAGCAGCTTCAACATCTTGTTCGTTCGAACGTGCTACAGAACAGATAGTTTCATTAGTAATCGGACTTGGATTATCAAAATACTTACCCGACTTAGGTTCAACAAATTTTCCATTTATAAAGTTTCCATACTTTGGTTTAAATGGGTATTTAACCTTTAAATGAGACGTATCTAGTGCTGATGACACTTTCATTTCTTCTGCACTCATTTTCTCTCCTTTGTTATTTGTTTATGGATTAAAGACAATTTGGCTTTTAAATAAGAACTAATTTATTTAATTTTAATTTGTATTCTTTTTTTTAGACACAATTGTTTTTAACCATTTATATAATTTGTATTAAAGTGGGTTTTGATAAGCATGTAAATGGGACAATTGTTGTTACAATTATAAGTTGTAATTGTAATTTTTATTTTTCTATTTTCGAAAGTTTTTTTTTTAATTTTTCAGATAATCCAGAAAACCATTCTTTCTCTTTACCTGACTCGGGTAATACAGCGCCATACTCAATCATTTGTGATGGTGGTAAGTCAACAATATAAACCCAAACTTGAGTTTCATCTAATTTAGAATTCTTAGTGATAACATCTCTTAAATCAGAAATTAATTTGTCTTTTGTCTCTTTTGGTCTTCCAGCTCGAATTTGACCAAGCAAAAAAATTGAAGGTTCTTTAACTTTTTTGCCTCCCATAAAGTGATTATTTTTTTTTGTTTTATTAAATATCACTTGAGCAAAATAAGTATTAGCTCCTGTTACAACATTATGAACTTTGGTAATTCCTTCTGCTAAGTTTTTTTGTTGTTTTGAACTTAGATTAAAATTTGAATTAGTGACAGTATAAGTTGGCATAATGATTAGAATATAGATTTTGAATATTTTTTCCAGTTATCTTGATAGTGCTTTGTATTTTCAGCTATAGCTTTTTTTTCATCCTCAGTTACTTCTCTTATAACTTTACCAGGTGAACCAACTACTAATGAGTTGTCAGGTATTTCCTTATTTTCTGTTATTAAAGCTTTAGCTCCAATGATGCAGTTTTTTCCAATTTTAACTTTGTTAAGAATAACAGCACCAATACCAATCAAACTATTATCACCAATAGTACATCCATGAAGCATAACCATATGGCCTATGGTTACATTTTTACCAACTTTTAACCGGCAACCTGGATCGGTATGTAAAACACTTCCATCTTGAACATTTGACCCCTCTCCAATAAATATGTTTTCAACATCCCCTCTTAAAACTGCGTTAAACCAAATGCTTGTATTTTTCTCTAATGTAACATCGCCTATTATAGTTGCATTTGGTGCTACCCAATTTTCGCCAGAGTTTTTTGGTTTTTTATCTTTTAAATCGTAAAACATAATTTATATATTATTACATTATGCCGATACAAACTCCAATATGTGATTTTGGTAAAAAAGCTATTCCATTTGAACTTAAATCAACTGATGAAAAAATTTTAAAACTTGATGACATAAAAGGTGAAAATGGAACTTTAATAATGTTTATCTGTAACCATTGTCCATATGTCAAAGCAGTTACAAAAGACATTGTTGAAGATTGTAATAATCTAAAAAAAATTGGAATAAACTCAATTGCGATTTGCTCTAATGATGCAATTAACTATCCTGAAGATTCATTTGAAAATATGATTAAGTTTGCTAATGAAAATAACTTTAGTTTTCCATATTTAACTGATGAAACACAAGAAGTAGCTAAAGCTTATGATGCTGTGTGCACGCCTGATTTCTTTGGGTACAATAAAAATTTAGAGCTCCAATATAGAGGTAGAATGCGGGAATTAAAAAAACTTATTCCAGTGAGAAGTGGTGAGAGTGATCTATTACAAGCAATGAAACAAATTGCAGAAACAGGCAAAGGTCCAGAGGAACAAATTCCAAGTGCTGGTTGTGGCATTAAGTGGAAATTTGATTAATGTATTTAATCGTTACCAGAACTTTTCCACCTGAACTTGGTGGAATGCAAAGTTTAATGTGGGGTTTATCAAGAGAATTATCAAAAAACTTTATGGTTAAAGTTTTTGCAGATTATATTGAGGGGCACAAAGACTTTGACAACCAAGCTTCTTTTTCGATTGAAAGAGTTGGAGGAATAAAACTCTTAAGAAAATATAGAAAAGCACAATTAATTAATGAATTTATTAAGGATAACAAGATAGAGGGAATTATTGCTGATCATTGGAAGAGCTTGGAGCTAATCAAATCATCAAAAAAAAAATATTGTCTAATTCATAGTAAAGAAATTAATCATCCAAAAGGTTCAAGTTTAAATAAAAGAGTTTTAAATGTTTTAAATAATGTTGATAAAGTAATTGCTAATTCACAATTTACAAAAAATTTAGCAACTGAGTGTGGTGTTAATGAAAATAATATTATTGTGATCAATCCTGGTATAGATCCAGCTAAAGAATTAGAGAATAAAACTATGAATAAAGTTGAGAGTTTACTTAAAGTAAAAACACCACGTTTAATTACGGTTTCAAGATTTGATAAAAGAAAAAATCATGAAAAAGTAATCATGGCTTTAAGAAATTTAAAACAAATTTATCCTGATATAGTTTACATTTGTATTGGTTATGGTGAAGAGGAAGAAAATATAAAAAATCTTGTCAAAGAATTAGATTTAGAAGGTCAGGTTATGTTTTTTAAGGATATAACTAATGATTTAAAAAATGCTTTAATTGCAAAATCTAATGTATTTGTAATGCCCTCTATAATTCACAAAACATCAGTTGAAGGATTTGGAATTGCCTATGTAGAGGCTGCTCAATATGGAATTCCTTCAATTGGTGGAAAAGATGGTGGTGCAGCAGATGCAATTGAGCATAAAAAAACAGGTCTAATATGTGATGGCAATAATTTAGATGATGTTTACTCATCTATAAATTCAATTCTAGAGAATAAAAAATATCTAGAGTATGGAAAATATGCAAAAGAATTTGTGACTAAATTCGAGTGGACTAAAATTATCGAAGATTATAAAAAAATTTTAAATTAATTTTTTTTAAATGTTTTGTATATGTGCCATATTACAATAAAGGCTGTTGTAAGTAGAATACATAGTGTCAAAGTTCTGTCCCATAAAAATTCCCAAGATCCATTACTTAACAATAAAGATCTTCTTAAATTTTCCTCCATTAGTCCCCCAAGAACAAAAGCTAAAATTAGTGGTGGCATAGGAAAATCATATAAGCGTAAAAAAGTTGCAACTACTGCAATTCCAATCATTAAATAAATGTCAAAATTATTAAAAGACATTACATAAATACCAGTGATTGAGAAAAATAAAATTAAAGGAATTAAATAATTTTTTGGTACAGCAAGAATTCTAGCAATGTACGGTATAAGGGGTAAATTTAAAATTAATAGGATAACCATCCCTATATACATGGACATAATAATTGACCAAAAAATTTCAGGATTAGTCATATAGAGTCTTGGTCCTGGTTGAACACCAAATCCTAGGAGAGCACCTAACATCACTGCTGTTGTTCCACTTCCTGGAATTCCTAGAGTGAGCATAGGTACAAATGAACCTGAGCATGCAGCATTATTTGCTGTTTCTGGTGCAGATAGTCCATTCACACTCCCTTTACCAAACTTCTGTTTTTCATCATCATTGACTAAATTTCTTTCCATTCCATAAGCTAAAAATGATGCAATGGTTGCTCCAGCCCCAGGCAAAACACCTATTAAAAAACCAATTACTGAAGATCGAGGAATTGTTTTGTACATTTTTTTTCTATCTTCTTTTTCAATTTTTATTGAACCTAATTCAGTTAAAGAAACTTGTTTAGCAGCAGCGGTTGGATCATTTCTTTTTAAAATAATTGTCAAAGCTTCGCTCATTGCAAATGTCGCCATTACTACTAGAACAAAACTGATACCATCTGTTAAATTCATATTATCAAACGTAAACCTTGTAATATCGGATAAGCTATCTTGACCAACTGAAGCTAACATCAAACCAAGTACTACCATCATCATTGCTTTTAAAAACTGTCCTTTAGATGAGAATGCAGCTATTGCAGTTAAACCTAGAATCATTAAAGCAAAATAATCTGGAGATCTAAAAGATAAACTTACTTTAGATAAACTTGGAGCTAAAAATAATAAATAAATTGCCGAAAACGTTCCACCCGCAAATGAACTCCATGCAGCGATAGCTAAAGCTTTACCAGCCTTGCCTTGTTGTGCCATTGGATAACCGTCAAATGAAGTAGCAACAGTACCTGGAACACCAGGTGCATTTAATAATATTGATGAGGTTGATCCACCAAACACTGCTCCATAATAAACACCCGCCATCAATATTAACCCTGTTGCCGGATCAAAACCATAAGTAATAGGTATCATAAGAGCAATTGCAGTCATTGGACCAAGACCAGGTAACATACCTATAATTGTTCCAAAAAAACAACCAATCATAACCATGAATATATTTTGAAATGTTAGTGCAGTTGATAAACCTATTAATATTCCCTCAATCATCCCATTACTCCAATCAACTTCAAAAAAGGATCTCTTAAATAAATCTCAAGGACACCATGTAACAAATACATAAAAGCAGCTACAAAAGGGAAAGATAATAAAAACATCAATATCCAACGTCTTTCACCTAAAAAATAATAAGAACCAAATAAAAAAAATGAAGTAGTTAAAAAATATCCAATTTTTAAAATTGTTGCTCCATAAATAATTGCAATAATAATTAATATTGCTGTTTTTTTAAATTCTAAATTTTTATGTTCAACTTTAATAGTTTCTGGATCTGGTAAAATTAATTTTAACCCTGAAAAAAATAATCCTGCATAACCTAAATAAATTGGAAATGTTTTTGCATTAAATGGTGCATTTTCATCAAATGCGAATACTTGAATTTGGTAAGCTGTATATAAATAGAATGTTGAAAATATAAAAAAGAGCAGCGATATAATTTTAGTAGTATTTATATTCACTGCTCTAATTTTAACTTACTAATCTAAAAGACTAGATAACTCCTAATTTTTTCATAAGAGCTGTCATTTCCTCAGTTTGTTTTTCTAAGAAAGAAACAAATTTACCCTCAGGATTATAAATATTTACCCAAGCGTTTCTTGCTCTAACAGCTTCCCATTCAGAAGTTTTTTGAACATCACCAAGCATTTTAGCAATTTTAGATTTATCAGAATTACTCATACCTGGAGGACCAAAAAATCCTCTCCAGTTTACAAATTGCACGTCATAACCCTGTTCTTTAAGAGTTGGCGCATCTGGAGCATCTGAAACCCTTGATGGAGCAGTTATACCAATAATTCTTACTTGGTCTCTTGCACCCATAAGTTCACCTAAACCTGTTGAGATAATTTGTGTCTCTCCAGATAAAAGGCCAGCCAAAGCTTTTCCACCAGCATCATAAGGAATGTATGCTACAGCATTTGGATCTGCACCTGCGGCTTGAAAAGCTAATGCACCAATTAAATGGTCCATACTTCCTCTTACTGATCCACCTGCCATTTTAATTGAGTTTGGATCTTTTTTATAGGCATCAACAACATCTTTAAAGTTTTTGTATGGTGAGTTTTTAGCAACTGCTATTGCACCATAGTCACCAATCACACCTGCAATTGGCACAACATCTTTGTAAGATAAAGTTCCGTTACCTTTTACGTAACCTTTGTGTCTTGTAATTGATCTTAATACTAATGGTGTAGATTGTACTAAGACTGTATTCGCAGGTTTTGTATTAATCATATAAGCTAACGCTTTACCACCACCACCACCTGACATATTTTCAAATGATGCACTTTTTAACATTCCAGCTTTTGTTAAAGCTTCTCCAGTACCTCGAGCAGTTCCATCCCAACCACCACCAGCACCACCGCCTATCACGAAGTGAATTTTTTCAATCGCAATTGAACTAGTTGTAGATGCTGAGAATAATAGGATTGCCGAGAATAATACTGAAACAATTTTTTTTATATTTCTCATTATATTCCTCTCTCTCTTATTTAAGATTAAATTAAATTACATTGCCTTAGTTTATGCAACCTATAATTTCTTAGTACAACTAACAATTGAAATTGTTTTTTAAAAAATTATTGTGGGTAAACAATAGAAAAAATTTTTTTTAAATTACAAGTTTTCAATTTTTAAACTAATTAAAATTATTAATGTTCGATTTTATTAATTACACAACTATTAAAAATTATTTTAGTTCTATAATCAAAAGTTATAAAGCTATAATTATAGGATTGATAGGTGGTTATTTAGGAACAGTAATTGGTCTACCTCTTCCTTGGTTGTTAGGTTCATTAAGTTTAAATCTTTGTTTTGCATTTACAAAATTTAAAATTAAATTCCCTACTAAACTTTTAAATCCTGTTTTTTTAATAGTAGGTATTATTTTAGGTGGAACCTTAAATGTATCACTACTTTATAAAATTCATTTGTGGATTTTTTCATCTATTGCAATGATTTTTTGTACAATTATCAGTACTATTTTGGCTGGATATTATTTTTTTAAAATTTGTAAGTTT
This sequence comes from uncultured Pelagibacteraceae bacterium, assembly GCA_902619815.1. Taxonomy (GTDB): domain Bacteria; phylum Pseudomonadota; class Alphaproteobacteria; order Pelagibacterales; family Pelagibacteraceae; genus Pelagibacter. The sequence goes on from CACNGH010000006.1 coordinate 22,939, forward strand.
AGTAAATTTATTTCAGTGTTGGCTGCACTTCCTGGGGCATTTGTTCCAATTTCAGCAGCATTATTAGAATTTGGCAAAAGTAAAGATGATAAAAAAGTTTTGATCCCTCAAGCAACAAGAGTAATTTTTATTGTTAGTTTCGTTCCGATATTTTTCATAAATAATTTAGGTTTTTCAGAAATAACAGGTTATAATTTTTCTAACGTTTATGATTACAAATACTTCTTAGAAATTATATTTCTTCTATCGATTTGTTTTTTATTCGCAAATTTGCTTAAAAAATTTAACATCCCTTCTCCTGCATTAATTGGTGCTATGGCTTTATCGGGACTATTTTATACTTTTGAGATAATTGATGCTAGATTTCCAGATACATTCATAAATATTGCATTTGTTTTTTTGGGAACCGCATTAGGTACTAGATTGAATGGTTTAAAGTTAAATGAATTGTTCTATTTTATGTTTCATGGATTAATTGTTAGTGCAATTTTGGTAATTGTTGCAATGACTACTGCTTATGTTTTAACTTATGCGGGTTTTGATTTTATTCCAACATTTTTAAGTTTTGCACCTGGAGGAATTCATGAAATGGTAGTTATAAGTGTAGCATACAAAATTGATCCTATTTTTGTAAGCTACCATCATTTTTTAAGAATATTTTTAATTGTAATATTCTTGCCACTTCTTTTATCAAAATTTCGTCAAAGTAATTAGTAACCACATATAAAATTTATTTACTTAATAATTTACTAAGTAATTTAATATTTTTAACTTTTTCTAAATTTTTAATTCTACTAATTATTTTTTTTGATTTATTTAATGGCCATTTCGCAAATTCTGCACATCCCATAAACTTATCTGCCACTTCATCATATGTCATTGGAATTGCTGGGCTTCCTTTACCAAAATCACCTCTTCCAGATATCTTTTTTCCATTTTTTAAATAGATATCAATAATCGTTGTCATTTTATCGTATCCAGCTGCCTCTGCTTTCTGATTTTTGTAAAAATTTATTTTTCTTAACATTCCTTGAACATCTGTTTTGTTTATTCTTTTATCCTGATACTCAGGAATGTATGCTCTTCTCTCTATCAACAAAATAGCCATAGAATATTCCATACTAAACTTAGCTTGAAATTCATTTTTTGGTCTGTGATGAATTAATGCATTTTGCATATTATGATTTGTTCCAACATCAACTTTAACAACCTGCTCTGGTTTAATGTCATATTTGTTAATTAATTCTAACATTTTTGTCATACCTGGATGAGTTAAAGATCCACATGGGTGAGGTTTAATTGATATCCCTGGTTTACTAAAAGTCCATGGTCGACCTAATTTTCCTTTAATTGAATTTAAATCATAACCACCACCATGAGCTTGAAAAAAACCTCTAGGAGACTCTAAAATTTTATCAGTTGCTGACCATCCGTAACCAACCAAATCACAAGCAACCACACCACTTTCAGCCGCTCTCCCTGCATGCAAAGGTTTTGTCATTGTTCCAAAATTTTCTCTTAAGCCGGCACTCAATGAAGCTGCTACACCTAAAGACTTTTGAATTTTTTCGACATCAAATTTTCTTATTTTTGCTGCAGCAGCTGCAGAAGCAAGTGTTCCACAAGTTGCTGTTGAATGAAAACCATGTTGGTAGTGTCTAGGAGACATTGCTTCAGAAATTTTACACTCTACGTCGACACCAATAAGGTATGCATTAAGAAAATCTTTTCCGCTAATACTATTTATTTCGCCTTCTGCAAAAGCACTTGGTAAACATGGTGCTGTGGGGTGAGTTAATAAACCATATACTCTGTCAGAACCAACAGCTAATTGTGTATCATCATAATCATCTGAGTGAATACCTACACCGTTTGCTAAAGCTGCAAATTGACTAGGAACTTTCATTTTTGAGCCAATTATAGTGGCTCTACCATTTGCCGAATTTTTCTTGATCTGTTTAAATAAATATTCGCCAGTTCTTGCAACAGAACCAGATAAAGCTAAACCAAATCCGTCTAAAATATGCTTTTTAGCTAACTCAACTACAGTTGAAGGAATATTTTTAAATTTAGTTTTATAAACAAATTTTGAAACGTAATTAGTTAGTTCTTTACCTTTGGAGCTATTTATATTTGGTGTGTAAGCTTTCTTCATGTTCTTTTCCTTTCAGTTAAAAGATTTTTAATTGGTTTATAAAATAGACTTAAAAATGTGAGAATAAAAAATGTCATTGCAATTGGTCTAGTAAAAAACATAAATAGGTTTTGGTCAAAAATTATGATTGATTGTGCTAACGAATTTTCAACTAGTTGGCCAAGTACTATACCCATTATTATAGGTGCCGGTGAAAAACCAGCTCTCCTTAAAAAAAATCCTATAACGCCAGATATCAGCATAATATAAACATCAACCATCGATTGGGACAATCCATAGGATCCGACTAAACAGAAAACAAATACAGATGGCCACAAAAATCCCCTTGGTATTAAGGAAATTCTTGAAAATATTTTTGCACCTAATAAACCAAATACTAAAAATATAAAATTAGCTAAAAGCATTCCATAAAAAATTGTATAAAGAAGATCAGGTTGTTGCTCGAATAAGTATGGCCCTGCTCTTAAACCATGAATTTGAAAACCTCCTAATATAACTGCTGTAGTTGCAGATCCTGGAATTCCTAAAGCAAGAGTTGGTATCATGGCTCCACCAGTTGCCGAATTGTTAGCTGCCTCAGGTGCCGCTACACCTTCAATCTCACCTTTACCAAAATTATCCTTATTTTTAGACCATCTTCTAGCTTCATTGTAGCCTATCATTGCACTTACAGTGCCTCCTTCAGCTGGAAGTATTCCAATAAATGTTCCAATACCTGTTGATCTTAAAATTGTTTTTCCACAATTTTTAAATTCAGTAATGGATGGTAATTTTATTGCAGAGAATTTAATTCTTTCTAATAGAAGTTCACTCTTTGATGCTTGAACAAAAATTTCAGACATTGCAAACAAACCAATTAAAACTGGTACAAAGCTTACACCCTCAAACAGTTCATCAACGCTAAAAGTAAATCTTGATATTCCTGTAGTTAAGTGAACACCAATTGTTGCAACAAATAGACCTATTAAACCTCCAATAAGATTTTTAACAGGAGATTTGGAGCTAATAGATGCAAGCATAGATAAACCAAATATTGCTAGTGCAAAATATTCAGGAGGACCAAATTTGTATGCAATTTTTGCTAAAGTAGGGGCAAAAATTATTAAAACTATTAAAGATATAATTCCTCCAATTACACTGGAAACCGCTGCCATTCCTAAAGCTTTTCCAGCTTTACCATTTTGTGCCATTGGAAATCCATCAAAAGCAGTTGCCGCAGCTGGTGGAGCTCCTGGTGCATTAATCAATATTGCTGTTATTGATCCACCGAATGTGCCTCCACAATATAAAGCGGCCATTGCTGCAATTGCCTGATTAGGTTCTAAATATATAGTAAATGGTAATAATAAAGCAATTGCCATACCTGAACTTAATCCAGGTAACGCTCCAATTAAAACTCCTACAATTGTAGATCCTAAAATTAGAAGAAATGTAGTTAAATCTAATATTAAAGTTATCTTACTAATTAATTCCATTAATAAAAATTCCTCACTATAAAATCTTCTAATATACCTTGTGGAAATTTAAGTTGTAATACAAGAGTAAAAAAAACAAATACAAAAACTGTCATTCCAATTGAATATAAAAGAACAAAAAATTTATCTTTTCTTTGCCAAAGTAATGGCGTCACAAATGTAAATATTAAAATTGTTAAAAAAAAACCTAATTTATCTGCTATTAAAATTATAAATAATATAAATCCAAATGTTATAAAAGCATTGGTTTTTATTATTTCTTTTTTTTCCTCTACTAAGTTTTTATTTTGATAAATTTGAAATAAACTTAAAAATACTATCAAAGTAAATATCAATCTAGGCATCATAGTTGGTTGCATGCCTTGAGCTAGAATTTCTGGTACTTCATCAAATGAAAAAGTATAGATATACAGCAATATAGTGATGGTAATTATTACTGACAAAATTTTTATATCTTTTATCATCTAGAGAATTCTTAAAAAAAAGGGGAACAATAACGTTCCCCTTTTATATAACTTTAATTTATTATTTTGCTAAACCTAAACTTACAAGAGCAGCTCTAGCTTCCTTGTAAATTTTCTTGATTTCAGCGTCCCAGGCAGCCGAACCAGCTACACTTGATGCATCAAGACCTGCTCCAGTCAAATAGTTTTGATATACTGGATGAGCCATTGCTTTTAAAAAACCTTTTTCAAGTTTTGCAATTGTTTCAGGTGGTGTTCCTTTAAGAACGACAACTCCTCTAACTGTTGCAAAAGACGCATTGATACCTTTTTCTTTTAAGGTTGGAGTATCTGGTAAAGCAGAAAGTCTCTCATCAGCCATCACAGCTAATACTCTTAATTCTCCACTTTCTAATTGATCTTTACCTTCATCCAAATTTAAACCTGCAGCATCTATTTGAGCTCCTACCAAGTTAGTCATAATTGCTCCCCCACCTTCAAATGGTACAAAAGCAATTTTTGTTTTTGCTTCTCTTGCAAAAATCAAACCTGAAATATGGTCAACACTTCCAACGTTTGTTCCACCATATTTAATAGGTTTTTTATTACCTGCTTTTATAAGATCCTCAATTGTTTTGTATGGGCTTTTAGCATTTACAAAAATTACAATTGGATCAACTGTAGTTCTTGCAACACCAACAAAATCATCAATATCTAATGCAGCACCACCTCTTGCCATTCTAAATAAATGTGTTGGCGTAATTGCTAAAACAGTATGTCCATCTCTTGGCTTGGATTTGACATACGACATTGCCTTATTACCTCCATCACCTTTCTTAGGTGTGATGTAAGCATTATTTTTTAGATTTTTTCTTGTTCTAATTAATAACATTCTAGCTGTGGTATCAGTTCCACCACCTAAACCAGCATGTGTAACTACTTCAATTGGCTTTGATGGGAATTCTTCTGCAACAGCGGTAGTTGCAACTTGTCCTAAACCTATAAATGAAGTGATTATTAATGCAAAACTAAGAAATAAACTTTGTATTTTTTTAATCATTTTTATTCCTCTCGTTATTTAAGGTACGAATTAAATCTTAATCAAAGTTTAGTGTCAAATTTAATAGCTTGAGTGATTATTGTGTCACAGCCTAAATATATAAGAGTGTTTTATTTAAGTGGTTATATTCAATGGTAATAATATGTTTTCAAATACCTTATTTGCTGAAAGTTTTGATAGATCACTTACTTGAATAGCTTTAAAGTTTTCTCTCTCTATACTAACTTTATGTGCTGTAGTATGAGCTCCAAATAAAGCTAATCCTTTAACACCTAAATGTGCAGATATGTGAGCAGGTCCTGTATCATTAGCAATTACAAAAGAACTATCTTTAATTAATGAAGCAAGCTGTGAAATATCTAGTGCCTTGCCATTATCTAAAACACAAAGCGCATTTATTTTTGATGCTTCCTTAATTTCATTTGGTCCAGGTGCTATAACCACTTTAAACTTATTTTCTATTTTTTCATTAATCATAGAAATTAAATCATTATAATAAGGCCATTTCTTAGAAGTTAAATGAGGAGAACAAAAAGGAAAAAGAACTATGTAATTATCAAGCTCATAATAATTCTTTATTTCAGAGATATCAGTTACACTCCATGAAAAATCAGGTTTAGCTGTATATGATGTTTTTACTCCTGAACTTTTAAGTTGATGATCAAATCTTTCTAACACAGAGTCTTTATCAAACTCCAGCTTAGTAGTCCCTTCTGGTAAAGTGGTTTCAGTTGACGACCATATTTCCTTACCAACTTTAGGGAATAGAATTTTTTTATAAAAAGAAGTTCTGCTTGAATTTTGAAGATCAAAAACTTTGGAAAAACTATGTTTTTTAATTTCTTTCATTAATGAATATAAATAAATGAGATTTAATCTTGATAGTCGCTTATCTAAAATAACATTTGAAATATTAGGATTTTTTTTAAAAAGATCATAATAAGGTTTTGTTGTTAACAAATGAATTTGATCGTCTGGGTGATTTTCAAAAATATCTTGAATTGCTCCACAAGCTTGAGCTATATCTCCTAAAGAACCATGTTTAATAATTAAAATATTAGACATATTTAAAACAACTTAACATAGTATGTTTAATTATGAATAAAATTCTGGTTGAAGTATCTGTTGGTGAGCTGTTAGATAAAATTTCAATTTTAGAAATTAAACAGGATAAAATTAAAGATCTTGAAAAACTTAAATTTATCAAAGAGGAGCATTCAATCCTTAGTGATCAATTAAATAAAAATGTTAAATCAGATGAAAAACTAAATATTCTTTTTTCCTCACTAAAAGAGATCAATGCAAAACTTTGGGTGATTGAAGATGAAAAAAGACAATGTGAAAAAGATCAAAATTTCACAGATAAATTTATTAAACTTTCAAGGGATGTACATTTTTTAAATGATGAGCGAGCAAAAATTAAGCTAGAAATAAACAATTATACTGGCTCAAAAATCAAAGAGATCAAAGAATATACTAGCTATTAAAAGAATATTTTTTTTCTAAAAATTTAATCACATTGTGAATAATAAAAGTCATAAATAAGTATATTCCACCCGCAACAATAAATACCTCAATTGGCTTAAACGTAGTTGATATTATATATTTTGCAACACCAGTTAAATCCATTAACGTTACTGTACTTGCTAGTGATGTCCCTTTCATCATTAGTATAATTTCATTTCCGTAGGCTGGAAGAGATTGTCTAATAGCAATTGGAATTTGTATTTTATAAAAAATAATTTTATTAGATATCCCTAAACTTTTACCAGCTTCAATTATAGCTGGCTTTATTGTCTCAAATGCAGATCTTAATATCTCAGATGTATAGGCGCCTGTATTTAAAGTAAAAGCTATAATTGCACACCAATAAGGTTCTTTTAAAATAACCCACAAAAATGTTGACCTTAAATATTCAATTTGTCCTAATCCAAAATAAATTATGAAAATTTGAACTAGTAAAGGAGTTCCTCTAAATAAATAAGAATACCCATAAGCAAACTTATTTATTAAAATATTTTTATTTAATCTTAAGATTGCAAATAAAAGCCCAATGATTAATCCAAAGAATAATGATGCCGATAATAATTTTAGAGTTACAACAGTTGCACCTAAAAGTTTAGGAAAACTAGTGAACATTAAATCAAAATCCATTAATACCCCCTGCTATATTTAATCTCTAATCTGTTAATAATTTTCATACTGATATAAGTGAGCATCAGATACAAAATTGCTGCAAAACAATAAAAGAATAGAGGATCTCTTGTAGATCCTGCTGCAATGTAGGACTGTCTCATAATTTCTACAAGTCCAGTCACAGAAATTAAAGATGTATCTTTTAAAGTAATTTGCCAAACATTACTTAAGTTTGGAATAGCTAGTCTTAACATTTGAGGTAAAATTATTTTATAAAACTGAGTAAATTTATTAATTCCTAGAACCTTTGCAGCTTCAAACTGACCTTTATCGATTGACTGAATTGCACCTCTAAAAACCTCTGTTGAGTAAGCTCCCGAAATTATTCCAATTGCTACAGATCCAGTAATGAATGCATTAATTTCAATATATTCAAAATACCCAAAAATTGATGCAACATACATAATTGCACCACTTCCTCCAAAAAAGAAAAGGTAGATGACTAGAAGCTCAGGAACACCACGAATAACTGTTGTGTAAAAATTTCCAATTAAATTTAAAGACTTAAATTTAGAGAGTTTTAAAGGTGTAAATATTAGTGCAAAAAAAAATCCTATGAACATTGCTGTAACAGAGACAGCTATTGTCATTAGAGTTGCGTAAAATAGTTCGTCACCCCAACCAGTTTTACCAAATGCGAGAAGTTCCATATAGACTGGCGACTATATATTATAGTCGCCAAATCTTAAATTAATTACATAGATGCGTCGAAACCAAAGTGTTTAATAGCAAGCTTGCTAATAATTCCTTTTTTTCTAGCTGTATTTATTGCTTTATTGAAATCTTTTAGAAGTTTTGCATCTCGTTTTCCAATTGCATCATCTCCACCCTGTCTAATTCCAACACCAACACCATTACCAAATGCGCCACCTGAAAAAGTTGGTCCAACCAGAGTAACTGCTTCACCTGATTTGTCAGCATAGTCAGTGAATGCAACTGCTGCTGCTAAAGCAACATCACATCTACCAGAAGTTAGATCAAGATTGACTTCGTCTTGTGTTTTGTAAGTTCTAACATTGACACTTCCTACGTCACCTGACTCTAAAAAGTTTTGGTGAATAGTTCCTGTTTGAGTACAAACTGTTTTGCCAGCAAGTGCACCTGTTAAAGTTTTAAGAGCTTTTTTAACATCTGATCCACCCAAAGATAAGTTTATACCTTCTGGGGTATCCATACCCACTAAGCTTGAACCCTTCATTACCGCAAGAGAAGCAACTTCGTCTGCATAACCTTGAGAAAAAGTAATTGTTTTTTGTCTCTCAGCAGTAATAGACATTCCTGCCATGATTGCATCGAACTTTCTCATTAAAAGAGCTGGAATCATTCCATCCCAATCTTGTTCAACAATTGTACATTCACGTTTCATGATTGCACATAATTCTTGAGCAAGCTCAACTTCGAAACCAATAAGATTACCTGATGCATCTTTTGAATTCCATGGAGGGTAAGCTCCTTCAGTTCCAATTTTTATTTTGTCAGCGTAAACATTTCCGATAACAAAAAAAGAAGCAAGAACTGTTAAAATAGTCTTTTTAAATATATTCATTATTTTCTCCTTAATTTGAAGATAATTATTTCACAAATTTTAATAATTAAAAAGAAAAATCAATGGTTTATTGAGGAAGAGAAATTCCAAGAACAATCAAAACTGGGTATGTAAACTCTTGATAATTTTGTGTTTCCAAAATTTTGATTAAAAACATTCAACCAATTTTCAACCTGCTGTGGTTTTTTATCTTGGCTACCAACTTGTGCAGTGATAACTCCTTTTGGTTTTAAAATTCTTACTAACGAGTCCATATTTTTCGATGCTAAATCAATACAGAATTGGTCATCATTTAAATCTACATAAATATGATCGTAAGTATCATCATTCACAGACTTAATGCTTTCAAAAGCATCTCCCCAAACACACTTAACAGAATTTTTTTCAGTTGCTTTTTTTCCAATATCACCAAGATGTTTATTGCATACATCGACAACCTCTGGATCTAACTCATACCAATCTATAAAATTAAAATTTTTAGATATACATTCTCTGGCAACTCCTCCATCTCCGCCACCAATTATAGCAGCTCGCTCATTATTCTGATTTAAATCTAAACCTGCTCCAACAAATGTTGAGCTATACAAATGTTCATCTGTAGTTGCTACTTGAATTTCGCCATCAATAAAAAGAGACTTTCCAAATTGCTCCAATTCTAAAATTTCAATATGTTGCCCTACTTTTGATTTAAAGTCCTCTAATACATCATTTACTACATATGATTTTTGTAGGCCTGGTGAGCTGTAAATATCTGGATAAAGAGACTTAGTATCTCTATTAAATTCTTTTTTAACTATTCTGGTATGTTCAAACTCTTTTTTTATAATTTCCACTGCAACTGATGGATTTATTTTTCCACATGTAAAAAAATCAAAGCTAATAATGCCTTTTTCTGGAAAAGTGTGAAAGCTAATATGGCTTTCTGCTAATAAAGCTAAAATTGTAAAACCTTGGGGCTCAAACTTATATTTGGAAATATTAAGTATTGTAACTTTAGCAGCTTTAGCTATGTCATAAATTACTTTTTCAAAAACTGACGGGTCATACTCTTTGGTAGTTCCTATAATATCTAGAGTTATATGTTCACCAACTTTAGTCATTTATCTCCTGAATTTGAAGTCTTTGATATAGAAATTGTTTTTATTTTCAATTAAAAAATTATAATTCAAATTCTTTTAATTTGTTTTGAAAGAGTTTTGCCCCTTTTTTACAATTTTCTATCCATTCACTTGGTGCATTTTCATCTGCATTGTCCGATACATACTTGAAACATCTAAATTTAACATTTTCCAATTTACAAACCTTTGCTAAAGCGTATGCCTCCATATCCACAAGATCTACATTCATTTCAATTTTATTATTTACAAAACTATCTCCACTTCCACATGAAAAGCCTTCATCAGAATTAATTATTTCATTAATATTATCAAAAGGGGTTTCACCTAATTTAAGGTCAAGCAATCCTCTCACATCCATATCTCTTTGATAAAATTTTGTACACTCGATAATACCAGAGATATCTTTTTTTATGGCACCAGCACTACCGAAATTTATTACTTGATTAGGTTTAAATTTATTGATTAATTTTAATAATTTATATGTGGCATTAATTTTTCCAACTCCAATATAATGAAAATAATCTAAACCTGGAGTTTCTTCTTTTAAAGCTGCAACAAATAATTTATTCATGACCTATGGACTTAAAAAATTTTATTAGATCAATACCAGATTATCCAAAAAAAGGAATTCTTTTTAGAGACATTACAACGTTGATTAAAGATGAAAATGCATTTGCTACAACTATCAATCAAATAGTTGAAAGATCAAAGAAATATAATTTTACCAAAATAGCAGCAATAGAGTCGAGGGGATTTGTATTCGCTTCTGCAGTTTCTTATATTTTAAAAAAACCTTTTATTATGTTAAGGAAAAAAAATAAACTTCCCGCTGATGTTCACTCAGTAGATTTTGAGCTCGAATATGGAACAGCTACTATTGAAGTTCATAAAGACTCCATAGAAAATGAAGACTCTGTTTTAATTATTGATGATTTAATTGCAACCGGAGGAACTGCAGAAGCAGCAGCAAAACTTGTAGAAATTTCAAATGGTAAAGTAGCAGCTTTTATATTTGTTATTAATTTATTTGATCTTGGTGGGTCAGATAACTTGATTAAAAAAAATTACAAAGTTGAAAATTTAATTGAATTTCCAGGGCATTAATTGGTAGCGGGAAGTGGGATCGAACCACTGACCTCAGGCTTATGAGTCCTGCGCTCTAACCAACTGAGCTACCCCGCCGTACCGTGAAAGTCTTATAATATAAATTTTTATTGTTTCAATATACTTTTAACCAAGATTAGTCTAAATAATAAAATAAATGGCAATCGCACAAATTAAACCAACTAACAAAAGCGAAGCTATTATATTTTTTTTAAAAGTTTTTTTTTCATCTAATTTAACTCTGTTGAGTAAGACATTAACGTCGGTAGTTTTAATCTGATTCTTTGATGAAGTTTCAGTTGAGGATTTGTCTCGATTAAAATTTGAATAATTAATAGTCATTTTAAAGAACTATTTAATCATTGAAGACTAAATAAAACAATTAATATTTATTAAACTAATATTAAATATTTTTAAAATTACTCTGTTTTAGTGGTTTTTGTATTAGTTGTGCCTGATACTTTTGTTTCTCAACTTCAATAAAAAGATCATCTCCTAATAACTCATCAGCTGTAAGCATATTATCGATATATCCAAAAGCTAAATTTTTTTTAAAATTAAATGAGTAATTACCGGAAGTTGTTCTACCAATTATTTTATCTTTATAATAAATAGGTTCATCATGAAGCAACAATGGTGAACCTGGCTTGCTGTCTTTTAAATTGAGCATAATAAATCTTCGATTAATTTTTTTGGTTTTAATAACCTCAAGTGCTTTTTTTCCAATAAAATCAATTTCTTTTTTATTACTAATAGTGAATGTCAGGCCAGATTGAAATTGATCTTCTTCTGGAGAAATATCATGACCCCAATGCAAAAAACCACTTTCCATTCTCATCGTATCTAAAGCATGCATACCACAATTAGAAAGATTAAATTTCTTTCCTTTTTCAACAATTAGTTCATAAATTTTTTTAGCATCAGTTGTTCTTATATATAATTCATAACCTAGCTCTCCAACGTATGATAATCGTTGAGCCCAAATTTTTGTATTATCGATTTTAATATGTTTTGCATAACCAAATTTAAAATTTTCATTTGTAAAATCTTCTTTACTTATCTCTTGCATTAAAGATCTGCTTTTTGGGCCAAAAATACCAAATACACAATAATCATCGGTTACATCTTTAAGATCAATTCCATCTGACAAATGTTTTTTAATATGAAATTTATCTCTTTCTCTTGTGGCTGCTGAACTAATAATTCTAAAATGATTATGATCAATACAGACTACTGTTAAATCGGTTTCAATGCCACCATCTTCATTTAACATGTGAGTATAAGTGCACTTTCCGACTTCATTTTTAATATTTGCGGTACAAATTTTTTGTAAATTTTCATGAGCTTGTTCTGATTTGATTTCAAATTTCGAGAATGGAGTTAAATCAAATAAGCCTACATTATTCATAGTATTACTTGTTTCATATTCGACAGCTGGATACCAATTTTGATAGTTGTAACTGTATTCATACTCTGATTTTTCGCCATCAAGAGCAAACCACATTGGTCTTTCATAACCTGCGGATACTCCAAAGCATGCTCCAAAGCTTTTTAATAAATCATGATGTGGTAAAGTTTTAATATTTCTTGATGTTTTGTGTTGTTTGTAGGGCCAATGCATTCCATATAAATCCCCTAAAGACTCAGTAATTCTATCTTTAATAAATCCCACATCTGAATGAAATTTCTGAAATCTTTTTATGTCGTAATTAAAAATATCTTCATTAATATGTCCATTGATTAACCATTCAGCAGTCACTTTTCCAACACCTCCTCCACTCCCAATTCCAATACTATTTAAACCACAGCTAACAAATAAATTTTTTACTTCAGGAACTTCACCTAATAAAGAATTAGTGTCTGGGGTAAAAGACTCTGGACCTGAAAAAAATTTTCTAATTCCTATTTTTTCTAGTACAGGAAACCTTTTCATAGATTTTTCTAAATAAGGTTCAAAGTGCTCAAAATTTTCAGGAAATTCTCCAAAAGAAAAGTCTTCTGGTACTTTGTTGGTTTTGTTAAATGCAGGAATAGATTTACCCTCAAATATTCCAATTAATAATTTTCCAGCATCCTCTTTAAAATAAACACTGCTATCAAAATCTCTAATCACTGGTAGAGTTGGGGAAAGTTTTTCTATTGGTTCAGTAATTACATAAAAATGTTCTGCGGGATATAGAGGAATACTAACTCCAATCTTTTCACCAATTTGTCTGGACCACATTCCTGTTGCTAAAACCACGTACTCACATTCTAAATCTTGACCATTAACTCTAACTCCATGAACTCTTCCATTTTTAGTCAATATAGTTTCAACGGGGGATTGTTCATATATTTTTGCTCCCCCTTTTCTTGCTCCTTTTGCAAGCATATGAGTGACCCCACTTGGATCCGCAGATCCATCTCCTGGCATTAAAACTCCACCTTTTAAGTCCTCTGTACTCATCAATGGGTATTTTTTTTTTATCTCTTCTTTATTAAGTATCTTTAAGTCAACATCATAAAGTTGAGCTGTTGTTGCTTGTCTTTTAAGTTCTTGCCAACGACTATCGGTTTGTGCAATTGAAAGTGCACCGTTAAGTCTTAGTCCTGCTGAGTGATCAACTTCTTTTTCTAAGTTTTTATATAAATCTAAAGTGTATTTTCTAATTTTAGTTACAGAGGCTGTTGGACCTAATTGACTTACTAATCCTGCTGCATGCCATGTTGTCCCTGATGTTAGTTGGTCTCTTTCTAATAAAACAACATCTTTCCAACCAAACTTTGTTAAGTGATAAGCAACAGAGCAGCCAATCACTCCACCACCTATTACAACAACTTTTGTGCTTGAAGGATACTTTTTATCCATCACTAATTTTTGATAGCTTCTCCAGGCTCTACAAAACTATGCCCAAAAACATCGGCAACAGCTTTATAGGTTACATGACCTTTGTGAACATTTAGTCCTGCTAAAAAATGTTTGTCTTCGCCTAAGGCTTTTTGATAACCTTTATTTGCAAGTTTTACTAAAAATGGAAGTGTAGCATTATTTAAGGCTAATGTTGATGTTCTTGGTACCCCACCTGGCATATTTGCTACACAATAATGCACAACATCATCAACTATATAGGTTGGATCTCCATGAGTAGTTGGCTTACTTGTTTCAACGCATCCCCCTTGATCTATAGCGACATCAACAATTACAGATCCACGTTTCATAAATTTTAACATTTCTTTCGTCACTAATTTTGGTGCCTCAGCTCCTGGAATTAAGACACCTCCAACTAAAAGATCAGCCTCAGATAACAATTTAGTTAAATCAATTTTATCACTTTGTTCTGGAATAATTTTATCACCAAACATTTCTGTTAGTTGTTTTAATCTTTCCTCTGATTTGTCAACAATATGCACTTTAGCCTGCATTCCAGTTGCAATAACCGCTGCATTTTCTCCAACAACGCCTCCACCTAAAATAACAACAGTTGCACCATTTACACCAGGTGCTCCTCCTAATAAAAGACCTCTTCCATTTTGATTTTTCTCAAGACAATGTGCTCCAGCTTGCACAGACATACGACCCGCAACCGCGCTCATAGGAGCAAGTAGAGGTAATCTTCCGTTATTATCAGTTACAGTTTCATAAGCGATATTTATACTTTTTGATTTAATCAACCCTTCAGTTAATTCTTTGGCTGCCGCTAGATGTAAATATGTATAAACAATTTGATTTTCTCTAATCATTTCTACCTCTGATTTTTGAGGCTCTTTAACTTTAACAATTATTTCAGCATCATCAAAAATATCTGCTGCAGTGTTAGCAATTTTTGCACCAGCTTTTATGTATTGTTCATTTTCAAAGCCAGCTTCAAAACCCCCGTTGTTTTCAACAATAACTTCGTGACCTTCGGAAACTAAAGTCTTAATACTTTCAGGGGTTAGACCAATTCTATTCTCTTGAGGTTTTATCTCTTTAGGTACGCCTATCTTCATAAGCTTTCTTTTTATTTAAGTTAAAATTAACTAATTTTTTTGGTTTTTTTGATAATTAGTTATACCTGTTCTAAGTTTGTCGATAATTTCATCTATATGTTTTTCTTCACATATAAATTGTGGAGCTATAATTAGACAGTCTCCAGTAGCTTTAAAATTAACTCCTGCTTCATAACAAGCTTTGAAAGTTTCATAACCTGCTTTTCCTGGCTTGGTGTTCAATTTCATATCAATTCCGCCCATCATTCCATATCCTCTAATATTATCTATAGCTTCTAAATCTTGTAGTGAAAATAAACCTTTTTGAAAATAAGGAGCTAAGTTTTTTGCTCTTTCAAATATATCTTCTTTTTCAAAAATATCTTGAACTGCTAAAGCTGCAGCTACAGCAACTGGTATTCCTGAGTAAGTATAACCATGAAATAATTCGACCGAACCCATTGGGGAAGCATCCATCACTGCATCATAAATTTCATCTTTACATGCAACAACACCCATAGGCACTACACCATTGGTTGTTGCTTTAGCCATTGTCATAATATCTGGTGTTACCCCAAACTCCTGACTAGCAAATACAGATCCAGTTCTACCCCATCCTGTAATCACTTCATCAAAAATTAAAAGTATTCCGTGTTTATCACATGTGTCTCTTAATTTTTGTAAATAACCTTTTGGTGGCACTAAAGTTCCAGTTGATCCAGCAATCGGTTCAACAATACATGCTGCAATGTTCTCAGGTCCAAAGTTAGTTGCTATTCTTTCTAAGTCATCAGCTAAGTCTGCACCAGTTTCTGGTTGGCCGCTTACAAATTTATGTTCTGGCAAATGCGTATGTCTCATGTGTTGAACACCAGGCATTAAAATACTTGCAAAAGTTTTAACATTGTTGATCATCCCTCCAACAGAAACACAACCAATATTCATTCCATGATATCCACGTTCTCGACCTACAAATCTAAATCTGTGAGCATTTCCTTTTGCTCTATGATAGGCTACTGCAATTTTAATCGCTGTCTCTACTGCGGTTGAACCACATATAGTATAAAACATTTTATTTAAATCTGCTGGAGTGTGTTTAGAAATTCTTGTAGCTAATTCAAACGATCCACCGAAACCTTGTTGAAAAGGTTGAGCATAATCTAAAGTATCTAATTGTTTAGTTACAGCCTCAGTAATTTCTTTTCTTCCATGGCCTAAAGGATTGCAAAATAATCCAGAACTTGCATCAATTTGAGTTTTGCCGTGATGAGTTTTTAAATAAACTCCTTTAGCTTCTGTAATTAATCTTGGGTTTGCCTTAAAATCTTTATTAGATGTAAATGGCATCCAATGTTCATTCAAAGAATTTGGTACCGAAGTTCTGTTTTCTGAGCTCATAAATTTTAATATTTAGTTATAACAAAATATGTAGACTAAAATGTTTTGTTTACTACATTTATTTTGACCTACATTGGACAACATTAATATACAACTTTAAATTGTACAATTGATTTATTTGCACACCAGCTTTTCGTCATAAAGTGTTTTACTTCTATCTAAAATTGAATTTAAATATGTCCAATTTAATTAATTAAACATAGGGGAATAAATGAAAAAATTATTAACTTTTATTCTAGGATCTATACTTGCGCTTAACCTATCTATTTCAGTTGCAAATTCAGCTGCAAAAGAAGTTAGAGTTGCATATTTCCTAGAATGGCCAAGTCCTAACCTAGAGGACATGCAAAAGAAAAACTTTGCAAAAGCTCTTGGAGTACCAGTTAAATGGACAAACTTCACAAACGGTGGAGCGATGACTGATGCTATGTTAGCGGGAGATATTGATATTTCTTACTCGCAAGGTTTAGTACCTTTTATCAATGCTGTAAAATCTAAAGCACCTCTTAAGTTAGTCGATATTGCTATGGAATACGGTATGGGTGGAACAACTTGTGTTACATCTAATGCTTCTGGAATTACAAAAGCAAATGGTTCAGAATTAGAGGGTAAAAAAGTTGCTGTACCTCTTGGAACAATGGCTGAATATGTTTTCGATGAAAGTATGAAAGTTGTTGGAGCGGATAGAAGTAAAATGGATATAATCCAAATGGATCCTGAAGAAGGAGCTGCTGCATTAGTTAGTGGTGATGTTGTAATGGCATGTTTATTTGGTGGTAACTCTATTAAAGCTGCAGTTGCTGTTGGTTCTAGATTATTAACAGTTCAAGAAGCTAGAGATGCAGGTATCTTAGGAATAGATATTACCTCTGTAACAGATAAGTTTATGAAGGAAAATCCAGGAATGCTAAGAACTTTTATTGAAGTAACTCACGAAGCAAACGATAGATATAGAGCTGGTAAAAGCGATATGAATTCTATGTCAAAAGCTTCTGAAATGAAAGTTGCTGACATGAAAGAGACTTTAGATGGATTTAAATTCTTAACTCCCTCAGAAACTAAGCAATCTATGGAAAGCGGTAATCTTGATGGTTTCCTAAAAGGAATGGGAACACCAGATGGAGCTGTAGATACAAGTTTCCTACCTTTATAATTTTAAAGGTTTAAAATTTAAATAGGCGCCAATTATAATGATTGGTGCCTATTTTTTTTATAAAATTTCTAATATAAGGTAATGAATGAGTGATCTTATCTCTGAAAATGTAAATATGATTTTTAAAACTCCAAAAGGAGAAACTGTTCACGCATTAAAAGATGTAAGTTTTACTCTTAAAAAAGGAGAACTTCTTACAGTTCTTGGTCCCTCTGGTTGTGGAAAAACAACTTTATTGAATATTACTGCTGGATTTTTAAGACCTACTTCTGGGATAATAACTTTAAATGATAAAGAAATTGATGGTCCAGGTGTTGAAAGAGGAATGGTATTTCAACAAGGTGCTTTGTTTGAATGGTTAACTGTTGCTGAAAACGTAAACTTTGGTTTACGGATGAAAAAAGAAAATACAAAATTAACTGAAGAAAAAGTCGAAGAGTGGTTGGACATTGTTGGTCTCAAAGGTTTCGGTAATACACCTACCTACCAATTATCTGGAGGGATGCAACAGAGAGTGGCGCTCGCAAGATGTCTTATTAATGATCCTGATTTAATTCTAATGGATGAACCATTAGGCGCATTAGATGCACTAACTAGAGAGAAAATGCAGTCTTTAGTATTAAAAATTTGGAAAGAAACTGGAAAAACGATCATTTTAATTACTCACTCTGTGGAAGAAGCATTATTACTTGGAGAACGATTATATGTAATGGCGCCAAGACCAGGGAGGATACATAAAGAATACAATCTTCCATTCGCAGAAATGGGTCTTAAAGAAGATTTAAGAGAAATTAAAAAGAATAAAGAATTTTCATCAAAGAGAGAAGAAATTTTGTCCATGATCTGGAACATGGAAGAAGAAATAATGGGTAAAGAAAATTAATGTTTATTCAAATAGTAACTTTATTAATATTTGTCGCGATTATTGGAAGTATTCTTTACGGTCGAAGATTAATTAGAACAGAAAAAGTAGATGCCGTATTTGGAAATCCTGAAAGAGCGAAAGGTGGTACGCACTGGGTTATTGTTGGAAGTGCTGCAATACTTTTGGTTTGGCTATATTACTCTTGGGATATTGCAAAAGGTTTTTATCCAAAATCAGCAAATGAGTTATGTCAAGTTGCTAAAGTAAACGACTCTTTGCTGGGATTGAAATATCAATTTCCAATTGAAGAGAGAGAATTTAAGAGCACCTCTATAATTAAAATTGAAAACAAAAATCTTCAAAAAATTACTAAAGAAATTCAAAATTCTCCGGACTTAAATAGTCAGCAAAAAACTATTTTGGTTAGCTACATTAATAAAACTATTCAATTAATACCTTTGTTAACTAATGAAGATCTAATTGAGAGAGACACTAAAGCCAAAATTAATGAAATGACTGAAGAGATAAAACTCTTAACTTCAAATTTCAAACAAAAAGATTATCCATTTGAAACTCAAGAGCAAAAAAATGAAAGACAAAAAGCTATATCTGAACAAGGAGGATGGGGAATAATAAAAGTTCAATCTGGAACTGGATCTATAGAAAATACCATAGAAATTCCTGTGGTACCTGAGACAAACAAAGGTCTTAAATTTCATGTTGCAGCTGAAGAGCTAAAAGTCATTAGTGATAAATTTTTTAAATTAAGAAATCACAATCCTCAGTTCAAAACTTCAATTAAACAATTAAAAGATGAAATTAAAACCTACAGGAAAAGTTTAAATGATAACGAAGAAATAGCATCAGACTATGCAAAAAATATTGTTAAGATTGCAAGACGTATCGAGTTTGCAAGTATTTACCCTCCTAATGCTCTTGATGAGATGCAAAGAGCAATTATTGATTTTGATAATATACAAAAATCAGAACAAGGTGGATTGAGATTAATTGATATTCTCCTATTTCCAGCAGGAACAATAGTTGCCAGTGGACCAAGTTGTTCAGAGCAAGGTTCAGGAAGATGGTTACCAAAACCGTCTGATACTTTAAATAAATTTATCCTAATGTCTAAACCAAGTGTTGGTTATAAAAATATTCCACTGCTTTGGATAGAAATGATTGATGTTTCATCAATAGTTGGTTTTATTTTACCTGATTGGATAGCTGATATTTTGCCTGGCGATTACCCAGTTCACACAAAAGACGGAATTGTTAAAGAAAACTTTAAGGGAAATGTTTTAAAAGTTGTTACTGGTGACTTTAAATTATTCAAAATTCCTGTGCCCTACGGGCATATTTGGGACTCTTTTTTAAGGGTATTTTTAGGGTTAGTTTTTGGAATTCTAATTGGTGTTCCTTTAGGCTTATTTATGGGGCTAAATAGGTTTGCAAAAGGATTTTTTGATCCATTAATAGAATTGTATAGACCAGTGCCGCCTCTTGCTTGGGCCCCTCTTATTATCTCAGTTTTAGGAATTGATAACACGGGTAAAGTATTTTTATTATTTATGGTCTCTTTATCTATTATGATCATTTCTGCAAGAGCTGGTGCTTCAGGAACGCAGCTTTCAAAAATCCATGCAGCTCACTCATTAGGCGCATCAAAGAGACAAATTTTAAGATATGTAATTTTTCCAAACTCACTTCCAGAAATTTTAACTGGAATAAGGGTTGCTGTTGGAATGTGTTGGGGAACATTGGTTGCTGCTGAATTTTTAGCTGGAACTACTGGTATTGGATTTGTGGAAAATGTTGCTAAAAAATACTTCCAATACGAAGTAATTTGGATAACCATTTTTATCATGGGAATGCTTGGATTATTATTTGATATCACCTTGAGAAAAGTTATCGATAAAACTATTCCATGGCGTGGAAAAGGTTAAAGTGAAAACCTTAATCTTAAAAAAACAAGTCATTAAAATATTTCAAAAATTTGGATTAAGTAAAGATCATGCAACAATCTCAGCTAATGCATTAATTAATGCTGAACTGGTTGGTGCGTATGGACATGGATTATCAAGACTTAAAATGTATTGTGATAGAATTTCAAAGAAAGTAATTAATCCTAAACCAAAAATTAAAATAAAAAAAATTTCCCAATCTGTGTCTCATATCAATGCGAACAACAGTATAGGTTTTGTGGCTGCTGATCTTGGAATAAAGACTGCTATCAAACATGCACAAAAAACTGGTATTGGAATGGTTGCAATTAAAGGAAGTGGGCACTATGGGTTATCAGGTTATTACGCTGAGCAAGCAGTTAAAAAAAATTTGATCACTATGATTTATACCAACGCCCCACCTGCAGTTGCACCCCACGGTGCTTTAAAAAGTTTATTTGGTACAAATCCCATATGTTTTGGAACACCTAGTGGTTCAAAAATTCCTTTTATATTGGATACTTCAATCTCTATGATCAACAGAGGTAAAATAAGAGTTGCTGCAAGAAACAATCAAAAAATTCCTGAAGGTGTTGCATTAGATAAGTTTGGTAAACCAACTAATGACGCCAAAAAAGCATTAGAAGGTGTTCAGCTCCCAATTGCAGGATTTAGGGGATCAGGTCTTGCATGGATGGTGGATATTTTAAGTGGAGTAATCACAGGTGGAAATCATGCAGGACGAGTAAAAGATCCGTTCGATGATTTTTCTGGACCACAAAATGTTGGGCATTTATTCATTACCTTTAAAGCAAATTTATTTCAAAAAAATTACAATCAAAGAATAAAAGATAATATTCAAACAATTAAAAAACTTCCAAAAGTTAAAGGAGTAAAAGAAATAATGTATCCAGGACAAAATAAGTTTTACAGATATAAAAATAATCTAAAAAAAGAAATTTTTATTCCAGATATAATTAAAAATGACTTGGAAACTTTAATAAGTTAACACTGTCAAAGCGCCTAAAGATACCACCACTGTAGATAAAATAATTGTTCGCTTAACTCTGTCTTTTCTTTGTCGTTCAATTAGTCTTTGCTTTAGAACATCTACGTTCACTCTAAGAGGAGTCTCAGTTTCTTGAGTGGGGTCATCTACAACGTTAGATGTTCTAGTTAAGCCTTCATTATTCATTTTATAATTAAACCACGTTGCATTAAAATTTAATATGTTTTGAGAGTCCAATTTGGGTTGATATTACTTTTACAATTGTCCATAGTGGGTCTGGAGATAACAATGACAATAATACCGAGTGTATCGGCTCAAATTGATGAAAAAGAAATTTTTAAAATTATTAGCAATAATTTTAGCAAATTAGCTCCAAGTTATTATTACTTAATCAGCAATTGGTTAATACGAGCATATAACGTCCATAAAGATATAGATAAATATATAATTATTATTTACTTCATCAATAAAGATCTTATTGTTTTCAGAAGAAACGGGTTAATTATTGATTACGACACTTTTTATAAAGATAGATCAATAGAAATTGAAAAAATAAATATCAGCGATATCTCAAAAGATCTAAATATACCAAAAGAAACCGTAAGAAGAAAAATATTAGAATTAGAAAAAGAGGATGTAATTAAAAAATCTGGAAAAAAAATGTTTGTTAATAGGAGTACACTTGTTGCTACCCAAGCTATAGAAACTCTAAAAGATATGAGTTCTTTGTTATTCGAATTTAATAAATTATTACCAAATGAAAAAATTTTTACTGTTGATGAAATTTCATACTCTATGAAAGAAAATTTTTCTTTTTGTTGGTATCAGTTTTATAAATTTATATTTATTTATACAAAGAGGTGGAGAAAAGAAGTAAAGGATCTGGAAACTATGTGTATTGGAATTTTAGTAATGCTTAACGCATCTCACAATAAGAGTTTTAAAGTAAAAGACTTAAACTTAAAAACATATCAAAAAAAAGTTATGGGTTCTGATAGAAGAGGAATGAATGCAATGTCTTTATCTGATATCACTGGAATTCCGCGGCCCACCGTTGTTAGAAAATTAAAATATTTAATCGATAATAATTACCTAAGTATGAATGAAAAAAAACTTCTTTTTATTAATATTCAAGGTGCAAAATTAAAACGAAGTAGTGAATTACAATATGCAAATATGTTAACTTTAAGTAATTTTATTTATAAAGTATTTAACCAGATTAAAATTATTGACTCTGGTAAAGACAAAGATGAAGACTTTGTTCCTAGTTATTTGAGATAATTAATTATTTTTTCTTAAGATATAAATAAAAATAAATCCAGTTATATACATTAGCAGTGCATAGGCTCCTGTTGGCACCATATAAGCTACCTCATCAAATATTAATGTTGCAACAAACACTGCTAAAGTACCATTCTGCAGACCGCATTCTAATGCAATACATTTTTGTTGTGCTGCTCCTGATACAAACTTTTTAGCAATAAAATAAGCTAGTACCATCATTGCAATATTTAAAATTAAAACTGCTAAACCTGCCTGAGCTAGATAGGTAAAAATATTATCTTTTTCCTCAATCCATATTGCAACAAATACAATTACAAATAACCATCCTGTTAATTTATTAATTAAATTAATTTTAGATAAAATAAAATTTTCAGCAAAACCTCTTATAATCATTCCAATAATTACAGGGACTGTAACTACTAAGGCCATTTTCAAAGCAATTCCAATTACTGAGATTTCTTTTGAAATGGTAACTCCTAAAATACTAGCGGAACTGATTACAATTATTGGAATTGTAATAATACAAATTAGACTAGTTACTGCAGTTAAAGAAATTGATAATGCTACATCGCCATTGGCAAATTTAGTTAAAACATTTGAAGTAACACCCCCAGGTGCAGCAGCAATTATCATGAGACCTACCGCAATAGCAGATGGAAGATCGAGAGTTAGTGCAATGATTAAAGCTACAATTGGCAACAAAATTAATTGAGATAAAAAACCTACAATAAAATCTTTTGGAGTTCTTAATATTCTTGTAAAATCTTTAATTGAAAGACCAAGACCCAATCCTAGCATGATTAGGGCTAAAACTATTGGTGCAATTGTTGTTACTATTTCCATAGCAGAAATATCATAGCACTATGATAGGTTAATAAAATAAATATAAATTAGAATGTTTATAGAAAAATTTAGTTAGTAAATATGGGAACAATTGCCTATATACTTTCAATTAAATATTAATAATAAACATTTAAATGTTATCTAATAAAGAAATTGTCTGCCCAAACAATCTGCTTGATGTAGCACATAAAAAAAAAGGAGTTAAAGCTGCAGTTGTAAATGCAGGAATGCCCTTACCAATGCTTTCTGTTCAGGATGCGGTTAAAGAAAATTTAATAGAACCTATTTTTATTGGGAATAAAAAAGAAATTCAAAAATGTGCTGAAGATTTAAAATGGGATATTTCTCAATATGAAATTATTGATGAGGCTGTAGAAAACAATACAGCTCCTATAGCTGCTAAACTAGCAAGCGAAGATAAAGTGAAAATAATTGTAAAAGGTCATATTCATACTGATATTTTAATGAAAGAAGTTCTAAAGCGTGAATATAATTTAATGGGTAAAACTCGATTAAGTCATATTTGGCATATGACCATTGAAAAAGATGATGCGCCATTAATTATTACTGATGGTGCTTTAAATGTATTACCTAATATCAAAACAAAAATGCACATTCTTAAGAATGTTGTAAACTTCTCACACAGAATTGGTATTTCTCGACCAAAAGTATCTATATTATCAGCAACAGAGGAGGTAATTGAGAGTGTACCTACTTCATTAGAGGCAGCTGAGCTCACAAAATTAGCAGAAAAAGAAAATTTAAATGCTGATGTATTTGGCCCTCTAGCATTTGACAACAGTATATCAAAAAAGTCTGCAAGTATTAAAGGTATAAAAAATTCAGTGGCTGGTGAGGCAGATGTACTATTAGTTCCTAGTGTTGAAGCAGGAAATGCTTTGGTAAAAATGATGATATATTTTATGGGTGCATGTGCTGCAGGTGTCGTAATTGGTGGTAAAGTTCCAGTTGTGATCACAAGTAGATCAGATGAAGCTCCTGCAAGGTTAGCATCTATTGCTGCTGCAGTAGTTGCTTTAGATTAAAGATAATATAAAAAGCTTAAAATAAATGACAATTACATATTTAAAAAAATCACCAAAGACTTCGTCAACAGATGATACTAAAACCACAGGGATCGTTCAGGATCTTTTAAAAGATTTAGACAATACTAAAGAACAAGGCTGTATTGATCTAACTAAAAAATTTGACAAATACGATGGTGAAATAGTTGTTTCAAAAGAAAGAATTGAAGAAATAAAAAAATCCTTAGATCAAAAAACGAAGGATGACATTAAATTTTCATTTGATCGAGTTCGAAAGTTTGCTGAAGCTCAATTAAAAAACTATGGCCAAGATTTCGAAGTTGAATTATCAGATGGCTTATATGCTGGACAAAAATTGATA
This sequence comes from uncultured Pelagibacteraceae bacterium, assembly GCA_902619815.1. Taxonomy (GTDB): domain Bacteria; phylum Pseudomonadota; class Alphaproteobacteria; order Pelagibacterales; family Pelagibacteraceae; genus Pelagibacter. The sequence continues at coordinate 47,883 of CACNGH010000006.1, forward strand.
CCTGTAAATACAGCTGGTTGTTATATCCCTGGCGGCAGATATGCTCACATAGCCTCTGCGGTGATGAGTGTTACCACTGCTAAAGTTGCTGGAGTTAAAAATATTATTGCATGCAGTCCTCCTAAAGAGGGTGTGGGTGCTCATCCGACTATAGTTTATACCGCTGATTTATGTGGAGCAGATGTGATTTTAAATCTTGGTGGTGTTCCAGCTATTGCAGCAATGACAAATGGTTTATTTAATAACCCGCCTGCGGATATTATTGTTGGACCAGGTAATCAGTTTGTGGCTGAAGCAAAAAGAATTTTATTTGGAAAAGTGGGTATTGATTTATTTGCTGGACCGACTGAAATTGGAATTATTGCTGATGCTAAAGCCGATCCAGAAATTGTAGCAGTTGATTTAGTTGGCCAAGCTGAACACGGTTATAATTCACCTTGTTGGTTGTATACTACCAGTAAAGAACTTGCAGAAAAGGTTATGAAAAGAGTTCCAGAATTAATTACCGAACTTCCTGAAGTTCCAAGGCAAAGTGCAGATGCTGCTTGGAGAGATTACGGTGAAGTAATTTTATGTGATACCGACGAGGAAATGGTAAAAATTAGTGATGAGTACGCACCAGAACATTTAGAAGTTCAAACAGAAAATTTGAAATGGTTTCATGAAAGACTAACCAACTATGGATCACTGTTTGTTGGAGAAGAAACTACCGTTGCTTATGGAGATAAATGTTCAGGAACAAACCACATATTGCCAACTAAAGGTGCAGGAAGATATACGGGTGGTTTATTTGTTGGAAAATTTATAAAAACTTTGAGTTTTCAAAGAATGACAAAAAACTCTACAGAATTAGTAGGTGCAGCAGCTGCAAGAATTTCCAGATACGAAGGCATGGAAGCACATGCACGAACTGGTGATGTTAGACTAAAAAAATACGGATTTTCAAAATAATTTTAAGTTTCTGGAACAAACAACAAGCATAAACCATTACTACAAAATCTTTTTCCAGTAGCAGTTGGGCCATCAAGAAAAACATGTCCATGGTGAGCACCACAATTTGCACAGTGATATTCCATTCTTCTCATACCAAAAGAATAATCTATTTTAGTTTTAAAGGCTCCCGGTAAAGCTTCAGAGAAAGAAGGCCAACCTGTTCCACTGTCAAATTTTGCCTCTGAAGAAAATAATTTAGCCCCACAGTTTGCACAGTGATAAAACCCTTTCCTATCTTCTTTTAACAATTTACTTGTAAAGGGTCTCTCCGTTCCCCCATTAAACATGATTTCTTTTTGTTTTTTGGTTAAATTTTTGTTGATAATTTTTTTAACTTCTGAAAAAGCAAACTTATAAGGAGCAATTACATATGTTAACAAGGATAAACCAAATAGTTTAATAAAACTTCTTTTGTTGCTCATTAAAAATAAGTATTAAAATTAACAGATAATTCAATGATTAGTTATGCCACAATCTAAAAAGTGACAAAAACGATCCTTAATTAATAGAAAAATTGATGCTAGTTTATAAAAAATAAATGTATAATGATTATTAAGGAAAATCTTATGGCAACTTACGAATGTTCAAAGTGTGGTATGTCTGTGAATGCTACTTGTGGAAAATGTGACAAACCATTAGTTGATGACATGCTAAAATTAGACGATGGTAGTCAGGTTCAAATATCTAAATGCCCTGATGATCATGGTAAAATTAAATCACCATTGTGCTGTGGTCAAGATATGAGCTGTGCTGTCTAGATAATATCTAGCAATACATAAACTGCTAAACCACTCATAAAAATAATTATAAATAAGTTGATTATTTTCCATATTTTTAAATTATCAGCGTATTTAGAAAAAAATTGTGACAGGTAACCAATAAAAAAGAAAAATAAAAAAGAAGCGAATGAAGCTCCAATTCCAAATATTATTTTATCAGTTAATAAAAAGTTTTTAGAAAAATTCCCTAAAAAAAAAACAGTATCTGAATATACGTGAGGATTTAAATAAGTAAATCCTAAAGTTTTAAAAATTATACTTACTAAGGATGTTTTCTTATAATTTTTATTAAAGTTAATTTTTTGGCTACCTGATTTAATTTTTGAGTAAATAAAGTAAATTAAGAATAAAAGTAAAATAATATTAAAGATTAGTTCAATTGTTGAAGTAAAATATTGATTAAAATAATAAAATAAAAAAATACCAACAAATATAAGAAAACAGTCTGAAATTGAGCAAATTAAGCAAACTGTAAACGTAAATTGTTTTTTTAAGCCCTGCTCTATTACAAAAATATTTTGAGCTCCAATAGCTAAAATTAAACTCAGGCTGGTAAAAAAACCTAATAATAGAAATTCCAAATTATTTACTATTCTTTTAAGTTTAACAGTTCATCTAAGGCTTTATGTTTTTTTAAGGCTTGTAAAAATTTTGCAAGTGATAAAAGCTCCCTCTTTGCAAAAGGTTTCATAATATCCTCGATTTTATCGGAAGGTAATAAACCTAATTGAGAAGTATAAGAAATGAATTTCTTCTTTTTTAACATTTCAACTTTTCTTCTAACAGTTTCTTTTGGTATATCGAGTAAATGAGCAACAGCAAAAATTGTTAATTTTTTTTTACTATAAAATTCTCCAACATGTTCTTGTCTGGTTGCTTCCCACACACTATCCCAGTTGCTTCCTTGTTTGGTGTTGTGAGCTAAATGGTGAGCACCAACTGTAGAAAGGATTATAAACGATTCATAATCAATACCGATCATTGATCTTGAATCTCTAAACTGTCTACTTCTAAAGTTAATCAGATGAAACAAGGTTTCAGCGTAAGAATCCAGATTTTTTTTCATCAAAAAAAATTATTCTGAATTTGCTGTGAGTGTCTTAATTTCTAAAATATTTTCGTTTGGATCTTTAACAAAGAAAGTTTCTTGCTCATATTTTGTCCCCTTAAATCTCAAATAAGGTTCGTCATAATATTTTGTTCCACTATCTTTTAATCTTTGTTTTAAACTATCAAAATCTTTTCTGGATAAATGTACTCCAAAATGAGGAACGGAAACATTGCCCATATCTACATCATGTCTTTCACTATCTAATTTGTGCTCACTTTTGTGAAGAGTTAATTCATTTCCCCAAAAATCAACATCTGCCCATTCCTGAGCTGAATTATCTAATCTACATCCTAAAGTTTCACTGTAAAATTTTTTCGCTATCTCTAAATCTCCACATGGAATTGCCAGGTGAAAACAGTTAGTGTTTTTATACATAAATCATCCTTTAATTAATGAATTTAATCACTATATAACTTGTAATTTTAAATTCAACTAGCATAAATATGAATGACTTTTTACAATCAATAATTGACCGAGATCCTGCGGCTAAATCAAAATTAAGTTTAATTTTAACTTATCCAGGTGTGAAGGCAGTTTTTTTTCATAGGCTAGCTAATTTTTTTAGTACTGCAAAATTTGATTTGATTGCAAGAATCATTTCACAATTTTCAAGATTCCTAACTGGAATTGAAATTCATCCTAAAGCAAAAATAGGAAAAAATTTATTTATTGATCATGGGATGGGAGTTGTTATTGGAGAAACCTCTGAAGTTGGAGATAACGTCACAATTTATCATATGGTAACTTTAGGAGGAATAGCTCCATCTATAAATTCAGATAATCAAAGAAATGTTAAACGTCATCCAACAATTGAAAATGAAGTTGTTATAGGTTCAGGTGCTCAAGTATTAGGTCCAGTGACTGTTGGATGTTGTGCAAAAATTGGAGCAAATGCTGTTATTACAAAAGATGTTCCAGAAAAAGCTGTGATGGTTGGTATACCTGCTAAAAATGTTGGTCTCGCTGATAATGAATTTAAACCTTATGGTATTACCCCTGATAGTGATAAAAAATCAGAATAATGAATGATATTCAAAATGATTTTATTTCAGGGATTGGAAATACTCCTTTAATAAAATTAAGAGCTGCATCAGAAATAACTGGTTGTAATATTTTTGGAAAAGCTGAGTTTTTAAATCCTGGAGGTTCTGTCAAAGATAGAGCGGCCCTTGCTTTAATTAAAGATGCCCAAGAGAAAAAATTAATTGCTAAAGGTGGAACAGTTGTAGAAGGCACTGCAGGAAATACTGGAATTGGACTGGGTCTATTAGGAAATTCATTAGGATATAAAACAATCATTGTAATGAATGATAATCAAACCCAAGAAAAAAAAGATATTCTTAAAAACCTTGGTGCAGAATTAAAATTAGTTCCAGCTAAACCTTACAAAGATGATAACAACTTTGTTAAAGTCGCAGCAAGGCTAGCTGATGAACTTAGACCGACAAATAATAATGGAGTAATTTGGGCTAACCAATTTGATAACACTGCAAACGCAAAAGGCCATTATGAAGGAACGGGCAAAGAAATTTGGGATCAAACCGAAGGTAAAGTTGATGGATTTGTGTGTTCTTCAGGTACCGGTGGAACTATTTCAGGGGTTAGTAATGCTCTTAAAGAAAAAAATAAAGATATAAAAATTCATTTATCTGATCCAAAAGGCTCTGCTCTTTACAATTATATAAAAAATGGAGAATTAAAATCTGAAGGTGGCTCTATAACTGAGGGAATTGGATCTAGTAGGATAACAGCAAATTTTAAAGATGCTAAAATTGACGATGCTTATTCAATTGATGACAAAGAGGCATTACCAATTCTCTATGATTTAATTCAAAATGAAGGATTAAGCTTAGGAACTAGCTGTGGGATTAATATTGCAGGAGCTATTAGAATGGGTAAAGAATTAGGACCAGGAAAAACAATTGTTACTATTCTTTGTGACAGAAGTGATAAATACGCTACTAAAATGTTCAATAAAAAGTTCTTAGAAGAAAAAGGACTACCAATACCTATTTGGTTCTAAACATAAATTTTATCAGCTAATCCGTAGCAAAGAACACCACTTAATATTGTAAGAACTAACGGAGCATAAATTGCTTCATCTGAAGTTTTATCTGTATGTCCAAGTTTATTTATTTTGGTACTATAGAAACCAACTATAAATGCACATAGGTTTTGCAAGAAAATTACATTAAAGAAACCCCAAGTAGCTTCCAAGCCGTTAGGTCTTATAAAGCCGACATAGATTGCCATTAAGGTTGAGCCAATAAAAATAGATCCAAAAAATCTTACTACACCGGCACCTGTAGCGTCCATGCCATATTGATTTAAAAAAGATTGAGTTTGGAAAACACATCTAAATCCATAGTAAGCAAAGCCTATAAAATGAATTAAAAAAAGAATTAAATAAAAAATTCCATTAAATTTTTCAACCATGTTTAACAATATCAAAGATAGGTTTTAAATACACTTTATTTTTTGCGAAAATAAATCAAATTTCAATTGTGAGTTGATGAAGTTTTTGCATATTTAATATACACATTTGACGCATGACGTTTTAATGAATGTGTAACAGTGTTAACCTAAAAATAGAATAATTTTGATAATTAAAAAAAATTAAAGGAAAACTATGGACGCAAAAGAACAAACTAAAAAAGCATATGAACTATTTGGTTCAGGAGATATGGAAACATTTTTTAAAGATATAATCGATGATGAAGTCGTTTGGACATTTCCAGGCAAAGAAGGTGTACATCCACTTTCTGGAGTTCACAAAGGAAAACAAGCTATGATGGCTGCAATGTCTAAGATCCCAGCTACTTGGCCAAATTTCCATTTAAAAGTTTTAGATATGATAAGTGAAGGTAATAAAGTATTCGCAAGAGTTCATGCAACTGCGGATAACATGGATACTATGTTCGGTCACTATTTTGAAGTGAGTGACGAGGGAAAAACTAAAGTTATGATGACTTTTGATGATACACTTAGCATGTTCAATGCAATGAAGAAGTAAAGAACAATATGTCAATTTTAGAAAAACTAAATAAAGTCATCATGGAAAAAGATGGTGCGGCAGCAGCTGAGATAATTCATGATGATTATAAGAGGTATTCTCATCTTCAAGGAACCTATACTGAAAGTGGAAAAACAGGAATGATTGAGGCAATTAATAAAGGCTTCATGAAAGTTGATAAATATAGAATTTTATATGAAAACGATGAAATAGGTTTTGATCATTCTATTGTTACTTATGCCGAGGATGGAAACAAAGAAGCTTTAATGTGTTGCTGGAAATTTAAAGATGGCAAAATTATAGAATTAGAAACTGGAGCTACAAAATTATCACAGCAGTAATTAATAAAAGGAGGAGATATATATGAGCAGTATAGAAGTCAAAACTTTTGATAAAGCCGATGAAGTGGTTGATAAATTTAATAATGCTAAAATAGAGGCGGTTAAAGTTGGTGGTCAAAGGGTAGTCAGATTACATTTAAAACCAGGGTGGAGATGGTCCACAGATGTTAAGCCACATATTGGAACTGATAGTTGTCAGGCAAATCATATAGGAATAATCACCAAAGGCACTGTTTTTGCAAAACATGATGATGGAACAGAGATTAGTTATACTGCTGGAGATTCTTATTCTGTCAAGCCGGGCCATGACGCTTGGGTTGTTGGTGACGAACCTGTTGAAGCATACGAATTTGCAGGAGTTTGGGGCGAATAATGGTAAAAATTATTGGTAACTTTGAGGTTAATGATTGGGTTCATTGGAAAAAAATGTTTGACCAACATTCTAATGCAAGAGAATCCGCAGGAATTAAGACAATTTATGTTGGAAATGAAATAGAAAATATAAATAAAGTGCATATCGTAATGGAAACACCTGCAGCAGATACGATGCAAAAATTTATGCAAGATCCTGAAAATGCTAAAGTAATTGAACAATCAGGACACAAACAAGAAACGACAGTAATGAGCATTTGCTCTGACTAAACAACAAAAAAAGGAGAAAAAATGAAATACTATATGGTAACTCACACTTTCAAATCGAAAGAAATGAAAGACAAATTTAACGAGGTTACAGGAGGCATGTCCAGAGAAGATATGATTAAATCTTCCACTAGTGATAAAGCAAAATGCCAAATGACATATTTCACCCCGGGTGATACTATGACAATGTTTTGTCATTGGATGGCAGAAAGTACTGATGCTATTAATGAACAGCTTTCTCAGATGAATGATTTTTTTGAACCTCACCAATTTACAGAGGTTAAAGAAGAAGTTTTTGATTTCAACAAATAAGAGGTAAAATGAAAAAAACGACATTGGTATTATTATTTAGTGCTTTACTTTCATCAACCGCAATTGCAGGGATGTCTGATAGTGATAAATCTAAAGCTTGGGAATGTAGTGGAATTTATATGGCTAACTATTTTTTACCCTCTGGTGAAACTTTTGAGTACAGTATGAAGGAAAAATCGATGGCTTCAGTAAAAGTTCTTAAAGCATATGCTTTAGAAACAGGTATTGCTGCAAAAGAATGGGACGATGGAGTAAATAAAGCTGTAGATAAATATTACGGTTCAAAATATGACGAGGCTAAAACTGAAGCTTGTCATAGTTTTGTAAATTCTACTGTTCCAAACGGAGAAGAAAGAGTTAAAAAAGTAGTACAAACTCTTTATTAATATGAAACAAGCCATCATATTTTTTTTTTTGTTAATTAATTCAACTTTTGCATTTGCAGGTGGGCACATTTCTGAAGCAGATAAAAAAGAGGCAATAAAATGCTTGGGCCACTATACGGCAATTACATTTATTGATGCTGATAAAATTGAAGCAATAAAACTTGAATATGCCAATGCTTCTTTCAAAATAGTTAGAGCTTACTTAGTAAGTGAAAAAGTAAAAGAAGAAGAAATTAATAAAGGGACAATTGAAGAATTAGACAAATTAATTGGGAAACCATTTAATAATGAAAGAAATGATGAATGTAATTCATTTATATATAAACTGATACCAGGTTCTAAAGAAGATATTGAAAAATTAAGAGGAACTTTAGAATAATATAGTAAAGGAGATAAAAATGGAAAAAGAGATGTTAGCGTTAGTAAATTTTAAAGAAGGTAAAATGGAAACTTTCATGGGATGGATGCAGTCTGATGAGGGTATGGGTGTAAGAAAAAGTGTTGCCTATCCAGAAAAAACCATCGGAGCAATGAAACCAGATAAAACAGGTATGCTGTTTAAAGTTACAGTTCATAATGAACCAGGAATGAAAGAGTTTGTATCTGGAAATAACCCAACTGCTAAAGCAATTTATGAAGAATGCATAGAAAGTGCTCAGCTATGGGAAATGTCAGAGGTAAAGCTTTAGAGTATATACTAAAAAAGGAAAAATATGAGTATAATGGTTAGATACGCTCCAAAGTCTATGACTGCAGAGCAATATGATGCAATTGTAAAAAAAGAATATGAGCTAGGAATACATCCTCACAAAGGATTAGACTTTGAAGTATGCTTTGGTGAAGGAGATCAAATGAAGGTTTCAGTGGTTTACGATACAATGGAATCTTTTGAAGATCATGGAAAAAAATTAGGTCCTATATTAGAAGAAATGGGTATTGATCCAGGAGAACCTCAAATTTTTCCAGTTCATAATACTATTCACAGAGGTGAATAGATATGCAGGCAGGTTTTGTTATTTTTAACATTGATGTAACAAATCCAGAAGACTACAATGAGTATATTATTAAAGTGAAGCCAATTGTTGAAAAGTTTGGTGGAGAGTACATTGTTAGAGGTGGAACAAATCAAGTTGTAGAAGGAAATTGGCAATATAGCAGAACTATTGTATTAAAGTTTCCCTCTTACGAAAAAGCATTGGAGTGGTACAATTCAGAAGAATATCAACCAATTAAACAAATCCGATTAGATAACGCAATTTCTAACGGAATAATAATACAAGGAGCATAAAAATGTCGATATTAGAAAAATATAGCGCTGCTTTGAAAAATAAAGATGAAGCAGCAATGAACGAACTTTTGCATGATGATTTTAAATTTACAATGCATAAGTCAGGAAATGTTTTAACTAAAGCTGATGTAATGAAATGGGCCATGAGTGGTGACATTAATCAAGATAAAGTAAGAATAGTTTATGAAAATGATGAGGTCGGTGTTCATCATTCTTTTGTAACATTTAATGATGGTAATGTTGAAGCTGTAATGGCTGTTTACAAATATAAAGATGGAAAAATAGCAAGCTTGGAGACAGGCGCTACTCCAATACCTAAATAATTATATAAATTTAGTGAGATTTCATTTAATGTCATTAAATGAGTCTCACTACTTCTTACCTATTTCTAGGGATTGCAGTTTTTCTAGGCGTTACTTCTAATAGTTTTGCAAAAAGTGCTGAGGGTTTTACTCTTTTCTTTCCAAGTTTAATTACTGCAATTACTATAGTCTTATGCATGTATGCACTTTCTTTGGTTATGAAAAATATACCAATGGGAATTACTTACGCCTCATTTGCTGGTCTAACAATCATTGCAACTGTTGTAGTAGGTATTATTAGATTTAATCAAGTTCCAAATTTTTACTCATTAATAGGTTTAGTATTAATTATTATTGGTGTGCTAATGGTGAATTTATTAGGTAATAATTAAAAATGTTTCCCAAAAAATATTCTAATTTGTTGTTTATATTGATTATGGGTTTTGGAATGAGTTTATTTATGACTCTTATTATTACATATATTAATACTGGTATAGATAAAGAGTTTATAAATAGATTTTTAAAAGCTTGGGCTGTAGGACTGCCAATAGCTATATCAACAGCTTTGATAGTTGGGCCAATTGCCCGAAGATTTGTGGATAAAATTACAAAGTAAAATTTAAATTTTTTTAAGTGGACTTAATAATTTAAGTATTTTTTTATGCACTAATTTGTTAGCTGACACCAAAGCATTATCTCTTTTAATAATATTTTCATTTCTCCAGTTCGTAACCACTCCACCCGCAGCTTTTATAATAGGTATAGAGGGATGAATATCCCAAATATGGTTACCACATTGGATTGCTACATCTAAAGTACCATCAGCTACTTGCATATAACTTAACGCGTCAGAAGTTGGAAAATGATTTAATTTTAATATTTGAGAAATTTTTGCTTGTTGTGAAAATGACAAATATCCGTGAAAAGCAGCTGTAAGCTTAACACCTTTTATTTTTGCACTTCCATTTACCTTTAATCTTCTTTTTTTTCCATTTTCAAAAACATGTGCAATTTTATCTGTCCTATTCAAATAGAATTTATTTAATACAGGAAAATTAACTAATCCCATTACAGGTAATTGTTTATAGTTAAGAGATATTAAATTACTCCAAGTAGGACTGCCAATAACAAAAGATCTTGTCCCATCAATTGGATCTATAACCCAAGTGTAATCACTTTTTGATTTTTTGAAACCAAATTCTTCTCCAACAATTTGGTGATTTGGAAATTTTTCGTTTATTTTTAATCTAATAAATTTTTCAAAAGCTTTATCAGATGTAGTTACTGGATCATACCCTTTACCTTTAACTTTATTAGATACTTTGAAATTTTTACAAAGTTTTTGATGATACAACTTTGTTAAATCTTTAGCTAATCTATTTAGGAAATTATAAAATATTGAGTAATTTTTATAATTAAATTTATCCACGAAAAACTCTTACTATTAAATTTGTACAGATTAAAGTTAATATTTAATTAATTTTACGATTATTTTTTGAATAGACTTTCGATTTGAGCTTCTGCATCTTTAATAGATTTATCATAATCCAAAGCCATTTGATCAGCACTAATAACATCTACTTTTTCAATGCCAAAAAAATTTAAAATAAATTTTAGCCAAGGAGTTAAAAAATCCTCAGAGCTATTTAGTTTAGTGCCCCCAGAGGTAATAACCAAATAAGCTTGTTTATTTTTTAATAGTCCTTCTCTTCTTCCATTAGGTTTAAACTTAAAAGTTTCTCCAATTCTTGCGGCTAAATCTGTCCAAGCTTTTAATGTGGCTGGTGGACCATAATTATAAATAGGAGCTGAAATAATTATTATATCACTTTCTTTAAGTTCTTTTACTAGTTGGTCTGATAACTCAAACATTTTTTTATGATGTTCTGTTTGGTCTTTTTCATCAATTTTCATCCCAGACTCAGTAAGTCCACTTACGAAAAGCATTTCCTCATCTAAATCTCGATACAAAACTTCGTCTCCAGGCTTTTTGATCTTATCTAATAATTTTTTAGCTAAAGCTCTTGAAGTTGAACCTTTTTTTCTGGCACTTGAGTCTATTTGATAGATTTTCATCTCTTCTTTTTAGCCGAAATTTTGCATAAAAGGAAAAACTTTAATTATATAAAAACCAATTGCCTGTAATTGATTAGTTAAAATTAAAATACCTGTAACTAAAAGAGTTATTCCACCTATTTTTGAGATTAAATTTATGTTTTTTCTAAAATTTTTAGAAAATAATAAAAATCTTTGAATTAAATATCCTGACAAAACAAAAGGTATAGCAAGACCTAAGGAATAAAATATCAATAAAATTATTGCTCTAGTAAGTGTTTCTTCAATTGAGGCTAGGGCCAAAATAGAACCTAAAATTGGTCCGATACAAGGAGTCCATCCAAAGCCAAATGCAAGTCCAATTACATATGGAAATAAAATGTTTCTAGATTCTTTTGCATCAAATCTTTTTTCAAAATTAAGATATGGTATGTTTATTATTCCAAGTAATTGAAATGAAAATATAATAATTATTAATCCTGCAAGAATTCTTAAAATTTCTGAATTTTGTAAGAGAGCTTGACCTAGAAAAGATGCTGACGCTCCTAAAAGAACAAATACAGTTGAAAAGCCTAAACAAAATAAAACCAAAGAAAAAATATTAGTTTTTTTAGACTCAATTACCTCTTGAAGCGATTGACCTGAAATGTAGGAAACATATCCAGGTATCAGTGGTAAAACACATGGAGATAAAAAACTTATAAGACCTGCACCAAAAGCAATTAAGTATTCAAACATTTAACCTGTATTTTTCATGGCTGCTGATATTCCAGCTATTGATGTTAAAAGAGCATCATTTAAATATTTTTTGTCAGACATTTTTTTATTTTTTTTAAGTTTAAATATAACTATTGGTTGGATAATATTTAGTACTTCAGAGTATACAGCTCTGACAGTTATTAAAGTTCTGAATTGTTTACGTGTTAAAATAATTTCTTTTGTAGTGATTTTTTTATTTAATTTTTTTATTACTTTAAATTGAAATCTAAGTTTTTGTCCAACCCTTTTTAGTGCATTATCTGCTAAATATTTTTCATAAATTTTTGAAATTTCAGGATCAGCTTTAGTAATTACCATATCAAGAATGTCTAACATTGAATTGAAAAAGGGCCAATTTTTTTCCATGTCTATTAAGGTATTTCTAAACTTTTTTATATAAGCATATCTTAAAGCCTCAGCGCTACCTAACCACGCAGGCAACATCAATCTTATTTGTGTCCATGCGAACACCCAAGGTATAGCTCTTAAACTCCTAATATTATCAACATTTTTTCTTTTTGATGGTCTCGATCCAATTGATAGTTTTCCTAAAGCTGCACTAGGTGTGACAGTTTTGAAATATTTAATAAATTCAGAGCTTTGATTAATATTTTTTCTATATGAACTTTTAGAAATATCGGACATTTTTTCAATTAGTAATCTCCAGTTTTGTTTAGGAGTAGGTGGAGGATTTAATGTTGCTTCAGTTACAGCACCTATGTAACTACATAGATTATATTCAGCTATTGGTTGATAGCCATATTTTTGCTGAATAACTTCACCCTGATCGGTAATCCTAATCTTTCCATTAACTGAACCTGGAGGTTGCGATCTTAAAGTAGCCTGAATTGGTCCACCACCTCTACCAGGTGAGCCCCCTCTTCCATGAAAAAAAGTAACATTTACATCGAATTTTTTTCCTAATTTAACGATTTCTTCTTGGGCTTTGTATTGATGCCAGCTAGCACATATTTTTCCTGCATCCTTACTAGAGTCTGAATATCCTATCATTACTTCTTGTTTATTATTAATTAGTTTTCTGTACCATTTTTTTGAAAATAAACTCTCCATTATTGATTTTGCATTAATCAAATCATCTAATGTTTCAAATAAAGGAACTACTCTTAATTTATTATTTATTTTTGCCTCTTTTTGTAGAAATGAAACTGACAAAATATCTGACACAGACGTAGTCATTGAAATTACATATGCTCCTAAGCACTCTGAGGGTTCATCTGCAAGTATTTTAAAAGTAGACCAAACTTCATTGTTCTCTTTATTAGAAAATTTAAATTTATTAATATAGCTCTTAGTTGAAGTTAATTTAGATTTTAAAAAATTAATTTTTTCTTCCTCAGTAAAATTATAATAATTTTTATTAAATTTCTTTTTAATAAGTTCAGCAATTAATTGTCTATGTCTTGAAGACTCTTGTCTTATATCTAGTCTAGCTAAATTTATTCCAAAACATTTTGCTCTTCGCATGAGATCTAGTAGGTCACCACTTGCAACGTTTTCATTTTGGTTTTGTTCTAAAGATTCTCTTACAACCCTCAAAGGTTTTAAAATTTCTTCAGTTGAACTTAATAAAATATTTTTATCTAAAGGTGTCTTATTAATAAAATATTGTTCTATAGATCTATGAGTTAGTCTCAATTTATCTCTAAGAGGTCTTAGAAAAACTCGATATGGTTCAAAAGTTTTACCAACTTTAGAGTTTATTTTTTTTGAACATTTTTTCATTGAGTAGGATCTAATAATTTTAGTCAAAGATTTTTCATATAGTTTTGCTGCTTCCCATCTTGATAATAAAATTACTTCTTTAGTAACTTTTGCAGTTACATTAGGATTTCCATCTCTATCTCCACCCATCCATGAGCCAAACTGAATTGGATTGAAGTTTTTTGGTAATCCTCTATTCATGTTTTTCAAAAAAATTGAATTTAACCTTCTGTAAACTTTAGGAATTGTGTCCCACAAACTATCTTCTATAATCGCCAAGCCCCATCTTGCCTCATCAAATGGAGAAGGTTTGGTTCTTTTAAGATCATCAGTGTTCCAAATAATTGTAAACTCATCATGAAGTTGTTTATTTAATTGTGTTAACTTTGATGGATGAGAATTATAAAGATCTCTTTGTTCTAGAATTTCTATAATCTTATGATATTTCTGAATTAAAGTTCTTCTTTTTACCTCTGTTGGATGGGCAGTTAAAACTATTCCAATATCTAGATTTTTAGCAAGGTTATAAATTTTATTGTTAGATATTTTTTTATTTTTAAAGAGTTTTTCAAATATTTCTTCAATAAAAATATTATATTTTAGATTTTTACGCTTAGTTTCATATTCATCAAGATTTCTTGATGTATCAATTGACTCAGCTAGATTTATAAAATTAATTAAATGAGTAAATGCTCTAGTTAATCTGAGAGTATCGATTGGATTACTATTTCTTACTGTTTTGACTAGTTTTTTGAATGAATTCTTATTTTTAAGATTTATTTTATTTGCTTTTGATAGCTTTCTGACCTTTTCAACCAGATTAAAAAACTTAATACCTTCCTGTTCTTTAATTACTTCTCCAAGAATATTTCCAAGATAACGGATATCTTCTCTAAGTAACTTTGTAGGTATTCTTTCATAATAAAGATCTCTTTTTTTCATCGCTCAAAACAAATTTTTTTTGTAAAATTCCTTTTGAGTTAGTTTTTACACTAAATAAAGAGCCTGAGTATCTATATTTTCGCAATTCTGCACTGTTCATACCTTTGGTTGCTGAGGTAACAAAAATTTCATTATTATTTTTGCCACCAAATGTACAATTGGTAATATTTTTTGCAGGAAATTGAATTCTGTGGATTAACTTTGCTTTATTATTAAATACAGAAATACAGGCTCCATGATAATGAGCGACCCATAGATTTTTATTTTTATCTAGAGTCATGCCATCTGGAACTCCTTCCTTATCAGAAAAAGTTTTAAAAATTTTTTTACTTACAATTTTATTATTTTTATTTATTTTAATTTTATATATTTTTTTTTTTGAACTATCGGTATGGTAAAAATTATATTGGTCTAAAAATGCTGGTCCATTTGTAATTCTATAGTTTTTATCAACTTTAGTTAATATTAAATTTTTATCTAATTTATAAAGTGATCCTTTTTCAATTTTTCTCTCTAGGTTATCCATAGTGCCAAACCATAGATTTCCGGCTGGGTCTGTTTTACCATCATTGGTTCTGTTTAATTTAATATTTGGTTCGGTGAATATTGATTTTAAAATTTTTTTAGATTTAAGATTTTGAATTCTAATTTCTCCTTGTAATCCCAAAATAAATATATATTTTTTAACATGGGCTAAAAAACCCACTTCTTTATTTACCTTAATTTGTTTTTTTTTATTATTTTTAATATTTAAGATGCAGATTTTCTTTTTCTTAATATCTACAAAATAAATAGAATTATGCTCTTTTACCCATAAGGTGCCCTCACCTAATTTGCATTTAATATTCCAAATAACTCTTGGTTCGGTAGTTCTGATTTTATTCATTTATTTCAAATTCATTTATAAAATCTTTGTTAGGAGTAATACCTATGCCAATATTATCAGTTACAGATGTAAATCCATTATTTTCATTTACCTGCTTTAAAATTGAAAAATCTTCATTTGGTAGATCTGTAATAAAAATATTTTTTTCAGTGGTATCAAATTCCAACATTGATTTAGAGGGAAATAATCCTCCTGGCATATCAGGTTGAGCTGTAAGTAAGTGTAAATTAACAGCTATACTTATTGCAGACCCCCATACATGATTGATAACTGGGATAAAATTAGCTTGTGCCAAAGCTGAGACTTTTAAATACTCAGTAATCCCACCTAAACCGCAAACTTCTGGTTGGGCAATATCAATACAATTATTGGAGATTAATTTGTTCCAACCATATTTTGTAAATTCAGCCTCTCCTCCTGCAATACTGGTAGAAATTTTACTTCTTAATTGTCGATACCCTTCATAGTCCTCGGGTGCTACAGGCTCTTCAAACCAAAATATATCTAACTCATCCAATCCTTTACCAACATAAATAGCATCTTTTAAATTGTATGCATGGTTAGCATCTACCATTAATCTAAAGTCTTTTCCTATGCTTTCTCTAACCGCTTGTACTAATTTAAGATCTTCCTTTGCACCTAAGCCAATCTTCATCTTCATAGCTTTAAAATTTTTAGACTTGATTTGTTTTGCTTCCTCTTTAAATGAATTGATCAATTCTTCTGTAGATTTTTTTTGTAACATCATCCCATAACCATAAACCGGAATATGTTCATTACATTTTCCACCTAAAAGTTGATAGAGAGGTACTTTGGATTTTTTTCCAAGGATGTCCCATAACGCAATATCCACACCCGATAAAGCTTGTATTGGCATTCCTTTTTGACCACTATCTCTTAGAAGATTGTACACTTTTTGCCAGATATGTTCTTTATTTAAGGGATCTTCACCAATTATTATTGGCTGGATAACTTTTTCAACAATATACTTATTAGCTAATGCAATATTTCCTGGTCCAAAGCATTCTCCCCATCCTGTAATACCTTCATCAGTCTCAACCTCCACAAGATGAGCAGTTCTATGTTTATAATATTGTTGAGAATAACCAAGTTCTTTGTCTAACTCATATCTAAGTACATGACTTTTAATAGAAGTTATCTTCACAATTATTTAAAGTGCAACAACTTTAGAGTTTTGCTCACCTAAGTTTTCAATTGATAACTTCATTGTGTCTCCAGCTTTTAAAAATTGTTGAGGCTTCATACCCATACCTACACCAGGAGGCGTTCCAGTGGTAATGATATCACCTGGTTGTAAAGACATGTACTTACTTAAATAAGAAACAATAAAGTTTGCATTAAAAATCATTGTATTAGTATTTCCTCTTTGCATTTTATTTCCATTAACATCTAAACTCATGTTTAAATTGTTAATATCTGAAATTTCATCTTTCGTTACTAGGTAAGGTCCAATTGGTCCATAAGTATCATGAGATTTTCCTTTAACCCATTGACCCATTTTTTCTAATTGCCATTCTCTTTCACTAATATCATTGACCAAACAATATCCTAAAATATGTTCTTCAGAGTCACTTTCAGATATATGTTTTGTCTCTTTTCCAATAATAATTCCTAGCTCAACTTCCCAATCAAGTTTTTTGGATCCTGACACAATTTCAATATCATCATTAGGACCATTAATGCAGCTTGTAGCTTTCATAAACACTATTGGTTCAGACGGTGCTTCCGCACCAGTTTCTGCAGCATGATCAGAAAAATTTAATCCAATTGCAATAAACTTACCTGGCTTAGTTATACATGATCCAATCCTCTCACTACTTGATATTTCAGGAAGTGAAGATAGATCAGCATTTTGTAGTTTAGAAATAGTTTCAAAATTTAAATGATGAGGATTTAAATCTTCGACATGTGAACTGATATCTCTAATTTTACCATCTTTATCTAAAGCCGCGGGTTTCTCTTTTCCTTTTTGTCCTACTCTTAATAATTTCATAATTCTCCTTTTATTATTAAATTATATTGAAATTCCACCATCAATGGAAATTGTTGTTCCCGTTGTAAATGTTGCATCATCACTTGCTAAATATACTGCCATTGCTGCAATTTCTTCAGCTGTACCTAATCTTCCCATAGGTTGTCTTGCTATAAAATCTTTTTTAGCCTGTACAGGGTCAGGGCTTTGATTAACCCTATCTTGCCAAGAAGGTGAAAAAACTGTGCCTGGTGCAATTGAGTTACATCTTATATTTTGTTTAACAAAATCAGCTGCAATTGATTTTGTTAAACCGATTACGGCTCCTTTTGTGGTTCCATAAACAAATCTATTTGGAAAACCTTTTAAACTAGAAGCACAAGAAGAAACATTAATAATACTTCCACCATTTTGTTTTACCATTAGCGGTAATATTGCTTTGCACATAAAAAACATAGATTTTACATTTACATCACTAGAAAAATCCCAATCTTTTTCATCACAATCAAGAATACTTCCATGATGAACAAATCCTACAGCATTAAATAAAACATCTACTTTGTCTAAAGATTTTGTGAAATCTAAAATCGCGCTATTGTTTGTTGAGTCTAATGTTTTTACAACAATACTAGGAAATTCTTTATTTAAATCAGCTAAGGTTTTATCATTTAAATCTGTAGCAATGACATGAGCTCCTTCATTATGAAAAGCAATAGCAGTAGCTTTTCCGATACCTTGTCCTGCTGCTGTAACTACGATTTTTTTACCCTCTAATCTTTGGCTCATTTTTTGTTCATCCTTTCAATTTCCATATACAGTGAACTATGATCTTTATTTCCATGACCATTTTCAACTAGAGTCTTATACATTTCTTTAACCAGATTTGAAATAGGTAAATGCGTGTTAAAACTATTTGCACTATCTAAAATATTATTCATATCTTTTAAATGAGTAGAAGTTTTTCCTTTAGGACTAAAATCCTTATCTATCATTCTTTTCCCATGAGTTTGTAAAATTTTACTATCAGCCCAACCTCCAGATAAAGCGGTAATCATTTTAACAGGATCTGCTCCTGCTTTTTCACATAACGTTACTGCTTCAGCTACTGCGCCTATTGTTAGGCCAACAATAATTTGGTTAGCAAGTTTTGATATCTGGCCGCTACCTATTGGACCAACTAATGTAGGGTTTCCCATAGTCTTTAAAATTTCATTTGCTTTATCAAAAACATTTTGCTCACCTCCAACCATAATCGCTAAAGATGCTTCCTCTGCACCTATAGTTCCCCCTGAAACAGGTGCATCCAGATAATTTATATTTTTTGATTTTAAATTATTTCCATGTTTAGTTGCTGTTGATGGTTTTACTGAACTCATATCAATCACTGTAGCTTCTGATTTTAATCCTTCCAAAAAGTCAGAACTACTCATGATCTCATCAACGGCGATATCGTCTGTTAACATCGTAATAACTACATCACTGTCAATCACAGCTTCTTTAATTGAACTTGATATCTCTGCACCCTGATCTTTTAAAGGAGCAGCTTTATTTTGAGATCTGTTAAAAGCTTTTAAATTGTATCCTGCTTTTAATATATTTTTAGCCATTGGTAGGCCCATAAGACCTGTCCCAATAAAACCGATTTTTATCATTATTTTGGTTTAAATTCGTGGAAATTTTGTGTCATTGCCTCAGGAAAAAACATTACACATGCAAGTACAATCAATTGAATTACGATAAATGGAGCAAAACCTCTAAATATATCTGTTAAAGATATATGTGGTGGTGCTACAGATTTTAAATAGAAAGCTGCGGGTCCAAATGGAGGACTTAAAAATGAAACTTGCATATTCACACAAAATAAAATTCCAAACCAAATTGGATCAAATCCAAGCGCAATAACAATCGGTAGAAATACTGGCATTGCTAATAAGACAATCCCAACCCAATCCATAAATGCTCCCATAATCAAAAACATTATTTGCATCATAAAAATTAGATACATTGGTTTTAAATCATAAGCTAAGATAGTCTCTGCTACATATTTTGGACCTCCAGCAAGAGAATAGGCACCTGCTAAAACTGTTGCACCAAAAGTAATAGTTAAAATAGTTCCTGATGCTTTAAATGTTCTAGTTAATGCATCTTTAAATAAAAACCATGTTAATTCTCTTCTAGCAAAAATTATAATTAATGTAGCAACAACACCCATTCCGGCTGCTTCTGTAATTCCAGTTATACCTGAATAAATTGAACCTAAAACAATTATCACTATTCCTATTGGTGGTAACAGACCTGGAAGATATGACATTTTTTCTTTTAGAGTTAAAGGCGCTTCATCACTTAATGGTGCAAGATGTGGTTGTAATCTTGTTCTAATTAAAATGTAAGTAATGATTAAACCTGAAATCATTAAACCTGGAACAATTGCTTCTTGGAACAACATAGTTATAGATGTTTCTGTCGTTAAACCATAAATGATTAAAACAATAGAAGGTGGGATCATTGTACCTAAAGAACCTGAGGCACAAATAATTCCAATGGACATATCTTGGTCATATTTTAATCTCAACATTTGAGGTAGTGCAATCAATCCTAATAGAACTATTTCTCCTCCAATAATTCCACTCATAGCAGCCATAATTGTTGCCATGATAGCAGTAACAACACCTACTCCACCTCTTGTTTTTCTTAACCACGCATTCAAAGCATCATATAAATCTCTTGCTATATTCGAGCGTTCAAGCAAGGAGGCCATAAATATAAATAAAGGTACTGATAAAAAGGAATATGTAACCACAAGAGAATAATATCTTGAAAGCAAAATACCTAACGCATGCTCACCAATATAAAGAAATACTAATACTGCACCCATAAAACCAGAGGCAAAACCCATTGGAACACCAATAGATATAAGAATTAGTAACCCGACTATAAGTATTAATGAAAGTGAGCCTATTTCCATTTTATTTTAACTCTTTAGAAGGGTCGTATTGTTTTTCTTTAGGATTTCTCCAATCAATAATTAAATTATTTACAGATTGAACCGCAATAAGAAATACACATATAAGTGTAAGAGGCTTCATCGTAGCAGGAATAGGTGGATCCCAATACGTTGCAAATCTCTCCCAATTTACAAATGATCTAACTGCATCTTCCATGCCACCATAGATTACAGCAGCTGCAAAAAGCACAATAATTATAGTGCTAATTAAGTCAAAAATTCTCTGAGTTGGTCTGCTGACCCAATCGTATAGTAATACTATTCTTATATGGCTTCTTAACCTTGTTGCATAAATTCCACCAACTAAATAACAAACACCAGCCAACCATAAACAGAGTTCATTAGCCCACAAGGTTGGTTTAAAAACTATGTACCTCATAAAAATTTCATACATCATGACAAGTACGATTATCGGTATCAAATACTTAATTGTATGACTTAAAAATAAAGAAATTCTATCAATCCAATTTATTGGAAAATCATCTTTGCTTGCAACTTTTTCATTTTGTTCTTGTAATTGTTTGTCAAGCATAAGCTAAAGTTTTAAGTTAATAAGAAGGGCCTTTTCAGGCCCTTCAAGATTTTAATGTGCTTTTAATTATAGTATACCGTTAGCTTTCATATAAGCTGTGTGTATATCTATAAGAGCATTTGCTTCAGGAGATTTTTTTCTCCACTCTTCCCAAGCACCAAGTGCAGCATTTCTAAACTTAAGTCTATCTTCTCTAGACCAGTCATGAAGAGTAACGCCCATTTCTTTTAAAGCTTTAACAGCTTCAGCGTTTTTTCTCTCAACTAAGCTAGTGATAGTTCTTCCAGCAATTTCTATACCTGCTTTCATTGCACCTTTTTCATGCGGTTTTAACTTGTTCCATACTTTCGTATTACAAGCTAAGTGGTCAGCTGGCATAGAGTGGAAACCTGGATATGTAGCATATTTATTTTGCTCATAGTGTCCACCTGCATAGTTAGTTGCTAAAGATGAATAGTCAGCACCGTCAATTAGACCAGTTTGTAAAGCAGTTGGAACTTCACCAAAGTCCATTACGATTGGCTTAGCGCCTAATGCTGTAAAGATCATACTTTCCATACCTGGAGGTGATCTAAATTTAAAGTCTTTAATAGATGCAACATCTGGAATTGGTTTACTAGAAATTAAAGACTCATGTCCTGGTATCCACCAACCAATTAAAGTCATTCCATATTTATTATAGAGTGCATCAACAGCTTCTTGAGCTCCAGGGAACTTTAAGAAGTCATATTGTTGATATGGGTTATCATATCCACCCATTACATCACCTGCGAATTGAAACGCTGCATTTTTACCAGTTTGGTAACCAGCACCAGTCATATCACAATCGATAATTCCAGTTTGAGCAGAGTTAAATACTTCAGCAGATTTTCCTGTTACAGAAGATGAGTAGAACATTTCTACTTTTAAGCTTCCACCAGAAAACATTTCTACGTTTTTAGCGAATTGAGCCGCAACTTCACCATTTGGTGAACTAGCAGTAAAGTGAGTTTCAATTTTTAAAGTCTTTGCATTTGCAGAGCCAAATAAAGCAACTGAAACAATAGCTACTGCAGCTATAGTTTTTGATATTAATTTAAACATTATCTTCCTCTCGTTTATGTTATTTAGAAAGTTAAACATAAAAGAAATAAGTTTTCAACATATGGAGATTAGATTTATATATAGAAATTATATATAAATATTAAACCTACAACTTTAAGTTGTACTAAACTACTTCAGAAATCAAAGGTTTATTGTTAAAAAAACAGTAAATATTATCTACTGCCATCATACTCATCGCAAGTCTTGTTTCATGAGTGGCGCTTCCAATATGCGGTAAGACAAAACAATTATCTAATTTTGTGTATCGATTATCTAAATTTGGCTCGTTGTTAAAAACGTCTAGACCTGCTCCATATATTTTCTTATTTTCTAATGCATCAATTAAAGCATTATCATCAATTGTAGAGCCTCTTGAGGTATTAATAACTACAGCATGTTTTGGCAGTAGACCAATAGTAGAAACATTTAGAATATTTTTTGTATCTGGTGTAGCTGGTGTATGAATGCTGACAAAATCACACTCGGGTAACATTGAATTTAAATCTGAATAATATTTTGCACCATCCTCTAAGTCTTCTGATAATTTATTTCTATTATAATAAATAATTTTCATTCCGAATGCTTTAGCACTTTGTGCAACTATACGACCTATTCTTCCCATTCCTATAATTCCAAGAGTTTTGCCAGTTACTGAGTTGCCTATCATAAATTTAGTAAGGTCTGGTTTTTGATTTTTCCAATTATCTGATCTAACTAAATTATAAGCTTCTCCTGCTCTTCTAGATGCTGCTAATATTAAAAGAATAGTAGTTTCTGCCACCGCTTTATTTAGTACATTTGGAGTGTTTGTTACTTTAATTTTTTTTACCTCAGCTGCCTTGATTGAAATATTATCGTATCCAACTCCTACGTGAGCAATAATTTTTAATTTTCCATTCAAATTTGAAAAAAATTCTTCTCCAACTTTATCAAATCCAGAAGTGATTATGCCATCATAATCATTACCCATCTTAGCGAGTTTATCTGTTGGAATTGGCTCATCTTGTAAATTTAAATTTGCATCAAATTCTTTTTTTAACTTTTCTTCAGCGCCATCTGAAATTTTTCTAGTCACTAATATTTTAGGTTTCATTTAGTGAGAGTCTCTTGGAAGACCTTTGGTGTGGGAAACGTCTAAATATTTACCTCGTGAATTAATACATGCTCCATCATCGACTTGGGTTACAGTATTTCTAAATATTTCCTGCCATGGAGTTTGATTATTTATTTTAAATTTCTTTCTATTTTTTCTTCGCTTTTTAAACTCTACTTGGGATATCAATAAGTCAACCCTTCGTTTATTTAAGTCTATTTTAATTTTATCACCAGTCTTAACAATTGCCAAATCTCCACCTACGGCTGACTCTGGGGAAACATGTAGTATTGAAGGGCTGGCTGATGTCCCACTTTGCCTACCATCTCCAAGAGTTGGAAGTGTGTTGACACCTTTTTTTAATAATTTGTCAGGTGGCTGCATATTAATTACTTCGGCTGATCCAGGATATCCAACAGGGCCACAGCCTCTAACAATTAGTATAGAATTTTCGTCAATTTTTAATTTTTTGCTATTTAATCTTTTATGGTAGTCCTCAGGGCCTTCAAAAACCACAGCATTGCAATCAAAAGCATTTATGTGTTTAGGATTTGATAAGTATCTGTCTCTAAATTCTTTACCGATTACAGATGTTTTCATTATTGCTGAAGAGAAAAAATTACTTTTCATTACTAAAAAGCCAGCTTTTTCTGTTAAAGAATTCTTAAAGGATTTAATTACTTTATTATCTACATCAACTTTTTTTCTTAAATTCTCTCCAACTGTTTTTCCTGTAACCGTTTTTATATTTGTGTGAAGTTTTTTATTTTTAATTAATTCTTTCATCACTGCAGGAATTGCTCCAGCTCTGTGAAAGCTTTCCATTAAATATTCACCTGCTGGCTGACAATTAACAAGTAAGGGAATATCATGTCCAAGTTTTTGCCAATCAGATAAATCAAATTTAATTCCCATGTGTTTTGCAATTGCGCTTAAATGAATTGTGCAATTACTTGATCCACCTATTGCACTTGCAACCACGACTGCGTTTTCAAATGCTTTACGTGTCATAATTTTTGAAGGTGTCAAATTTTCATGAACCATTCCAACTATTCTTTTTCCCGTTTCATATGAAATTTGTTCTCTTTCTCTGTAAGGTGCAGGAATTACAGCACCGCCAGGTAAAGACATTCCTAAAGCTTCAGCAACTGAATTCATTGAAGATGCGGTTCCCATGGTATTACAATGACCAGCACTTGGTGCTGATGATGCTGCCATTTCCATAAATTCTTCATAATTAATATCTCCTTTGGCTAACATTTTTCTAGCTTCCCAAACCACCATTCCTGAACCAGCTAATTTACCTTTGTAAACTCCGTCCAACATTGGACCACCAGATAAAACAATTGCAGGAATATTGACAGTCGCTGCAGCCATTAATGCAGCTGGAGTGGTTTTATCACATCCAGTTGTTAATATTACTCCATCAATTGGATAACCATACAAAACTTCTACTAAAGATAAATATGATAGATTTCGGTCAAGCATAGCTGTAGGTCTTTTGCCAGTCTCTTGTATAGGGTGAGTTGGAAATTCCATAGGAATGCCACCTGCTCTCCTTATTCCATCTTTAATCCTTTCGCTTAAAGATAAAAAATGTCGATTACATGGGGAAAGATCACTTCCTGATTGGGCTATTCCGATTATAGGATTTCCAGATTGTAATTCTTTTCTAGTAAGCCCATAATTTAAATAACGTTCTAAATAAAGAGCAGTCATATCTGGGTTTTTTGGATTATTAAACCAATGGTGACTTCTAAAACTCTTTTTTCTTTTTTTTGGCATAATATTTATAATGGTCTGTTTAATATAATAGTTATATAATAATTAAATGAATAATCTAATAGTTTTAAATCAGAATGACAATGTTGGGGTAAGTCAATTTATCATTCCTGAAAAAACTAAAATTGAAGGTTATGAAATTAGTACCGTTGATCCAATCCCTTTTGGTCATAAAGTTTGTTTAAAAACAATTAAAAAAGGTGATCCTATTATAAAATATGATCAAATCATTGGTTTTGCACTAGACGACATCAAACCTGGACAACATGTACATTCACATAATTTAGAATTTAGAGAATTTAAAAGAGATTTTAAAGTTACAGATAAGAAGCATATTGTTGAAGAAAAAGCTGATACGTTCTTCAATGGAATTTTAAGAGATAACGGCCAAGTTGCTACGAGAAATTATATTGGAATAGTAAGCACTGTTAACTGTTCTGCTACTGTGACCAAAATGATTGTAGAAAAAATCAAATACTCAGACATTTTAAAAGATTATCCCAATATTGATGGAATAGTTCCAATCACTCATTCTACAGGATGCGGAATGAACACTGAAAGTGAAGGAATGCAAATGTTCCAAAGAACCATTGATGGATTTAAAAATCACCCGAATTTTTCTCATGTGTTTGTTATAGGTTTAGGTTGTGAATGTGCGCAAGTTAGTTTGTTTGACGAGTCTTTAAAAAAGCATAACCGAATTCATTTTCTTACTATTCAAGATGAGGGTGGTACAAAAAAAATTGTAGATAAAGTATTGTCACAAATCAAAAACTTATTAAAAGAAGCAAACAATGTTGAGCGAACCTCTCAGTCAGTAGGTCATTTGACACTTGCTTTACAGTGTGGAGGTTCGGATGGTTACTCAGGTATTACGGCTAATCCAGCATTAGGAATTGCCGCAGATCTTTTAGTCAAAAAGGGTGGAAGTTCAATTTTGTCTGAAACTCCAGAAATTTATGGAGCCGAACACTTATTAATTAATAGAGCTAATTCACAAGAAACTGCAGATAAACTTATTAAACGATTAGAATGGTGGAAACATTATACCTCAATCAATAATAGTTCTATGGACAATAATCCAGCACCAGGAAATAAAAGAGGTGGTCTCACAACTATATTAGAAAAATCACTAGGAGCAGTTGCTAAAGGTGGAAATTCAATTCTTCAAGATGTCTTACAATATGCTGAACCTTTAAAAAATAAAGGATTTAATTTTATGGACTCACCTGGTTATGACCCAGTATCTGTAACAGGACAAGTTGCATCTGGAGCAAATGTAATTTGCTTTACTACTGGTCGTGGATCTTGTTTTGGTTGTAAGCCAGTTCCAAGTCTTAAACTTTCAACAAATTCTGCAATGTATGAAAAAATGTCAGAGGACATGGATATAAATTGTGGAACTATTGCTGAGGGTAAAGAAAAAGTAGAAGAAGTTGGTCAAAATATATTTAATTTAGTTGTTAACACTGCATCAGGAAATAAATCAAAAAGTGAGATCAATGGCTACGGTGACGAGGAGTTTAATCCTTGGCAAGTAGGCGTTGTAATGTAATTTTAAATCTCACAGTGCCACAACAAACTTCATTATTTAATGTAATTTTATTAGCTGCTGGTGGTTTTTTTATGTTTGTTTGCATGGACTCAACCGCAAAATACCTTGGGACAGTAATGCCAGTTACACAGGCAATTTGGGGAAGATTTTTCTTCCATATGGTTTCTTTAATTATATTTTTTTTAATTTTTAAGCCAAAAATAAATTTAAAAAAAAATTTTAAAGTTCAAATTATCAGATCAATTTTGATGGTCACAGCTACAACATTTATGTTTTACTCATTACAAAAATTTGACTTAGTTGACATTTATGTTGTCTTCTTTACTGCACCACTAATAGTCTCTTTACTTTCAGCATATTTCCTAAAAGATATCTTAACCCCTAAGGGAATAGCTCTAATGCTTCTAAGTTTTGGCTCAATTGTTTATTCATTGGGACCAAGTATGAGAATATTCAGTCCAGACTTGATTTTTCCCATTGTTCCACCAATTTGCTGGGCTCTCTATCAATTTTTTACAAAAGTAGTGTCAGGTGACAATGATCCATTTGCTGCTATTTTCTATACTTCAATATTAGGAGCGGTAATTTTTAGTGTATTTATATTTTTTAATTGGGTTCCGTTAGAAAAAAATATTTATTGGCTTTATTTAACACTTCTTGGTGTTGCTGGATTTGTAAGTCATTCTTTAATTATTTATGCAATACAACTTTCAAATTTATCGTTTGTAACTAACTTTCAATATTCGCAATTAGTTTGGTCAACAATTATAAATTTCATAATTTTTGGTGTACCTTTTGATTATAATAAAATTATAGGTGTTATAGGAATTATAATTTTTGGTATAATGTTTATTAGAACTGAAGGGAAAACAACTTAAATTAAGGATAGTTATGAAAAATGTCGGATTTATAGGTGTTGGATATATGGGTTATGGAATAGCCAAAAATATTTTAAAAAATAACAACAACCTTTTTGTAATAGCTAACAAAAATAGAAAGCCCATAGAAAGAATTGTTAAAGAAGGAGCTGAAGAAGTTAATTCTTTTGAAGATTTTGCTAATAAGAATTTAGATGCTTTATTTATGTGCGTTACCAATACTCCAATTGCAAAAACAATTTCAGAAAAAATATCTAAAATATTAAATGATAAAACTATAATCATCGATATAACCACTCACAATAAAACAGGTTCAGTTGAAACTGATACTATTTTTAAAAAAAATAATATTGGTTATGTGGAATGTCCTGTGATGGGAGGTCCTGTTCAGGCAGAAGAAGGTGTTTTAGGTGGGATTGTTGGTGCATCTGAAGATAATTTTAAAAAAGCAGAGCCTTATTTAAAATTTTTTTGTAAAGAATACTTTTATTTTGGAGAAGTGGGAATGGGAGCAAAATCAAAGCTTCTAAATAATTTTTTAACATTGGGAAATGCTGCTTTAGTAAATCATTTAGCTATAGGTGCAAAAGAATTAGGTTTAGATTTACAGAAAGTGTATGATGTGGCTAAACTTGGATCTGGAAATTCAGCAGCATTAAAGAGAGTATTTGATAATTTATTAAAAGGTGATTTTACAGGATTTAAATTTACAGCTAGTAATTCGGTTAAAGATTTAACTTATATACAAGATCTCTTAAAAGATTTTCCTGAAGCTGAAAAAGTTGCTGAGGTAAATAAAAATTATTTCCAAAAAGCAGTAGATCAAGGACATGGGGAGAATTTTATCAGTGAGTTAATAAATAAAAAATAATTACTGAAGTATTTTAGATACCGGGAATTTACTAAAGCACTAGGTTGTATTCAAGAAATATATTTCATTAAAACTAAAATAAATTAATTGAAATTTGTTTAATTATAATTAACTTTTTCTTAGAGGAGGTTATTATGTTAAAACTATCACCACCTGACACTTAGCTGAATAGCTTTATATTTCAAAAACAAATTAAAAATAAAATCCACTTGGATTTAAATGCCAAAGAGGCGATATAAGGGAGCTCTTTAGGTAAAATCTTAAAGAGCGAACCCTTAAAAAAGTTAATTAATAGATTTTAATATTTCTAGTGGAAGTGGTGCTTCTGGGTATTTTTTTTGACATAAAGTTTCGTAACTTTTACAAAAATCTATAATTAACTTTAAAACTGATTTTTCATTTGAATTGGTATTAATCTTTAACTCCGATATAAATTTATCTCGATTGTCCTCTAATTCTTTGATTTGCTCTCCTGTAAAAAATTCACCTGTCTCAATCTCCCAATAAGTATTATCTAATTCTTTATCACTTAAATTGTTTAATTTATTCTGTAGTTCCAAAATAGTTGGGTCATCAGTTTGTTTATTTCGCATTGGAGAATTCTTTAACTTTCCAAGACATTTATCTCTTAATCCTTCAATAAAATGATCATAGGGTCTTCCTTCTGATAAATCTCTGAAATGATTGGTTTTAAAATATTTATTAATGGCTAAATCATTTGAAACTTTTTCTTTACCTTTAATGATTGCTATTTGAACGTATATTTCTTGGCTAATGTACTCCTCTAAATGCTCTATAACTTTTTGAGGTATCACTGTTTGATAAGAAATTAGATTAATTACTCATACGGTATTTACTGTGGCACGCCTTACAATTGCTCCACATTAATTCTTGAAGGGTGCCTCGAATATCATCACTGTCTTCAATTACCAAGGTAAGCTTAATCATATCGTCTGAAGATTTTTGCATTAAAGCATTAAACGCATCTTTTTCCTTCCAAATTATTGGTAAAGATTCTGTCTTAAATCCCATTTGAGTATTTTCAGGAAATAATCCTAATAATGTTTTATAATTTTCACTCATTTCGATCATCAATTCTTTTGCTTCATCAAAATCGCCATTAAAGGAAAATGATTGAACACGCTTTGCAGTACTGTAATTCTTACTAAAAAGAGCTTTTCTTCCTTTGATAATTTCTTCTGCTGTTTGCTCTGCGATACTTTGAGATCCAATAATGGTAAAAAACAGTGACAACAAAACGATACTAAAGCAATACTTAATATGGTTTACTAGTGTATGCATGTTAAAAATACCTTAACAGAGTATGGTATTATTTCAAAGCTGTTACATTGGCTAAGTGCAATATTGCTGATCATTCAAATTCCACTTGGTTTTTATTTAGTTGATTTAGATTTTGGAGAAGAAAGAATCAATGTTGAAAATATACACATCATCATTGGATTATCAATATTTTACCTGGTGATTATAAGATTGCTAAATAATATTTTTAACCCCACTCCAAAATTAAATCCTAGTGTATTTAGTGGTCAAAAATTTATTGCTAAACTAAATCACGTTCTTCTTTATGTGGCAATTTTATCCATAACTATTTCTGGAATTTTAAAAAAGTTATTTAATGGAGAATCTTTAGTGATTTTTTTTAAAGAAATTAAAATCCAAGATAATTTTGAGTTAGCTGATCAATTTTATAATATACACATATTCTCTAATTATACGATTGTCGCTTTAATCGCTCTACATATTTCAGCTGTTATAGTTCATAAATTATTTTTTAGTGATAATTTATTAAAGAAAATTCTTTAAAAACATTTAATGACAGTTAATTCCAAACTTTTTTAATCTCCAATAATTATAAGGCCAAGGAGTTAAAAAACCAGCTATAAGCATTATTGGTACGACCCACCATGTTAATATGGCACCACCTGTTAAAAGATAATCTGTTAGATTCATTGCAATTTCCATACTTACCATTGAAATAAAACTCATTCCCAAGGCGGTTTTTAAGGCATCCTTAAATTTAAAATTTTGTCTTATTAAAATTATGGTTTCTAAAATAATACTTGTAATTAAACCATTGATAATTGCTAAAGTCATAATGGCTAAAACAGGCCAGGGAATTCCTGTTATTTGGAAATACAATATAGTTCCAAAGTCACCAATTGCACATCCTAATAAACACCAGGCAGTATTTTTGGCACTTCTTTTCCATGTGTGATTACAAGACCAATTAAAATTAACAGTGCTTTCCATATAAAAAAATTTTTTTTAACTAATTTCTACTTTTGCAATCATTCCTACATCGTAGTGGCCTGGGACATTGCAGGCTATTTCAATATTAGATGCATTTTCAAATTTCCAAATTAAATCTTTACTCTCCTTTGGCTCCAACAGAACACTATTAGCATGACTATGGGCCATAGATTTGTCCATCATAGACATTTTGTCAATGCTATCAGCTAATATTATTTCCATCTCAACCAATTTTTGCATTTCAGATTGATGATCTTTGTGCATAGTTTGATTAGCAATATTAAATTCATGTACTAATTCACCAACATTCTCTACCTCAAATTTTATAGTTTCACCAGGTTGAACAGTAAAAGAACTTGGTTCAAAATAATTATCATACATTAAAACTTTAATTATTCTTGTAACGTCCTCTTGTTTTCCTTTTTTACCAATCTTCATACTTTTATCAGCTAGTGCAGTCGAAATTGATACAGTGAATGAAATTAATATTATAAAAAAATGTTTGAACATGTTTGTGATATAGCTAATTAAATCAAAAATTCAATGCATCAATTAAGCTTTAGTTGATATTCGTAATTTTCTTTAGACCAATAAGATTTCATATATGCTAGTACACTATCAATTTCTTTGTCAGATAATTTATCTTCAAATCCAATCATCTTACCTTCATAATTTTTTACCAATTTAGCTAATCCATATTTTATTATCGCATGTAGCGTTTTATCATCATGGTGCCAAGTATGACCAGATCCATCCAAAGGTGGCGCTTTTCTATGTCCGTCACTATCTACACCCTTCCAATTTTCAGCTCCAGATAGATTTATCATATGACAAGAAACACAATTATTTTCGTATGCAATTTTACCTCTTTCAATCATAAGTTTAGAGACAGTAGTAATTGGAAAATGATTATGGGCGTTTGCAATATTGAGACCATTAGAGATAAAAAAAACAACTATTAAAGAAATAAGTTTAATAAGATTTCTCATGGTACTTATATGGATAATTGATTTATATTAACAAGTACATGTGTTAATTTAAGCAATGATCTTTAAACAACTTTTTGATAATAAATCTTCAACCTATACCTATCTAATTGCCTCAGCAAAAGGAAGGGAAGCAATCATTATAGATCCTGTTTTAGAAAATGTTGATGAATATATAAGTCATTTAAAAGAACTTGATTTAAAACTGGTAAAAGTAATAGATACTCATATTCATGCTGACCATGTCACTGGTGCATCTAAATTAAAAATTAATACTAATTGTACAACAATTATGGGAGAAAATTCCCCTGCTGAAACTGTAGATATAAAACTTGAAGATGATGGGATAGTTAAAATAGATCAATTATCAATTAGAGCTATGTTTACCCCAGGTCATACTTCAGATAGTTACAGTTTTATAATGGATAACTATTTATTCTCCGGTGACACTCTTTTAATAAACGGAACTGGAAGAACTGATTTTCAAAATGGGAGTTCTAAGGATGCTTACCATTCACTTTTTAATAAATTATTAAAATTACCTGAAGAGACAATTCTTTATCCAGGTCATGATTATAATGGAAAAAAATCAAGTACTATTGGTAAAGAGAAAAAATTTAATCCAAGACTGCAAGTTGAAAATGTTGATCAATATATTGAAATTATGTCCAATTTAAAATTGTCAAAACCAATTATGATTGATCAAAATATAACAAGAAACCTTACACTTGGGGCAATTTAGTATGCCTCTCCGAGAAAGAGAGGCATAAGTTATAAATAACAAGAGAGATAATTAATCAAAAATAAAATGAATTCTTAAATTAATTAACTTCTTTATACATTTTGAGAATAATTTTAATAACTTTTATTAATCAACACAGCTATGCGTTATGTGAAGTGATATATAAGTAATATTAATTACAGCTAAAAAATAAATATAACAAACCAGTAAGATAATAGACCCGAAAATATTGTTGCAATAACATTCTTAGAAAAATAGCCAACAAGAACTGCAACTATAGCACCAAAGATTTTAGGATCATTCATTTCGATGTAGACACCATAATCATTAATAAATATTGCAGGAAATATGATCGCTGGAAACACTGCTGACGGAACGTAAGCCAATACCGCTTTAATTCTTTCACCTAATAAATCCCTTCTAACCAATACGATCATAGTCATTCTTGTCATATAAGTTAGTATTCCTGCGATTGTTATTGATAACCAGGTCATTTTTTTAACCTCAACAATAGTGCTGCAACAAACAAAGCAATAACCGGTGAAATAAGTATGTAAGATTTAAATGGAGCATCAAAAAATAATAAAGAACTAATTCCGCAAACAAGCATTACAATTACATGATCCAATTTTTTCAAGTCTTGAACAACAATAGCTATAAAAGTAAGGGGTATTGCAAATTTTAATCCAAGTTCTTCAGGAACAAATGAGCCCAAGATAATTCCTGAAAGGGTAGCAATTTGCCAACAAACCCACATTGTCAAACCAGTACCGATTAAATGGTAATGTAAATATTGTTCAGTTTTATTTTTTTTAAAAAATTTATTAGACTCAGCAAAACCTTGATCAACAACAATGTAGGAAATTAATAATTTTTTGATAAAAGATAATTTTTCCAAATATTCAGATAAAACAGCCCCATATAAAAGATGTCGTGAATTAATAACACCAACTGAAGTAACTGCTACTAAAGCGGAAGCACCACCTGATAAAAGTTGCAAAAAAACAATCTGTGAAGCTCCCCCAAAGATAATGATAGACATTCCATAAACTAAATATGGACTAAAACCAAGATCAACACCAATTGCACCACAAATAATTCCAAATGGAATTACCGAAAGCATATGTGGAGCAATATCAAACATACCTCTTGAAAATAATTGTTTTTTTGAGAGCATCTATTTGGTTTGTATTAAAAACAAACTATATGATCAATATTTATTGGTCTCTTAATACCAAATTTTTCATCAACTTCATGTTGGTGAACGTGATGAGAATGAACAAAAACAGGTATCAATAAATCACTATTAGTCTTTAAAGTATAAATAAAATTTGTACCTCTGAATTTCCTATCAACAACCTCTAACTTAAGATTGCTTTGATCATCATGTTCAAGATCTTCTGGCTGTAATAGCAATTGAACGTCTGAGCCTTTAGGGTAGTGTTTAATAAAATTACCTTTAATTGTTCCTAAATCTTTATTTTCAAGTGAATTTTCACCTGTGACCTTTGCAGGAATTAATATTCCTCTATTTAAAAAATTTACTACTTCAACTGAATTTGGGAAATGATAAACATTATAAGGATCATCAAACTGCTTTATTTGACCATCTAAGATAATGGCACATTTATTTCCTAAATAAAAAGCTTCATAGGAATCATGAGTAACTATTATCGTTGTAATTTTTAATCTGTTTAGTATTTTTTTTAATCTAACTTGAATTTCCTCCTTAAAACTTTGGTCAACATTTGATAGAGGTTCGTCTAACAACAAAAGATCAGGTTGTGTTAATAAAGATCTTGCAAGAGATGCTCTCTGTGCCTCACCTGCACTTATCTCATGTGGATATTTAGATAATATTTTTGAGATATCTAGGAATTCTATTATTTCTTTAAAGCTTATTTTCTTTCTTTTTTTTCCTTTATTTTTTTCTGCACCTAACAATATATTTTTTTCAACATTATAGTGAGGAAAGAGACTGTTATCCTGAAAAGCTAAAGATATATTTCTGTGCTCAGGTTCGATATTTTCTTTTTTAGAGGATAACAATTTACCATTTAATTTGATTGATCCTTTATCAATTTTTTCTAATCCAGCTATTGTTCTGAGTATAGTTGTTTTTCCAATACCTGATGGACCAAGAATACATAAAGTTTCACCCTCGTTTTCAATGTTAAAAGAGGCATTCTTAACCTTAGTTTTACCACCTATGATAAAATCAACGTTTTTAATTTCTAAAAAATTGTTAATCATTTTCTCTCAGAATATATTTAGATGTAAGCATAATAAATGTGGTTGCAATTAAAATTAAAAATAATGAAGGTGCAGCAGCAGCCTCAAGTAAATCCTCAGATGCAGAAATATAAGCAGTTGTTGCAAATGTTTCAAAGTTAAAAGGCCTTAAAATTAGCGTAATTGGAAGCTCTCTGATTATTTCAAGAGAAATTAATATTACAACAAATAAGAGTGAGTTTCTTAAATATGGAACATGAATATTCATAAATGTTTTTTGTTTTGAATAACCAAGAAGATAAGAACTTTCATCGACGGATATGTTTATTTTTTCATAACCGGATTTAATTCCATTAAATGCCAAGGAATAAAATCTTACAAAATAAACTAAAACTAAACCAATAATAGAACCAATAAATATTTTTTTAATAGATAAGAAACCTAATGCTTGAACTATAT
>CACNGH010000007.1:0-82473 GCA_902619815.1 uncultured Pelagibacteraceae bacterium
AATAAAGGTTTTTTACCTATTTGAAGACTTCCTTTTCTTCTTTTTATACCCATTATATTTTCAATAATTGATGGGTGCTTTGTATCAAGATAATGACCTTTCAGTTTATGAATAACTCCTATTGATACCAATCTTCTCTTAATTGTGCTTATTTTTACATTTTTAGTTGATAAATGAGTTAAGTATAATGAAACTATTTTAGGTAAAGATGGAAGAGAACTAAATCCGTTCTTATAGCAAAATAATCCAAAATCTTTAAAATCTGATTTGTAAGCTCTTACAGTATTGATGGATTTAGAACTTTGAAGATTTAACAAAGTTTCCTCTTTTAATGCTTTTATGTCAGTTATTACTTTACCCATAATTATTACTATTGATAACCATTAATTATCAATAGTAATATATTAGATGATTTTTAATGTCAATAGTTTAAAAAATAAATTATGGCTTCAATGAACGGATTAATAGAACCTAATTATTTTCTTATTACCGCCATAGCTTTTGCAATCCTTAGCATTATTCAATATAAAAAAGTTGGAAAAACTTTAGAGACAATATATTTGTCAATTCTATTTATTTTTTTTTTAATAAGCTATTTAATACTTATTTTTGGTGATTAGAGTTATCCCCATCATTCACAGATCATTACCAAAAAATAAAAAAACAACTAAAAAGTGATACAAATAAACAATGTAGCTGATATTTTAGGATTAATTAAGGGGCAACCCTTAACTGGCCAGCTGAAGAAAAACCGCAAGGAACAAATTCAGAGGGCAGAAAGTTTCGCGGGGGATCGCTGAACGCGCGGAACGGGTGGCATGGCGATAGCGAGTCAACGACGTGCCTATAACTACTGTTTTATGCACTGAAAAGTGCGTAAAAACGTGGTTCTTTTTTATTTATATTGCACAAAATGATTGGAACTAAATTTCAACTAAAAGTTTGGAACTTTTTAAAAACTATACCAAAAGGATCAGTTAAAACATATAAAGAAGTTGCAATTGCAATAAAATACCCTAAATCAGCTCGTGCAGTAGCTAATGCATGTGCAAAAAACCCATATGCACCCAAAATACCGTGTCATAGAGTAATTAGATCTGATGGACTACTAGGTGGATACTCTTGTAAAGGTGGAGTTAGGACAAAGCTTAATTTATTGAGATCAGAAAAAGTTGATATTTAGTGTCATTTTAGGCCTATTTTATGGTCAAAAAAACCAGTAAAATCAACAATTTTTTGATATTTAAGCATATTTTAGTGTAAATATGTTTTACACCCTTCAGTTGTGTTATATATCAAGATAAACTAAAATAAAGCACCTTTAAGGCCGATTAAAACATATATTCTATAACTGCATTGCTCTACTTTTCTTTGATATCAAGGATCATTTTAAAATAAAATTTTAAAGAATTTTTTATAAATTTTTGTTACCCTACTGACTTATTCGATTATAAATTTTCAATATTGTAATAAATAAGCTTAAAAAACCATTGGTATAAAACAATTTTAATATAAATATTAATTTTGAATAAAAATTTTTCCAAATTTGTCATATTTTTTTAAATAATAGTTATTAATTTTTTATTTTATCAGATAAATTGAAAGCTATATCCTAATTTATAAGTATATACATAATTAAATTGTACAATAATTACAATAGTTTATATTAATATACTAAAGTAATATATTAGATACCAGTAAATATTTGTTTACTATTAACTTGAACGAGTTAGCAAATATTCCCTTCTAGAAATATATAGACCACTAAGAACGATAATAAATAAACCTAAATATGTCCAATTATCAGGTAATTCATGAAAGAAATAATAACTAATAAGTATATTTGTAATTATCTCTGTATAGCCCAAAGGAGCTAATTTAGATGCATCAGCGTATTTAAGAGATAATATGAGGAAAAGGTGCGCTACAGAGGCTATAAGGCCGATTAAAGCCATTAAAATCCATTGATTTGAAGTGGGGTTAATCCAAATAGAGGGCATGAACAGGCTTATTATGATAGTTCCTATCAAACCAGATAATAAAAGCGTTAAAAGTGGATTGTCTGAGGTACTCAATTTCCTTGTGATTATAAGATAAAATCCATAACATATTCCATTACCTAATGCGGCCATGGTAGCTAAATTAAGTTCAATAAAGCCAGGTCTTATTACGATTAATGTTCCAATAAATCCTAAAGATACAGCGGTCCACCTTTTCACCCCTACTTTCTCATTTAAAAAAAATGGAGACAAGGCAGTGACACAAATTGGAGCAACAAAAGCTAAAGTTAAAGCTTTTGGAAGAGAAATTTCTGAAATTGCATAAAAGAACAAATAAGTAGAAAAAACAAAAATTAATCCTCTGATTAATTGAAGGGCTGGTTTTTTTGTCCAAACTAATGAATGCCTATAAAAAATAAGCATTAAGGTTAGTGTAAAAACTACAGTAAAAAAATATCTAGCCCATGTAATTTGAAGAACATCCATCGATGAACTTAAATATTTAGCAAAAGCATCCATAACTGGAACAATCATCCAAGCAGATGCATTTAAAATTATTGCCTTCATGAAAGAAGGATATCGTTTAATAGAAGTACTTTAAAGCAAAGAATACAACAATTGGTAACGTTAAAAATGACATAATTGTTGAAACTACGATCATACTTGCAATGCTATCAACAATTTTTTTAGGTGAATACATTGAACCAATTAAATAAGTCAAAACAGCACTTGGCATAGCGCATTGTATTAGAAATACACCTGCTGCAAAACCAGATAAATTAAATATTTTTATAATACCTAGTCCAATTACAGGGCCAATAAAAACTCTACATATTGAAGAAATAAATGCAGATTTAAATGAAAAAACTTTTAATCTCGTAAGAGCTATACCTAAAGACATTAATATTAAAAATATTGCTGTATAAGCAGTAATCATAGTTGTATTCACTAAAAAAACCGGAGTTTCAATTTCATAATATATAAAGATAATTGAAACTATTATTGCATAGACAGGTGGGCTTTGAAGTAAAAGCTTAAAACTAAATTTTTTGCTGGCCAAGAAAACATTAATTGTAAAATGAAAAAATATAACTAATGAAGAAATGGTCGCTGCAATACCTAAGCCTAAATTACCATAAGCAAATAAGCAAATTGGCAACCCCATATTACCAACGTTTGGTAAAACAAATGGAGGAAGTTCTCGTATTATTTCTTTTTTTAAAAAAAATAAAAAGATTACTCCAACTAAAGCAAAGGCAAATATTGCAATTAATGAATACCAAAAATACTCAATAAACATTGAAAATGTGACACCAGTGGTAGTGATAGCGTAAAAAACCATTGCAGGGCTTCCAATATTAGCAGCAAAATTTGTGATAAAAGAAGTATCTAATTTAGGATTTTTTTTACCGATAAAGTAACCAATACCCACCATAAAAAAAACAGGAAATAAAACTTCAAAAAGTTTAAAATAAATATCCATTAACCAAGCACTCTAATAAGCGTTGGCGTTTTTAAAATATTTTTATTTTTTTTAAATATAGATAAACAATTCTTGGAATTTATCTCAGATGTTTTATGAGTTATTATTACAATTGTTGCTTTATTTGTTTTTTTATCAGGTGTTTGGATAAGTCTTTTTACAGATATTTTATACTTGGCCAAACGATTAGTAATTTGAGATAAAACTCCAGGTCGATCTTTCACTTCAAACCTTAAATATAGTGAATTTGTATAATTATTTGTATTATAATATTTTAGAGCTTTTAATTGTGCAAAAGGTATTCCAAAAGGTTTTTTAATATTACCTCTAAGTATGGACAATAAGTCAGAAAGCAGAGAAGAAGAAGTAGGACCAGGACCTGCACCTTCACCTTGTAAAATACTTTCACCGACTGGTTTTCCTTCAAGAATTACTGCATTCATTACCCCGTTAACATTTCCAATATAAGATTTTTTGTTAACTAAACATGGATGAACTGTTTCAAAAAGGTGATTATTTTTTAGTTCAGTTATGCCAAGAAGTTTTATTCTTAACTCTAATTGATTAGCGATTTTTATATCTTTTAATTCAATTTTTTCTATCCCTTCCATTAAACATTTGTGGTGTGAGATTTTACTATTAAAAGCAAGTGCAGATAAAATTCTTACCTTTGCAAAAGCATCAAAACCATTTAAATCTAATTTAGGATTGCCTGGTTCAGCATAGCCGAGTTTTTGTGCTTTAATAAGAACATCATTAAATTTTTGATTAGAATTTTCCATTTCAGATAAGATATAATTTGAGGTACCATTTAATATTCCATAAATCTTTGAAATCTTGTTTGTTGCTAATCCTTCCTTAATTGCTCTTAAGATTGGGATACCTCCTGCTACAGAAGCTTCAAATTCTAAATTTACATTATTTTTTTCAGCTAATTTTGCTAGATAATTTCCATGTTTAGAAATTAGAGCTTTATTTGGTGTTATGACGTGAACCTTACTTTTTAAAGCTTTTTCTACAATTTTTTTAGATACACCATCAGATAATCCTATTGCTTCAAATAAAATATCTACTTTATGTTTTTTGAGAATTTCAAGAGGGTTAATATAAAAAATTTTCTTATTAATTTTAATTTTTCTTTTTTTTTTAATATTTTTTGCTGATATTGCTACTACATTAATTTTTGTACCTGTTTTTATTTCAATATTTTTTTTTTTAGTATTTAACTCGTTAAGTAAATAA
This sequence comes from uncultured Pelagibacteraceae bacterium, assembly GCA_902619815.1. Taxonomy (GTDB): domain Bacteria; phylum Pseudomonadota; class Alphaproteobacteria; order Pelagibacterales; family Pelagibacteraceae; genus Pelagibacter. The sequence continues at coordinate 4,726 of CACNGH010000007.1, forward strand.
ATACCAACCTGTCCTAAACCAACTACTGCAATATTGTATATTTTTTTCATTTACTAATATCGGGATAATTACTTTTTTTCGTATAGTCTTCTATATATATTTTATACTCTTCTAATGTCATTGTGGTTATATCTTTTGATTTTTTTAATATTTTTGAAAGTTTTTTTTGCTTGTCCTTCTTCATAATAGAGTCCTCAGTCCAATATTGAGAATCTTTATTTAAAGAACAATTATTAAGAAATAATAATAAAAATAAATAAAATATTAATCTCATATTAATCCAGTTGTTTCAGGATAGTTAAATTTATTATTTAGACTTTGAACTGCTTGCCCTGCTCCACCTTTTATTAAATTATCTATAGCTGAAAGTATTATAATTTTATTTTTAAATTTAGATTTACATACTGAAATTAAACAATTATTCGTATTAATAACATCATTTGTACTTATTAAAGTATTTGACTTAGAAATCTTAATGAATTTTTCTTTTTTATAGAACTTTGATAATAAACTTATGACCTTTGATTGATTTACATTTTTATTCAATTCTAAATAAATAGTACTTAAAATACCTCTAAACATTGGGGATAAATGAGGTGTAAAACTTACCTCAATTTTTTTCTTAGTAAATTTTTTTAACATCTGGTCAATTTCTGAATTATGTCGATGATTACCAACACCATATGCTTTTAAAGACTCATATAAGTTTTTATTTTTATATTTTTTATGAACACCTCTTCCTGCACCTGAATAACCAGATTTAGAGTCTATTATAATATTTTTAAAATTAATAAAATTTTTATTAAATAAAGGTATTAATGGTAAAAGAATGGACGTTGGATAACAGCCAGGGCTTGAAATAATATTATACTTTTTAAGTTCTTCTCTATTAATTTCAGGAAGTGAATAAATGCTTTTTTTTATAAGTTTAACAGCTCGATGTTTTTGCTTATACCACTTTTTATATTCTGAAGCTTTTTCAAGTCTAAAATCTGCAGCTAAATCAATTAAAATATTTTTATTATTGAGATGTTTAGATATATCTTGAGCTTCACCATTTGGTAGAGCAGTAAAAATTACATCAACATCGTTTAATAAATTTTTATTAAATTTTTTGATTTTAGGTAATTTATATTTTGATAATGACTTATCATAAGAAACGATGCCTTTACCTACTGAAGAATTACCACATAGATATTTTATATTTATATGTTTGTGCTTAACTAATATCTTAATTAATTGAGTACCAATATATCCAGTTGATCCAGCGACTAACGCATTAAGCTTAGGCATTTTACACTATAACAGTTAAATATTAAAAAAAAATTATCTTTTAGAGAATTGAAAGCTTCTTCTAGCTTTTCTTCTACCAGGTTTTTTCCTCTCAACTGCTCGAGAGTCTCTAGTAGTAAGTTTTTCGGTTTTTAAAGTACCTTTTAAATTTTCATCAAATAAAACTAACGCTTTAGCTATACCATGTACCATAGCTCCTGCCTGACCAGTAGGTCCACCTCCCTTAACACTACATCTCACATCATAATCTGTAGATTGATTTATGATCTCAAATGGTCTTGTTATTTGCATTTTATGTGTTTCATCAGCAAAATAATCACTAAATAATTTTCCATTAACATAAATTTTACCAGAACCTTTTTTCAACCACACTTTAGCAATGGATGTTTTTCTTCTACCAGTTGCATATTTACTGTCTTTAAAATCTAATTTAAGTTTTGGAGTTTTAGAGATTGTTTGTGTATTTTCCATATTAATTTCGAGCTAAATTTTTATTATTTAATTGTTTTAATTCAATCACTGTTGGATTTTGAGCTGAATGCGGATGTACATTGCCTGAGTAAATTTTTAATTTAGTTAATTGTTTTCGACCTAAAACACCACCAGGCAACATTCTCTTAACAGCAAGTTTTAAAGTTTCTCCAGGTTTTTTTTCATGGAGTTTTTCTGGCGTAGTAATTTTAATACCACCTGGATGACCAGTGTGTCTGTAATATTTTTTATCTTGAAATTTGTTTCCTGTAAATTTTGCTTGTTCAATATTTTTAACTACAACAAAATCACCATCATCCATGTGTGGAGTGTAGGTTGTTTTATTTTTTCCTCTTATAATATTTGAAACAACTGTAGCTAATCTTCCAACAACAGCATTAGTTGCATCAATTTCAAACCAAGATGATGTTATTTGATCTTTTTTAAGGAATTTTGTCATTGTGCGAGGATTAATACTATTATTAAAATCAATGTCAATTTTATATTTACCTTGAAAATAGCTCTTATTTTGATAAAAAGATTATGCCGATTTGATCCTATTGCGGGCTTTAAACTGCTAAAAAGGAATATTCTAAAATTATCGGTAGGCATTTGAACTATATTGTGCGCCTTACATTAAGTTAAAGCACTAAAAAAGGAGAAACTATGAGTACTAAAAGAAACAACCCTGAAACTATTGCAATTCATGGTGGGGATTACAGAAGTGATCCTGCAACAAATGCAGTTGCTGTACCTATATATAGAACTACGTCTTATGAGTTTAATAGCACTGAACATGCTGCTAATTTATTCTCATTAAAAGAGTTTGGGAATATTTATACCCGAATAATGAATCCAACAAATGACGTATTAGAAAAAAGGATTGCTGCACTTGAAGGTGGTTTGTCTTGTGTAACGGTTTCATCAGGTCAAACAGCATCAACTTTTGCAGTATTAAATGTAGCTCAAGCAGGAGATAACATCGTAAGTTCCACTGATCTATATGGGGGAACTGTGTCATTGTTTAATAACACACTTAGTAAACTTGGAATAGAAATACGATATGCAGATCCAAGTGATCCTAAAAATTTTGAAAAACTAATTGATGATAATACTCGTGCCTTTTATGGTGAAACTCTACCTAACCCATATTTGAGAGTTTTCCCTATTAAAGAAGTATCTGATATTGGAAGAAAATATAATATTCCTCTAATAATGGATAATACTGCTGCCCCTGTTATTTGTAAGCCTATAGAGCATGGAGCTGCTGTAGTTATTCATTCATTAACAAAATATATCGGTGGACATGGAACTGCAATTGCTGGAAGTATTGTTGATAGTGGAAATTTCGATTGGACAGCTGATCCTAAAAGACAGCCATTATTCAATAAACCAGATGCAAGTTATAACAATGTAATATGGGGAAAAGCAGTACCTGAAATGACGGGAGCTAACGTTCCTTTTTCTGTACGGGCTAGAGTTTGTTTGTTAAGGGATCTTGGTTCAGCCTGCCCTCCAGATAATGCTTTTGCAATCATACAAGGACTTGAGACTGTTGCTTTGAGAATGAAACAGCATTGTGAAAATGCACAAAAGGTTGTTAATTTTTTGAAAAAACATAAAGAAGTAACCAAAGTAATTTATTCAACTGAACATGATAAACATATTTCAGATAGAGCGAAACAATACTTAAAAGGTGGAAACGGACCAATGGTTGGCATCGAGCTTAAGGGTGGAATAGATGCTGGTAAGAGATTTATTGAATCCTTAAAAATGTTTTATCATGTTGCTAATATTGGTGATGCTAGAAGTTTAGCTATACATCCAGCTAGTACAACTCACAGCCAATTGAATGAAAAAGAGCTAGCCGCATCTGGAGTAACTCAAAGTTATGTTAGACTATGCATAGGTATTGAGCATATTGATGATATTATTGAAGATTTAGATCAAGCCCTAAATAAATCGTCAAAGGGTAAGCTTAAAGCAGTTAGTTAATTCTAGTATTTATAAAGAAAAAATAAATAGAAGAAGTTACTAAAAAAATTGAACTTACTTGGTGTACGGCAGCAATATAAATTTGTGCACCAAGTATAATTGTAAAAATTCCTAAAATTATCTGCAAGATTATAAAAAATCCTAAAACATTGACTGATCTATATAATTTATTTATTTTATTTTTATAGACTTTAAAAAATATCAATAGATAAAAAAAACCAATTACATATGCGAGGTTTCTGTGGATAAATTGTACTAATGAAGGATCACTAAAAGCAGAGAGTTTAAATAAATTTTCAATTTTATTATCATTTGGGAAATAGGTGCCTCCCATAAGTGGCCAAGAATTATAAATTTTGCCTGCATCCATTCCTGATACAAACGCACCAATCACAATTTGAGTTAAAATTAAAACCAAAAATACTAATGGAATTATTGCATTTATTCCATCTGAAATATATTTGTAATTTTGAAATTTTAAATAATTCCAAAAAATTAATGATAAAATCAAAAAAGCGATTAATAGATGAATAGATAATCTAAAGTGACTAACATCTACCCTATCAACTAAACCACTGCTAACCATATACCAACCAATAAAGCCCTGAAAACAAATAAGAAAAAAAATAAAATATAAATCTAATATTTTTGATATTTTCACTTTGAAGGAAAAATATATGAGTGGGATTAAATAGCACAAACCTATTAATCTCCCTAAAAATCTGTGTGCCCATTCCCACCAAAAAATCACTTTAAATTCTTGCAATGTCATGTTGAAATTCTGTAACTTAAATTCTGGTATTTCTTTATATAAATTAAAATACAATATCCAATCGTTTTGGTTCAGAGGGGGAAGTAAACCAGAAAATAATTGCCATTCTGTTATAGAAAGACCAGAGTCAGTTAATCTAGTTAAACCACCGACTACAATCATAATAGAAATTATAATAAACATTGAAATCAACCAAATCGACAATTGATTATTAATTTTTGGATTTACAGTGTACATAAGCGCTTAAATATAATATTTTTTTTGATAATCCAAATATATAAATGTCGCCTTTAAAAAGAAAAAAATTAGGTAAAATTAGAATTGAATTAGATAAACTTGACAATTCACTTATTAAAATAATAAAAAAAAGAACAAATCTTGTAAAAAAGGTTCTGGAATTAAAAGATAAAAAAAACCAAATTATTGATCAAAAAAGAATAAATATTATTTTAAGAAGTATTAAGAAAAAATCAGTTAAAAATAAAATAGATCCAAAAATTACAAATAGAATCTGGAAGAATATGATTTGGGCTTATATTGAGTATGAGAAAAGAAACTTTAAAAAAAAATAGTTATTTACTGTGTGGGGGTAATTTCTTCTCTACAAACATTTCATGTTTTCTTGTATCAGGATTATATTTTTTAGCTGAAAGTTTTACTTTAGCTTTTTCTCCGCCAGCTGGTTTTTTTACATAATAAAAGAATGAACTGTCAGGCTTAGCTTCCGGAACTAATCTTACTTTTACATGTGTTTTTTTGGCCATATTATTTCAACTCTTTTATAATTTTAGAAATCTTAACTAATTTATTTTTTAAATTTTCAGCTTTTATAGATTTATCTGCAATTTCGTCAAGCTTTAAAGAAACTTCATTATTTAGCATCTTTTTTACACCATTAATTGTCATGCCTTGGTCCTTTAAAAGGAACTTAACTTTCTTTAAAAGATTAATTGTTTTTTCATCATAATATCTTCTGTTTGAGTTTAATATTTTAGGTTTAATTTGCTTAAATTGTGTCTCCCAAAATCTAATTATATGGGTTGGAAGAATGCCTTTTTTATTCACTTGAAGTTTTAAAATTTTTGCTACTTCTCCAATAGTTTTATAAGCACTTTCTGACTTATCCATTTTCTTTAATATTGATAAATTCTTTAAATTCTTTTGACGGCTTAAATAAAACAACTTCTCTGCTTGATATTACTTTTGATTCTTTAGTTTTGGGGTTTCTTCCTATTCTTGATTTTTTCTGTCTTATAGAAAACGTACCAAATTTTGATAATTTTAATTTTTTTTCAGATTTAATATTTTTGACTATTGTTGATAAAAAATCATCAATTAAGTTTTCTGAAATTTGCTTAGAAAAACCAAGCTGCATATAAACGAAATTAACTAAGTCTTTTTTAGTTAAATTTATTCTCATTTTAAATGTTGTGCTTGATCTTTTCTATCAAATTACCTTTTACAATTCTATGACAAACATCTAATGAGTTTGAAAATCCTATATAATCTGTTCCACCATGACTTTTAACTACCGGTGAGTCTAACCCAATAAAAATTGCACCATTGTACAATCTGGGATCAAGTCTTTTCTTGAATTTTTTTAAATTTGATATGTTGAATAATGATGAAATTTTACCCATAATATTTCCTGTCATTGTTTTCTTTAATTCACTAGTAATAAAATTTGCAGTTCCTTCAGCAGTTTTTAATGCAATATTTCCTGTAAAACCATCTGAAACAATCACATTTACTTCACCATCCATTAAATGATTACCTTCGATATATCCTGCAAAGTTATAATTAACAGAATGTTTTTCATTTAAAATCTGATATGTTTCTTTAATTGTTTCATTTCCTTTTAGTTCTTCAGATCCAATATTTAATAATGCTACATTAGGTTTTTCATCAGGATATAGTGAGGTGTATAAAGAAGCACCCATTATAGAAAAATCCATCAAATTTTTTGAACTACACTCAATATTTGCACCTAAATCTAATACCACACTCATCCCTTTTTTATTTGGCCAAAGTGCAGACAAAGCTGGTTTGTCAATATTTTCAATCATTTTTAAATTTAGTTTAGCAACCACTAATAAAGCCCCTGTGTTACCAGCCGATATAACTATATCAGCTTGCTTTTCTTTAACACTCTGAATTGCAAGCCACATACTAGTTTCTTTACCCCTTTTTGCTCCTTCTAAAGGACTATCAGTGCTTTTGATCACTTTATCAGTATGAATAACTTCATAAAATTTACTATCAATTTTATTTTTAATTAATTCTGAGATTTGATTTTGGTCACCAAAAATCTTGTAAAAAACGTTTTTATTTGATTTATTATTTAAAATAATTCCGTCAATAATTTTTTTAGGTGAACCATCACCTCCCATTGCATCAACTGCAATTTTAATCAAATCTGACATATTATTGGAATATTATACTATTCTTTTGGGTCTAAAACTTGTCTTCCCTTATACATGCCAGTTTTTAAATCTAGATGATGAGATAATCTATATTCACCAGATTTTTTATCTTCAACAATGTTTTTAGTTGAATATTTCATAGTTTGGGCCCTTCTCATCCCAGTACGGGAGGGGGTTTGTTTTCTTTTTGGTACGGCCATAATTAGAGGTTACTTACACTTTTTAAATAAGAATTCAAAGTTTTTTTTGACAAATCATCATTAAAATTTTCAAAATAATCAAGTAAATATTCAATATTTCCAAAATCACTTAAAAAAATTGAAATTTTTTTTAATTTATCGTGTTTGGATAGGTCTTCCCAAAAATGAATCTCAGAAACCATTGAATGGAATAAATTTATATAATCTTTCATTTTTTTATTAATAGATTGATCACCATAACCAATTTCTCTAATACTCAATTCAAGTTGACGAAAATTAAAATCATAAATTTCTTGTAATACACTCTTATTTTCATCTTTTTTGTAATTTTTTAGAAAAAAAGAAAAATGGAGTAAAAATAAGGTTAATCGATCAGAAAAGTTATCTTCTCTATTTAAATTTTTATATAAATCTTTATTTCTAGTGTAATTTATTAAATTATTATAAAGATATAGATAATTTTGTTTCATGCATAAAACATTATATATAATTTTTTTTTCATTAATAGTTACAAATTGTTCTTTTAAGCCTGTAGTAAAACATCACGGTGTTCCTTTTCTAGAAAAAAAACAAGCCTCCTTAATAGTTAATAAAAGCAATAAAAATGACATCAAAAAAACCTTAGGATCACCATCAACTAAAAGTAAATTTGATAATGATATATGGATTTATATTGAAAGAAAACAAACTCAATCAAAATTAAAAAATCTGGGAAGAATGAAAATTTTTAAAAATGATGTTTTGGTATTAGAAATAGACAGTTATGGAATACTGAAAAAAAAAAAATTTTATAACAAAGAAGATATGGAAAATATAAAAGTTGTCGAAGCTACTACAGAGGCGGGTTTTAAAAAGAATTCTTTCATATACGATTTTATGTCTAGTATGAGACAAAAAATTAATGACCCTCTTGGAGTGAGGGCCAAAAAACGTAAAGAAATTAGCCAGCGATAACAGCTAACAATAACAATGCTACTATATTTGTAATTTTAATCATTGGATTAACAGCTGGTCCAGCAGTATCTTTATAAGGATCACCAACTGTATCTCCTGTCACTGCAGCTTTGTGAGCTTCGGATCCCTTTCCACCATGATTGCCATCTTCAATATATTTTTTAGCATTGTCCCATGCTCCACCACCTGCAGTCATTGAAACTGCAACAAACAAACCAGTAATAATTACACCCAGTAACATTGCACCCACTGCAGCTAATGCTGCAACTTGTCCACCAATGGCCAGAATTATGAAATATAATACTACTGGTGAAAGTACTGGCAATAAAGAAGGTATAATCATTTCTTTAATTGCTGCCACCGTCAATAAATCTACTAATTTGGCATAGTCAGGTTTTTGTTTTCTTTTCATTATACCTGGGTATTTTTTAAATTGTCTTCTTACCTCAACAACTACAGCCCCACCTGCCCTACCAACAGCTTGCATTCCCATTGATCCAAATAAATAAGGTAACATTCCACCGATTAACAAACCAACAACAACATAAGGGTTTGATAAATCAAAAGTTACAACAATACCTTCAAGAGCTGAGCCAGCTTCTTTTGAGAAATGTTTTATATCTTCAGTATAAGCAGCGAATAAAACTAAGGCACCTAAACCAGCTGATCCAATTGCATAACCTTTTGTTACAGCTTTTGTTGTGTTACCCACAGCATCTAATGCGTCAGTAGTTTTTCTTACTTTTTTATCTAAATTTGACATTTCTGCTATACCACCAGCATTGTCAGTAACAGGACCATAAGCATCTAATGCGACAACCATTCCTGCTAATGCAAGCATAGTTGTTACGGCTATAGCAATCCCAAATAAACCTGCAATTGCATTAGTAATAAGAATACCTGCAACAATAATTAGAGCTGGAATTGCCGTAGCTTCCATTGATACTGCTAAACCCTGAATTACGTTTGTTCCATGTCCAGTAGTTGAAGATAAAGCAACAGATTTAACTGGTCTATAATTAGTACCTGTATAATATTCCGTTATCCAAATTAATAAACCTGTAATAACTAAACCAACAACTCCACAATAATACAAGTTCATACCATTAAAAGTTTTACCATTCACTGTATATTCATTTGTAAAACCTATTACATAATCTGTCACAGGCCATAAAATAACTAATGATGCTACTGCAGATACAATGAAACCTTTGTATAAAGCATTCATTACATTTTTATCTTTACCAAGTTTTACAAAAAAGGTGCCAAGAATTGAAGTTAGTATACATGCACCACCAATGCTTAAAGGATAAATCATCATGTTTAAATCTCCAACAAAAAAGATAGAAGATAAAACCATCGTAGCAACTATAGTCACCGCATAAGTTTCAAATAGATCAGCAGCCATTCCCGCACAATCACCCACATTGTCTCCAACGTTATCAGCAATAACTGCTGGGTTTCTTGGATCATCCTCCGGTATTCCAGCCTCAACTTTTCCAACTAAGTCAGCACCTACGTCAGCACCTTTTGTGAAAATTCCACCACCTAATCTTGCAAAAATTGAAATTAAAGAAGCACCGAAACCTAGTGCAACAAGAGCATTAACAATTTCTCTTTCATCAACATTTAATTTTAATAAAAGAGAGTAATAAACAGCTATTGACAATAATGCTAAGCCAGCAACAAGCATACCTGTTACAGCACCTGATTTAAAAGCAACAGAAAGGCCTTGAGCTAAACCTTTTCTTGAAGCTTCAGCTGTTCTAACGTTAGCTTCAACAGATACCAACATACCAACATAACCAGCTATACCTGATAAAGCAGCACCAATTAAATATCCTACACCAACTAAAGGACTAAAAGCTATACTAACAATTACTAAAACAACAACACCAACAATTGCTATAGTTTTATATTGTCTTGCCAAATATGCTTTAGCACCAATCTGAATAGCAGATGCAATTTCCTGCATTTTAGCATTACCTGGGCTTGAGTTTAGAATGTTTTTTCCTGTGAAAAATCCATAAACAATAGACAATAAACCTGCAACTATTGTATATAATAAAATCGTTTCGACTGTAGAGCTCATGAAAACCTTAATGTTGTTGGTTGTTAAATTTTAAGTCCGCACAATACAAAAAAAGCTAAAAAAGACAATAATTAACTTTTAGAATTGATGAACATAACCTTTGTTTTTAAGCAGTATTTCCCTACCTTTTTCATCAATTATTACCGATCTTTTTTTATTAGAACAAATTTTGCCAATTTGAGAAATTTGAATCCCTAAATTTTTAGATGTTTGAGCTATGATTCTAGATTTATCTTTGCTCGCAGTAAACAAAATTTGATAATCATCACCATTAGATACTAGATTAATTTTTTTCAACTTTTTTACTTTTAATATTTTTAATAGATTTTTGGAAATAGGTATATTTTTTTCATTTAAAGAAAATGATAAGTTTTGATTATTTATCATTTTACCCAAATCATCAATGAGACCATCAGATAAATCGATAGAAGTGTTTGCAATGTTTAATAATTTTTTAGTCAATTTTATTCGTATATCAGGGAGATAATATTTTTGAGCAAAATATTTTTTTAGTTCTTTAGAAACTTTAATTTTGTTTTTTAATATTTGTAGGCCCATAAAACTATCACCCAAATTACCTGTTACATAAATATCATCATTTACCAAAGCTTTATTTCTATAAATAATTTTTTTTGAATAACCAAGCGATGTGACAGTAAAACTAAGTTCATTAGAAAATGTAGTATCACCTCCACAAAGAGAAATATTATATTTATTTTGTTCCTCACTTAAGGATTTTGAAATTAAAGATAAGTTCTTTTTTGAGAAAGTCATATTATTACCTGAGCCAGCTATAAAATAAAATTTTGGTAACACTCCTTTACAAATTAGATCTGAAATTGAAGATCTCAAAATTTTTTTAATAACTAAATCAGGGTATTTAAAGTCAATAAAATGATAACCTAAAATATATGTGTCAACTGAAATAGCTATGCCTTTTTTTTTATCAAAAAAAATATCATCATTTAAATTTAAAGCAGATTTATTTTTGTTTGAGATCTTTGAAAAATACTTTTTAATTAATTCAAATTCATGCATTTTTAGATCTCAATTTTTTTCCAACATTATCTAGTAAAGCATTTAGATATTTTGTCTGAGAATTTTCTAAAAAAAAATTAGATGAATTTAAATATTCTTTGATGATAATGTTTAATGACAATTGTGGCTTGTACATAAATTCATAAGTTGCCGCTTTAAGAATAGTTTGAAAAACTTTATCAAGATTCTCAAATACAAAATCATCACCTAGTTTTGTATTTAATTCGTCTAATATTAGATCATTTCTCTCTATGGTTCCTGTTACTATATCTTTAATAAATTTTTTAAATCGATGTTTCGGGAAATCTAAATTATCATCTTCATTATAAAATTTACCATATAATTTTTGAATAATTATAACTCTTGGATTATTTTTTGGATTGAAATGGGTTCTCATTTTTGAGCTAAAATAGAAATCACTGCTTTAGCAGCTTCAGCACCTTTTTGTTTTCTTGCTTTAGCTTGTTTCATATTCAGACATGTTATTATGCCGTTACCAATAGGCTTTTTGTTATTAACAGATAAATCCATAATTGCATTGGTTGATGCCTGAGAAATAAAATCAAAATGAGGTGTTTGTCCCTTGATAACACAACCGAGAGCTAAAAATGCATCATACTTTTTAATATTTTTTGAAATTGTAACAGGTATTTCAAATACACCAGGAACAGATATAATTTTAATTATATTTGATTTATGAATTAAACTTAGGGCACTGCTCAGTAATCCTTTTGATATATCTTTATAATAATCTGCAATAACTATTAAATATTTTTTTTTCATTAAATTAGTTCTTGTTTAGTAATCTTTATATCATATCCTTCTAAACCAATAACTTTTTTCAGTGATTTAGTAATCAAAATCATATTTTTAATTTTTAAATCTTTAATTATTTGAGCACCTATTCCGTAGTTTCTTATGAGTTTATCATTTCCTCTTTTATAAAATTCTTTGTTTTTGTAATCTTTCAGAGTTTGAGTAACAGATCGTAGATTAGAGTCTTTAATAAAAACTAAAACACAACAAGAATATTTTTTAAAATAATTTAAAGTTTTATTAAATGAATTTGGCAATTGTTGACTTATTAAATAATTTTGAACTACATTTGACGAAATTACTCTAACTCTAGGTGTAACTCCTTTTTTAATATTTCCCTTTATTAATGCAAAATGCTCTGCACCGTCTAATAAATTTTCATATATTCTTATTTTATATTTTTGATCTTTTACTTCAATATTACTTTGTTTTTTAAGTCGTATTAATTTTTCTTTTTTAAGTCTGTAAGCAATTAAATCTTCAATTTTTCCAATTTTAAGTTTATGTTTTTTGGCAAAATTAAAAAGATTGTCACCTTTTGCCATTGTGCCATCTTCATTCATAATCTCACATATAACCGCTGAATTATTTTTTTTAGCTAATCTAGATATATCTACTGACGCCTCTGTATGTCCTGCTCTAACTAATACCCCACCATCTTTAGCTATAATTGGAAAAATATGACCTGGGGAAACAATATCATTTTTATTTGCATTTTTTTTTGATGCAATTTTTATTGTTCTTGATCTATCTTTTGCAGAAATACCTGTGGTAATTCCTTTTTTTGCCTCTATTGAAATTGTAAATGCAGTTTTGTTTCTTGATTGATTGATAGGCGACATTAAACTTAAATTTAATCTTTTTGCCTGAACACTATCTAAAGCAAGACAAATTAATCCACGGCCATACTTAGCCATAAAATTTATATTTTTTGCATTACTGTCAGAAGTGGAAATAACTAAATCACCTTCATTCTCTCTTTTTTCATCATCTACAAGAATAAACATGCCACCTTTTTTGGCTACATTAATTATTTGCTCAATTTTAGCAAAATTATTTTTTTTCATTAAAATAATTTCTAACGTATTTAGATAGGATATCTATCTCAATATTTACCAGATTTGATATCTTTAATTTCGATAGATTTGTTTCTTTATATGTATGTGGGATAATCCAAATTTGAAATCCTTTTTTTGTAACTTTTGAAATTGTAAGAGATATACCATTTACACTTATAGATGCTTTTTCTATTAAGTGTTTTCTTTCTTTCTTAGGAATTTCAAATTCAAAAACATAAGATTTATCAACCCTTGAGATATTCAACACTTTACCAACAGTATCTACATGGCCTTGACAAATATGACCTGAAATTTTAGTTCCATACTTTAAAGGTAATTCTAGGTTTATAATATCTCTAGGTTTTAAAAATTTAAACTTTGATCGCTTGATTGTTTCATTTGAAAGATAAAATTCCATATTTTTTTTTTTAAAAGAAATCAATGTTAAGCACACGCCATCACAAGCTACTGATAAACCGATATCTCTACTTGAAACTTTAAGGTTACTTTTAACAAAAATATTAAGCCCTTTATCTCTTTTGACAATTTTAGAAATAGACCCTTGATTATATATAATTCCGTTAAACATATTATTTGTTATAAAGAGTTATTGTATCTTTTCCATAAGAAGAGTTAAGATTTTGTCTAAATGGATATTTTTTACTTAAGATATTTAATCCATTAAATTTAACAAAATCTGAGTTTGTTGGTAGTTTTTTTTGACTTTCGTATAAATAAAATTCATTAAATATTTTATTTTTTAATAAGTTTGTTGTGAGAAGATCTCCTCCTTCCACTAAAGTATTTCTAAAACCCAAAGAATAAAGTTTTTTCATAATTTGTCTTAGATCTAGTTGCTCACTATTTTTTAATTTTACTTTAATAAGTCCTATTTTCTTTTTTTTAAACATAGAAATTCTTGACTTATTTGCTTTATTATAAAAAATGATAGTATTTTTTTTATTAGCTGACTTAAAAATATAAGTATTTTTTTTTAAATTTAAGTTGTTGTCTAAGATAATTCTTACTGGAGAAAATTTTTCAAAACTTTTTATTCTGCAATTTAATTTTGGATTATCAATATTTATAGTTTTACTTGAAGTCATTATTGAATCATTTTTATATCTTAATAAATGAGTAAATTTATCAGAATACTGGTTGGTTATTTTTGTCTTAAATTTACTATAAATAAGTTTGTTTTTTGAAATAGCTATCTTTCCAGTAACAAAAAGCTTTTTATTTTTTCTATTAAAAAAATATGGATTATAAAATTTTTTTACTTTATCTTTAAGAAGACCTATCGAAACATTAATTTTATGGGATTTTAAAATTTTAAAACTTTTTTTTCTCACTCTTTTATCAATATCTTCAAGTGCGTAAACAACTTCAGATATTTCTGATTTAATTATTTCATTTGTGCATGGTGGAGTTACACCTTGGTGGTTGCATGGTTCCAATGTAACATACATTTTTGCACCACTAAGTTTTTCATTACAATTTTTAATTGCATTAAATTCTGCATGTGGTCTACCATTATAAGAAGTTTGACCAATTGAAATAATATTGTTGTTTTTAACTATTACACAACCAACAGATGGATTAGTTCCTGTTAATCCTTGTCGAGATCTTGCCAAGTCCAAGGCAATTTCCATGAATAGTTTATCTGTTTTTGTAAATTTATTTTTTTTTGAAGACATCTATCTTGTCCACGAATTGAACAAAGTCTTGTTCTTCTCTGAAGTTACGATAAACAGATGCAAAACGGACATAAGCAACAGGATCTAATTCTTTTAAACCTTCCATTACCATTGTACCAATTGTACTTGTTGAAATTTCACTTTGACCAAGTTCTTCTAAAGCTCTTGAAATTTTACTAATAAATTTTTCAGCGGTTCCAGTATCTATAGGCCTTTTTTTTAGGGCGATATATATTGATTTAGATAGTTTATCTCTATCAAATGCTGATTTTCTCCCATTCTTTTTAACTACCATCAGCTCTCTAAACTGAATTCTTTCAAATGTGGTAAATCTTTCGCCACATACACACATTCTTCTTCTTCTTATAGCAGTACCATCTTCAGTAGGACGTGAGTCAACTACAGAGGTCTCACCTTTTTTTTCACAGGGGCAAATCATTAATTAAAGATTCTTATATATCGGAAACGAAGAAGTTAAAGCAATAACTTCATTTCTAACTTCATCTTCTACTTTACTGTTATCATCTGGGTTTTCTGATAATCCTTTGAGAGTTTTTGTAATCAATTCACCCACTTTCTTACATTCATTTAAACCAAAACCACGTGTTGTAATAGCTTGTGTTCCAAGTCTTATACCGGATGTTACCATAGGTTTTTCTGTATCAAAAGGAATTCCATTTTTATTACAAGTAATATTAGCTCTGGATAAGCTTTCAGCAGCTAAGTTACCTTTTACATTGTAAGGGCGTAAGTCAACCAACATAAGATGGGTATCCGTTCCATCAGAATAAATTTTAAAACCATTATTTTTCAAAGTTTCTGCTAAAATTTTAGCATTTGCTAACACAGATTTAATATAGTCTTGAAAATCAGGCTGAAGAGCTTCTAAAAAACCAGCTGCTTTAGCTGCAATAACGTGCATTAATGGGCCACCCTGGTAGCCAGGAAAAACTGCTGTATTAAATTTTTTTGATAATTCTTCATGATTAGTTAAAATTATTCCACCCCTTGCACTTCTAAAAACTTTATGCGTAGTAGATGTTACTACATGAGCATAGTCACATGGGTTTGGATATCCTTTTCCAGCAACTAAACCTGAAAAATGTGCCATATCAACCATTAGATATGCACCAACTTTATCTGCAATTTCTCTAAATCTCTTAAAATCTATAACTCTGGAATATGCACTTCCACCTGCAATTATCAATTTTGGTTTATGTTCTAAGGCAAGTTTTTCAACATTGTCATAATCTATAAGTTCAGATTTTTTATCAACATCATACCCTATCGGATTAAACCATTTTCCTGACATTGAAATTTTTAAACCATGAGTGATATGACCTCCTGAATTTAAACTCATACCCATAAAAGTATCACCAGGTTTTAATAGCGCCAAAAATACAGCACCATTAGCCTGTGCTCCTGAGTGTGGCTGCGCATTGGCAAATTTACAATTGAAAAGTTTTTTTAATCTTTCTATTGCTAAATTTTCAGCAACATCAACATGTTCACAACCATTATAATATCTTTTACCAGGGTAACCTTCTGCGTATTTATTAGTTAGCACTGAACCTTGAGCTTCTAATACTGCTTGAGAAACAATATTCTCTGAAGCAATCAATTCTATATGTTGTTGCTGTCTCAAGAGTTCATCTTGAATTGCCTTGTAAAGGTCTGGATCTTTTGAAGACAAACTGTCTTCAAAAAAACTTTTATAACTATCATTTATATAATTTTTTTCACTAGACATTATATTTTTTTAATCCTTTTTAAGTGTCTACCGCCTTCAAATTTAGTATTCAAAAAAACACCAACACAATTTAAAGCATTTTTTTTAGTTAAAAACCTTGAACCTAATGTAATGATATTTGCATCATTATGCAATCTTGATAATTTTGTTGATTTTAAATTAAAACATTGAGCAGCACGAATATTCTTATGTTTATTTGCAGCTATATTCATCCCCATTCCAGATCCACAAACTAAAATTCCAACATTATTTTTGCTAATTTTTACTTTTCTAGCAACCTTATGAGCATAATCGGGGTAATCTACTCTGTTATCAGAGGACGGTCCTAAATCGAAATAATTCATTTTTTTTTTAATTAAATATTTTTTAATGATTTCCTTTAATTTAAAGCCAGCGTGATCAGAAGAAATATATATTTTTTTCAAACTAATTAAATTTATAATCAAGAACACAAGCTACAAGGTGAATTCTATTTTCTTCACCTCCATTAAATGCATTGTGATATTTAGTATTATTTGTAACCCATACTGAACCATCTGCGGGCATATGTTTTGCAACATTATCTATTACCATTAAACAACCTGGGTTAGTAATAATTGGTATATGAAGTCTTGGCTCAGGATCTCTATGCCAACTCAAAGTAGATCTTGGCTCTTTTAACAGAATTCTTATTCTACCCAATTTATATTTTGAGGAAAGCACATCATACACTTCCTTAAAATATGTGTTTTCATAATCTTTAATAAATTCAGAATATTGCGACTCATCAACCTTAATATCTCTTGACACTTCTTTTCCAGTTTTATCTGGCTTAGTCCAATAAACTCCTCTAGCCTTGCTGCCTTTGATTGAATCTGGATCACCAGGGATTTGAGTTAGCGAAATGGCACCAAAGTGAGTTACACCACCACCATCATCAAATTTTTTAATATTTACAATTTGATTGTATGCTTCCTGCAACTTATCTATGTCAAATTTTATGTTCTGTTTTTGAAAATCACTGAAATCTAAAATTCTTTCCTCTTTTTTTATATTCAGGTCTACAATTTTTGTGTTATCTATAGTCATCGAAATTGTTTTTTACTTATAATTTTATTTATTTGTATAATACTTTTGTCGCATTAATAAAGTATATTTAAACATGATTACAGGAAAATATCCAAATTTAAGATTACGAAGAAACAGAAAGGAATCGTGGACTAGAAGGTTGGTTCAAGAAAACACACTCAGTCCAAATGATTTTAT
This sequence comes from uncultured Pelagibacteraceae bacterium, assembly GCA_902619815.1. Taxonomy (GTDB): domain Bacteria; phylum Pseudomonadota; class Alphaproteobacteria; order Pelagibacterales; family Pelagibacteraceae; genus Pelagibacter. The sequence continues at coordinate 22,530 of CACNGH010000007.1, forward strand.
ATTACCAATTTTCTTAATAGATGGATCAAACAAAAAAGAATCAATATCTACGATGCCAGGTGTTTTTAGATACACAATAAATAGAGTTTCTCAAATAGTAGATAAAGCAATTAAAAAAGGTATTCCAATGGTTGCTCTTTTTCCTAAAACAAAAAATACTTTAAAAAATGATTTGGGTACTGAGTCATTAAATGAAAATAATTTAGTTTGCAGGGCCATACTAGAAATTAAAAAAAAATACAAAAACCAAATTGGAATTATGTGTGATGTTGCTTTAGATCCTTATACATCACATGGTCATGATGGATTAATAAAGTCTAATCAAATAATTAATGATGAAACAATTGAAGTACTAATAAATCAATCTCTATTACAGGCTGAAATGGGATGTGATGTTCTTGCTCCTTCAGACATGATGGATGGGAGAATAGGAAAAATAAGAAAAGCACTTGATAATTCTAATTTTAAAAATACTCAAATTTTATCCTATGCAGCAAAGTATGCCTCTAGTTTTTATGGACCTTTTAGAGATGCTGTTGGTTCTAAAAACTCCCTTAAGGGTGATAAAAAAACTTATCAAATGGACTTTAGAAATAGTGATGAGGCTATGCGTGAAGTTGCTTTAGATATTAAGGAAGGTGCAGATATGATTATGGTTAAACCAGGGATGCCATATTTGGACATAATTAAATCAATAAAAGAAAAATTTAAAATTCCAGTATTGGCATACCAAGTTTCTGGTGAATATAGTCTTTTAGAAACTGCTATTAATAAAAAACTAATACAAAAAAACGCAGTTTATGAAAGTTTAGTCTCTTTTAAACGTTCAGGAGCAAATGCCATTGTCTCATATTACGCTGATAGAATAGACAAAATTTTAGAATAATTATTTCAAAGAATTTAAAAAAATTAATCTACTATTAGGATAATTTAAATTATTTGGTTTCAAGACTGTTTTATCCAAATAGTCTCCAACCAATTTTAATCCACTTAATAAAATATTAATATCTGTTACCTCTAAATCTTTCTCGATAAGAAAGTTAGGAACATATTTCTTTTCAGTATAAGAAACTGCAAAATAAACAGTTTTATTATCTTCTAAATTTTTTTCTACCAAATTTTCTAACTCAAGATCATAACCTAGTAATTTTAGTAACTCTAATTCCCAAAAAATATATTTTTTAAGCCAGTTTTGTTCATTTAATAAATTAAAAAGGCCTTCGATAAGAGAATAAACTTTTTTATTTGCCTGTGCTTCTGCAGTTAATATTTTTATTAAATTCATTGCTGAAGTAATACAAGAAAGCTTTTGCTTATGATCAAAATAAAATGGACTGTAAGCATTCAAAATTTCAATTTTAAAATAACCGATTCTATTATCGTTTTTTGAGTTATAGTTAATATGGAGTTTATTGCCCACTTGAAGATAATTTTTAATTTTTTTAGATGTTCCTCCAAATATAATGCCTGAAACTTTACCTCTGTCAAAAGTATATAATTCAGCAATTATAGAGTTTTCACTATACCTACTTTTGCTAACTAAAAAACCTTGATCAATCCAATTCATATTTTTTTCAATTTATATTTTTTAGACATTCGATAGCAGCATTTTGCTCAGCATCTTTTTTTGATTTACCTGATGATATAAAAAATTTCGTATTAGGAAGCTTAACTCCAACTTTAAAAATAGGCTTATGACGTGGACCAGTATTAGAAATTACTTTATAGGTTGGTAATTTTTTAAATTTTTTTAAAGCTAGTTCTTGAAGTTTTGTTTTTGCATCAATTTGAGTAACAACACTTTTTTCAATATGACTATTCCAAAGTTTTAAGATAACTTTTTCTGCTATATTTAATCCTTTGTCTAAATAAATAGCTCCCATTAATGCCTCACAACTATCTGAAATAATTTTGTCTTCAATTTTAATAATTTTATTTTTTGGGTTGAAAGTTTTTATATATTTTTCTAATTCTATTGCTTTTGCAACTTCTAAACATGTTTTTTTATTCACTAAAGATGCAAATTTTTTATCGAGTATACCTTCCTTTTCATCGGGATAGATTTTTAGAAGTTTTTGGGCAATAACTAAGCCAAGTATTCTATCCCCTAAAAATTCAATCTTTTCATTGTTTTCACTTGGGTTAAAACTTTTGTGAGTTAATGATTGGATTAACAAATTTATATTTTTAAATTTTATGTTTAGTTTTTTTTGTAATTTTGGATAATTTATTTTCATCAATTAATTTTATCAAATGTTCTATTAAATCTAATTGACTTATGCCATTTCCAAATTTCAAAGATACTACCAACCTGTCTATCAGATGAAAAAAAAATAAACTGGGCTTTACCTACTAGATTGTCTTTATGAACATAACCAACACTTGTTAAATATCTACTGTCTTTAGAGCAATCTCTATTATCACCTAAAAAAAAATAATGGTTATCAGGGACAGTAAAGACGTCTGAATTCTGGAAGGTGTATTCTTTTAAGTAGACTGTGTGAAATTTTTTTCCATTTGGTAATTTTTCTTCAAATTTATAAACATCGATAATTTCACTTCCACAATAAATATTACTTTTACTAGGTTTTTTTGACTTTAATATTTCACTGCTATTTAAATATACGTTAGAGTCTATAAATTGAATCTTATCACCTGGTAGACCAATAAGTCTTTTTATATAGTCTGTTCTATTGTCTGCTGGTGTTTTGAACACAACTACATCTCCACGTTCTGGACTATTGAACATTACTCTTTTGCTGAGTATCGGAGGACTAAAAGGAAAAGAATGCTTACTATAGCCGTAAGAATATTTTGTAACAAACAACCTATCGCCTACTAGCAATGTTGGTTCCATCGATGATGAAGGGATATAAAATGGTTGAATTAAAAGAGATCTTATTACTATGGCAATTACTAAAGCATAAAATAAGGTTTTTATATTTTCTGAAAAAAAACTTTTATCTATCTTCATACTGATTGAATAATTGCAAAAGCTGTTGAATAATCTTTCTCATCAGAAATTGACAAAAAAGAATTAAATTTCTTAATTTTATACTTTTTTTGAACAATTTTTATAATTTTTTTATTTTTAGCATATTTAGGCTTTCCTTTTTTATCACTTACAATCTCAATATCTTTAAAGTTTAAATTTTCAGAAAATCCAGTTCCTAACGCTTTAGAAAAAGCTTCTTTTGCAGCGAATCTTTTAGAAAAATAAGCAACTTTATTTTTAACATTTTTAGATAGTTTGAGTTCATTGCTACTATAAACGCGGGTTTTAAATTTATTATTTTGAATTGATTTTTTAATCCTATTATTTTCAATTATGTCGACCCCAATTCCCAAAATTTTCATATTATTTTAACAATTTTTTGAAATTTTTAATTACTCTTGAAAATCCATAAAATATAGACTCACCTATTATAAAGTGACCAATATTATATTCCTCAATTTCCTTAATTTTTGACAGTAATTTAGTGGTTTTGTAATCGAGACCATGTCCTGCATGGACTTCTATCCCAAAAGAATTTGCAAGTTTTGAACTTTTGATAATTCTATTAAGCTCATTGGTGTGATTTATTTTTGACTTAATTTTGTTTGATAATTTTCCTGTGTGGATTTCAATGCAATCAACCTTAAGTAATTTAGCGAGCTTAATATCATTTAATGAAGGATTTATAAATAAACTAGTTCTTATTTTAGCCTTTTTAAATTTAAAAATAATTGTTTTTAATTTACCAAAGTTTTTTTTTATATCTAAACCTCCTTCTGTGGTAATTTCCCTTCTATTTTCTGGAACTATACAAATGTAATCTGGTTTCATTTTAAGTGCATTTGAAATAATATCTTTGTTCATAGATACTTCTAGATTAACTAATACCTTTTTCAAATCGCAGATACTTTTTGCATCCTTATCTTTAATATGCCTTCTGTCTTCTCTAAGATGTATAGTTACAGAGTCTGCTCCACATTTTACCACATGTAGTGCAGCATCGATCGGGTCAGGGTGCCACTCACCTCTAGCATTTCTTAATGTTGCAACATGATCGATATTTACACCTAATCTTTTCACTTAATAAATCTACTTCCTGGAGTTGTTATAGGTACAGATTTAAGTATTTCAGGTAATTTTTTTGAACTGTATACAGGTACATCTATTTTTAAATGGGAAATAATTTTGGTTTTTATTTTCAGAGATTTTTTAGAAGATCTATCTATAATAGATGCAAATCCCAATAATTTAGCATTAGCTTTTTTTATTAATTTAACACATTCTAAACTAGATTTTCCAGTTGTTATAACATCTTCTATAATTAAAACTTTAGCACCTTTATTAATACTAAAACCTCTTCGTAGTATAAAATTACCCTTAACCCTCTCGCAAAAAATTGTTTCCTTTTTCAAAAGTCTGCCAATTTCATAACCAATTATTATTCCACCCATAGCTGGAGCAAGAATTAAATCTATTTTTTTATATTTTTTTTTAATTTGACTTGCTAGTGATTTGCAAATTTCTTCTGCTAGATATGGAAAACTAAGAAGTTTTGCACATTGTATATATTTTGATGAGTGTAAACCGGATGATAAAATGAAGTGTCCTTCCAACAAAGCATTAGTTTTTTTTAAAATATTTAAGGATTTTTTGTGTGAAAGCATTTCTTTTTTCTTCGTGTCTAATTATCTTAAATTTTATACCTTTTTGCTTTAGCACTGCAATAAAATTTGTAAAATTTTTAAGGTTTCTTATGATTAGTTTGAATTTAAAATTAATATAATTTGGGTTTTTGCCTACCATCTCCAAACTAGATATATTTAGTTTATGACTTCCAATCAGTGAACTAATATCTCCAAGTTGACCTGGTTTGTCAGGCAATGACATCCATAATGTTGTATTATATTTTTTTATTTTCTCCTCTTTTTGCTCACCTTTATCATGCCAATAACGTCTTATAGCTGCTCTTGCTTTTCCAGTTTTTGTAGTAGGTATCCAGTGAAGTGATGGTGAATTATTTTTTGAGGTAATGATATTAACACGGTCACCATTATGAAGAATTGTTTGTAAGTCACTTTTATTACCATTTATTTCACATCCTGTAGCAGAGTTACCAATCTTGGTATGAACAGCATAGGCAAAATCTATAGCAGTAGCTTCTTTTGGTAATTTAATCACTGAACCTTTAGGAGTAAAACAAAAAACGTTTTCCTGAAACATCTGCAGTTTTGTGTACTCATATGAGTGTTCTGGATTTTCATTTTTTTCAATTATTTCAACTAGATCTTTCAACCAGTCGTATTCTTTCCAGCTTAGTGAATTAAATTTTTCTGAAGATTTATATTTCCAATGTGATGCTATGCCTCTTTCAGCAAATTCATGCATTTCTTTTGTTCTTATTTGTATTTCAATAGGTTTCTTATTTGAACCAATTACTGAAGTATGTATAGACTCATAACCATTAATTTTTGGGGATGATATATAATCTTTAAATTTTCCAGGAATACAATTCCATTTTTTATGGAAAATTCCTAATGTTTTGTAACAGTCATCAATATTTTTTAAAATTACTCTAAATCCAATAATGTCAGTTACCTGTTCTAGTGAAACTCTTTTTTTTTGAACTTTTCTCCATATAGAAAAAGGTGTTTTTTCTCTTCCATAAATCTCTACGTTAAGGTGATTTTCATTTAAAATAGAACTCAATTCAAATGAAAGTTCTTCAAAAAGGTTTTTCTTATCTAGTTTAATCTCATCTAATCTTTTTTTTATTAATTTTCTTGCATCATTATTTAAAATTTCAAAAGATAAATCTTCAAGCTCATCACGAATTCTATGCATTCCCATTCTATCTGCCAAGGGTGCATAAATTTCCATCGTTTCTTGTGCAATTCTCTTTCTTTTATCCTCTTTAGTTATTGCTTTAATTGTTCTCATATTATGAAGTCGATCAGCAATCTTAACTAATAGAACCCTGATATCTTTAGAGGTTGCTAAAATTAGTTTTCTAAAGTTTTCCGCCTTTGAATTAAAACTTGCAGTGTTTTCAAAAACTGAAATTTTTGTAACTCCATCGACTAGATCAGCAACTTCTGGTCCAAATTCATTTTTGATTGTTTCATAAGTAGCAAAAGTATCTTCAATAGTGTCGTGTAATAAACCAGTGGTTATTGTTGCACTGTCTAATTTTAATTCTGTAAGAATATTAGCAACTTCAATTGGATGAACAGAATAAGGATCACCGGAAGCTCTTTTTTGATTTTGATGTGCCTTCACTGCAAAGTTATATGCTTTATCTAATCTCTCATGATTGAGAAATTTATTATACACTTTTACTTTATTTATGAGTTCGTTCGAATTCAACATTCTGTACTATATCATTAAATTAAATTTGTTTAATAGATGTAATATCGTCCATAGGTAATGATGAAATTAAGGTCTTAATATCTAATTTTTTAGATGGGTGTTTCCATTTTTTTTCAATCTCAAATAAGGGAATTAAAACAAAATTTCTTTTATGCATTCTAGCATGAGGTAAATTAAGCTTACTTTTGATATTTAATTTCATTCCATTATAATCAATAATATCTATATCACATATTCTCGGTGAGTTTTTTTTCGATTTTTTTCTGCCTAAATTTACTTCTATTTCTTTACATATATTAAGTAATTTTAAAGGACTATGATTGCATTTAACTTTTAATAATATATTTAAATATTTTGGATATTTCGGATTGGGCCAGGATGGTGTTTCATAATAATTTGAAACTGAAAGAAAATTTATATTATTTTGTTTTAAAAAAAATTTAGCTTTTTCAATATTCTCTTTCCTTACTCCAAGATTGGATCCGACTGCTAAATAAACCGTTTTAGCTAGATCTTCTGATATATCTTGATTTTTCACGGTTCCAGTCTCTATTTTTTTTAGTAGCTCTTTTATCGTATTGTTTTTTACCTTTGGCAACTGCTAGTTCAATTTTAGCTTTCCCTTTTTTAAAATACATTTTTGTTGGCACAATAGTAAAACCATCTCTCTGCATTTTTCCAATAAGTTTATTTATTTCTCTTTTGTTTAATAAAAGTTTTCTTTCATCTGTTGGATTGTGATTTGAATAGCTTGCTTGTTTATATGGAGAGATATGTGAATTAATAAGAACTATTTCACCTTTTTTTTCAACAGCATATGCATCAGCTATATTAACTTTACCATCTCTAATAGATTTTATCTCTGAACCCTTTAAAACTATTCCTGCCTCTAAAAGATCTTCAAAAAAATAATTAAAACTTGCTTTTCTATTTAAACAAATGATCTTTAAACCAGGATTGGTTTTTTTGTTCATTAAATAAGTTTTGCAGTTTCTATGGCTTTTTTTACAATTATTTTAGTCTCTTCAGTTACTTTAACTAATGGTAATCTCACCTCATCATCACACAAATTCATCAATTTAGCTGCATATTTAACTGGACTAGGATTGCTTTCAACAAACATTGCAGTATGAACTGGTTGTAAAATATTATCTAACTCTTTTGCTTTTGCAAGATCCTCGTCTTTTCTAGATATTGAATTTTTTTGGAATTCTGAACAAAGTTTTGGTGCAATATTTGCAGTCACACTAATAGTGCCTACTCCACCTCTTTTGTTAAATTCAAATGCATTATCATCATTTCCAGTTAATTGAATAAAGTCTTTACCCATTTTATTTAATTGTTGATTAACTCTATCTAGGTCGCCAGTAGCATCTTTTACACCAACAATATTTTTTAGTTCATATAATCTTGCCATGGTATCAACCGACATATCAATTACTGATCTGCTTGGAATATTATAAATTATAATAGGGATCCCACATTTATCATTAATCGCTTTGTAATGTTGGTACAGCCCTTCTTGTGTAGGCTTATTATAATATGGCGTTACAACTAAGGCACCATTTGCTCCTGCCTTTTCAGCATGAGAGGTTAAGGATATTGCCTCCTCTGTAGAATTAGATCCTGTTCCAGCGATAACAGGTATTTTTCCATTACTCTCTTTAATACATAAATCAATTACACGTTCATGTTCAGTATGACTGAGGGTTGGAGATTCTCCAGTAGTGCCTGCTGGAACTAGCCCAGACGTGCCATTATCAATGTGAAAATGAATGAGCTTTATATATGCAGCTTCATCTAAACCATTATTTTTAAATGGAGTGATTAAGGCAACATTTGATCCTTTAAACATAAATACTTATAACATAGTTTACAGATTCATATACTAAAAGATTATGTGCAAAAAAATATTAGTTATTATTGGAATGGTCTTATTTGTTTCTTTTAAAATAACTAACCTACATGCAGATAGCTTTCAAATTATTCCGCCTCAAAAACCGACTTTATCATCAGAAGAGAAAATTAAAAAAATATCAAAAAATATTATTACACCTCTTAAAAAACCTTCAAAATTAAAAAAAGTTGAAAAAAAAATTGTTACTAAAGAATTCAAAGAGAAAAAGTTAAGTTTTAAAGTACCTAAAAAAAAACCAACTGTAGCAGGAGTAACAACTCGTAAAAACATTAAAATATCAAAATATTATAGCAAAAAGGATTTTGGTTTAGCAAAAAAGGCGATATCTGAAATGCAAAAAAGTAAATGGGCCTCAGCTTTAAGTATTTCCAAAAAAGCTAAGGATAAATCAATTTATAATTTTATCCAATGGAGACATCTATTAACAACAGGTAATCAAGCCTCTTTTTATGATTACAAACTTTTTATAGATAGTAACCCTGAATATCCAAGAATAGATAGATTGAGATATTTGGCTGAACATAAATTATCTACAGCTAATGTTTCTCCTAAGAAAATTATAAATTGGTTTGGAACAAAAGAACCACTTAGCGGATTTGGTAAAATGATATTAGGTGAAAGTTTCTTGCTAATTGGTGACAAATCTAAAGGTACAAAGTTGATTAAAGAGGGATGGATCACTGCTAAATTATCTAAAAACGAATTAAAATTTTTTAGAAAAAAATTCAAGAAAAGTCTAAATGCCGATGATTATATTAAAAGAGCAGATTACCTTGCATGGAATGGAAAGCATTGGGATCTTAAAAGATTAACCAGATATTTACCAAAAGATTATGAGCTTTTATATACAGCTAGACAAATTCTAATAAGCAAGGGATACGGTGTTGATCAAGCAATCAAAAATGTTCCTCAAAAATTAAAAAATGATGCGGGTCTTAATTATGACCGTTTAAAATGGCGAAGAAAAAAAGGTCGAGTAGACTCTTCAACAGAAATTTTACTTAGGATTAGAAATGATAAAGATTATTTAGTAATGCCAGAGAAATGGTGGAAAGAGCGAGAAATAATATCACGCGCTTTAATTTATAAAAAAAAATATGAAATTGCCTATAAAATATCAAGTAATCACGGTATGAGTGAAGGGCCAGATTTTGCAGCTGCAGAATGGATGAGTGGCTGGATAGCTTTGAGTTTTTTAAATGATCCTTTAACCGCTAAAAATCATTTTAAGAATTTTTATGATAACGTGAACTATCCAATTAGTACTTCCAGAGGAGCTTATTGGCTTGCTAGTGCTTATGAAAAACTTGGAGACAAAGAACAATCCAATAAATGGTATTTAGAAGCATCAAAATATTTAACTACTTATTATGGTCAATTAGCATTTTTAAAGATCAATCCAAATGGAAAATTTGAGCTTAATAAAGATATGGAAGTTGATAAAAAATATAGACTTATTTTTTTCAATAAAGAACTGGTTAAAATTACTTATCTTTTAGATGAGCTGAAAAAAGATAAATATACTAAATTTATTCTAAGGCACCTGGCGAATGACAATGTTTCTAAAGGCAGTGAGGTATTGGCAGCCGAACTTGCAACAAATATAAATAGATATGACTTTGCTATACAAGTTTCTAAAATTGCATCATATCAAAAAAGATTTCATAATAAATTTAATTACCCAATTATAAGTACACCAAAAAATATTAACGGTAGAAAAATCCCAGATAGTGCTTTAATTTTATCTATTATCAGACAAGAAAGTGAGTTTGATTTAGAAGCTAACAGTCATGCAGGTGCAAAAGGTTTAATGCAACTAATGCCCTACACCGCCAAATTGGTTTCTAAACAAGCTAAACTTCCTTATTCAAAATCAAGATTAACAACAGATCCTGAATACAACATTAATTTAGGTTCTCATTATATTGCAGGACTTATTTTGCAGTATGACGGTGCATACCCTTTTGCTGTTGCTGCTTACAATGCAGGACCAAACCGAGTTAAGTATTGGAAAAAAATTAATAAAAATCCACAAAAGAAACAAATTAATTACGTTGACTGGGTTGAGTTAATAAAATTTAGGGAAACGCGTAACTATGTTCAGCGTGTCATGGAAAATTATAATGTCTACAGGTACATATTAGAACAAAGACCAATTCCAATGAGAGATTTCTTTAAAGACCGTCCCCTTTTTTAGTGGCGGAAGAGGAGGGATTCGAACCCTCGGTACAAGTTTCCTCGCACGGTCATTTAGCAAACGACTGGTTTCAGCCTCTCACCCACTCTTCCGTATGACATTGTGTAATAAGCGATTGTATTGAAAATTCAATGTTTATAAAGTAATTATTCAATATTATGAGAAATAAGTACTCTATATTTTCTTTGTTCAAAAATGCTTTGTCATATCATGAAAATTGGCAAAGAGCTTGGAAAGATCCAGCACCTAAAAAAGAATATGATGCTGTAATCATTGGTGGTGGTGGTCACGGTTTAGCGACTGCGTACTATTTAGCAAAAAAACATAACATGCAAAATATTGCGGTGGTAGAAAAAGGTTGGATTGGTGGTGGAAATACTGGTCGTAATACAACAATAATCAGATCGAATTATTTATGGGATGCTAGCGCTGGATTATATGATCATGCACTAAAAATCTGGGAAGGTTTATCTCAAGAACTAAACTACAATGTTATGTTTAGTCAAAGAGGTGTAATGAATCTTGCTCATAATTTACAAGATGTGAGAGATTTAAAAAGAAGAACTCACGCTAATAGATTAAATGGTATAGATGCAGTTTATTTAAATACTGAAGAGGTAAAGAAGTTTTGTCCAATTATCAATACCTCGCAAGATATAAGATATCCAGTTTTAGGGGGTACCTTACAAAAAAGAGCAGGTACAGCAAGACATGATGCTGTTGCATGGGGTTATGCAAGAGGTGCAGACGAAATGGGAGTTGATATTATTCAAAATTGTGAAGTTAAAGGAATTAAAAGAAATGGTGATGAAGTTGAAGGTATAGATACAACAAAAGGATTTATTAAAACAAAAAAAATTGGTGTAGTAGCAGCAGGACACTCAAGTGTAATTGCTAATATGGCAGGAGTAAGATTACCTCTTGAGAGCAAGCCATTACAAGCGCTAGTTTCTGAACCTGTAAAGCCAATTATCGATACTGTTGTTATGTCAAATGCTGTTCATGCTTATGTTAGTCAATCAGATAAAGGTGAGCTTGTTATAGGTGCTGGTACAGATGATTATATCTCTTATTCTCAAAAAGGTAGCCATCAAATTGTGGAAGGAACGTTAAATGCAATTTTAGAATTATATCCGATTTTTAGTCGTATGAGAATGCTTAGACAATGGGGTGGTATCGTTGATATATGTCCAGATGCAAGTCCTATTCTTAGCAAAACGTCTATTAAAGGATTATACTTTAATTGTGGTTGGGGTACAGGAGGTTTTAAAGCAACACCTGGTTCTGGAGATTTATTTGCTCATACTATTGCTAACGACGAACCTCATAAACTAAATGCTGCATTTAATTTAAATAGATTTGTAAGTGGTGACCTTGTAGATGAACATGGTGCTGCTGCAGTTGCTCATTAATGTTTTTAATTAATTGTCCATACTGTGGAGAAAGAGATCAGCAAGAATTTAAAGCTGGTGGAGAAGCACACATCGAAAGACCAAAACAACCAACTGAACTAAGTGATGATCAATGGGCAGAATACTTATTTATGAGAAAAAATATTAAAGGTGTACAGTTTGAAAGGTGGAACCATGCCCATGGTTGTCGAAAATGGTTTAATATGGCAAGAGATACATCTAATGATGAAATAAAAGCAATTTATAAAATGGGTGAAAAACCACCTCCACAATAATAATATGACCAAAAATCTACGGGTAAAATCAAGTGAGTTTATAGATGAGACTAGTAGAATTTCATTTAAGTTTGATGGAAAAACATACTATGGTTTTAAAGGTGATACCTTGGCCTCTGCTTTACTTGCAAGTAATGTTCATTTAATTGGTAGAAGTTTTAAATATCATCGACCACGAGGAATTATGACATCAGGTTCAGAGGAACCGAATGCAATTGTTCAAGTAAATCCTAATTCAAATATTACAGAACCAAACGCAAGAGCAACAGAAATAGAAATTTACGAGGGTTTAGAGGCAACCAGCCAAAATTGTTGGCCAAGTGTTAATTTTGATATTGGTGGAATAAATAACTTTCTAGCTCCCTTCTTGCCTGCTGGCTTTTATTATAAAACATTTATGTGGCCTAAAAGTTTTTGGGAGAAATATGAATTCTTCATTAGACATTCTGCTGGATTAGGTAAATCACCAACTAAAAGAGATCCCGATATATATGACCATAGAAATATTCATTGTGATGTATTAGTAGTAGGAGCTGGGATATCTGGAATATTAGCAGCAAAGAATGCAGCTAAAAATAATTACAAAACGTTACTTATAGATGAAAAAAATGAACTTGGTGGATCAACAATTTTTGAAACAAATGAAAATAAAAAAATTAACAATACATTTTCATCTGAATGGTTAAAGAAAGAAATTAGTGAAGTAAAAAATATTAAAAATCTTGAAATTAAAACTAGAACTAGCGTTGCTGCATATCACCAATATAATTATCTTCTTGCAAGAGAAAATTTAACTGATCATTTGGAAAAAAAAGATAAAAAAAATAAAATTAGACAAAGACTTCTTAAAATTAGAGCTAAAAAAGTTATCTTAGCAACTGGTGCACTAGAAAGACCATTGGTATTTAACAACAATGATAGACCTGGAATTATGCTTTCCTCAGCTGTGAAGAAATATATTGATTTTTATGGTGTTGCTTGTGGTAAAAAAAATATTTTTTTTACAAACAATGATAGCGCTTATGAAAGTGCTCTATCTTTGCACAACAAAGGAATTAAAGTTGATGCTATTATTGATATTAGGGAAAATTCTAATGCAAAAATAATTAAAAAAATTAATGAAGCAGGCATAAAAATATATTGGTCCCATACAATAGTTGATACTAGTGGGTACAAAAGATTGAGTGATATATCAATAATGAAACTTTCAAATGATGGTATGTCAGTTATCGGAAGTAAAACTTCTATTTCATGTGATTGCTTAGGTATTGCAGGTGGTTGGACGCCTGCAGTGCATCTATACACACAATCTGGTAACAAACTAACTTTTGATGAAGATCGAAATATTTTTGTCCCTAAGGCTGATAACTCAGAACAAATATGTGTTGGGTCTTGCAGTGGTGATTTTGAGCTAGATGAAATAATTAAAAATTTGAGTAATAAATTAAAAAATTTTCTAAATATAAGTCAAACTGATTTTGAAGATATTAGTTTAGAAAATGATAAAGAGACTTCAAAACGAAATATATGGCTTTTACCATCTGATAAGCCTACTGGAAAAACTAAACCGTTTGTTGATTATCAAAACGATGCAACCGCAAAAGACATAAAATTAGCATTAAGAGAGGGTTTTAGATCAATCGAACACGTTAAAAGATATACAACAACAGGAATGGGTACCGACCAAGGTAAACTTGGCAACATGCATGCTTTAGGAATAATTGCCGATACAGCTGGTGTAAAAATGGGTGAACTAGGTACAACAACTTTTAGACCCCCCTACACTCCTTTAACATTTGGAACCATTGTTGGAAGAAACGTAGGAGAATTTTTTGATACATTTAGAAGAACCCCTATGAATGATTGGCATATTAAAAATAAAGCAGAATTCGAAAATGTAGGTCAATGGAAAAGGGCTTGGTATTATCCAATCGATAATGAAACTATGCATCAGGCTGTGCAAAGAGAGAGTAAAGCTGCAAGGAAAAGTGCTGGAATATTAGATGCCTCTACCTTAGGTAAAATTGATATCCAAGGAAGTGATGCATCTGAATTCTTAAATAGAGTTTATACAAACGCATGGTCAAAACTTGCTATTGGTAAATGTAGATATGGATTGATGCTTAATGAGGATGGTATGGTTTTCGATGATGGCGTTACCACAAGATTAGGTGAAAATCATTATATTATGACAACTACAACAGGTGGGGCTGCGAATGTTTTGAGTAAACTTGAAGATTATCTTCAAACCGAATGGCCAGAGTTAGATGTATATTTAACATCTGTTACAGATCATTTTGCAACAGCTAGTTTATGTGGACCAAATAGTAAAAAGATATTAAATAAAATTATTCCTGAGTTAGATTTATCAGATGAAAATTTTCCGCACATGTCATTTAAAGAAGTAATTATAGATAAAATTAAATGTAGAATAATGAGAATAAGTTTTACAGGTGAACAAAGCTACGAAATTAATGCTCCAGCAAGTTTTGGTGAAGCTGTATGGGAAAAGTGTATAGAGGCTGGAAAAGAATTTGATATCACTCCCTATGGAACAGAAACAATGCATTTATTAAGAGCAGAAAAAGGTTTTATAATTGTAGGTCAAGATACTGATGGAACCATGACCCCTATTGATCTTCAAATGGACTGGATTGTAAGCAAGAAAAAATACGACTTCATAGGAAAAAGATCACTTTATAGATCAGATACAATGAAAGAAAATAGAAAACAATTAGTAGGTTTGTTGACTGAGGATCCAAATATTGTTTTAGAGGAAGGTGCACAAATAGTTTCTGAACTAAATCAAAAACCAATTGAAATGCTTGGTCATGTAACATCAAGTTACTTCAGCCCAAATCTTAATAAATCAATTGCACTAGCAGTAGTTAAAGATGGAAAAAATATGATGGGTAAAAAACTTTTTATTCCTATGGAAAATAAAAATATTGGTGTCACAATTTCAAATACAATTTTTTATGATGAGGAAAATAAGAATATAAATGCTAAATTATAAAACAGCTACAAATGGAGAAATTAATTACAACGGTGTAGTTGTAAAAGAAATTTCACCTACAATGAAATTGAATTTAAGAGGTAAAAAAAGAGAATTTTTAACAAATATAGGAAAAAATCTAAATCTACTTCTTCCAACAGAAGCTAATACCTCAACAATAAGTGATAAATTAACAGCAATTTGGCTTAGTCCTGATGAATGGATGATAATAACTAACGATTTAGTAAAAAAAGATACAAACGAATATCAGTTAAATGAATTGCTCTTTAATGATATTTCAAAAAAAAACTTAGGTGCCGTAATTGATGTTACTGATCAATTTGTTCAATTAGAAATTAAAGGGAAAAATATTTACGAAATATTTTCAGCTGGAAGTCCATTTAATTTTAATGAATTTAAAGATAAAAAAGGATCATCTGCACAAACCATTTTGAACCACATAGATGTTATAGTTCACAATAAGGGAGATGAAATTGTAAATTTATTTGTAAGAAGATCTTTTGCTAAACACCTTTGGTCCTGGATTAAAGACTGTGCCTCAAGATTATAAATTTAATTTTTTTTTCTAAAATTCCAAGGCATTTCAAATTTACCCTGCCAGATTCCTAGTTTTTCATTCTTTGCACTGATTTCATCAGAAACATATTTTTTAGAATATTTTCTATAAGCAACTGCATAACCATTGGCAACCAGCCAAGAGTTTAGATTTTGATTTCTTTTATAACATTCTCCAATAAGCCTACTATATCTATCAACATCCTTTATCTTGCATTTTATAATCTGATTATTTATTTTTTTAGTTAGTTTATTAGTAGAAACCTGTCCACATAAGTAGTTCTTGGTGAAAGAAAAAATACCAATTGTTAGGTAGGATTTCTTACATGTTTGTTTTTTTTCTGGGGCATCTATCCCATGTAACCTTATTTTTTTAGAGTTTATTTTAATTGTATCTCCATCAATAATTTTTGCAAATCCACTAATCTCTTTTATTTCTTCTGATTTTACATCTTCGTATGTAAATATAAAAATAATAAAACAAATTATAATCATTATAAAAACTTTTTTTTTAGTAAAAAACATCTTAAAATTTAAATAAACTATGTGCTCGCTAATTTATTTTTTATATAATATTTAACATAAAAAAATAAAATAATTGATATAGACCATTGAAAAATAGCCCATATATAAAAAAAAGTTTTAAAATCTGCATTAATATATCTAGCAATATAAAATGATAAAATAGGCACTATTACGTTTCTTATAATGTTATTTAACATTGCTTTTTCAGATTTTTTTAAAGCCATAAATAAACCATTTGACAAAAAGAAAATTGGATATGCTGGTAAAATAAAGGCAGATATTTTTAAATACATCGAGCCATATGCAATCACGTCAGAATTAGATGAAAAGAATCTAGGTATAATATCGGCAGTTAAATATACAATCGCTCCTGAAAATAACATTAAGTACAAACCATATCTAACAGATGTAAAATAAGATTGTTCAACACGTTTATATTGTTTTGCGCCAATATTTTGAGCAATTATAGAAATAATTGCTGTATTTATTCCTAGAATGGGAAGTAGTACAACTTGTTCAATTCTTGTAGCTGATCCATAACCTGCTACTGCATATTCACTTGAAAAACCAACGTAAGTAAAAACAATAGCTGCTGCAACAGAGTACCCTAAAATAGCAACTGTTATTGGCATTGATTGAAAAAAAATATTTTTCAAGAAAAAATATTTTACTTTAAAATATTCAAAAGTTATCTTCTTTATTCTATCGTTAATTAATATTTTTCTAAGTACAATCAGAAAGGAAACAAATTGAGCAATTAGAGTTGCTACTCCAATTCCTGTTATCCCTAATGCTGGAATAAATAAAAATCCAAAAATAAATACAGGATTTAAAATAATGTTTAGGAAAAAAGAAAAAATAAGTGCGTTTCGATAAGTGACAGTATCTCCTTCAGCGTGTAAAAATGAATTTAACGCTACAACTAATATAAATAAAATTGTACCTAAAAAAATTACATTAATATATTTAAGACCAAGACCGGTGACCTCATTTGAGGAATTCATTAATAAAAAAACTTTTTCTCCAAAAGTAAAACCGAGCAATGAGACAATAAACGAAATTATAACTGCATAAATAATTACGTTTCCAAAATAACTTAAAACATTTTTTTCATTTTTTTCTCCTATACTGCTTCCAATTAAAGATGTACCAGCTACAGTTAACCCTATTGAAGTTGCAATTATAATAAAATAAATTGGAAAAGATTTACTTAAAGCTGACAATGCTTCTGGGGATATTTTGCCAGCATAAAATGTATCTACAATTGTATATAAAGTTTGAAAAAGTGTTCCTATACTAGCTGGTATAGCAAGCTTTCTTACTAAAACTGAAACTTCGTCTTTTAATAAATTCATCTATTTAATAAAGGCTTTATTAATATTCTTTTTGGAAGATATGTCTTTTTCCAACTTTTTTAGCAAGGTTAATTTGCTTTTGTCTCATTCTAAATCTTGTTTTTTGTTGATCTGTTAATTTATCGTGACAATTTGGACAGGAAACGCCTTCTTCATATTTTTTTGAATTTTTAATTTTTGGAGAAATTGGTTTTCTGCAACCACTACAAATTGAATAAGAACCAGATTTTAGACCATGTTTTAAACTAACTCTGTTATCAAAAACAAAACATTCACCTTTCCATAAACTTCTTTTTTGATTTGTCTTTTTTAAATAATTTAAAATACCGCCTTTTAATTGATACACATTACTAAAACCTTTTTTTTCTAGATAAACTGAAGCTTTTTCACAACGAATTCCACCAGTACAAAACATTGCTATAGGTTGATTTTTTTTAAGATTTTTTAAATATTTTGGAAAATCCCTAAAATTATCAATATTTGGATTCGTTGAACCTTTAAAAGTACCAACATCGTATTCAAATGGTTTTCTAGCATCAATAACAAGTGTTTTTTTATTTCTTATTAATTTATTCCATTTATTTGGTTCAACATGACTGTCTTTTTTTTTGATCATTTGACTAAGTTTTAAGTTCATAGGAACAACTTCAGTCTTAATTTTTACTTTGGGTTTATGAAACGGTTGAAACAAACTTTTTGATTTATTAAAACTATTGAAATCTTTAAATTTTAAAATTTTTTTTAACTTATAAATAGTAGTTTTAATATCTAGTCCTTTACCAGATATAGTACCATTTACACCTTCTTTTGAAATTATTACTGTTCCTCGAATATTATTTTTTATTAAAACTTCATTTATCAATCTCTTATTTTTTTTTAAATATTGAATATTTAAAAACCTATAGAAACCAAATACTTCATACATTACAATTTCCTACATATAGTCATTCCATCCCCTAGAGGAATTATGGTTTTCTCTACTCTTTTATCGTTAGAGACAAATTCGTTAAAGTTTTTAATGGTTTTAGTAATTTTGTCATGTTCGTTTTTCTTTGCCACTTCTCCATACCAAAGGACATTATCAATTATAATTAAGCCACTTGTCTCAAGCAAACTCAATGATCTTTCATAGTATTCTTTATAGTTTCCTTTATCAGCATCTATGAATATGAGTTCAAATTTCTCTTTAATTTCGTCTAAACTCTCTAGAGCTGGTTTAATTAAAGTTGTAATTTTATGATCTTGTTTTGCTTTTTTAAAAAAATTAATAGCAACTTTATTTGTTTGCTCATTTTTATCTAATGCAATTATTTTACCATCATCAGGTAATGCTAGTGACATAGATAAAGTACTTAAACCTGTAAATGTGCCAATTTCTAATACTTTTTTTATATTAGAAACTTTAATAATTAAATGAAGTAACTGAGTTTGTGAGATTGATATCTGCATTCTTTTTATGTCACCAAGTGATGTATTGTACTCAATTATTTCTTTTTGGACTGGGTGAAGATTGTGTCCATGTTCTAAAATATAATCTTGCAGCTCTTGTGTAATATTAAGGTCTGAACCCATAAACTTTAAAGTTTCTTCTTTAAAATCTCATTTACTAATTGAGGGTTGGCTTTACCACCTGATACTTTCATTACTTGTCCAACAAAAAAACCAAATAATTTTATTTTACCTTTTTTGTATTCAGTGGCTTTTTCTCGGTTATCATCAATAACTTTATCAATAAGTGCTTCTAGAGCTTTAGGGTCACTTTCTTGCTTTAATCCTTTTTCTTCGACTATTTTTTTTGGATCTTTGTCCCCCTCCATCATGTTTTCAAAAACAGTTTTCGCTATTTTCCCAGAAATAGTTCCATCTTTAATTAGATTTATTAATTTTGATAAATTGCCTGCACTTATGGGGCTTTCAGTGATTTCTAAATTCTTTTCATTTAAAGCAGCAAACAGCTCACCAATTATCCAGTTAGTAGCAAGTTTCACATCTGATTTTTTAATTACATTTTCAAAATAATTAGAGGTTTCATTGTCTGAAACTAAAATGGTTGCCTCATAAGGAGATAGTTTGAATTTTTCAATAAATCTTTTTTTCTTTTCATCAGGTAACTCTGGAATTTCTAATTTTAACTTTTCTATAAAATCTTCTGAAACCTCTAGAGGTAAAAGATCTGGATCAGGAAAATATCTATAGTCATGTGCATCTTCTTTTGATCGCATTGATCTTGTTTCATTTTTTTTGGTATCAAAAAGTCTCGTCTCTTGATCAATAGATTGACCATCTTCAATAAGATCTACTTGTCTATTAGCTTCGTATTCAATAGCCATTTGCATAAATTTTATGGAGTTGACATTTTTAATTTCACATCTAGTTCCAAATTCTTTAGATCCTTTTTTTCTAACAGAAACATTAACATCAGCTCTTAATGAACCCTCTTGCATATTCCCGTCACACGTTCCAAGGTATCTCATTATTGATCTTAATTTTTTTACATAAGCATTGACTTCATCTGGTGATCTTAAATCTGGTTTACTAACAATTTCCATTAAGGCAACGCCTGATCTATTCAGATCAACAAATGTGTTTTTTGGGTCTAAATCATGTATGCTTTTACCAGCGTCTTGTTCTAAGTGTAATCTTTCAATACCAACCTCTTTTTGACCATCTGGCATATCTAAAATAACCTTCCCCTCACCTACAATTGGATCTTTAAATTGAGATATTTGATATCCTTGGGGTAGATCTGCATAAAAATAATTTTTTCTATCAAAAACAGATCGTTTATTTATTTTGGCTTTTAGTCCTATACCAGTTTTTATTGCCTGTTTTACACAATATTCATTTATAACTGGCAACATACCTGGCAAAGCAGCATCTACTAAACTTACCTGGGTATTGGGTTCTGCACCAAATTTAGTTGATGATGTTGAAAATAGCTTTGATTCTGAGGTAACTTGAGCGTGAACCTCTAAGCCTATTACAACTTCATATTGATTATCTTTTCTATTGATTAGATACTCTGATTTATCTTTACTCATTTTATCCACCAATCAGTAATTTTATTTTTAAAATTAATTTTTTCTTCCATTGCATATGCGATATTTAATAAATTTTGTTCATCAAATGCTTTTCCAATTATTTGTAGTCCTAAAGGATAACCCTTTGCATCATGACCAGCGGGTATCGAAATTCCAGGCAAACCTGCTAAATTTACGGGAACTGTAAAAATATCATTTAAATACATTGAAACAGGATCATTTGTCTTTTCGCCAATTTTAAACGCTGAACTTGGAGTTGATGGAGTTAATATAGCATCAACTTTTTTATAAGCTTCGTCAAAATCATTTTTAATAAGCTTTCTTACTTTTTGAGCCTTAAGATAATATGCATCATAATATCCTGAGGATAAAACATATGTCCCAATCATTATTCTTCTTTGAACTTCTGCACCAAAGCCTTCAGATCTAGTTTTCTCATACATATCTATCAAATTTTCTCCATCAGCTCTAAATCCATATTTAACACCATCGTATCGCGCAAGATTAGATGAAGCTTCTGCGGGAGCTACAATATAATAAGTGGGCAAAGCATAATTAGTGTGGGGTAGTGAAATATCTATAATTTCTGCACCACAATCTTTTACATAATCAATACCTTTCTTCCAAAGATCTTCTATTTCCTTGGGCATCCCATCAACTCTATACTCTTTAGGAATTCCTATTTTTTTTCCTTTAATATTATTAGTTAATTCCTTAAAATAATTGTTTCGCTTAAAATCTATTGAGGTAGAATCTTTTTCGTCATAAGAACTAATGACCTCGTGTAATAAAGCACAGTCTCTTACATTTTGAGCCATTGGTCCTGCTTGATCTAAAGAAGATGCAAATGCTACAATTCCGTATCTTGAACAACTTCCATAAGTTGGTTTTAAACCAACAATACCTGTGAAGGATGCAGGTTGTCTAATTGAACCACCAGTATCTGTTCCTATTGTAATTGGTGTTAATTGCGCTGCAACAGCTGAAGATGAGCCACCTGAGGATCCACCAGGAACTAAATCTTTGTCAATTGGGTTCTGCACACAACCAAAAAAACTTGTTTCATTTGAAGATCCCATAGCAAACTCGTCACAATTTAATTTTCCAAGAAGAATAGCCCCCTCATTCCAAATATTTTGAGTAACTGTAGATTCATAAGTTGGAGTGAAATTATTTAAAATTTTACTCCCTGCAGTAGTTTTAACATTTTTTGTACAAAATAGATCTTTAACAGCCATTGGTATACCAGGTAATTTTAAATCTAGATTGGGGTTTTCATCGAACTTTTTAGCTTTATCAATTGCAGCTGAAAAGTCTTCAGTTACATACGCATTTAACTCTTTAGATTTTTCAGACCTTTCTACAAATGCTTTTGTAACTTCAGTAGATGAAAGTTTTTTATCTTTAATATTTTTAATTAATTCTGAAAGTGATTGTTTTGTAATATCAGACATTATTCAATCACCTTTGGCACAACAAAATAATCCTCATTTTCCTGAGGAGAGTTTTTAATTATTTGCTCTCTTAAATTTTTACTTTTTACCTCGTCATCTCTTAACTTTAATGTTGTTTCTGCAACCGAAGTTAAAGGTTGAACATTATCTGTCTTTAATTCATTAAGTTTTTCAATAAATTCAAAAATTGAATTTAAATCTCCTGCCAGTTTCTCTGCTTTTTTTTCATCAACAGAAATTCTTGATAATTTTGATATGTGCTTTATTGTTTTAAGATCGATACTCATATGATAATTAAATATGTCGCAAACTATCACTTAAGTCTAAATTATACAATATGATCACTATAGAAGAGTTTAAAAAAAAACAGTCAGAAACATGTAGATTAATTGGTCTGGATCTTGGCTCTAAAAGAATTGGAGTTTCAATCTGTGATGAAAAACAATCTATAGCTACACCATTAAAAACATTAAATAAAACTAGTGCAGACAATTTAATCAATGAATTAAAAATTATTATTGAGGAAAATAGTATTAAGGGAATTATAATAGGATATCCTATCAATATGGATGGAACTTTAGGCAGATCTGCCCAGTCTGTTCATGATGTCTCTAACAATATTGATAAGAAATTAGATATTGATGTTTGTTTATGGGATGAAAGACTCTCAACGGTAGGTGCTTTCAATTTATCTAGTCAATTGGATATAAATGTAACTAAAAGAGAAAAAAATATAGATCAGAATGCTGCTGCATTTATACTTCAAGGAGCAATAGATTTTTTAAATAATTAATGCTTGCCAACTAACTGTATTATAGTTATAGAGTTAATTTTAATGGCATCTAAAACCAATAAAGCTATTAAAATCTCTCAAACACATTTGTTAGGTATTCAAGATTTGTCAGTTAGTGACATAAATATTATTCTTGATGAAGCTCAAACCTTTATAAAAGTAAATCGAAGTAAGAATAAAAAAATTGACGTTTTAAGAGGCAAAACTCAAATAAACCTCTTTTTTGAGCCGTCAACCAGAACTCAAAGCTCATTTGAATTAGCAGGAAAAAGATTAGGAGCTGATGTGATGTCAATGAACATGGGAAATTCAGCAATTAAAAAAGGTGAAACACTAATTGACACTGCTATGACTTTAAATGCAATGCATCCAGATATCATAGTGATTAGACATCAAGACTCAGGCGCTTGCAATCTTCTTTCACAAAAAGTTAATTGTGTAGTATTAAATGCTGGAGATGGTCGCAGAGAACATCCTACCCAAGCGTTACTAGATGCGTTAACAATAATTAATCGAAAAGATAAAATCCAAGGATTAAAAATTGCAATATGTGGAGATATTTTGCATTCACGTGTAGCTAGATCAAATATTTACTTGTTAACCATGCTTGGAGCTGAAGTAAATATAGTTGCTCCTACAAATTTGATGCCAAAAGAAATAGAAAAATTTGGTGTTAATACTTTTACTGATATGAAAAAAGGGCTGAAAGATTGTGATATTGTAATGATGTTGAGATTGCAAAATGAGAGAATGACCAGTTCTTTCTTATCATCTAATAGAGAATATTATGAATACTATGGTTTAACACCAGACAAATTAGATCATGCAAAATCTGACGCCCTTATTATGCATCCAGGTCCAATGAACAGAGGTATCGAAATTGATACCAGGTTAGCTGACGATATTAACAAGAGTGTTATTAAGGAACAGGTAGAACTTGGTGTTGCTGTAAGAATGGCGTGTTTAAAAATATTTTGTGAATAAATGAAAAAACAATACTTTATAAATGCAAATATTATAGATCCTCATAATTCATTAAACGAAAATGGTGGATTAATTATTGATGAAGATGGAAAGATCGAAGCAATAGGTAAAAAAGTAAACAACAATAATCTTCCATCACGAGAAAAACCAATTGATTTAAAAGGAAAATATATCTTCCCTGGTCTTGTGGATATGAGGGTGTTTGTAGGTGAACCAGGTTACGAATATAAAGAAAATTTTAGAACTTTAAGTAATGCTGCTTTATCTGGTGGTGTAACTTCTGTTGTTACTATGCCAAATACAGATCCAATTATAGATAATGTTTCTATTGTTGATTTTTTAAAAAGAAGAGGAAGAGATAAATCTATGATAAATATTTTTCCTTGCGCATCTTTAACTCATAATATCGAAGGAACTAACATGACCGAATTTGGCCTTTTGGCCAAAAAAGGAATAATTGCGTTTACTGATGGAGTCAAAACTATTCAAAATACAAGACTAATGTCAAGAATAATGAATTCAGCAAAAGACCTGGGTTGTTTAATTATGCAGCATGCTGAAGATTTACATTTATCAGAAAACGGTATGATTAATTCTGGAATAATTGCCTCAAAGCTAGGGCTATCTGGAATACCAGATATTGCTGAAAGAATTATAATTGAAAGAGATTTGACATTGCTTGAAAAGGTTAAATGTAGATATCACATCTCACAACTTTCTTCTTCGAAGTCTGTTGATATTATAAAACAAAGAAAAGAAGATATAAAATTTACATCAGGAGTTTCAATAAATAATTTATCTCTGAATGAAAATGACATTGGAGATTTTAGAACTTTTTTAAAATTATCTCCTCCTCTCAGAAAAGAAGAAGATAGAGAAGCATTGGTCCAAGGATTAAAAGATGGCGTGATTGATGTAATCGTTTCAGACCATAAACCTGAAGATGAAGAGTCTAAAAGATTAACATTTTCCCAAGCTGCAACCGGAGCATCAGGTATTGAAACGCTATTATCATTAAGCTTAGAATTATTTCATAATGGATCTATTAAACTGGATACTATAATTCAAGCATTGACATCAAATCCTGCAAAAATATTAAATATAAATAAAGGAAACTTATCTATTGGAAATGAAGCTGATTTTTGTATTGTAGATATAGACAAACCTTGGGTTGTTAAAAAAGAAAATTTAATCTCTAAATCAAAAAATACATCTATAGAGGATAAAAAATTGCAAGGAAAAGTAACCAATACGTTTGTAAAAGGTCAAGAATTATTTAAAGTATAAAAATGGAATTTTTAACTATAGGTATAATCTCATACCTAATGTGTTCTATACCTTTTGGATTTATACTAACAAAAATTTTTTTAAAAAAAGATATAAGAGAAATTGGATCTGGCAATATAGGTGCAACAAATGCATTAAGAACAGGTAATAAATTGATTGGTTATTCAACTCTTTTATTAGATGTTATGAAAGCTATACTTCCTGTACTATATGTAAAAATTAATCATCCAGAATTAATTTATATTGCATCTCTTTGTGCTTTTTTAGGTCATGTTTTTCCAATTTGGTTAAAGTTTAAAGGTGGTAAGGGTGTCGCCACATATGTAGGCATATTGTTTACTATAAATATTCTTTTAGGTTTTATTTTTTGTGTGACTTGGTTACTAATTTTTTTAATATCAAAATACTCTTCTTTGTCATCACTTATTGGTTCACTAACGATACCAGTATATATTTTTTTTAATGATCAAATGAGTAATGCACTTTTTTTTGGAATTATGTTTGTATTGATATTTTATACTCACAGAGAAAATATTAAACGTCTGAAAAATAAAGAAGAAAGTAAGACAAAAATTTATTAAATTGACTATCAACTGCTTTTAAGTAGTTTGTTAAATTATGAATCTAGTCATAGTTGAAAGTCCTGCAAAAGCCAAAACAATTAATAAATACTTAGGAGATAATTATACCGTTTTAGCTAGTTACGGTCATATTAGAGATTTACCATCAAAAAATGGTTCGGTTGATCCAGATCAAAATTTTAAAATGGAATGGGAAGTTGATAACTTTTCAAAAAAATATCTTAAAGATATTACTGATGCTGCAAAAGAATCATCTAAAATTATTTTAGCAACAGACCCTGATCGTGAAGGAGAAGCTATAGCATGGCATGTAAAGGAATATTTGAATGAGAAAAAACTACTTAAAGATAAAGAGGTTGAAAGAGTTGTGTTCAACGAAATTACTAAAAAAGCTGTTACTTTTGGAATTGAAAATCCAAGGCAAATCGAGCCCTTGCTAGTTGATGCCTACATGGCAAGAAGAGCACTTGATTACCTTGTTGGTTTTAATATTTCACCAATATTGTGGACTAAACTTCCTGGGTCAAAGTCAGCAGGTAGAGTGCAATCTGTTGCTTTAAAATTAATAACAGAAAGAGAGCATGAAATTGAGTTATTTAATCCAGAAGAGTTTTGGACTTTAAGTTTAAAATTTCAGGATGAGAAAAAAAATTCAATTACCGCAAGCATCTATCAATTAGATGGGAAAAAAATTGAAAAATTTACCTTTAGAAAAAAAGAAGATATAGAAAAGGCAATCTCTGGATTAAAGAATAAAAAATTTAATATTAGTGATATTTCATCAAAAATTGTTAATAGAAATCCATCTGGTCCATTTACAACTTCTACACTACAACAAGTTGCTTCAAGTAGATTAGGATTTGGTGCCTCTAGAACCATGCAAATTGCACAAAAACTTTATCAAGGAATTGAAATTGAGGGAGATACAGTTGGTTTAATAACCTACATGAGAACTGATGGTACAAACTTATCGGCTGATGCTATTAGTGATTTTAGAAATTATATTAAAAAAAGTTATGGGAATGAGTATATACCTGAAAAAGCTAATAATTATTCAGGTAAAAAAGCCAAAAATGCACAAGAGGCACATGAAGCAATAAGGCCGACAGATATTAATAGATCTCCTGAAGCTGTTAAAAAATATTTAAGTACTGACCAAAATAAATTGTATAATTTGATATGGAGCAGAGCACTATCCTCTCAAATGGTATCTGCTAAGTTTGATAGAAATACAATAACTATTGAAACTGAAGATAAAAATACCGTTTGTAAAACAAGTGGCTCAGTTTTAAAATTTGATGGTTTTTTAAAAGTTTATAAAAATCCTAATTCAGAAGATGACGATGAAATACTTCCAGAAGTAAAAAAAGGACCTATAAATATTGAGTCATTTTTAGATGAACAGCATTTTACACAACCACCTCCAAGATATTCGGAAGCGAGCTTGGTAAAGAAATTAGAAGAACTTGGAATTGGACGACCTTCTACGTATGCAAGTATTATATCTACAATTTCAAACCGTGGATACGCTGAGATAACTAATAAAAGATTTTTTCCAACCGATCGCGGAAAATTAATTTCTGCTTTTTTAGAAAAATTATTTTCCAAATATGTTGATTATAATTTTACTGCAGGATTAGAAGACCAATTAGATGAAATTACAACTGGAAAAGAAAGTTGGATAAATGTTTTAGAATTATTTTGGAAAGATTTTAACAACAATGTATCAGAAGTAAAAGAGAAAAGAACTAGAGAAGTTTTGGATTTACTAAATGAAAGTTTGGGTACGTTAATTTTTGACAAAGATGACAGTGGTAATGTTGTCAGAAAGTGCCAATTGTGCAATACAGGATCGTTAAGTTTAAAAAATAGTTTTAGGGGTGGTGCATTTATTGGTTGCTCTAATTATCCAGAATGTAATTTTACTAGACCTTTGTCAAAAGCTAAGGCTGCAGCTCAGGCTCAATTAGCTGAACCAAAATTTTTAGGCAAACATGATAATGGAAATGATATCTTTCTTAAAAATGGGAGATTCGGACCTTATTTACAATATGAAAAACTTCTAGAAAGCATTGAAAAAGAAAATAAGAAAAAAAAGAAAAAAATAAAAAAAACTAAAAAAGATTTAAATGAATTGTTAAAAAATGTCTCCATTCCAAAAGGAATTGAATTAGAAAGTATTGATATTGATAAAGCGAGATTTTTATGTTCACTACCAAAATCTTTAGGCATTAATCCCGACAATCAAAAAGAGATTTTTCTAAACACAGGAAGATTTGGACCTTATTTAAAGTGTGAAAATAAGTCTGCTAGACTAGAAAATGTTGAGGAGATTTTTTCAATAGGTTTGAACAGAGCAATAACATTAATAGCTGATGCCAAACCAGGAAGAATGTCATCCTCAATCATAAAAGATCTTGGCGAACATCCTGAAGACAAAAAGCCTGTAAGAATCATGAAAGGGCAATACGGCCCTTATATAAAATACAAATCCCTTAATGCAACAATTCCTGAGGAAAAAGACCCTACAGAGCTAAATATGGAAGAGGCTCTTATCCTTATTGAGAAAAGACGTGAATACGATAAAAATAAGAAAACTAAAAAAAAGAAAAAAAAATGAAAATAATAAAAATTTTAATTTTATCATTAGCCCTATTTTGTACAAATCAGTCGATTGTCTTAGCCCAAGATTGCAGTAAATTAGATAAATTAAGTAAAGAGTATGCTGAATGTAACGCAAAATTATTAAAAAAAAATGCAGAAGTTTTAAAAAATAAAGCGTCTGATAAAATTGAACAAGGAAAGAAAAAATTTAATAAATTAAACATAAAAGATAAATTATTGAAATTTAAAAATAGTAAATCACATAAGGATTTTGTAGAAAATTAATTATGTCTTTTGAAGAAAACATCAAAAATTTAAAAATAAATTTACCAGATGCAAAAGCACCAGTAGGTTCTTATGTTGCAACTAAGATTATAGGGAAACTATTATTTATATCAGGACAAATATCTATTAGTGAGAACGGAGAATTAATAAAAGGCAAAATTGGTAAAGAGCTAACAACTAAAGATGGTTATAACGCTGCTAAAAGATGTGGTTTGAGTATAATATCTCAAGTTAAAAACGCCTGCGATAATGATTTATCAAAAATAAGATCATGTATAAAATTGACTGGCTATGTAAATTCTACTGAAGATTTCATAGAACAACCTAAGGTAATAAATGGTGCCTCGGATATTATAGCATCGATATTTGGTGATGCCGGAATGCACACTAGAGCTGCTGTTAGTACTAACAGTCTACCATTGGGAGTATCCGTTGAAGTAGATGCTATATTTGAATTAAATTGATTTATCTACCAACACCATAATAATCAATATTCAATTTTTTCATTCTTGAAGGTGAATACATATTACGCATATCGTATATTTTAAATCTCTGTTTTTTTACTAATTTTTTGAAATTTAATAATTTAAAATCGTTCCATTCAGTGTGTAAAATAACCATATCTGCATTTAAACAAGCGGAAGAAATTGTATCGCAATAATTAACATTTTTAAAACTTTTAAAATCATCTTTTTCTCCTGATGGATCATAATATTTAATTTTACTATTTTTTTTATTTAGATATTTAATCATTGGTATACTTGTTGCTTCACGCATATCATCTGTATTTGGTTTAAATGTTACACCTAAAAAAGTTATAATTTTATTTTTTAAATTACCACCAAGAATTTTTACAACTCTATTAATTAGTAAAGTTTTTCGATTATCATTTGAATTAATTACACTTTTAACTATGGTTAAATCAGTTTTAAATTGATTTCCAGTATCAATCAATGCACGAGTATCTTTTGGAAAACAAGATCCACCATAGGCTGGACCTGCTCTCAAAAACCTATCACCTATTCTTTCATCTGAACCCATACCTTGAGATACGTCTTTGATGTCAACACCTGTTTTTTCACACAAATTAGCTATTTCATTAATAAATGAAATCTTTGTTGCTAGAAAAGCATTAGAAGCGTATTTTATAAGCTCTGCACCTCTTCTTGAAGTATTAAAGTATCTACTTTTTTTTTTAATAATTGGTAAATAAAGAGATTTTAATATTCTGTTAGCTTTATTACTGTCTGTTCCAATAATAACTCTGTCAGGATAAATGAAATCTCTTATTGCTTCTCCCTCTCTTAAAAATTCAGGATTTGACACAACATCAACTAATTTCTTTTTCTTTAAATTAGTTAAAATCTTCTCAATTTTATCTCCTGTTGATACGGGTACTGTGGATTTGGTTATTATAATTTTATATTTTTTTTTAATTATTTTTTTTAAATCTTTGGCTACACTATAAACATATTTCAAATCAGCTGAATTAGCATTTTTTTTAGTGGGTGTTCCAACACAGATAAAAATTATATCTGAATTTATTACCGCTTTTTTTAAATCTGACGTAAAAATTAATCTCTTTTGTTTATAATTTCTTTTTAAAATCTCCTCAAGACCTGGTTCAAAAATAGGGATAATACCTTTATTTAATGAATCAATTTTTTTCTGATCTTTATCTACACAGTAAACAGTATTTCCAATATCAGAAAAACAAACTCCACTGACAAGACCCACATAACCAGTACCTATCATACAAAGTTTCATAATTTACTTATTTCAATATTAGATTTTATAAATCCATTCATTGTACCACAATCCAAATATTTACCTGTAAAATTGTGAGCGATAAATTTTTCATTTTCATTAATTAAAGATTGTATTGCATCTGTAATGTGAATTTCACCACCCTTACCAGGCTTTTGGTTTGATAATTTATCAAAAATCGTTTTTGGTAAAATATATCTACCAATTACAGCTTTGTTTGACGGGGCATTTTTAATAGTTGGTTTTTCTACAACCTCTTTGATAATAAAATTATTTTTAGATACTTTTTTACTTAAATTATAAATACCCCACCTTGATACTGATTTTTTTTCAACTTTCATGCTTGCCATGACTGATGATTTGTGTTTCTTATGGGCAGAAATCATAGATTTAGAACAATTATGTTTCATTATCAAATCATCAGGTAACAACATTAAAAAATATTTATCTTTAATAAATTTTTTAGTTTTAAGAACAGCGTCACCTGTCCCCTTAGGTTTATTTTGATAAACAAACTTTATCATTTTTTTGTATTTAAGAATTTTATTATACTCCTCGATAATTTTTGGATCTTTTTTTTTTTTGATAATATTTTTGTAAAATTTATCACTGTAAAAATATTTTTTGATCATCATTTTCTTCTTAGAAATAATAAAAATTATTTCTTTTACTCCGGCGTCAATACATTCTTCTAATATATATTCGATACCAGGTTTACCATTTATTGGTAATAACTCTTTTGCAAAAACACTTGTCAAAGGTAATAATCTGGTCCCTAGACCAGCTAATGGAATTATAGCTTGTTTAATCATTTAAATGTTTTACTTATTTAAGACTTTTACACAAATGAAAATTTTATTAAATAAGACATCATTGACTAAATCATTAGGGCCTTTTAATGACATTGGGTTTGTTCCTACTATGGGCTCTATACATAAAGGTCATTTGTCACTTATTAATAAATCGAATCAAGTTTGCAACAAAACAATTGTTAGTATTTTTGTAAATCCAAAACAGTTCAATAACAAAAAAGATTTTAAAACTTATCCTAAAAATATGAAGAAAGACTTACAATTATTGAATAAAACAAAACAAGTTGACTTTATCTATATTCCAAAATTTAAAGATATCTTTAACAACAATAAGAAACCTAAAATTAAAATTAATAAAAAAGATAAGATTCTATGTGCTAAATTTAGAAAGGGCCATTTTGAAGGTGTTTTAGATGTAATGGAGAGGTTAACAAATATAGTAAAACCAAATAAAATTTTTATGGGTGAAAAGGATTTTCAGCAATTATTTTTAGTTAAAAAATTTTTAAAAAATAAATATGGCACAGAAGTTATAGGATGCAAAACTATCCGTGAAAAAAATAAAGTTGCTCTATCCTCAAGAAATTATTTACTATCTAAAGAAAATCTTGCTTTAGCAAGTGTAATAATAAGAAAATTAATTAATTTGAAAAAAAATATTAAATTAAAAAAAAATAAAAATAGATACTTAAAAACGGTGAAAAATGAACTTGAGAAAAAATTTAATATTAATATTGAGTACTTAGAATTAAGAAATATATACAATCTAAAATTATCGAGTGTTATAAATAAATCTAGGTTATTTGTAGCGTATTATTTAAATGGCGTAAGATTAATAGATAATTTATAAAAAATAAGCCCCTACTCCTAGAAAAGATACAAAACCAATTACGTCTGTTATTGTCGTAACAAATACACTTGATGCTATTGCTGGATCAATATTCATTTTTTTTAAAGTAAAAGGAACTAATATTCCAAACAAACCTGCAATAATCATTGTCAATACCATCGAAATAGCAATTATTAATGAGAGCAGATTGTCTTGAAACCATATTTGAACAATAAAAGCGCTTATTACTGCAAAAATAACTCCATTTAGAATACCAATAGAAAATTCTTTAAAAACATTTGATGAGAAATTATTTTTAGTTAAATCATTAGTTGCAATAGTTCGAACAGTGACAGCTAATGTTTGCATTCCAGCATTTCCACCCATAGATGCTACTATAGGCATTAAAAAAGCTAGAACCACCATTTGTTCTATAGTTGCGCCAAATAAACTAATACACCAAGTTGCTAGAAATGCAGTGAATAAATTAAGAAGCAACCAATTAAATCTTCTCTTTGTTTTTGTTAATACTCCATCTGTGATTTCCTCATCACCAACCCCCGCTAAACGTAACGCATCTTCCTCTGCTTCTTCTTTTAATACTGTTAGAACATCATCATTCGTGATCATACCAACAAGCTTGTTGTTTTTATCGACAACTGCTGCTGAATTTAGATTGTAATTTTCAAATAAATTAGCGACCTCCTCCCTATCCATATCAACTGGTACTAATAATTGAGACTCTGACATTACGGTTGCCATTTTGGTATCTCTTGGTGATGTTAATACCTTAGAGGACGGAACAGTACCAACAGGATTAAAGTCTTCATTAACTATAAATATTTCTAAAAATTCCTCAGGAAGATCCTTGTTTTCTCTCAAATAATCAATTGTTTGTCCCAGAGACCAGTTACTAGGTATAGCAGTAAATTCTCTTTGCATCAATCTAGCAGCCGTATCTTCTGGATAACTCAAACTCTCAAGTAAAGCAAAACGATCTTTGGGTGGTAAAGAACTAAGAATATTATTTTTATCCTCCTCAGGAACATTTTCTAAAATAGATATTGCATCATCAGAATCTAAATTTTTAATAATACTTACAATTGAGTCAGAAGATATATTCGTAATAATTTCTGTTTGTATAGACTCGTTTAACTCAACAAATACCTCTGGATCTATATTAAAGTTATTTAGTTTAATTAAACTTTCTCTATCATTTTGACTTAGGTGTTCGATTATATCTGCCGCATCAGCTGGGTGCATTTCGCTGAAAGAATTAGTAATAAATTGAGCGTCATTGTTAGCTATTTTTGAGGTAACAACTCTGATGTACTCTTTATTAAATTCAAAATTTACTTTTTTATCTTTAGTTTTTTTTGTTAAAGACATAGATCTACCTATAATTTAGATTTGCACTATTAATACATAATAAAGATAATACAATTTATAAATGAATATAGAGATCAAAAAGTCAGTAAAAACGGTAAATTATATTGATGCCATAAATATTTTGGAAGAAAGATTAGAGCAAATATTTAACAATAAAGAGAAAGAATTGATTTGGACCTTAGAGCATGAGGAGATTTATACGGCTGGAACTAGTTACAGCGAAAAAGATATTATTGACAAATCGATCAAAATTATTGAAACAAACAGAGGTGGAAAAATTACTTGTCATGGTCCTGGGCAATTAATTTTTTACTTTGTTTTAGACTTAAGAAACAAAAAAGATATTAGAAAATTTATTAATTCTATTGAAAAAACAATTATAGAAACTTTAAAAACTTTTGGTATAGAAACCTTTTCCGATAAAGATAACATTGGGATCTGGTATAATGAAAACGGTAAAGTAAAAAAAGTTGCTGCAATTGGAGTAAGAGTGAAAAAATGGATTGCTTATCACGGTTTTGCTATAAATATAAACAATAATTTAGATCTATATAAAAAAATTATACCTTGTGGGATAAAAGATAAAGGAGTCACTAATTTAGTTAAAATTAAAAAAAGAGATTACTCGAAATTGGGAGATTTATTAATAGAAAAATTTATTTCAAACCTGAAAAACTAAGTCTTTTTGTTTTCAATAAATTTCTAAAGTAATCAGGTAATAAAGCTGTATAAGTATGTTTAACATTGTTAATAATAAATTTTATTTGATATGAGTGGAGCATTAAATTTTTATTAAGGCCTCTCGTAGAATTTGATAATTTATATTTAATATCTCCAAAAATCGGCTGACCTAATGCATACAATTGTTTTCTTAATTGATGCTTACGACCAGTTATTGGCTTTAGTTCTACTAAGCTTGCTTCTGAATTTTTATCTAGTACTTTGTAAAGTGTTTTAGCCTTCTCTATGATTTTTTTTTCTCCATCATATCTAATTAAGTCGTCATTCCATTCACCTGAATTTTTAACAAGTTCACCATGACAGATCGCTAAATAAGTTTTGTGAACTTTCCTTAGTCTAAATAAAGAAGTTAATAATTGTGCGCTTTCTCTATTTTTTGCCATAATAAATACTCCAGATGTATCTTTATCTAAACGGTGAACTGAAAATGGTTTTGTGCCTTGAAAGATTTCACTTTTAGAAAAAATATCAACAAGGTTTTTTTTTGATTTAGTTCCTCCCTGAACTGATATTCCAGAACTTTTATTTAATACTATAAAATTTTCATTATTATCTATTATTTGATCCTCATTTGATTTTATAACTTCCTTGGACGGTTCAAATTTAATTTTTTTTTGGATAATCGTATCTTTAAATTCGATATTGAATAAATCAATATTATCTTTTGTGCTAATTTTTTGTGAACTTTTAATTTTTTTTTTGTTTAATTTAATTTTACCTGAACGTAAATATTTTTCTATTAGTCCTTGGGGTATCTTTCCAAATTTCAACCTGATCCATCGATCAATACGCATATCATTACACGTTGTATCAACGATGTAAGACTTTTTCATAACTTTGGATTTATGCTGATGCTTTTTTTTCTACAGCTTTTGGTGATTCTTTAGTTGTGTCTTTTTTTGGTTTATCTATTCTTTTTGCCTCTACATCTCTATCAACAAATTCAATTATTGCCATTGGTGCATTATCACCATATCTAAATCCAGCCTTAATAATTCTAGTATATCCACCTTTTCTGTTCTCGTATCTTTTAGAAAGTTTTTTTTTAACTTTATTAGCAGACTTAATATCTTGAAGTTGCGTAACTAACATTTTAGTTGTTTGTAAAGTTTCCTTCTTTCCTAAAGTAATAATTTTATCTGCTTGAGGTTTTAAAAATTTAGCTTTTGGCAAAGTAGTTTTAATTTGCTCATATTTTATTAAAGAATTAAGCATGTTCTTTAACAGAGCTTTTCTATGTTCAGAAGTTCTATTTAACTTCTTATTAGCCATTCCGTGTCTCATTAGATGGCTTCCTCTAATTTTTTAGACATTTCTGCAATATTGTCTGGTGGCCAGTTAGGTATTTCCATACCTAGATATAATGACATACCAGTTAGAACTTCTTTAATTTCATTTAAAGATTTTCTTCCAAAATTAGGAGTCCTTAGCATTTCGCCCTCAGATTTTTGAACCAAATCTCCAATGTAGATAATATTATCATTTTTTAAACAATTCATAGATCTAACAGACAGTTCTAGCTCATCTACTTTTCTTAATAAATTTTTATTGAACTCAGGCTCTGTTGAAACTTCTTTCACTGGAGCTTCAACTGGTTCATCAAAGTTGATAAACATTTTTAGTTGATCTTGAAAAATTCTTGCAGAATAAGCAACAGCATCCTCAGCTGATATAGATCCGTTAGTTTCAACTTCCATAATTAGTTTGTCATAATCCAGGGCTTTTCCTTCTCTAGCGGTACTTACAGAAAATGAAACCTTTTTTACTGGACTGTAAAGAGAGTCGATAGCAATTAATCCTAACGGTGGCTCCTCTGGCTTATTAAGATCAGCTGGCACATAACCTTTTCCAGTGCTAACATTCATTTCCATATGAAAAGAAGTCTTTTCGTCTAGATTACAAATTACTAATTCTGGATTTAATATTTCAACATCAGCAATAGGTGCAATATCAGAAGCTTTAATTTCACCTGGCCCTTTAGCATCTAAAATTAATTTTTTTGCACCCTCTGAATTACATTTTAACGCCAAAGATTTAACGTTTAAAACAATATCTGTTACATCTTCTCTAACACCTTTAATTGATGTAAATTCATGCAGAACACCATCTATTTGTATCGATGTAACTGCTGCTCCTCTTATTGAAGAAAGTAAAATTCTTCTAAGTGAATTTCCCAAAGTTAGGCCATAGCCTTTTTCTAATGGTTCAGCAACTATTTTTGCATAAGTTAAGTCATCACTTATTTGTACATCAAGTTTTGATGGCTTAATTAATGACTTCCAATTTTTTATATTAACATTTTCGACTTCCATTAAACTCTCCTTTTCTTTGGTGGCCTAGTCCCATTATGAGGCATGGGTGTAGTGTCTTTAATAGACAAAATTTTAAATCCTCTTGCTTGTAAAGCTCTCAAAGCGGTTTCTCTTCCTGATCCTGGTCCTTTCACCTCAACAGATAAAGTTTTCATTCCATATTCTAGCGCTTTTGATGCAGCAGAGTCTGCAGCAATCTGTGCAGCATATGGAGTAGATTTTCTTGATCCCTTAAAACCTTTTTGACCAGCTGAAGCCCAAGATATTACATTACCATTTGTATCAGCTATTGAAATTATTGTGTTATTAAAAGTTGATTGCACATATGCAATTCCATTTAGAATATTCTTTTTAACTTTCCTCTTTTTTGAATAAGAACTTTTTGCATTCTTTTTTAAAGATCTCTCTACCTTCTGATCGTTATTTTGAATTTTATCAGATTTTGCCATGACTATTTTTTAGTTGGTGTTAATTTTTTTCCTGCAATTGCTATTGCTTTTCCTTTTCTTGTTCTTGCATTACATCTAGTTCTTTGACCTCTAACTGGTAATTTTTTTCTATGTCTAGTTCCCCTATAACAAGCTAGATCGATTAGTCTTTTTATACTCAGTGAATAATCTCTTCTCAGATCTCCTTCTACTTTAAAATTTTGGTCAATATACTCACGTATTTTTAATATTTCATCGTCAGTAAGATCGTTAACTCTTTTGGCTTTTGGAATTTCAAGTGATGAACAAATCTGATTGGAAAATTTATCCCCTATTCCATAGATATAGGTAAGTCCAATGTGGACAAGTTTATTCTGTGGAATATTTATACCTGCGATACGAGCCATAATTTTTGTGATAAATTGTGCCTTTTATATAAGAAGATTAATCAAAGTCAACGCCTTAAACATTGATAAAAGTGTCAATTTTATTGGTTATTTGTTCAATTTCATCACTTCCATCAATTTCATGGAAATTAGAATTTTTAGAATAAAAATCTAAAACTGGTTTAGTTGTCTTCATATAAGTATCATATCTTTTTAAAATTGTATCCAATTCATCATCTAATCTTTTTTCCAAGATTTTTCTTTTCTGTATTCTTTTAATTATTGTCTCTTTATTAACATTGAGAAAAAAAACAAAATCTATCTTCTGGTTTGAGCTATCAAGTAATAAGTCTAGATTTTTTGCCTGATTTATAGACCGTGGATATCCGTCAAATATTAATTTATTTTTTTTTTGGGGATCGAATACTTGTTTTTTTAAAAGTTGATTAACAATATCGTCACTGACAAATCTCCCATCATTCATAACATCAATAATTTTTTTACCAATATCTGAATTATTTTTTATTTCCTCTCTTAAGATATCTCCTGTTGAAATTTGAAAATTACTAAGTTTTTTAACTAAATATTTAGCTTGAGTTCCTTTACCAGCACCCGGAGGTCCAAATAAAATTATATTCACCTATCTACCAAATTTAGTTTTTTTAATTAATTGTTCGTACTGTGAACTCATCAATCTAGTTTGGATTTGTGTCACAGTATCGATGGCAACTACCACAACAATTAAAATTGAAGCACCACCTAAATAAAAAGGAATAGGATAATTTGCAATTAAAAATTCAGGCATTAAACATACCAAAGTTAAATATAAAGCACCAATAGTGGTAAGTTTTGTAGAAATGTTTTCAATATACATTGCGGTGCTTTCACCTGGTCTAATACCTGGAACAAACCCACCATATTTTCTTAAATTTTCTGCCGTCTCTGTTGGGTTAAATGTTATAGATGTGTAAAAAAAAGTGAAAAAAATTATTCCAGATGCATAAAGCAACATGTATAAAGGTTGACCCTGAGTAAAGAATGAACTTAAATTTAAAAAAGTCTCATTATCTGAAAACGAAAAATTTGAAAAAGTTACCGGTAATAATAAAAGTGCAGAAGCAAATATAGCAGGTATTACACCTGCTTGATTTATTTTTAAAGGTAAATGTGATGACTCTCCACCGTACATTTTGTTACCCATTTGTCTTTTAGGGTAATTGATAAGAATTTTTCTTAGTGCTCTTTCCATAAATACAACAAACAATATTGTCAAAATCAGTAGAACAAAAATAGCTAAGATCATAAAGGTTGATACAGCACCTGTTCTTCCGAGTTCAAAAGTTGTTACAAGAGCCCTAGGTATTTCTGCAACAATCCCTGCAAAAATTATTAATGATATACCATTACCAATTCCTCTTTGAGTAATTTGTTCACCTAGCCACATTAAAAATATAGTGCCAGCTACAATAGTTGTTACAGTTGTAATTTTAAAGAAAGCTCCAGGATTAATGACTAAATCTGCCGAAGATTCTAAACCAACTGATAATCCATAACCTTGCACAGTTGCTAGCAAAACAGTTCCATATCTTGTAATTTGAGTAATTTTTGCTCTGCCAGTTTCGCCTTGTGCTTTTAGATTTTTAAAATAATCGGATACCCCAGTTAAAAGCTGAACAATAATTGCAGAAGAAATATATGGCATAATACCAAGAGCGAAAATAGCCATTCGGCTAACAGCACCACCTGCAAACACGTTAAACATTCCAAGCAATCCCTTCTGATTACCATCCATCATTGTCTTTAATTGTTCTGGATCTATACCTGGAAGAGGAACAAATGTTCCAAATCTATATACGGCAAGAATAAAGATAGTAAATATTATCCTATTTCGTAAATCAGTTGTTGACGACGAACCGCTCATATCAATTAACTATTTTTTTAGTTGAATAGATCCGCCAATTTTTTCAAGTTTTTCTATTGCGGACTTTGAAGCTAAATCTGCTTCAATATTAATTTTATCCTTAACTTCACCTGTGCCTAAAATCTTAAGTTTTTTTGAATTCTTGTTTATCAATTTTAACTTCTTTAATAATTCCGAATTAAGCACTTCGTTAGGGTTTATATTTTTCTTATCAATATATGATTGAATTTTTTCTAAATTTAAAATTGCTACTCGTTCCTTTGAAATGGGATTAAATCCTCTTTTTGGTAATCTACGATACAATGGCATTTGACCACCTTCAAAACTTTTAATAGCAACACCAGATCTTGATTTTTGGCCTTTAACTCCTCTACCTGATGTTTTGCCTTTACCAGAGCCAATACCTCTTCCAACTCTAATTTTAGATTTATTTATCTTTTCTCTGTTATTTAAACTTATCATTATCCTCTTTTTTCAACTATTTCCGAAATTTTCTTATTTCTTATTGCAGATATTTGTTTAGGTGAACTTTGTTTCATTAGAGCTTTCATTGTTGCTCTAATAACGTTGTGCGCATTAGAAGTACCCATTGATTTAGCCACAATATCTTTTACACCTAAAACTTCACAAACTGCTCTAACAGGTCCTCCAGCAATAATACCTGTTCCTTTAGATGCTGCTCTTAAAACAATTCTACCAGAACCATCTTTTGCTTTAACATCATGATGTATAGTTCTGCCTTCTCTAAGAGGAATATGAGTAAGTTTTCTTCTAGCCATTTCGTTAGCTTTTTTAATAGCATCTGGAACTTGTTTCGCCTTTGCATGAGCTATTCCAATTTTTCCAGCTTGATTGCCAACTACGACTAGTGCTGAAAAACCAAATCTTCTTCCACCCTTCACAACTTTAGTAATTCTGTTTATGTGAACTAATTTTTCTAGTATATCATCGTTTTTTTTATCTTTAAAATTTTCCATATTAAAATTCCATTCCATTTTCTCTTAAGGTTTCAGCAAAAGCTTTGACTCTGCCATGATATTTGTATGAACCTCTATCAAAATAGATTTTGGTTATATTTTTTTCTTGAGCCTTTTTGGCTAATTTTTGTGCCACTAGTTTAGATAGTTCAGTTTTGTTCACTTTTTCAC
Organism: uncultured Pelagibacteraceae bacterium; assembly: GCA_902619815.1. Classification (GTDB taxonomy): domain Bacteria; phylum Pseudomonadota; class Alphaproteobacteria; order Pelagibacterales; family Pelagibacteraceae; genus Pelagibacter. The sequence continues at coordinate 62,906 of CACNGH010000007.1, forward strand.
CAGACTTAAAATCCTTTTCAACTGAAGATGCAGACAATAATGTTACCTTTTTAATATCATCAATTATTTGAGCCGAAATATTTTTTGCTGATCTAGAGATACTCAATCTAAATCTATCGCTTGTCGCAACCCTTTTAACTTTGTTGCTTACACGAAACCTTTTTCTAATAATTGTGTTTAGTTTCATTATTTTTTCTTTCCTTCTTTTTTAAGAACATATTGTCCTTTTTCTCTTATTCCCTTACCTTTATAAGGTTCTATTTTTCTTAAGGTTTTAATTTTAGACGCAACAGCACCAACAAGTTGCTTGTCTGAGCCTGTAATTTTTAAAGTTGTTTGTTTTTCAACTGCAATTTTAATCCCTTCGGGGATATCGAAATCAATATCGTGACTATATCCTAATTGTAAATTTAATTGATTACCTTTAAGAGCAGCTCTGTAACCTACACCAACTAATTCTAAGATTTTTTCATAACCAGCACTAGAGCCTATAACAGCATTATTAATTAAGCTTCTATTCATACCCCAAAGTCTTTTTGAATTTTGATCAACTTTTTTAGGTTTTATTGATATTTCTTTTCCCTCTTTTATATCTAAATTAAACATATCAAGATCAATATTTATTGATTTTTTACCTAATGGACCTTCAATATTGATAATATTTCCAGCTAAAGCAACTTTTACTTTTTCAGGGATTGATATATTTATTTTACCTATTTTAGACATTAAAATACCTTACAGATTATTTCTCCACCGACTTTTTGTTTTCTGGCGTCGATATCTGTCATAACACCTTTTGGTGTAGAGATTATAGCGATACCAAGTCCATTATTAATTTTTGGTAAACCACTTGCACTTGAAAAGATTCTTCTTCCAGGCTTTGAAACTCTTTCAAAAGCACTGATAACTGGATTTCCAGAATGATATTTTAATTCTAAGGATAAAGTAGGTTTTTTATCTTCATCATTTATTTTGAAATCTTTTATAAATCCTTCATTTTTTAATATATCAGCAATTTTTGTTTTAAAATTAGAAGAAGGCAATTCTACTTTTTTATGATTTCTAGCTTGAGCATTTTTTACTCTTGCAATCATATCTCCTATTGGGTCACTTAAACTCATAATTATCCTTTCTACCAGCTAGATTTTACTAGGCCTGGTATCTTTCCTTGTAATCCTAATTGTCTTAATGCAATTCTTGAAATTTTTAATTTTCTATAAACTCCATGCGGTCTTCCTGTTATTTCACATCTATTCATAACTCTAGTTTTTGCAGAGTTTCTTGGTAGTTTTGATAATTTTTGTTGCGCCTTAAACCTTTCTTCAAGTGTAATTTTCTTATCCATCACTATTTTTTTCAAAGCTGCTCTTTTCTTGTAAAGCTTATCAGATAGTTTAATTCTACTTTTATTTTTATTTACAGCACTCAATTTAGCCATGTTTAATTATCTCCTTTTTTTATAAATGGAAAATTCATTTTTTCTAATAATGCGAAACAATGTTCCTTATTAATCGCTTTAATGACAATTATAATATCTAATCCTCTCACCTTTTCAGCTCTATCAAAGCTAACTTCAGGAAAAATTATGTGTTCTTTTATACCAAATGTGTAATTGCCAAATTTGTCAAATCCCTTAGGAGATAGTCCTCTAAAATCTTTAATTCTAGGTAAAGCAATATTAACTAATCTATCTAAAAATTCATACATTTTGTTGTTTCTGAGTGTAACTTTTAGACCAGCATTAGATCCTTTTCTTGTCTTAAAATTAGCAACTGACTTTTTAAACTTTGTTGTAACTGGTTTTTGTCCAGTAATCTTAGCCATATCTTCTTCACAAGATTTTAGAATTTTTGCATCTGAAGCATCTAATCCAAGACCCATATTTAAAACAATTTTTTCAATTTTTGGTGCCATATAAATATTTTTAAATCCAAATTGATCTTTCAATGCTGGCTGAATTTCTTTATTAAATATTTCTTTTAATCTCGGAGTCATTATTTTTTAGCCTCTTTTTTTTTTGCAACTTTTTCATCAATTAATTTTAAGTTAGATAAATGAATAAAACTCTCTTTTGGAAAAATACCACCTTTTTTCTCTTTAGTTGTCTTAACATGTTTTTTAACCATATTAATTTCTTTTACTTTTGCTCTATTATTTGCTCTATCAATTTCTATGACTTCACCCTCTTTTTTTCTATCTTTACCAGTTAAAACTCTAACTTTTAAACCTTTTTTAATCATTTTATAAAACCTCCGGAGCTAATGAGATTATCTTCATTTGACCTCTGCTTCTTAATTCTCTTGTGACAGGCCCAAAAATTCTAGTACCAACTGGTTCACCTTTGTCATCTACTAAAACTGCTGCATTATTATCAAATTTTACTTTTGAACCATCATTTCTATGAATTCCTTTTTTAACTCTAACAACAACTGCCTTATGAACTGTTCCTTTTTTGACTTTACCTTTAGGTATAGCTTCTTTAACAGCAATAACAATTGTATCTCCGATACTTGCATATCTTCTTTTAGATCCACCAAGAACTTTGATGCACTCTATTCTTTTTGCACCAGTATTATCAGCTACTTGTAATTCTGTTTGTACACCAATCATTATTTTGTATTCTCCATAACTTGAAATTTTTTATTTTTTGAAAAAGGCTTACTTTCAATTATTGATACTTTATCACCTGTTTTGAATTTATTGTTTTCATCATGGGCATTATAATTTTTTCTAACCCTAATTACTTTTTTAAGAACAGGATGTGAATACTTTCGTTCAACCATTACAGTCACCGTTTTGTTTGGCTTATCACTTATAACTACACCTGTTAGTATTTTTTTAGGCATTTATTTTTCCTTTTAATATAGTTTTTAATCTCGCTATTGTTTTTCTTGTTTCTCCAATTTTAGCTGGATTTGTTATTTGTGAGTTCATTTTCTGAAATCTAAAATTAAAAAGATCTTTTTTAAGTTTCTCAATATTTTTTAAAACTTCATCCTTTGATAATTTTTTAATTTCCTGCTTTTTCATTATACAAATCTCTTAATTGTTTTTGTTTTAATTGGTAATTTTGCTGAAGCTTTATATAGGGCCTCTTTTGCTATTTGCTCTGAAACACCATCAACCTCAAATAAAATTCTGCCAGGTTTAACTCTACAAGCAAAATACTCTGGTGATCCTTTTCCTTTACCCATTCTAACTTCAATCGGTTTCTTAGAGACTGGTATATTTGGAAAGATCCTTGTCCAAACTCTACCCTGTCTTTTCATATGTCTTGTTAATGCAACTCTCGCAGCTTCAATTTGTTTGCCAGTTATTCTTTCGGGCTGTAAAGCTTTTAAGGCATATGCTCCATAATTAATGTTACTTGCTCTTGTAGCGGTACCATGAATTCTACCTTTATGAGCTTTTCTCCACTTAGTTCTAACTGGTTGTAACATTACTGTTTGCCCTCTTGAGGTATTGCTTTATTCGTTTCTTGGCTAAATTCTTTTGCAAAAACTTCACCTTTATAAATCCAAACTTTAATTCCAATTATTCCATAAGTAGTTAGAGCTTCTGCTTCAGCGTAATCAATATCTGCTCTTAATGTGTGTGAAGGAATACTTCCATCCCTTAACCATTCAGTTCTAGCAATTTCATTTCCACCTAATCTTCCGCTGACAGAAACTTTTATACCTTTTGCACCTAATCTAATACACGATTGCATAGCTCTTTTCATTGCTCTCCTATATGAAATTCTTTTCACTAGCTGTTGTGCAATATTCTCTGCAACTAAATAAGCATTAGTCTCAGGTTTTTTTACTTCTTTAATATTTAAATTTACTTCGTTCTTAGTGAATTTCGACAGATTATTTTTTATTTTATCAATGTCACTTCCCTTTTTACCAATCACAAAACCAGGTCTAGAAGTGTAGATAGTCACGTAACATCTGTTAGATGTTCGTTCTATCATAACTTTGGATACACCTGAGTTGATAACATTTTTTTTTATATATTCACGGATTTTAAAATCTTCAATTAAGTAGTTACCAAAATCTTTTTTCTTAGCGTACCAAACAGAGTCCCAACCTCTGTTTACACCTAATCTAAAACCTACAGGATTAACTTTTTGACCCATGCTTCTCCAATTGTTTTGTTTCTGATAATATTATTGTAACTGTTGACCAAGGTTTTAAAATAGGAGCAGCTCTCCCTTTTGCACGTGGTCTAAATCTTTTCATAACAATTTTTTTTCCACAATATGCTTCCTTAACAACTAGATTATCAATATCATACTGAAAGTTATTTTCTGCGTTTGCAACTGCAGAACTAATTGTTTTTCTAATATCTCTTGTAATTCTTTTTTCAGAAAACTGTAAATCTCTGATTGCTATATCAACTTTTTTTCCAACTATACTTTTTAGTATTGGATTAAGTTTTCTGACACTTGATCTAACGCCATTATTGATAGACTTTACAGTCTTATCGTTATTCTTATCAATTTTCCTTTTTTTACCCATAATTATTTCTTATCTGCTGTAGCAGGTTTAGCTTTCTTATCTGCTGGAGTGTGACCAAAAAAACTTCTTGTCGGTGCAAATTCACCCAGCTTATGTCCAACCATATCTTCCGATACTGTGATTGGAATAAATTTTTTTCCATTATAAATTTGAAAACTAACTCCCACAAAATCTGGTAAAATAGTTGACTTTCTAGACCATGTTTTAATGGGAATTTTTTTTGGGTCATCTTTATATTTATCAACTTTTTTCATTAAACTTTCCTCTACAAAAGGTCCTTTCCAAACTGCTCTAGCCATTACTTAGTATCCTTCCTCTTGTTTCTTCTTTTAACTATGAATTTATCTGTTCTCTTATTATCTCTTGTTTTTAATCCTTTGGCTGATTGACCTGTAGGCGAAACAGGATGTCTACCACCAGCAGATTTACCTTCACCACCTCCATGTGGGTGATCTACAGGGTTTTTAACAACACCTCTTGTATGTGGTCTTCTTCCCAACCATCTTGATCTACCTGCTTTCCCAATTTTAATATTTTTTTGATCCGGATTACTTAAAATTCCTATTGTAGCTAAAGCTCTAGAGTCAATTTTTCTAACTTCGCCTGATGAAAGTTTAATTAAACTGTAATTCCCGTCTAAACCGCTAATTGTTACAGAAGATCCTGCTGATCTAGCAATTTTTCCACCACCGCCTGGCTGTATCTCGACATTATGAATATCGATACCAACCGGGATATCTTGCAAAGGCATACAGTTTCCAATTTTAATCTCCTTTTTGGATCCACTTTCAATTTTATCACCTACTTTTATTTTTTGAGGTGCAAGAAAGTATGCGTGAGTTCCATCTTCAAACTTAACCAACATAATGTAGCATGATCTATTTGGATCGTATTCTACTCTTTCAACAGTAGCCTCCATGTCAAATTTCTTTCTATAAAAGTCAACATGTCTGTACATTTTTTTGTGACCACCGGCTCTGTTTATTGAGGTGATATGACCATTATTATTTCTACCTTTCATGGCATTTTTAGGAGAAACAAGCGACTTGAAAGGTTTACCTTTCCATAGTCCAGTTCTATCAACTAAAATAGTCCCTCTAGTAGATTTTGTGTACGGTTTAAAAGTTTTTAATGCCATTTATTAAATTCCTGTTGTTAGATCAATACTTTGACCTTTTTTAAGTGTAATTATTGCTTTTTTGTATCCTGAAACTTTTACTTTTTTTCCTCTAGTAACTTTAGTTCTGTTCTGCTTATTTATAATATTAATTTTGGTAACATTTACTTTGAAAATTTTTTCAATATTTTTTTTAAGATTTTTTTTGTTGGCACCATCGGGTACTTTAAATGTAATCTTATTTAACTCAGACAAATTTGTTGATTTCTCTGTAACAACTGGTGAAAGAATTTTATCGTATAAATGTATTTTATCCATTTTAAGAATATCTCTTTTCTAGCTCTTTTACTGAACTCTCTGTAAATACAACTTTTTTAAATTTAATAATATCGTAGGCACTAAAATGATTAACATCTGTAACCTTAATATTAGGAATATTTCTTGCAGATTTTTCTATTTTTTCCTTAGAAATTTTATCTAGTATCAATAATGAGTTTGAAATTTCCAGTTGATTAATTATTGAACTCATTTCTTTAGTTTTTTTAATCTCAGAACTAAAATCATTTAAAATTAATAAGTTTTGGTTATTATTTTTTTCAGTAATTAATGAAGCAACACTCAATTTTTTTTCATTTTTATTTAATTTTCTCTTTTTGTAGGCTAATTCACCTTTTGGTCCGTGTGCTACACCACCTCCTACAAAAATTGGAGCTTTTCTACTTGCGTGCCTAGCTCCACCAGTTCCTTTTTGAGCATAAATTTTAGAAGTTGGGCCTCTGACTTCGTTTTGTTGCTTTGTCTTAGCATGTCTTCCTTTATAATTTGCATTTGTTTTATAAAGTACGCTACTAACAAGTTTGTTATTTACTTTTGCTGAAAAAATTCTATCCAAGACCTCAATACTGTCTTTTTTTCCATCTATGCTAATTTTATCTAATTTCATTATTTTTTCTTTTTATCAGGTGTTTTCTTTGCTTGTTCAGCTGCAGCTAATTTTTCTGCAATTGTCATTTTACTAATATTTTTAACAGAACCTTTAACTAATACTTCAGTATTTTTTGAACCTGGTATTGATCCTTTTAGGTAAAGTAATTCATTTTCCAAATCTGTTTTAATAATCTCAATATTTTGCATAGTTCTTAATTTGTCACCCATATGACCTGCCATTTTCTTACCTTTGAAAACTTTTCCTGGATCTTGGCTATGACCTGTTGAACCATGTGCTCTGTGAGAGACAGATACTCCGTGACTTGCTCTTAAGCCACCAAAGTTGTGCCTTTTCATAGCACCTGCAAAACCTTTACCAATAGTTTTTGATCTTGTGTCCACAAATTTAGTATCTTTAAAAATTTCTAAGCCAAACTCGTTACCTTCTTTGTATACAGAGGTGTCATTTACTCTAAATTCTTTTAATTTTTTCTTTGCTTCAGTGTTTTTTTTAGCAAAAAAGCCTTTCATGGCTTTTGTTAACTTCGAATTTTTAATCTTACCATAACCAAGTTGCACTGCTTTATATCCACGGTTTTCTTCTTCAATAACTTGAATTACTCTGGCTTTCTCTACTTTCAAGACAGTGACGGGAACTATCTGACCAGTTTTGTAAAATTCTCTAGTCATTCCAATTTTTTTACCGATTAAAGCTATTTCACTCATAATTAAATTTTTATTTCCACATCCACACCAGAAGCTAAGTCTAATTTCATTAATGCTTCTACTGTTTGAGGTGTTGGTTCAATAATATCTATCAATCTTTTGTGTGTTCTGGTCTCAAATTGTTCTCTGCTCTTTTTATCGATATGAGGAGATCTTAGAACCGTGTATCTCTCTATCCTTGTCGGTAGAGGTATTGGTCCCTTAATTGTTGCACCAGTTCTTTTTACTGTATTTACTATTTCCTCTGTTGATGCATCTAATACTTTGTTGTCGTAGGCTCTAAGTTTAATTCTAATATTCTGTTTTTCCATAATTACCCTGCAATCTTTTTTGTTACTTCGTCTTGAACGTTTTGTGGGACTTTAGAATAATGATCAAAAAACATAGAATATTGAGCTCTGCCTTGTGACATTGATCTTAAATTATTAATGTATCCAAACATATTCGCTAGAGGCACCATGGCTGTAATTACAGTTGCGTTTCCTCTTTGCTCTTGGGTACTAATTTGACCTCTTCTGCTGTTTAGATCTCCAATTACATCACCCATATAATCTTCTGGAGTTACTACTTCTACTCTCATCACTGGTTCTAATAGCTTCAAACCACCTTTTGTACACGCCTCTTTAAAGCAAGCTCTACTTGCTAATTCAAAAGCTAAAACACTTGAGTCAACATCGTGATGAAGTCCATCTAAAATAGTTACTTTGTAATCTATCATTGGGAAACCAGCTAGAATTCCACCATCTGATATAGTTTCAATTCCTTTTTCTACACCAGGTATAAATTCTTTAGGAATTGCTCCACCTTTGATTTTACTTTCAACTTCTCTACCTTTACCAGCCTCTTGTGGCTCGACTAGCAATTTAACCTTAGCAAATTGTCCTGCTCCACCACTTTGTTTTTTGTGTGTGTATTCTACTTCAGAAGCTGCTTCAATTGTTTCTCTATAAGCAACCTGTGGTGCACCTACATTAGCTTCAACCTTAAATTCTCTTTTCATTCTATCAACAATGATGTCTAGATGTAACTCACCCATTCCTTTAATAATTGTTTGACCAGACTCTTCGTCAGAAGTAACTCTAAATGATGGATCTTCTTTTGCTAATCTACCTAAAGCTTCACCCATTTTTTCTTGGTCAGCTTTTGTTTTTGGTTCCACTGCAATTTCAATAACAGGGTCAGGGAATTCCATAGGCTCAAGTAAAACAGAATTTTCTTCATCACATAAAGTATGACCTGTAATAGTATTTTTTAGTCCAGCTAAAGCAACTATGTCTCCTGCATTAGCTTCTTTGATATCTTCTCTAGAATTAGCATGCATTAATAGCATTCTCCCAACTCTCTCTTCTTTTTCTTTTGATGAATTAAATACAGCAGTTCCAGTTTTAACTGTTCCTGAATAAATTCTTATAAAAGTTAAAGAACCAACAAATGGATCGTTAGCAACTTTAAAAGCTAACGCTGAAAATGGTACATTGTCATCAAATTTCATTTCCAATTCGTCTTCAGACCCTAATTTTGTTCCTTTAATAGAGCCAATATCGACGGGACTTGGTAAATAATGTACAACAGCATCAAGTAAAGGCTGCACACCTTTATTTTTAAAAGCTGAACCAGTTAAAACTGGTACAAAACTAAAATTTAGGGTTCCACTTCTTATGCATTTAATTAAATCTTTTTCTTTTATTTCATCTCCATTTAAATAAGCTTCCATAAGCTTTTCATCTTGCTCAACTGCTGTTTCAACTAATTCTGTTCTATATTTTTCAGAAATTTCTTTTAGATCTTCTGGGATATCTTTATATTCCCACTCTGCTCCTAAAGCTTCGTTTTTCCATACTTGTGCTTTCATTTTGACTAGATCAACAACCCCAGTTAAAGAAGCTTCTGCACCTATAGGAACTTGAAGAACCAAAGGTTTTGCCCCCAATCTATCTCTGATCATGTCAACACATCTAAAGAAATCTGCACCAGTTCTGTCTAATTTATTAACAAAACAAATTCGAGGAACTTTATATTTATCTGCTTGTCTCCATACAGTTTCTGACTGTGGTTCTACACCTGCTACACCGTCAAATACTGCAACAGCTCCATCCAAGACCTTAAGTGATCTTTCAACTTCAATTGTGAAATCTACGTGACCTGGGGTGTCAATTATATTAATTCTATGATTATTCCAAAAACAAGTTGTTGCTGCTGATGTTATAGTTATTCCTCTTTCTTGCTCTTGTTCCATCCAGTCCATTGTTGCAGCTCCGTCATGAACTTCACCAATTTTGTGACTTTTTCCTGTGTAATATAAAACTCTTTCTGTGGTAGTTGTTTTACCAGCATCTATATGCGCCATGATCCCAATATTTCTATATTTATCTAAAGTATGAGTTCTAGACATAATTTTTTACCATCTAAAATGTGCAAAAGCCTTATTAGACTCTGCCATTTTATGAACATCCTCTCTTTTTTTAACTGCAGCTCCTTTTTTTTCATATGCATCATAAAGTTCATTAAAAATTTTATCTGACATATGTTTATCTTTTCTTTTTCTTGCTGAATCTACTAACCATCTAATTGCTAGAGCTTGTGCCCTTTTACTTTTAACCTCAACAGGAACTTGATAAGTTGCACCACCAACTCTTCTTGATCTAACTTCTACTGTTGGCTTAATATTATTGATAGCTTCATTAAAAATATTAATTGGCTCGTCTTTGCTTTTCGTTTTAATTTTATCAATTGCATCATAAACAATTTTAGCAGCAACACCTCTTTTGCCATCGTACATAATATTATTTATTAATTTTGGAATTATAGTTGAGTTAAATTTTGGATCTGGAACAACATTTTTTTTAGGTTGTGTTTTTTTTCTAGACATTACTTACCTTTTTTTGTTCCATACAAAGATCTTCTTTGTTTTCTGTTAGCAACGCCCTGGGTATCAAGATTACCTCTAAGAATGTGATACCTGACACCTGGTAAGTCTTTTACCCTTCCACCTCTTATTAGAACCACAGAGTGTTCTTGTAGATTGTGACCTTCACCAGGGATGTAAGCTGTAACTTCAAAACCATTCGATAGTCTTACTCTTGCAACTTTTCTTAAAGCTGAATTGGGCTTCTTTGGAGTAGTCGTATAAACTTTAACACAAACACCTCTCTTCAAAGGTTGTTTTTGTAAAGCAGGAACTTTGTTCCTCGACACTTGTTTAACTCTTTTTTTTCTTAACAATTGGTTAATTGTTGGCATAAGTTTTTTTAAATTTTTTTAATTTATTTCTAGATGAAAATAACTGACAGGTTATTTTGTGGCAGCGTTTAGCGCTGTTAGAAGCACTACATTCCAACCAAAAACACCGCCAAATTACTTATTAATTGACCATTGTCAAACTAAAATTTCAAGTATTAAGCGATTTTTTTACTGATTTGCTTGTGTTTCAGTAGGTTCTGGGCTCTCTATTTTTTCTTGTTCAGATAAGAACTCATTATCATCCTTGAGAGCTTTTTTGTTCCAATTATTTTTAATGTTTCCAGTTCCTGCAGGCACTAATCTACCAACAATAACGTTCTCTTTAAGACCGTTTAACGGATCAACTTTACCTTTTATAGCTGCATCTGTTAATACTCTTGTAGTTTCTTGGAAAGATGCTGCAGAAATAAATGACTCTGTTTGCAATGATGCTTTAGTAATTCCCATTAATACTCTTTCTCCAAAAGCTGGATCTTTACCTTCAGCAACTAATTTTTCGTTTGTATTTTCAAATTTAATTCTATCCACAATTTCACCAGGTAAATAAGAAGAATCTCCAGAAACTTTGACCTCAATTTTTTTCAACATCTGTCTTAAAATAGTTTCAATGTGTTTATCGTTAATGATTACACCTTGCAATCTGTAAACTTCTTGAACTTGGTTGACGAAATATTCGGTTAATTCTTTAATACCTAGAATTCTTAAAATATCGTGTGGTAATGGCTGACCATCAAGAAGATATTCACCTTTTTGAATTTTTTCACCAGGGTTGAAATTAATATGCTTACCTTTTGGTATTAAATAGTTTGAAGGTTCTGCTCCATCTTCTGGAACAATCGAAACTCTTTGTTTACCTCTGACTTCTTTACCAAAAACAACTTGGCCATCATTTTCAGCAATAATTGCACTGTCTTTTGCTTTTCTTGCTTCAAATAATTCTGCAACTCTTGGAAGACCACCGGTAATATCTTTTGTTTTAGTAGTTTCTTTAGGTAATCTTGCAATAACATCTCCTGCAAAAACTTTTTGACCGTCTTTAATAGATAAAATTGAGTCTGGAACTAGATAATATCTGGCTTCATTGTCGTCAGCTTTTTTAATTACGTTTCCTTTTTCGTCTCTTAAGGTAATTCTCGGTTTTAAGTCTGTACTTTTCGATTGACCTCTCCAGTCAATTACAGATTTAGAAGATATACCAGTTGCATCGTCGGTAGTTTCTTGAATAGAAACACCATCAATCAGATCAACAAAACTAGCTTCACCACTTTTCTCAGCTATAACTGGTGTTGTGTATGGATCCCATTCACAAATTTTAGTATTTGCTTTAACTTTGTCACCATTGTTAAAAAATAACCTAGAACCATAAGCAACCTTATAAACAGCTATTTGAACACCATTATCATCCTCAATAGAAAGTTGTGTATTTCTCCCCATTACAATTAAATTTTTCTTAGAGTCCTCTAATATATTTGAGTTTAAAATTTTTAATGTTCCTTCATTCTTAGTTACAATTTGAGAATCTTGTTTAACAGATGCTGTACCACCAACGTGGAAAGTTCTCATAGTTAATTGAGTTCCTGGTTCACCAATAGATTGAGCAGAAATCATACCAATAGCTTCACCAACATGCACCATTTTACCTCTGGATAAATCTCTTCCATAAGAAGTTGCACAAACACCTTCTTTAGATCCACAAGTCATTACAGAATAAACCTTAATTGCTTTTACTCCTGCTGCATCAATTTTATCGCAGCCTGCCTCATCGATCATTTCTTCCTTTTTAATTATAACTTCACCTGTTAAAGGATGTTTAACATTATCGAAAGTAACTCTTCCCAGCGCTCTTTCAGATAAACTAACCACAACGTTTCCACCTTCTAGAATTTCAGATAGTTCTATGAAACCTGGTTTTTTACAATCACAAACTTTTTTAGTCACAGTTAAATCTTGGGCTACATCACAAAGTCTTCTTGTTAAATAACCTGAACTTGCAGTTTTAAGGGCAGTATCAGCAAGACCTTTTCTAGCTCCGTGAGTTGAATTGAAATACTCTAGGGCTGTTAAACCTTCTTTAAAGTTTGAAATAATAGGACTTTCAATAATTTCTCCAGATGGTTTTGCAATTAGACCACGCATTCCAGCTAATTGTTTCATTTGAGCTGCAGAACCTCTCGCTCCACTATCAGCCATCATAAATACTGAATTAATTTTTAATCCCTCTGATGTTTTCTCTGTTGCAGAAATACCCTTCATCATTTCACCAGCTACTTTATCTGTACATTTAGACCAAGCATCTACAACTTTGTTATATTTCTCACCTCTTGTAATTAAGCCTTCTGCATACTGTGTTTCATAATCAGCAATTAATTTTTTAGTATCATCAATTAATTGTGTTTTGCTCTCAGGAATTACTAGATCATCTTTTCCAAATGATATTCCAGCTTTAAATGCATGCTTAAATCCTAGATCTTTTAATTTGTCACAGAATATAACAGTCGTTTTTTGTCCACAAAATCTAAAAACAATATCAATAATTTCTGAAACTACTTTTTTAGGCAGCAATCTATCTATCAAAGAGAATTTTATATTACTATTTTTTGGTAATAAATTTGCCAATAAAAATCTTCCAGCAGTTGAAGTATATTTTTCAAATTTTTTATTTCCTTTATCATCAACAGTTTCAAATCTAGAAATAATTGTACTATGTACTTTGATTTGACCAGAAGATAATGCAAATTCGATTTGGTCAGAGTCAACAAAGTATCCAGCTGGCTTATCAGTAACTGGTTCTTGAGAAAGATAATAAATTCCTAAGATCATATCCTGACTTGGAACGATAATAGGTTTACCGTTAGAAGGTGAAAGAATGTTATTAGTCGATAACATTAAAATTCTCGCCTCTAACTGAGCCTCTAAACTTAATGGTACATGTACCGCCATCTGGTCGCCATCAAAATCAGCATTAAATGCTGCACATGTTAGTGGGTGCAGTTCAATTGCATCTCCCTCAATTAATTTTGGTTCAAATGCTTGTACACCAAGCCTATGAAGTGTTGGTGCTCTATTTAGTAATACTGGGTGCTCTCTAACAATTAACTCAAGTGCATCCCAAACTGCATTGGTTTCCTTTTCAACAAGTTTTTTAGCCTGCTTAATTGTTGATGCTAAACCTAATTTATTTAATCTAGCATACAAAAATGGTTTAAATAATTCTAAAGCCATTTTTTTTGGTAAACCACATTCATGAAGTTTTAAATCTGGACCAACAACAATTACAGATCTGCCGGAGTAATCTACACGTTTTCCTAATAAGTTTTGTCTAAACCTACCTTGCTTACCTTTAAGCATTTCAGCAAGGGACTTAAGAGGCCTTTTTCCTGTACCAGTAATTACTCTTCCTCTTCGTCCGTTGTCAAATAATGCATCAACTGACTCTTGGAGCATTCTTTTTTCGTTTCGAACAATAATATCTGGAGCTTTAAGATCCATTAATCTTTTTAATCTATTATTTCTATTTATTACTCTTCTATAAAGATCATTCAGATCGGAAGTTGCAAATCTACCACCATCTAATGGAACAAGTGGTCTCAATTCAGGTGGAATTACAGGTACAACTGTCATAATCATCCACTCCGGTTTTTGACCAGTTTCAATAAATGACTCAACAAGTTTTAGTCTTTTAATAGCTCTTTCTTCGTTAACTTTTGATTTTGTTTCTTTAATAAAATTAACTAAATTTTTTCTCTCTTGCTCTAAATCTAAATTTTTAAGCATCTCAAGAACCGCTTCAGCACCTATTCCTGCAGTAAACGACTCTTCACCAAACTCGTCTTGATACTTTGCTAATTCTTCTTCATTCAATAATTGATTTTTTTGTAAACCAGTTAAACCAGGCTCAATTACAATAAAATTTTCGAAGTAAAGAACTCTTTCTATTTCTTTAAGCTTCATATCTACAGCAAGCGCAATTCTACTAGGTAGTGATTTTAAAAACCATATATGCGCTACAGGTGTAGCAAGATTAATATGGCCCATTCTTTCTCTTCTTACATTTGATTTTGTAACTTCAACACCACATTTCTCACAAATAATGCCTCTAAATTTCATTCGTTTGTATTTTCCACACAAACATTCATAATCTTTAATTGGGCCAAAAATTCTCGCACAAAACAAACCATCTTTTTCAGGTCTGAAAGTTCTATAATTTATTGTTTCAGGTTTTTTAATTTCACCATACGTCCAAGACTTAATTTTTTCAGGACTAGCAAGAGAAATTTTAATACTATTAAAATTTTGAGCTTCAGATATCTCAGTATTTTTAAATAAATCTGTTAATTCTTTTTTCATTTAATTAAGCTCCACGTTTAATGCTAATGATTTAATTTCTTTAACCAATACGTTAAAGGACTCAGGAATACCTGACTCAAAGTTCTCCTCACCTTTAACTATCGTCTCGTAAACTTTAACTCTACCAGCAACGTCATCAGACTTAACAGTCAAAATTTCTTGAAGAGTGTATGAAGCACCATAAGCCTCCAACGCCCAAACTTCCATTTCACCAAATCTTTGACCACCAAGTTGAGCTTTTCCTCCAAGTGGCTGTTGTGTAACCAAACTGTAAGGCCCCGTTGATCTGGCATGTATTTTATCTTCAACTAAATGATGAAGTTTTAACATATAAATAATTCCAACAGTTACTGGTCTATCAAATTTCTCACCTGTTCTTCCATCCCATAAATATGTTTGACCTGAACCTGGTAATTTTGCTAATTCAAGCATTTCAGTAACATTTTTTTCTTTAGCTCCATCAAATACTGGAGTTGAGATTGCTATTCCGTTTTGTAAATTTTCACACAAATCTTTAAATTCATTCTTGCTTAATTTATCAACTTTATCTTTAAAGATTTCCTCTCCATAAACAGATTTTAAAAAACTTGCGATTTTTTCAGTTTTTTCAATTTTTTTACTATTCTCGTTTACTAATTTCTTAACTTCTTCACCAAATTCTTTACAAGCCCAACCTAGGTGAGTTTCTAAAATCTGACCTACATTCATTCTGCTAGGAACACCTAGTGGATTAAGAACTATGTCAACAGGTCTACCATCTTCACGATATGGCATATCCTCAACTGGAACGATTTTACTAACTACACCTTTGTTACCATGTCTTCCAGACATTTTATCACCAGGTCTTAATCTTCTTTTGATAGCAACAAAAACTTTTACCATTTTCATTACGCTTGGAAGTAGATCGTCTCCGCTTCTAATTTTAAGAACTTTATCTTCAAACCTTTCGGTAATATCCTGTTTAGCTTTATTGTGTTGATCTTTTAATTGTAAAAGAGTTGCTTCATTTGCTGCATTTCCATTTGAAATTTTAAAAACATCATTAATTGGAAGGTTGCTTATAGCCTCAAAGTCAAGTTTTGTTCCTTCAGCTAAATCTTTGACTTTTTTAGCTAATGATGTTCCAGATAAAATTTGACCTGCTCTTTGCTTGATACTTCTCTCTAAGATTTCTTCTTCAACTATTTTATCTTGCTGAACTTCCTCAATTTCAGCTCTTTCAATAGTTATTGATCTTTCATCTTTTTCAATACCGTGTCTATTAAATACTCTTACATCTACAATTGTCCCACTACTTCCTCTAGACATTCTTAAAGATGTATCAGTTACATCAATTGCCTTTTCACCGAATATTGATCTTAATAATTTTTCTTCTGGACCTGATGCTGAGTCACCTTTTGGAGTAACTTTTCCAACTAAAATATCACCTGCGTTTACTTCCGCACCAATATAAACTACACCTGATTCATCAAGATTTTTTAAAGCTTCTTCATTTACATTCGGAATATCTCTTGTAATTTCTTCTTCACCCAATTTTGTATCTCTTGCCATAATTTCATATTCTTCTATATGAACCGAGGTAAACACGTCATCAGTTACACATCTTTCTGAAATTAGGATGGAATCTTCAAAATTGTAACCTTGCCAAGGCATAAAAGCTACAGTCACATTTTTTCCTAATGCTAATTCACCTAGTTTTGTTGATGGACCATCTGCAATTATATCCCCTGATTTAACTTTATCACCAACTCTAACTAATGGTCTTTGATTTATACATGTATTTTGATTTGATCTTTTAAATTTTTGAAGATTGTAAATATCAACTCCAGACTCACTAAATTCTGTTTCTTCAGTTACTTTAATAACAATCCTTTTTCCATCAATTTTATCAACAATACCATCTCTTTTTGCTACAATTGTAACACCAGAGTCTAATGCGACATCGCTTTCAATACCTGTTCCAACAAGTGGCGACTCTGGTTTTAATAATGGAACAGCCTGTCTCATCATATTTGAACCCATAAGAGCTCTGTTAGCGTCGTCATTTTCTAAAAAAGGAATTAAAGATGCTGCAACTGAAACAAGTTGTTTAGGTGAAACATCAATATAATCAATTGTATCTGGTTTAGATAAAAGAAAGTTTAAATTTTGTCTGCATGAAACTAAATCCTCTATAATTTTTCCATTCTCATCAAGTTTGGTATTTGCTTGCGCAATAGTGTATTTGGTCTCCTCCATGGCAGAAAGATATTCCACTTTATCTTGAACAACTCCGTCTTTAACTTTTTTATACGGACTTTCAATAAAACCATACTTATTAATTTTTGCATAAGTAGATAAACTGTTTATCAGACCAATGTTTGGTCCCTCTGGAGTTTCGATTGGACAAATTCTACCATAATGAGTTGGATGAACATCACGAACTTCAAATCCTGCTCTTTCCCTAGTTAGACCGCCAGGGCCTAAGGCTGATACTCTTCTTTTGTGAGTAATTTCAGAAAGAGGATTAGTTTGATCCATAAATTGTGAAAGTTGTGAACTTGCAAAAAAATCTTTTAAAGAGACTGTTAAAGGTTTTGCGTTAATTAAGTCTTGTGGCATTGCAGACTCTACATCTAAAGTAGTCATCTTTTCTTTGATTGCTCTTTCCATTCTATAAACACCAATACGAGCTTGGTTTTCAACCAACTCACCTACAGAACGAACTCTTCTATTTCCTAAATGGTCAATATCATCAACTTCATCTTTACCATCTCTTAAATCTAACATTTTATGAATAATCGCTATAATGTCATCATTTCTTAGAATTGTAATTTTATCAGAACATTCTTGATTTAACCTAGAATTCATTTTCACTCTTCCTACATCAGACAAATCGTATCTGTCTGAACTAAAAAATAAATTATTAAATATCTGAGTAGCAATTTCAATTGTTGGTGGCTCTCCAGGTCTTAACATTTTATAAACTTCAGTTATTGCCTCCTCTTTTGAATTATTTTTGTCATTCAAAATTGTAGTAAGCAAATAGGGACCTTTATTAATTGAGTTTGTAACTGAAATCTGAATCGAATTTATATTTGCGTCTAAAATTTGTTGGATCACTGTATCATTTAATTCGGTACCAATTTTAAATGTTCCCTCTTCCTCATCATTAACTTTAATATCTCTATGTAAAATTTTACCAAATAAAGATTCTCTTGAAACTAAAATATCTTTTAGTCCATCGTTTGCTAATTTTTTTGCATTTAAGAAATTAATTTTATCACCTAATTTTATTACAACTTCACCAGTTTTTGCATCGATTACTTCCTCAGCAAAGTTTTTAGCTTTGTAATTTTCAGGATTAAATTTTGTTTTCCATTTTTCTGTTTTTGCTTCATAAGTATACTGTTCGTTTTCATAAAACTCGTCCGCAATTTCAGCTTTAGTAAATCCAAGTGCTAAAAGTAATGTAGATGCAAAAATTTTCTTTTTTCTGTCTATTTTGAAATATAAAAAATCTTTAACATCGTATTCAAAATCTAGCCAAGATCCTCTGTTTGGTATTACTCGACAATTAAATAAAAGTTTACCGCTTGCATGAGTTTTACCTTTGTCATGGTCAAAGAAAACACCAGGACTTCTATGCATCTGGTTCACTACAACACGTTGAACGCCATTTGTAATAAATGTTCCACTATTTGTCATCATAGGAACTTCACCCATGTAAACTTCTTGTTCTTTAGCAGATAAAATATCTTTTGTGTTGTTATCTTGATCTATTTCATAAACAACTAATCTTAGAGTGCACTTCAAAGCTGATGAGTAAGTAAGTCCTCTAGTAATACATTCTTCAACATCAAATTTTGGTTTTTCTAATCTATATGAAACATATTCTAGTGTTGCTTTATCGTTTAAATCTTCAATAGGAAATATACTTTTAAAAACTCTATCAAACCCTTTAGTTAAATCTGTTACTTCAGAATTAAATTCAGTTAATTCTTTATATGAATTTTTTTGAACTTCTATTAAATTTGGTATTGATAAACTTTCTTTTAGTTTTCCAAAACTTTTTCTTATATTTTTCTTTTCAGTAAAAGATAATTGCATTTATATTAATTGATACTGATTAAAAACAATCAGTATTTGAATTCTTTCTTTTTAATTTATTTAAGTTCTACTTTAGCGCCTGCAGCTTCTAACTTAGCTTTGATCTCTTCAGCTTCTTTTTTATTAACACCTGATTTAACTTCTTTTGGTGCTCCCTCTACTAGATCTTTAGCTTCTTTTAATCCTAATGAAGTAGCTGCTCTTACTTCTTTGATGACATTAATTTTTTTATCACCTGCAGAAACTAACATGATAGTAAAATCATCTTTTTCTTCAGCTGCTTCTGCACCACCTGCTGCTGCTGGAGCTGCTGCGGCCATTGGAGTTACACCCCATTTTTCTTCTAATTGTTTAGAAAGTTCAGCTGCTTCTGCAACTGTTAAACTTGAAAGATCTTCAATAATTTTGTTAAGGTCTGGCATATCTATTACTCTTTGGGTTGTGTTTCAGAATTTTCTGCGGACAAACTACTCATTTTTTCCGAATGTGCAAGTAAAATGCTAATTAATTTAGATGCAGGTGCATTTAAAATACCCACAATATTAGCTCTAGCTTCATCTAAAGTTGGTAAACTTGCTACATTTTGGACACCAGCCTGATCTAAGACTTCATTATCCATT
>CACNGH010000008.1:0-66919 GCA_902619815.1 uncultured Pelagibacteraceae bacterium
TTTATCCAGTGATTACGAAAAAATAATTATTGCTAAAAATACTGCTGGATTAGCTACTGATTATAAGTTGAAAGCAATTGTAAATTTTAATGTTAGTAAAAATGGAATTAACAAGAAAATTATATTAAGTCAAAGTCTTAATATTAAAAATGAAGGTGAAAATTTTGAACAAACTAATTATGAAAATTCTATAAAAAGAAATTTTGCAATATCAATAAAAGAAGAATTGATTCCGTATTTATTAAATTTCGATGATAATTAAATCATATGAAATCAATAAAATTAATTTAGTTAAAATAAAACTATTTTTACTCTATGGTAAGAATGAAGGACTTAAGAATAAAACAACAAAATTTCTTCTAGGCTATAAGGGTGAAGTATTGACTTATGATGAAAAAGAACTTCTAGACAATCAAAATGAGTTTATTGAAAATACTTGTACCAAATCACTTTTTGAACCAACTAAAAAGATTATAGTTAAAAGAGCATCAGACAAAATTCTTAAGATTGTTGAGGAAATTCATAATAAAAATTTGGATGATGTTAAAATAATAATAAATGCTGATAATCTTGAGAAAAAGTCGAAATTAAGATCTTTTTTTGAAAAAGATAAAAACCTTATTTGTATCCCATTTTATCCAGATAATGACCAAACATTATTAAAATTAACTTACAATTTTTTTAAAGAAAAAAAAATTACGATATCTTCAATAAATATTAATACTATTGTTAATAAATGTAATGGAGATAGAGAAAATCTATTTAATGAACTTAATAAAATTGAAAATTATTGTAAAACTGGAAAAAAAATAGACAACGAAAGTATTGCAAGATTAACGAACATAGTTGAAAATTTTAGCATCTCAGAGCTGATAGACAACTGCCTTGTAAAAAATAAAAAAAGAGTGACTCACATTTTAAATGAAAACAATTTTTCAAACGAGGATTGCATACTGATAACAAGAACCTTTTTGAATAAATCTAAAAAAATACTAATTCTTTCTAATGAATATGAGATAAATAAAAATATAGAACTCACAATATCTTCCTCTAAGCCACCTGTTTTTTGGAAAGATAAAGAAATCACAAAACAACAACTTTACATATGGACAACAAGAGATATTAAAAATTTAATTTACAAAATAAGTGAACTAGAATTACTATTAAAAAAGAATATCAATAACTCAATTAACTTAGTTAATGATTTTATATTAGATCAGGCTTCAACTTAATTTTAGTAATTTATTTTAATTATATCTATAATTCGATTTAATTGATCTAAATCTTTATATTCAAAAGATATTTTGCCTTTATTATTCTTTTTATTTTTAATTTCTACGTTTAGACCAACTTTATTTACGACAGACATCTCTAAATGCATTATATTTGCATCTTTTAAATTACTTGTTTTTTGCCTTTTATTTTTAAATAATTTTACAAAATTTTCAGCTTGTCTAACTGAAAGTTTGTTTTCGATTATTTTATTAGCTACAAAGTTAGCATTTTCCAAACCAACTAAGATTTTAGCATGACCAGCAGATAATTTTTGATTTTCAATTAATTTTACCACTTCAACAGGAAGGGACAAAAGTCTAAGTGCGTTAGCAATATAACTTCTACTTTTCCCAATAAATTTTGAAACTTTTTCCTGATCATATGAGAATTCATCTATCAGTTTTTTATATCCTTGTGCTTCCTCCAAAGGATTTAGATCGTGCCTTTGGACATTTTCAACTATTGCAAATTCCAATGATTTTAAATCATCTGCTTCAGTTATCACCACTGGTACATCATGAAGCCCTACTTTTTGAGCTGCTAGCCACCTTCTTTCCCCTGCTATTATCTCATACTTGGACTGCTCATCATTAGATTTTCGGATAATAATTGGTTGCAAGATTCCTCTTTCTCTAATTGAGTTTGCAAGTTCGTTTAAATTTTCCTCATCGAATATTTTTCTTGGTTGATATTTATTAGGCACAAGATCACTAACACTTAGCCTATTTTTTTGAATCTCAATTTTAGTTTCTCCTATTAATGATGATAGACCTCTTCCAAGTCCTTTTTTTATTTTATTAGAATCCATTAAGCAGCACTCCCTATTGTTTTATCTTGATTTAAAAATTCATCCGTAAAACTAAAATATGCTTTGCTACCAGGACAGGTTTTGTCATATATCAGAACCGGCATTCCGTGTGAGGGTGCCTCTGACAGTCTAACGTTCCTTGGGATTACTGTAGAATAAACTTTTTCATTAAAATAATCTCTGGCTTCTTTCTCAACTTGAAAAGACAGCTTATTTCTTTTATCATACATTGTTAATAGTATTCCTCTAATGCCCAAATCAGGGTTAAGACTGACTTTTATTCTCTCAATTGTTTTCATTAACTGAGTTAAGCCCTCTAAAGCAAAAAATTCTGTTTGGAGTGGGACTAGAAGTGAGTTTGAGCTTACCAGTGCCATTATAGTCAAGAGGCTTAGAGATGGTGGACAATCTATCAATATATAATCATATGTACCTCCAGAATTGTTTAAATATGAGGTTAATTTTACTTTTAACAAGAAAGCCCTGTTATTGTCATCAGCCGTCTCAACTTCAAGACCTGATAAATCTACGTTAGATGTTATTATATCAAGATTTTCAAACTGCGTTTTTTTAATTACATCGTCTATTTCTTTAGTTCCATTCAGAACCCCGTAAATTGTATCTGAAGAATTTTCCATGTTGGATAATCCAAGGCCAGTAGTTGCATTTCCCTGTGGGTCTAAATCTAAAACTAGAATTTTCTTGTTCTGTTGAGATAAACCTGCTGCTAAGTTAATTGCTGAAGTTGTTTTACCAACCCCACCCTTTTGATTTATGACTGAAATAATTTGCATTTAGTTTTTTTCAATTTTTTTTTAATTTTTTTCACATTTACTAAAAAAGATTCTTTGCTAGTTAAACTTTTTTTTTCAGAATAATCTAATTCCCAATTCTTTAAAGTATTTTGAAAAATTTCTCTTCCACTTTTGCCCATGAAAAAAATTATATTTGAAAAATTAGAAAAATTTTCATTCACTAAATCTAAAACTACAGGCATCGGTTTAAATGCTCTAGACATTATTGTTCCTGTTTCTAATTTTTTTTCTTCAAAAATATTTTTTTGTATTATTTCTGTTTTTAGATTTAATTTTGTAGAGACGTCTCTAAGAAAATGGCTTTTATGGTAGCTTTTTTCATAAAGCTTGACCTTTATATCTTTTTTTAGGCTTTTAAGTAAAATTGCTATTATTATACCCGGCATTCCACTCCCTGAGCCTATATCTGTAGCTGTATCACTATTAAAGTCAACAATATCAATAATTTGCGCAGAATCAATAATATGACGCTCAATTATGTATTTTTTTTCACTAAATTTATCGCTGATTAAATTAATTTTATCATTTTTTTCCAAGATCATTGATATGTAGTTTTCGAAGTCTGAATATGTTTCACGTGAAACATTAAGCCCTGAAAGTTTTGAGTAAGAATTTATAATTTCTTGATCCATTAAGCTATATGCTTAATAGACTTTCTTTTTAGATGTGACAACAAAATATATACAGCCGCAGGAGTAATTCCGTCAATTCTTAAGGCCTGACCCATAGTTTTAGGCTTAATTTGGTTAAATTTTGCCTTTACCTCATTTGATAATCCTGAAAGCTTGTCATAATCAATTTTTTTAGGGATTATCAGGTTTTCATCTCTTTTAAATGCAAGAATGTCCGCTTTTTGCTTTTTTAAATAACCTCTGTAATGAGCATTTATTTCTATCTGCTCATCAATTTCGTTGTCATAATAAGGTATATCACTCCAAATTTCTCTAATTTTACGCATATCAACACTCTTTTGGGTTAAAATTTCATTCGAAGACCTAAGAATTCCGTCTTTAGCTATCTTTATACCATAACTTTCAGCTTTATTTGGAGAGATATGAGATTTAGACATTTTATTAGAAATATTCTTTAATTTTTGAGATTTATCTAAATATATTTGCTTTCTTTGATCTCCAATTAATCCAATTTTTATGCCTTTATCAGTCAATCTTTGATCAGCATTATCTGCTCTCAAGCTTAATCTGTATTCTGCTCTAGAAGTAAACATCCTATAGGGTTCAGCAACGCCCTTGGTTACTAAATCATCAATCATTACCCCAATATATGCATCAGATCTATCTAAAATAAATGGTTCTTGTCCCTTGATAGATAATGCAGCATTTATTCCGGCAATAAGACCTTGTGATGCAGCTTCCTCATAACCAGTAGTTCCATTTATTTGTCCAGCTAGATAAAGATTATTAATTTTTTTAGTCTCGAGGGTTAAAAAAAGCTCCCTAGGGTCTACATAGTCATATTCTATAGCATATCCTGGTCTAATAATTTTTACACTCTCTAAACCATTGATATTGTTACATATTTCTTGCTGTACTTCACTGGGGAGTGATGTCGAAATTCCATTTGGGTAAATTGTATGGTCATTTAGACCTTCTGGCTCCAAAAATATCTGATGTCGTCCTTTATCCGAAAATTTTACTATTTTATCCTCTATTGATGGACAGTATCTTGGTCCAACACCTTTTATGCTACCAGAGTACATTGCACTCTTTGATAAATTTTTTTCTATAATCTTATGTACCTTGTGATTGGTGTATGTCATCCTGCATGATACTTGTTCGTTTATATTTTTTTTAGTTAGAAATGAAAAAAAATAAGGATCATCATCTGCAAATTGTTCTTCTAAATTTTTATAATTAATAGTTCTTGAATCTAACCTTGGTGGTGTTCCGGTTTTTAACCTTCCAATTTTAAATTCATATTTTTGTAATTGTTCACTTAAACCTGTGGAAGGTTTTTCATCATATCTTCCTGCTGGTGTTCTTTTATCACCTATATGTATCAAACCATTTAAAAAAGTGCCTGTTGTAAGTATTAACTTACTACATGTAACTTTTTTACCTTCTTTAGTTTCAAAACCATTTATGGTGTTTTTATTAAAAATAAACTTTATAACAGGGTCAGAAAAAATGCTTAAATTACAATAGTTTGCAAGTTTTTTTTGCATTAATTTTCTGTATAAAGATCTATCTGACTGTGTTCTTGGTCCACGAACAGCAGGACCTCTACTTCTGTTTAGCAACCTAAATTGAATTCCTGACTTGTCAGCAATCTCTCCCATAACACCATCTAGAGCATCTATTTCTCTAACTAAATGACCTTTACCTAATCCACCAATAGCTGGGTTACACGACATCTCACCAATCGTTTCAATCTTATGTGTGAATAAAGCGGTGTTAATTCCTAAACGTGCAGAAGCTGTTGCAGCTTCACAACCTGCGTGTCCACCACCGATAACGACTACATCAAAAGATAGATCATTTTTCATCAGTTAAACTTATAGCTGATTATTTTATTTACAAGCTACCTCTTATCATTGGTGAATAAGTGTTGAATACCAACGATTTATGATCAAAAATAACAAAAAATCCTGATAAATTGATTATTATTTACCTATGCAAAAATCGTTGAAAATACTACCTAATATCTCCTCTACATCAACTTTTCCAACAATCATACCTAAATGTCTAGTAGCTAATCTTAAATCTTCTGCTGCTTTATCAAAATCTTCTATTTCTTTTTTTTGATTAAAATTATTTAAATGATCTAAACATTGTTGCAAATGTTGCCGATGCCTTTCCCTTGTGATTAAAGTATCATCACTTGTGATAAATTTATTTTTTAAATTATTTTTTATTTTTGAAATTAGCTCTTCGATATTTTTATTTTCTTTAATTGAAATTAAGACATGATTTGTTTTTTTAAAGTCTGAATCAATATCATTTTTTAAAAGATCAGATTTATTTATAACTAAAATTGCATTTTCATCTAAAAAATCCTTCAAAACACCAGTAAAATCTGGGTTTTTAGCATCAGCAACAACAAGTTTCAAATCTGCTTCCTCCGCTCTATTTAAGGATAATTTTATACCCTTTTTTTCTATATCATTTTTAGAGTCTCTTATTCCTGCGGTATCAGAAATTGTAACCGGATAACCATCAATGTTAAGATGTGTTTCAATTACATCTCTAGTAGTTCCGGCTATTTCAGAAACAATTGCAACATCTCTATTAGATAAATAGTTCATCAAACTGGATTTTCCAGCATTAGTGGGTCCAACTATAGCAATCTTAAAACCTTCCCTGATTCTTTCTCCAACTTTTTGATCATCTAATATTTTTTTAATTTTAGCTATTACTTCGTCTGAACTGTTTTTAATTTCATCTAAAATATTATTTGGTAAATCCTCATCTGGAAAATCAATTTTAGCTTCGACATGAGATAAAATTTTTAAAAGTTTTTCTCTTAAAAAATTAAATTGATCTGCTGACTTTCCATTCATAATTTTAATTGCTTGTTGTCTTTGAATTTCAGTTTCAGATGAAATTAAATCAGCAATACTTTCTGCTTTTAATAAATTTATTTTTCCATTTTGAAATGCAAGTTTTGTGAATTCACCAGGCTCAGCTAATCTACAATTTTCAATATCTGATAATGATGAGTGCAGAGCATCTATAACAGCTTTACTACCATGAACTTGGATTTCGGCCATATCCTCACCTGTGTAGCTATTTGGGCCAGGAAACCACAATAAAATGCCTTCGTCGATAAGCTCAGAACTGTTGATTTTATTGAACTTTTTAAGACATGCAACTCTTGGTCGGGGAAGTGGCTCTCCTGTTAAAGCTTCAACAACTTTTCTAGTTTCGTTACCAGAAATTCTAATTATCGCGACTCCTGAGATACCAGGTCCAGTTGATAGAGCAAATATAGTCATAATGAATTATTATAGCTTTGTATAAATGTAAATAATATAAGTTTTTATTATGATTATTTGGATTGCTTCTTATCCCAAAAGTGGGAATACATGGTTAAGATCAATAATTTCTGCTTTAGTGTACTCAGATGATGGAATTTTTGATTTCAAGCTTTTAAAAAAAATTCGGCAATTTCCTGAAAAAATATATTTCAAAGATCTGATTAAAGATTTTAGTAATTTTGATGAAATAAAAAAAAATTGGATCTTTGCTCAAGATAAAATTAATTTGGACAATAAAATTAAATTTTTTAAAACTCATCAGGGCAAATATACAGTGGACGGAGATGATTTTACAAACAATATAAATACAAGAGCAGTTATATATGTCGTAAGAGACCCTAGAAATGTTATTAATTCAATTTCTAATCATTATTCTTTATCAGTCGAAAATTCTTTGAAATTTATGCTGTCCCCAAAATTAATTGGAAATAGTAAAAATTTTGAGGAGAGTTTTATGGACAATAAACCAAGTATGTTTACTCTTTTAGGAAAGTGGAATGACCATTATAGATCTTGGACCAGAAATAAAAAAAATTTGTTATTAATTAAGTATGAAAATCTAATTCGAGACCCTAAAATTGAAATGGATAAAATTATACATTTTTTAAATAAATATTTAAAATTTGATACAAGCATAGAAAAAAATAAAAACATAATTGAAACAACTTCTTTTGAGTATTTAAAAAAATTAGAAGGTAAGGGACTATTTAAAGAAGCGCCTTTAAAAAAAAATACTGCTGGTAGGGTAAAATTCTTTAATTTAGGTCCAAAAAATCAGTGGACAAAAGAATCAAATCAAGAAATAATAAAATCAATTGAGAATAATTTTTCAACAGAAATGAGGGAATTAGGATACTTAAAGCAAATTTAATAACAAATTTTGGAAATTTTGTGTAAATTTTTTAGTATCAAATAAAGATGAAGATAAAATTGTTTGGAAAATTTTTTCTCTGTAATTAATTAATTTTTCTTTGTTTTGACTTAAATATAAAGCTTTTTCAACGTATTCTGTTTTATTCTTAGCAATAAAATAATCACATTTTGCGTTTTTCATAATACTCTCACCACACCTTGAGTTGAAATTATATCCCTTTAAAACTAAAGCTGGTACGTTCATCCACAAAGACTCAAAAGTGGTAGTCACTCCGTTGTAAGGAAAAGTATCTAGACATAAATCTATTCGATTGTAAACTTTTAAATGGTCTTCTTTCTTGATAAAATCTAATTGTCTTAAAATCTCAATTTTATGATCTACTTTGAATTTTTTAAATTTGTTTAACAGAGAGTCATTGTCACAAGCGGTAGAAGATTTTAAAATTAATTTTGAATTAGGGACCTCGTGCAGAATTTTTGACCAAGTTTCAACAACGTCATTGGAAATCTTCCTGAAATTATTTAATGATCCAAAAGTAAAAATATTTTGGTTTAAAGAAGGGAGTTTGTTTAATTTTCTTATAAAATCAAATCCTGAGTGAGAATTCCATATATGGGGTAGCTTAATAATTTTTTCTGAATATAATTTTTCTTCAGAGTTTAAGATTAAATTATTATCAGCTATTAAAAAATCCATTTCATCTAATCCAGAAGTATTACAATATGCTAACCAAGATACTTGTTTTGGTGCAATCCTAGAATGAAATAACTCTAATCTCTCAGCTCGTGTGTAGCCCATCAGGTCTACAAGTATATTAATTCGCTCTTTTTGGATTAATTCAACTAATTTTTGATTATTAAAATCTTTCACATCAAACCAAGCGTCTGACAAGGTTCTCAATTCATTCTGGGCTTGGTCTTTAGTATTTTTTTTAGCAATAGAGAAAATAGAAATTTTAAATTTATTCTTAGTTAAATGTTTAATTGTGTCCTTAAGAAAGTAAGTTGTGGAGTGATTTCTCTCAAAATCAGGACTGATAAAACCTAAATTAATTTTGTTGTTAGCTTCATAATGTATTTGATCTAAATCTTTAACTTGAAGTTTGGAGAAATATTTAGAATTTTTTAGAGCAATATTTAAATGATCAGATTGTGAGCATATTTTATTATAATTATTTTCAAATATTGCAACACCTCTCAAATATTTTGATCTTAAATCACTGTCTAATATTTTTTTTGATATTTCATTTACCCTGTCATGATCAAGTAAATAAGAAAAGAGTTTGTGACCAGCAGCTAAAAACTCCTCATTGTTTTCGTAATCTTTTTCTATATTTAAGTAGTATTCAACTGCTTTGTGCAAAAATTCTGAAAATCTGTTCACTACGTGGCACGTTTTAGTTCCAGTTTTAATTATATTTAATAGCCCATTAAATCCATGAATTGAGTTTTTATCTTTTAAAAATGCTCTCTCAAAACATAAAAGAGCATCCTGTAAATCTTTAAGTGTTAAATCTTTTTTGTTATATTTTGAAATACCTATTATATTTTCTAATCCTGCAGGCCTATCTTCAATGCCTATTTTTTCAGTAAACTCTAGTACTTTTGAGAACTGATTTTGTTTAAATAAATTTATAATTTTATTCTTTATTTCGTCATCGATCATAAACGACAACTATATCTATAATTATAAATATTTTAAACTTTTTAAGCGGGCTTATTCATTGAATTAAAAAAATCAGCATTATTTTTTGTATCTTTTAATTTTGAATTAATAAATTCAATAGCATCCATGGTACCCATTGGGGCGATAATTCTTCTTAAAACGTTCATTTTTTGTAAATCATTTTTATCAAATAATAGCTCTTCTCTTCTTGTTCCTGATTTTGTTATATCAATTGCTGGATAAATTCTTTTATCCGCAATTTTTCGATCCAGTATTGTTTCGCTATTACCTGTTCCTTTAAATTCTTCAAAAATAACTTCATCCATTCTACTTCCTGTATCAATTAAGGCTGTAGAGATAATTGTTAATGAACCACCTTCCTCAATATTTCTTGCTGCACCGAAAAATCTTTTAGGTCTCTGAAGTGCGTTTGCATCTACACCTCCTGTTAGGACTTTACCTGAGCTAGGTATCACAGCATTATATGCTCTGCCTAATCTGGTTATAGAATCTAATAGTATTATAACATCTTTTTTATGCTCAGTTAATCTTTTGGCTTTTTCGATTACCATTTCAGCTACTGCTACGTGTCTTTGAGCCGGTTCATCGAAAGTAGAACTAATTACTTCACCTTTTACAGTTCTTTGCATGTCTGTTACCTCCTCCGGACGTTCATCAATCAATAGCACCATAAGATAACACTCGGGATAATTTTTAGCTATTGAGTTTGCTATGCTTTGCAAAATCATTGTTTTTCCTGCTTTTGGTGGAGAGATAATAATAGATCTTTGACCTTTCCCAATGGGACTAACTAAATCTATTAATCTAGGAGTGAGATCAGCTTTTTTTTCGACTTTTGTAGTTTCAACTTCCATAACCAGCTGTTTATCTGGGTATAACGGAGTTAAGTTGTCAAATGCAATTTTGTGTCTAGCTTTTTCGGGTTCCTCAAAATTTATTTTACTTACTTGTAATAAAGCAAAATATCTTTCACCTTCTTTAGGAGCCCTTACTGGTCCTTCAACAGTATCTCCAGTCCTTAAACCAAATTTTCTAATTTGACTTGGGCTCACATATATATCATCTGGTCCTGGAAGATAATTTGACTCCATTGCTCTCAAAAAACCAAAACCGTCTTGTAATAACTGTAAAACACCTACGCCAGTAATTTCCTCTTTTTCAGCAACTTTTTTAAGAATAGCAAAAAGTATTTCTTGTTTTCTTAATGTACTTGCATTTTCTATACCAAGCTCTTCCGCTTGAGTGATGAGCTGTTCAGATGATTTTAGTTTTAGTTCTTGAATGTTCATGATTAATTTTTTGATAAGGACTTATCAGATGGTAGTAATATATATACAACTGTTGTTATTTCAACCCTAGATTGGTTTAAAAATAACAACAAATATAATTAAAATCAGCAATACTGTGGGTATTTCATTTATATAGCGGTAAAACTTATGCGAATGTTGGTTAATATCAGTTTTAAATTGGCCAAGTAATTTACCAAGGTAAAAGTGATAAAGAGTAAGAATTACTACAAACAAAAGCTTTAATAACATCCAAGTTTGACCAAGCTGTTGAAATCCAATGCTATGAATAAGTAAGAGTCCAAACAACCAGGATAGTGTCATTGCAGGCGTCATTATGTAAAAATATAGTTTTTTCTCCATCACTTTAAAAATTTCTGAAACTTTTTCCTCAGAATTATTTTCTGTGTGATAAACAAAAATTCTTGGAAGGTACAGAAGACCAGCCATCCACGAAATCACAGCAATCAAATGCAAAGATTTAAAGAGTAGATAGGAGTTCATCTTTTAAATATTTTTTTCAATTAAAGATTTCAATAAAGTTATATGATCATCATTATCATTTAAACACGGGATCATATCAAAGTTTTCACCTCCAGAACTTAAAAAACTTTCTTTACCTTGAATTAAAATTTCCTCTAAAGTTTCTACACAGTCAGACGCAAAACCAGGGCAAATTGTAAGGATATTTTTTTTTCCTTCTTTTGGTAGACTTTCTAAAGTTTTATCTGTGTAAGGCTGCAACCACTCTTGTGGTCCAAATCTCGATTGGAACGTTGTTTTGATATCTATAGAATTAAATTTTTCAGAAATTAGTCTTGTCGTTTTATGACAATAACAATGATAGGGATCACCCTTATCAAAATATTTTTTTGGTATGCCGTGGTATGAAGCGATTATTAAATCTGGTTTCCAATTTATTTCATTTATTTTTTTATTAATAGATTTAACTAAAGCATGTATATAAAGAGAATCGGACTCGTAATGAGGAATAATTTTTAAAGAAGGCTGCCATCTCATTTGCATTAAAGTTCTATAAACTTCATCGCATACTGTTGCGGTTGTTGCTGCTGCGTATTGTGGATAAAGTGGAAGTATAACTAGATTTTCACAACCTTGTTCTTGAAGTTTATAAATTTTACTTTTGATACTTGGATTTCCATATCTCATAGCAAAATCTATTAACAAATTCTCTCTTAATAATGAGTTAGAAATTTTTTCACTTTGCTTTTGAGTATAATATAAAAGCGGAGACATGTTTTCATCTTTCATCCAAATTTCTTTATAAGCTTTTGCAGTTTTAGATGGCCTAAAAGTTAATATGAACAAATTTAAAATGAGTTGCCAAATTACAGGGTTTACCTCGATAACTCTATTGTCAGATAAAAACTCTTTTAGATATTTTCTTATATCAAGCCAATCTGTTGAGTCTGGAGTACCTAAATTAACAATAAGAACACCTGTCTTTCCATAGTTAATGGGTGGGTGATTATTATTAATTTCCATTTAATGATCTTTTACTGTCTTTATTAAAAATTCAACCATGTCTGGATTGGTTTCCGGAAGTATGCCATGACCAAGGTTGAAAATATACGGATGATCTTTAAATATATCCAAATATTTTATGATCTCTTTTTTTAAGTTTTCTTTATCTGTTAATAAAATCTTTGGATCTAAACCTCCTTGTACAGGAATTTTAATATTTTTACTTATCATCAAAGGATCTACATTATAATCGATATTTACCGCGTCGGGTTTAACTATTTCACAAAATTCTTTATAATTTTTAATTTCCCTTGGAAAGCAAATCACAGGAATATTGAATGATTTTACATAATCGACTAAATTTAGGGTTGGTGTATAAATATAGTTTGGATAATCTCTCTCCTCCAAAAGTCCCGCCCAGCTATCGAAAATTTGTATAATATTAGCACCATTTTCAATTTGATTTTTAATATGAATTTTTAGGAATTTTTCAATTATTAATAAAATTCTGTTTATTAAAAAATCATCTTTAAAAAAATCTTTTTT
This sequence comes from uncultured Pelagibacteraceae bacterium, assembly GCA_902619815.1. Lineage (GTDB taxonomy): Bacteria > Pseudomonadota > Alphaproteobacteria > Pelagibacterales > Pelagibacteraceae > Pelagibacter. The sequence goes on from CACNGH010000008.1 coordinate 12,770, forward strand.
GACATTTTTTTTAGGTGACTGTTGATTGATCATATAAACAAGCAACGTCCAGGGCGCCCCAACAAAGCCAATTGTATTTTTATTTATAGAAGTCATTTTTGAACTTACAGTTTGAATGGACTTATAAATTGGATAAATTTTTTCAACAAAATCTATTTCATCTATCTTGGACATTATGCTTATATCTAAATTACCAAGAACTGGCCCAAAGTTTTTCTTAAAATCAACTTTTTGATTTAATCCATATGGTAACATTAAAATGTCTGAAAATATTATTGCAGCATCAAGGTCAAATCTTTTAATAGGTTGAAGTGTTATTTCTGATGATAATTTGTGGTTTAGGCACAATTCGATAAAATTTGGATTTTTTTTTCTTATCTCTCTAAATTCTGGCAAATATCTTCCAGCCTGTCTCATTATCCAGACTGGATTAACAGTTGTTCTTTTATTCATTATTACTTCATGTAGCGGTGTCATATTAAAATTATATATATAATTATAGTATTAGTGTTATGTCCTGTGGATTATGATGATTGTTTATTTTAAACATTATATTAACGTTTTAACCACATCTATAATTAAATAAAACTTACAAAAATGAACACTTTTTGATTTTTATTAACATTTAAGTATAGTTAGACTGAATTTATTATTAATGTTAATAAAATCCTTATTTTACAAGACAAAACGAACAAAAACTAAATTGAGTAATTTTATTAAAATAATACAAATATATTAACAATTTATCCATGGTTAGTACATATCAAATATATTTAATATCGGATTCTACTGGCGAGACTTTAGAGCGAATATTTTTGGCGTTAAAAGCACAGTTTAAAAATATTGAATATAAAATTCACTCTTATTCTTTTACAAGGACAGAAAATCAAATCTTAAAAATTTTAGAAGAAGCACAAACAAACAACAATTCAATAATTTTGTATACAATTGTTGACAATAATCTTGCAAAGTATTTAGCAAACACTAGCGGCGATAAAAAAATTCCTTGTTTTGGTGTTTTGGGAAATCTTATTTTAAATTTTTCAAAAATTTTAAACCAAAAAGCTTCACATGAACCAAGTGGTCAACATATTTTAAATGAAGAATATTATGACAGAATAGAGGCTATTCAATTTACAATGAATCATGACGATGGTAATTTATTAAATGATATTGATAAATCAGATATAGTGTTAGTTGGAGTTAGCAGAACAAGCAAAACCCCAACCTCTATTTATCTTGCAAATAAAGGCTTTAGAACTTCAAATATACCATTAGTTAATGAAAATTCATTACCTGAGAAACTAAAAAAAGATCCTCACTTTACCTGTGTTGTCGGTTTAAGCACCGAACCTGAAAGATTAGCGGATTTAAGAAAAAATAGAATGGATTCTCTTAAAGAGAAGGAGAATACAATGTATACTAATTTAGACAATATTAAAGATGAGGTTTTAAAGGCAAAAAAAACTTTTCAAAAATATAAATGGCCTGTGATTGATGTCACCAGAAAGTCGGTAGAAGAAACAGCTGCATCTATTATAAAGATACACGAAATTTACTCTAATAATGTTAAATAATATAATTTTAGCATCTAAAAGCAAAGTTAGAAAAGATATTTTAGAAAAAAACAATATAGCTTGTGAAGTTAAGCCCTCAAACATAGATGAGGACATGGTTAAAGAAAGCCTATTAAATGAAAAAGCTTCACCTGAAATTATTTCAAGGAATCTAGCCGAACTAAAAGCTAATAAAGTTAGTTCAAATAATCATGAGAAAATCGTGCTAGGTGCAGACAGCGTTATTGATTTAGATGGAGAATTAATTTCAAAGCCACAGCATAGAAAAGAAGCACTATTAATATTAAAAAAACTTAACGGTAAAGAACATCACTTAATTAGTTCTGTCTGTATATCAAAAAATGGATCAATGATTTGGAATTATACTGATAAAGCTAAACTTAAAATGAGAAATTTTACTGATAAAAATCTTGAAGATTACTTAGCCAAAATTTCTGATAGTGCTTTGTATGCTTACAATGTTTATCAAATAGAAGGTGAGGGCAGAAAACTATTTTCAGATATAGTTGGGGATGAAGATACTATAATGGGTCTTCCTATTAAAAAAATTAAAGAGTATCTAAAAGAGATTAAATGAAAAAATATTTAGTAATTGGAAACCCAATAAAACACTCTTTATCCCCTGAATTACATAATTACTGGATTAAACAAAATCATATAGATGCAATTTATGAAAAAAAAGAATTAAATCATAATGAACTAGAAAATTTAATATTGAATATTAAAAAAGAAAATTTGCATGGAGCAAATATTACCGTACCATTCAAAAATGCTATTATACCTCATATAGATGAATTGAGTGATGAAGCAAGAAAAACACAATCTGTAAATACAATATATCTTCAAAACAAAAAAGTGGTTGGCCACAATACTGACATTGAAGGTTTCGAAAGAGCAATTAAAGAAATAAATTTTGATTTTAGTGGAAAAAAGATTTTCATTTTAGGAGCAGGTGGTGTTGTTCCTTCCATAATTTATGCCTCAATTAAAATGAAAGCAGCCAAAATTTTTATTAGTAACAGAACGAAAGGGAAAGCAGATGATATTAAAAAAAATTTTGAAAATATAAAATTGATTGATTGGGGAGAAGTTCCAAATTTTGATGTAATTATAAATGCGACGAGCTTAGGATTGAACCAAGATGATAAAATAAATTTAAATTTTACTAACATAGATAACAATAAGTTATTTTATGATGTAATTTATAATCCAAGTGAAACAAATTTTTTAAATATAGGTAAAAAATTAGGTAATAAATATGAAAATGGTAAATTAATGTTTATCTACCAAGCTTATTCAGCATTTAAGTTGTGGCATGGTATAGAACCCAAGATAAACAATGAAACAATTAAACTTTTAGATCGATGATAAGGATTGGGATTTTGGGTGATATAGGATCAGGCAAAAGCTATGTTGCTAAAAGTTTTGGATACCCAGTTTTTAATGCAGATCATGAAGTTTCAAAGTTGTACCAAAAAAATAGGACGGTATATAAAAAATTTAAAAAAATATTACCAGACTATGTTTATGATTTTCCAATAGATAAAATACAGCTTTCAAAGGCAATTCTTGCAAATAATTCAAATTTAAAGAAAATAATTAAGATAGTTCATAAAGAAATAAGGAATAAATTACAAATTTTTATAAGTAAAAATAGAAATAAAAAATTTATTATTTTGGATATCCCGCTACTGTTGGAAAATAAAATAAATAAAAAAAGCGATATTTTAATTTTCGTTCACTCTAAAAAAAATGACATATTAAGAAACTTAAAGAAAAGAAAAAACTTTAATTTCAAGATATTAAACAAATTTAAAAAAATTCAACTCTCAGTTGCTCATAAAAAAAAAAAATCTAGATTTATAATTAATAATAAATTTACCAAAAAATCTGTTAATGATGAGATTAAAAAAATTTTAAAAACTATTGAATATGAAAGAAGTAGTTCTTGATACTGAAACAACTGGCCTATCAGTTAAAGATGGGCACAGAGTCGTTGAAATTGGTTGTATTGAATTAGAAGACTTAATTCCAACAAGAAATAAATTTCATTGTTATTTAAATCCTCAAAGAAAAGTCTCTGAAAAGGCTCTAGCAGTTCATGGATATAATGATGAATTCTTATCTAAACAAAAAAAATTTAGTGAGATTGGTGAAGAATTTTTAGACTTCATAAAAAATAAAAAACTTATAATACACAATGCAGAATTTGATTTAGCTCACTTAAACAACGAACTTAATTTATTTGGTAAAAAAAAAATTGAAAATAAAATCGTTGATACACTTATTTTAGCAAGGGATAAATTCCCTGGTACTCCGGTAAGTTTGGATGCTCTTTGTAAACGTTTTAGGATCGATAATTCCAAAAGAACTCAGCACACAGCTTTAATAGACTGTGATTTATTAGCAAAAGTTTACATAAATCTTATTGATCAAAAAGAACCAACACTAGATTTTAAAAATAATACTGAAGAAAAAAAAAAGACAGAAAGTTCCAAAGTTGTTTATTTCAAAGGTATTGTAAAACCATCTGATCAAGAGCTAAAAAAACATAAAGAATATTTAAAGCAAAACTTAAAAAAGAATTATTTTAGTTAACTTTCTGCTTATAGAGAGTCTCAAAATCAACTTTTTTTTCAAATTTGATATCAGGATAACCCGAATTGTGAAGTAAATCTAAAAGAGCTTTTTCTAATGAAGGGTAAATCTCAATTTGCACATCACATAATATAATTTTTTCTAATTCTTTTTTATCCTTAATTTCCTCATTAATTTTAACTATGGTTGAATAAATTATTTCAAAAAAAGATTTTTTTTTACTCTCGTTTTTATCATTAAACCTACATCTTGTGTTTATCTCAATCATTTTATTTTTCAATGCTTTTGAATTAATATCAATATCTAACTGATACTTCGAAATTCTATCTCTAACGTAAATATATGTTTCAGCATCAGGTGTTTCACTAGATAAATCTTTTATATATTTTCCCAATATTTTAAATTTTTCTGTCATTATCGTCTTCTATATCCTCAAAGTCTCCGTCTATAAAATTATTTTTTTTGTTTTCTTTGGGTTTAAATTTTTTAGAAAATTTTTTAAAAATCATTTTTCTACTGTATGGAAAAATTAATAAAAATCCTAACGCATCTGTTGCAAATCCAGGGATGATTAACAATAAAGCGGCAAATGCTATAGCTGCTCCTGAAATAACTTCGTAAGCTGGAGTTTCATTTTTACTTAGTTGTGTAAAACCAGACTTCAGTGTATTCAAGCCCTCATATTTTGCATAATAAATTCCAATAATTGCTGTAGTAAAAATTAACAAAATAGTGCTCATGGCACCTATATGAGATCCAATTTTTATTAAAAGATAGATTTCAATAGCAGGAACCAGGATAATTGTTAATAAAATTGGGTTCATTTGTCCTTAATCTAAATTGCTGGTTGAAATTAATCAACATAGTAATTACTATCAAATAATGAGTTACAGTTTTGAATACATAGATATCATACTACTAGCTATGATTGCTGGTTTTATTTTTTTAAGATTAAGAGGAATTTTAGGTAAAAGAACTGGTTTCGATGGAAAAACACCTACTCAATTTAAAGAGGTATTAAAAAATATTAAAGTTGAGCAACCCAGAAAATCAAACGATATTTTTGATACTGCTGCTCAAGAGGAATTTTTAAAAGGTGCTAAAATTGCTTATGAAACTATAATTACGGATTTTAGCGATAACGATAATAAGATCACAACGAGCAGACAATTATTAAATGGACAGATATATTCTCAATTCAATGACGCTCTTAAGGAAAGAAGTTCAAGAGGTCATTTTGCTGAGATAACTTTTATAGGGATTAACTCAGCAGAAATTAAAGAACATAAAAAAATTGGAAATATTTTAAATGTTACCGTTGATTTTATTGCTGAAGTAATAACTTGTATCAGAGATAAAGAGAAAAAAATTGTATCAGGAGATCCAGAAAAAATTAAAAAAATCTATGATACCTGGGTGTTCTCAAGAGACACAACTTCTATAAACCCTAATTGGCAGCTGGTAAATACTTTAACTTAATTGAGCAACGATATTTTAGAAAAAGATAAAAAAGATTGGGAATCTTTTACTTCAAGCGATGAAAAACTACCTAACAAAGATTTAAATTTATCAAAAGAAAAGTTTTTCAAAGTAAAATCAATAGATCTTCACGGTTATACTCTTGAGGAAGCAAATAAAACTATAGAAGAATTTATATATCAATCTTTTGAAGAAAAAATAAATAAGCTAATTGTAGTTACGGGTAAAGGACTTCATTCACAAAACGAGAAGGATCCTTACGTATCTAAAAATTTAAGTATATTGAAATATTCTGTTCCAGAATTTATAGAAAATAATAAAAGTTTAATGAATATTATTAACGAAATTAAAGTTGCAAGTATTGAAGATGGTGGCGGTGGTGCTTTTTATATTTTTTTAAAAAAAAATAAAACTATAAAATAAATTTGGAAAGATCAGTATCTTTAACTAAGTTATCCAAGTTTTTATTAATATAATCTTTATTAATAACAATTTTTTCACCAGCACGATCTGTTGCAGTGAAACTTATTTCATCTAAAATTTTTTCAATTATTGTATGCAATCTTCTTGCACCGATGTTTTCTACAGTCGCATTTACTTCTGAAGCAATGTTTGCAATAGTATCAATACCATCATCTGAAAACTCTAGATCAACATTCTCAGTTTTTAATAAAGCCACGTACTGTTTGATTAAACTAAAATCTGGTTCTCTTAAAATTCTTTTGAAATCCTCACTAGTTAATGCTTCTAACTCAACTCTAATAGGTAGTCTTCCCTGAAGTTCTGGAAGAAGATCAGATGGCTTTGCTAGCTGAAACGCTCCCGATGCAATAAATAAAATATGATCTGTTTTAATTGGGCCATGTTTAGTATTTACCGTTGTGCCCTCAATTAAAGGCAATAAATCTCTTTGAACACCTTCACGAGACACATCACCACCAACTCTATCCGTTCTTGCTGAAATTTTATCTATTTCATCTAAAAAAACAATTCCGTTATTTTCTGTTGAAAGTTTTGCAGCTTTAACAATTTTATCTTGTTCGATTAATTTATCAGATTCATCATTAATTAATATTTCATGAGACTCTTTCACACTCATTTTTCTTTTCTTTTCTTTGTTACCCATGGATTTACCAATCATTTCACCAATATTGATCATTCCAACATTTGCACCTGGCATACCTGGAATTTCAAATGACGCTCCTGATCCACTATCACTGACAAAAATTTCTATTTCATTATCATCCAGATCACCGTTTCTTAATCTTTTCCTAAAACTCTCTCTAGTTGCTAAACTGGCCTTTTTACCCACTAATGCGTCTAAAACTTTTTCTTCTGCAGCTTTTTGAGCTTGAGCAAAAACCTCTTTTCTTTTTTTAACTTTCTCCATTGCAATAGCAATCTCAATTAAATCTCTAACGATTTGTTCTACATCTCTTCCAACATAACCAACCTCAGTAAATCTAGTTGCTTCTACTTTAACAAAAGGTGCTTCAGCTAGTTTTGAAAGTCTTCTTGAAATTTCAGTTTTACCAACTCCTGTTGGTCCAATCATCAAAATATTTTTTGGCAAAACTTCATTTTTCATTTCACCTTTAAGAGCCTGTCTTCGCCATCGATTTCTTAAAGCAACAGCAACAGCTTTCTTCGCTTTATTTTGACCAACAACAAATCTATCAAGTTCGGAAACAATCTCTCTTGGAGACAAAGAACTTACTAAAGATGTTTCTTCTTTTTTTTTATTTTGTTCTTTTGGATGCAAAGGGGTTACGTTAGTATTATCCATTATATTTTTTCAACTTTAACATTGTCGTTTGTAAATACACATATATCAGCAGCCACTTTGATAGCTTTTTTTGCAATTTCTTCAGCTGAAATGTCACTTTCCATTAAAACTTTACCGGCTGCTAATGCGTAATTTCCACCAGAGCCAATTCCAATGACATCACCTTCGGGCTCTAAAACGTCCCCCGTTCCAGAAATAATATAACTATTATGTTTATCTCCGACAGCCATTAGCGCTTCTAATCTTCTCAAATATTTATCTGTTCGCCAATCTTTAGCTAACTCAACAGCAGCTCTTGATAAGTTACCCGCATGTTTTTCAAGTTTACCTTCTAATCTTTCAAATAAAGTTAATGCGTCTGCTGTTGAACCAGCAAAACCAGCAACAACATCTCTTTTTTCAATTTTTCTTACCTTTGAAGCAGTGCTTTTTACAACAGTATTTCCCATACTAACTTGTCCGTCACCAGCAACTACTACTTGATCGTTTTTTCTGACTAATACAATTGTTGTCATTATGAACAAATGGTAACTAATCTTGATACTTCAAGTAGACACAGGGATATTGATATAAACAGATTATGTATATATACCATTAAAAATATATGGCCAGAAAAGGAAAAATATCTCGAAAAACAAAAGAAACTAGCATCAGTGTTGAAGTTAATATTGATGGTAAAGGAAAGTACCAAATTGACACTGGCATAGGTTTTTTGGATCATATGCTTGAGCAATTATCAAAGCATTCTTTAATTGATTTAAAAGTTAAAGCGAAAGGGGATACACATATTGATCTTCATCACACTACTGAAGATACAGGTATTGCAATTGGTGAAGCTTTAAAAAAAGCTGCTAAAAAATTTGTTGGAATTAAACGTTATGCTCATCGACTTATCCCTATGGATGAAACGTTAACTAGAGTCGCAATTGATGTTTCCAACAGACCTTATTTGATTTGGAAGGTAAAATTGAAAGTTGAGAAACTTGGAGAAATGGATACTGAATTATTCAAAGAATGGTTCCAAGCTTTTTCACAATCTGCTGGTATTACTTTGCACGTTGAAAATATTTATGGGGACAATAGTCACCACATTATTGAGTCTTGTTATAAGGGCTTAGCAAGATCTTTAAGAGATGCTTTAGAGATGGATCCTAGAAGCAAAAAAAGTATTCCATCAACTAAAGGCTCATTATAAGTTTAATGAATGTCACAATTGTTAATTATAATTCAGGCAATATAAGTTCTGTTATAAATTCCTTTCAGGAAGTTGCTAAAGATAAAGTAAATATTGAGGTAACATCAGATTTAAATAAAATTAAATCTAGTGATAAAGTTGTTTTACCAGGACAGGGTTCGTTTAAAAGTTGTGTTGATGCTTTAAATGGCATAAACGGTTTAGTCGATACTTTAAATGAAGTTGCGATTAACAATAAAAAACCTCTGCTTGGAATTTGTGTCGGGTTACAGATGTTTGCTGATATTGGCTATGAAGAAACAGAAACTAGGGGTTTAGGATGGATATCAGGTAGAGTATCAAAAATCGATAATCAAAATGGAAAGTACAAACTTCCACATATTGGCTGGAACGAATTAAATATTGTTAAGGATAGCAAAATCTTTAAAGGCATAGAAAATAATTCTCATATGTACTTTGTACACAGTTACGAACTTGTTCCAAACGATAAGAGTGTAGTATCAGCGACTACAGATTACTCATCTAGTATCGTTTGTTCTGTTGAAAAAGAAAATATTTTTGGAACTCAATTTCATCCAGAGAAAAGTGATAAAACTGGACTTAAAATAATTGATAACTTTATAAATTTATAAATGAAAATTTTTCCTGCAATAGACATAAAAGATAAAAAATGTGTAAGGCTACTTAAAGGAGACTTTGATACCAAAACTGAATACGCGATGTCTCCAGTGGAACAAGCTAGAAAATATAAAGATCATGGATTTAAAAATTTACATATTGTTGATTTAGATGGAGCCTTGACTGGTGAGACAGTAAATTTAGATATTATCCAAAAAATAGTTAAGAATTTTGACTTAAAAATTGAAGTGGGGGGTGGAGTTAGAAGTATGGATAATATTCAAAAATATACTGATGCTGGTGTTGAAAAAGTAATTTTAGGAAGTGCAGCCATTAAAGACAAAAATTTTTTGAAAGAAGCTTGTAAAAAATTCCCAAATCAAATTGCTTTAGGTTTAGATGCTAAAGATGGATATTTATCAGTATCTGGATGGAAAGAAAATTCTAATAAATTAACTTTAGATTATTTAAAAGAGGTAAATGATTTTGGTGCTAGTAGATTAATTTATACTGACATTGATCAAGACGGGATGAAACAAGGTCCAAATTTTGAAGAAACTTCTAGAGTTGCTGATACTTCTAATTGTCCAGTTATAATATCTGGTGGTGTTTCATCGATTGACGATATTAAAAAGGCCAAAGAATTAAATAACAAAAACATTGAAGGTATTATAGTTGGTAAAGCAATATATGATGGAGATATTGATTTAGATAAACTAGTTAAGGAAATAGATGCTTAAAAATAGAATAATACCCTGTTTAGATGTAAAAAACGGTCGAGTTGTGAAGGGAATTAACTTTGTGGATTTAAAGGATGCAGGAGACCCTGTTGAGCAGGCTAAAATTTATTCTGATGGTGGGGCAGACGAAATTTGTTTTTTAGATATTACTGCTTCTAACGAAAATCGAGATACTATTTATAATGTTGTAGATAAAACTTCTAAGAATTGTTTTGTTCCATTAACAGTTGGTGGTGGAGTTAGAAATGTGGAGGATATAAACAAACTATTAAATTGTGGAGCAGATAAAGTTTCAATCAATACTGCTGCAGTTCAAAATTCAAAAGTAGTTGAAGATAGTTCTAGAAAGTTTGGTTCACAATGCATTGTTGTTGCAATTGATGCAAAGAAAAATGATACCGGATGGGAAATTTACACTCATGGCGGAAGAAATCCAACAGGTATAAATGCATTAGAATTTGCCTCCAGGATGGAGAAGTGTGGGGCTGGAGAGCTTTTAGTTACCTCTATGGATAAAGATGGAACTCAGTCTGGATATGATATTGATCTTATGCAAAAAATATCATCTAGTGTAAATATTCCAGTGATTGCATCTGGAGGAGTTGGAACATTAGATCACCTTGTAGATGGAATAAAATCAGGGGCTAGTGCCGTTTTAGCAGCATCTATATTTCATTATGGTGCTTATTCAGTCAATCAAGCTAAGCAATATTTGGCTTCAAAAGACATACCTGTTAGGATTTAATATGTTAAAAATTCTAGAAGACCTTGTAAACCTTGCAAGAGAACGAAAAAGTAATCCTGTTGTAGGCTCATATACCAATAAGCTTCTAGAGGATAAATCTTTAGCAAAAGAAAAAGTTTTAGAGGAAATTAATGAGTTAATTGAAGCCGTAGAACAAGATACAAATAAAATTCACGAAGCTGCAGATGTTCTTTATCACTTAATTATGTATCTTGAAAGAAGTGGAATAAAAATTGAAGAAGTTATGAAGGAATTGAATAATAGAAGAAAATAAAAAATGGCCTACGATGACAGCAATATCTTTGCTAAAATTTTAAGAGGGGAGATACCTTGTAAAAAAATTTATGAGGACGATTTTGTTTTATCATTCCATGACATTAATCCACAAAAAAAAATTCATGCTTTAGTAATTCCCAAAGGTAAATATATCGATTTAGATGATTTTAGTTTAAATGCCTCACCTGAAGAGATGGTAGGTTTGCTTAAAGGTATAAATATTGTTGCAAAAAAGTTAGGTATATCAACAGAAGTAGGCAAAGGCTATAGAGCCTTAGCTAATATCAATGAACACGGTGGTCAAGAGGTTCCACACTTACATTTTCATCTCTTTGGGGGTGAAACAGTTGGAAAAATGGTTGAGTGACACAAGAAGTAAAAAGAAATTACTTAGAAATAACTTCTCTTAAAGATCTTAATCAGGGATCTAAGCCTTCTGATGACTATTCTTTAAACTTGTTAGATCCAATTAACTTTCAGCTCAATAAATTTTTCTATAAAAACATTGGTAATAAACATAAATGGGTCGATAGATTAATTTGGAATGAAGAACAATGGATAAATTATGTTTCAGGTAAAAATGTAAAAACATATGTCTTAAAATGCAAAGATGATTTAGCTGGTTTTTTTGAGTTAATTTTTCACCAAGAAAAAAGAGAAGTCGAAATTGCTTATTTAGGTATTTTGGAGGAATATCATAATAAAAAACTTGGATCATATTTATTATCTGAAGCAATTAAGATATCTTTTAAAAATAAAATTAATCGGGTTTGGGTTCACACATGTACACTAGACCACAAAAATGCTTTGAATAATTATTTGACGAGAGGTATGAAAATATTCAAAACTGAAATCATAAATATTTAATCTTGAGTTGGAAGTTTAAAAATATTTTTTGTAATTATTCTATTTTTTCGAATTGAAGATAAAAAAGTAATATTAAAATTTTGATACATATCTGTATTCTGCCATCCAATTAAATCATATGTTTCTTTGTTAAAAAAAACATTGATTTCAATATCATTTTCTTTGATCGTATAATTTATCAAAGATTCATCAACCATTCTTTCTTCTAGGACATTAATTTTGTTAATTAAAAATTCTTTGTCTAGAATTAAGTTTAAAGGAGTTTTATCAAGTGGATATCTATAATAACTCGTAATAGTTTTAATAACTAAAGATTTACCATTTGATACTAAAATTTTGTTATTACTTTTAGCATATTCGCAAAATATTTTTTTTGGATATTCAATTGTACAATTCCCGTTTTCAATTTTTCCATTAATATTTTGCTCAAAATTAAAGTCTAAATTTCTGGTATTTTTAAAATTTTCAATAATTTTTTCTTTATTACTTGTATTACCATTAGTAATCAAAACTAAAAAAAAAAATATAACAATATACTTTGACATTAAAGCACATCTCTTTTACCAACATGATTAGCTTTACTAACTATTCCATCTGCCTCCATCATATCAATAATTCTTGCAGCTCTATTGTACCCTATTTGGAGTTTTCTTTGTAAAAACGAGGTGGAAGCCTTGCCTTCAGACCTAATTATTTCTAAAGCTTGTTGGTAGAGCTCATCTTTATCACTTTGATTACCACTATCTCCAATTTCTTTTTCATCTGCAAAATTTAATATTTCGTCTACATAATCTGGTTCTGCTTGTGATCTTAAAAAATTATTAATTTTTTCTATTTCATTATCTGACACAAAAGGGGCATGAATTCTGACTATACGATTAGCAGACGACATATAAAGCATGTCTCCTTTACCTAGCAATTGTTCTGCTCCTTGTTCTCCAAGAATTGTTCTACTATCAATTTTTGATGTAACTTGAAAAGATATTCTTGTTGGAAAGTTTGCCTTAATAGTTCCTGTAATTACATCAACACTTGGTCTTTGGGTTGCCATAATTATATGAATACCAGCTGCCCTTGCCATTTGAGAGAGTTTTTGAATATAATTTTCAATTTCTTTACCTGCAACTAACATTAGGTCAGACATCTCATCAACCACAACAACTATATAAGGCATTGGAAGCCTATGTTTTGCATTATAACCATCTATATTTCTCACTCCCTCTTTAGTCATTAGTCGGTATCTACTTTCCATTTCTTTAACTACCCAGCCAAGTACAGAAGCAGCTTTTTTTGCTTCAGTTATAACTGGACATAATAAATGAGGTATTCCTTCATAGGTTGAGAGTTCAAGCATTTTTGGGTCAATTAAAATAAATTTACATTTATCAGGTGTATGTCGGTAAAGAAGAGATAAAATAATTGTATTAATACAAACCGATTTTCCAGACCCAGTAGTTCCAGCAATCAGTAGGTGAGGCATAGAAAATAAATCTCCAACAATAGGTTTACCTGATATACTTTTTCCAAGAGCAATTGGTAATTTTATTTCTCTTTTCTTAAAATCTGTAGTGTTCAATATTTCGCTTAGATAAACGTTCTCTCTTGCATTATTTGGTAGTTCTATTCCAATGGTGTTACTTCCCGGTATAGTTGCTATTCTTGCAGACTCCGAGCTTGTATTCCTTGCTATATCATCTGATAAATTTATAATTTTAGAGACTTTAACACCTGCAGCTGGCTCAAATTCATTAAGAGTTACAACTGGACCATGACTTACTTTTTTTATATTTCCATCAACACCAAAATCCAAAAGAATTTTTTCTAAAAATTCCGAATTGTGTGTCTCATTTTGATCAGAATTTTCTCTTTCCTTTTTGGTCGGAACTTTTAATAAATCAAAACTTGGGAGCTTAAATTTAATTTTTTCGCTAAGTTTATTTTCAGCTTTAATGAAAGGAAGATCTTCCTGGATAAGATTTTTTATTTCATCCTGAGGAATATATTCACTTATTACCTCGCTTTTGTTTGTATAATTTTTTTCTTCTTTTTTAAATAGAAAATTATAAATTTTTAAAATTGAGTAGTAAAATTTAATTGGATTAAAATTTATACTTACCAGGAACAAACCAAAAGTTAAAAAAATTAAAATATAAAATGTGATTGTTTCATGAGTTTGAATCATTGAATTTAAAAAAGTTTGATTGAAATAATTTCCAACAAAGCCTCCATTTCCATTTATGTAAAGTGTAAAAGCATCAGAATAAAAAAAGCTTAAAAAGAGTGTTCCAAATATGCAATAAACGGTAATAAAAAAAACATTTTCTATCAGTAGAAAAAACTCTTTAAGTCTAAATATGTTAATGCCAGTTAAAATCAAGCTAAAGGATATTAAGTACGAGATTAGGCCTACTGACTGAAAGAATAAATCAGATATAAAACTACCCTGAAAACCTAATAGATTTTTAATTTCTTTATTTTCAGGAAAAACAAAGTTCGGATCCTCTGGAGAGTATGTAATTAAAGCAATGAGAAGTAATGTACCTGTTGCAAAAATTAATATGCCAAATACTTCTGCCAAACGCTTTATGGCAAAATTAAGTAATAAATTGGCTGTTTTTTTAATATCCATATATGAATCGCTTTTATCACTTTGTATCATCTAATTTTTGTTGTTAAAATTAAAATTAATATGAAAGTTTGTATCCTTGGAAATAGCTTATCAAGTTTAGCTTTAGCTAAAGCGTTGGTTAATAAAAATATACATGTGGATTTATGGACTTCTAAAAAAAATAACCAACCTGATAAATCAAGAACAATTGGTATCTCAAAAAGTAACGTCGATTTTTTTAACAAGTACGTAGTTAATATTGAAAAGATTTCTTGGAAATTAAATAAAATTGAAATTTTTACAGATAATCTAAAAAATGAAAAATTACTTAATTTTGAAAATTCTGACTATGAACTTTTTTCTATTATAAAAAATTTTCATCTCTTTGAAATTTTGGAAAAAAATCTTCTTAAAAGTAAATATTTTAAAAAAATAAATCAAAATATAACTCTGCAGATTTTAAATAATTATAATTTAGTAATTAATACCGACCACTCAAATCCAACAAGTAAAAAATATTTTAACAAAAAAATAATTAAAAAATATAATAGCACAGCTTATACCACAACAATTAATCATGATATTATTGATAACCAGACAGCAACTCAGATATTTACTAAAAGAGGTCCTCTAGCTTTCTTGCCAATTTCCAAAAGAGAAACATCTATAGTTTATTCTTTACATAATAATTTAAGTATTAAAAAAAATGAAAATGTTGAGGAATTAATTCGAAACTACAATTTTAGATATAATATAAAAAAGATTGAAAAAATAGCATCCTTTGAATTAAAATCATTCATGTTAAGGTCATACTATCATAATAATATTTTAGCTTTTGGAGATCTTCTTCATAAAATTCATCCACTTGCTGGTCAAGGTTTTAATATGAGTATACGAGATTTAAAAGTGCTTTTAGAATTAATTGAGAAAAAATTAAATTTAGGTCTTTCTTTAGATAGCTCCATAAATTATGAATTCGATAAAATTACAAGACATAAAAACTTTATTTTTTCAAATGGAATTGATTTGATTCATGAATTTTTTAATTTTGAGAGAAAATATAAAAATAATGCAATTAGTAAATCAGTTCAATTTATCGGAAAAAATCCCCTCTTAAATAAGATGTTTACCAATATTGCCGATAAAGGATTTGTTTCTTAAACTATTGGATAGTTGTATTATCAAAATTATCATAAGAATAAGTTTTTAAGATTTCACTTATCATATTTTTTCTAGTATCTAAATTTATCGCCTCTAATAATATTTGTTTTTCTTCTATAGAAAAAGGAGATGCCATTGCTAGTGCGTTTATTGTTTCATCTAAACTTTGTTGTTGTAATGCTTTCCAATTAATTACAAAGCCTCTTTTTTCAAACAAAGACTTTAAATCTTTAAAAATCAATTCTAAATCCTTGAATTTTAAATCTTCTTTTTTTTCACTTAAATCATTACTAAATTTACTAAAATTAATTTCACATTCTCTATACTTTTTACTTGATTGTAACTCTTTTATTATTTCAAATCTTATTAAACCCTTTAGTTCAATTAAGTATCGTCCATCCTCTGTTTCCTTAAAACTAGTTATTTTTCCCAAGCAACCGACATTGTGTAGGCTTTTATTAATATTATCTTTGGTGGATACTTTCGGCTGGATCATACCTATAAATTTGTTAGATTTCATACTGTCATTAACCATATCTAGATAACGTGGCTCAAAAATATTTAATGGAACTGTAGTTTTTGGAAATATAATAAAATTACTTAAAGGGAATATTGGGATTATTTTTGGCAAATTAATCATTATTTTTTACAAATAGAATATTATTGATCTATATTATTTATACAATGATTTTTTGGATAGCTTCTTACCCTAAAAGTGGAAACACTTGGCTTCGCATTTTAATTAGTTGCTATTACTATACTGAAAACGGACTATTTTATGAAAATGTTTTTAAAAAAATTGGACAATTTCCAGAAAAAATGCATTTCACAAGTTTTGAATATGATAAAAATATTGTCACAGACACTACTAGGCTATGGATAAAAGCCCAAGAGAAAATAAACAATGACAAAAAATTAAAATTTTTTAAAACACATAATGCATTTGGAGCTCTCAATAACAATCATTTCACAAATAGTAAAAATTCTATTGGTGCCATTTACGTTGTAAGAGATCCAAGAAATGTGATCACTTCACTAAAAAATCACTATGAATTGAACGATGAACAAGCCTTAAAATGGATGATGAATGAAAAAAACTTTATTTACGATGTAGAAAAATTCAAAGTAGATGGATATAGTGATTTTCAATTTGTAAGTTCATGGAACACGAATTTTAAATCTTGGAAATCACAAAAAAAAATCCCAATTAAAATTATAAAATATGAAGACTTGTTAAATGAAACTTATATGGTTTTTAAGGATGTAGTTGAATTTATAAATATGACTACAAATAATAAACAAAAAATTGATAAAGAAAAACTAAAGAATGCAGTAAATTCCACTTTTTTTGATAAACTAAAAGATAGTGAACAAAAAAATGGTTTCTCTGAGGCAATCACCTCAAAAAAGGATAATAAGAAAAAAATATCTTTTTTTAACTTGGGTCCCAAAAATGATTGGAGAAAAATCTTAGATAAAGATCTTCAAATAAAAATTGGTAATGTTTTTGAAAAAGAGATTATTGAGCTAGAATATAAATAGATAAATTAAATTTAATTTTCTTATTGCTTGCATTTCTAAAAACCGCTATCTATAATATTTTTTAACAAGCGGGCATAGCTCAGTGGTAGAGCGTCTCGTTGCCAATGAGGTAGTCCTTGGTTTTTTATCCTCGCTAATCTTAGTTTTTCTCAATTTCTAGTAAATCTTGACACACTCACGACACACTTTGACACAGAAAAGAAAAACTATGGTGAGTGGCATAAAATATAATTGTAATTAAATTGTTACAAATTTTTCATCTTTTTTTGATAGCTTTCCATAAAAACAAAAAGGAATATATAATGATAAAATTTATCTTAGCAGGCCTTCTGGCCTCAACCGCATTTGTTAGCACAGTAAATGCAGACTTTAAAGAAATTGGGAAATTTGGAACACCAGCAAATAACCCTAGTGCAGAAGAAACATCAGCAGAAATAATTGCGGCAACAGCAGATGGCATGAAACTGGTATATAGCGATAGCCCTGCAAACGCATTAGGCATGATTGATATTACTGATCCGGCAAATCCGAAACCATTAGGCCACATGCATTTAGGTGGTGAACCAACTAGTGTTGCAATCAAAAATGGACAAGCATTTGTAGGTATTAATACCTCTCCAAACTATCTAGAGCCAAGTGGTCACTTGTTAATTGTTGATCTTGACTCAGGAAAAGAAGTTACAAAAGTAGAACTAGGTGGACAACCAGACTCAGTTGCAGTTAGTCCAGATGGAACTTTTGTGGCAGTAGCTATTGAAAATGAACGTAACGAAGATATTAACGATGAAAAAATTCCACAACTTCCAGGGGGTTTTGTGGCAATTGTTAATTTAGCAGATAACAGTGTCACTAAAGTGGACTTAGTTGGTTTTTCAACTATTGCTCCTAACGATCCAGAGCCTGAGTTTGTTGATATCAATAATTTAGGTGAAATAGTTGTTTCTATCCAAGAGAATAACTGGATGGCGGTTATTGATCGAAGTGGAAAAGTAATTTCAGAGTTTGATGCAGGACTAGTAACATTAGTAGGTATTGATAACAAAAAAGATGGCGAACTAAAGATGGTTGATACCATTGAGAATGTTCGTAGAGAACCAGACGCAGTTAAGTGGATTGACGATGATCATTTTGCAACTGCAAATGAAGGTGACTATAAACATGAAGCACCAGGTCAAGCAAAACGTGGTGGTAGTCGTGGATGGACAATCTTCAATAAAAATGGTTCGGTGGTATACGAGTCAGGTTCGTCATATGAAATAGCACTCGCTTCAGCAGGTTACTGGCCAGAAAAACGTGCAGAGAAAAAAGGTGTAGAACCAGAGTCAGTTGAAGTAGCAATTTATGGTGATACACGTTATATCTTTGTTGGTGCTGAAAGAGCAAATGCTATCGGTGTTTAT
Organism: uncultured Pelagibacteraceae bacterium; assembly: GCA_902619815.1. Lineage (GTDB taxonomy): Bacteria > Pseudomonadota > Alphaproteobacteria > Pelagibacterales > Pelagibacteraceae > Pelagibacter. The sequence goes on from CACNGH010000008.1 coordinate 31,362, forward strand.
AAAGCAAATGATTTAACAAATCCAGAATTAGTTACTATATTACCAACAGGTATTGGACCAGAAGGTTTAGTTGCTATTCCACAACGTAACTTATTTATAAGTGCTAACGAAAAGGACTTAGAGAAATCAGTTACAATTTATATCTTAGATTAATAACTAAATTTAGCTTGTGGGGGCGTTAGCCCCCACCATAAACTTTCATATAAAGTTTTAAAAATCTCGACACACTCACGACACAGTTGGTGATAAATTTTACTAATTTAACTAATACTTGCATTTCTAAAAACCGCTATCTATAATAGTTTTTTAACAAGCGGGCATAGCTCAGTGGTAGAGCGTCTCGTTGCCAACGAGAAGGTCGAGGGTTCGACCCCCTTTGCCCGCTCCAATTTTAATTATGACAAAACAGCAAATGTTAGATGTCAAAAAGTTGTTTAACCTTGCTTTAAAAAATCAAAAGAAAAAAAATTTCCATAAGGCTAAAAAACTTTACCAAGAAATACTAGATTTAAATCCAAATTTTTTAGAAGCAAATAATAATTTAGGATTATTATTTCAACTTGATAAAGAATATGACAAAGCAAGAGAATGTTATGAAAAGATAATTAAAATTAATCCAAAGATATTAAGTGCTCAATTTAACCTGGGGCTCGTTTTCCAAAAAATGGAAAAAAATGAAAAAGCAAAAGAGTGTTATAAAAAAGCTATTGAACTTAATCCGAAACTAGTAAATGCTCAGTATAATCTTGGAATTGTCTTTCAAAAAATGGGAGAAAATGAAAAAGCAAAAGAGTGTTATAAAAAAGCTATTGAACTTAATCCAAAACTATTAATTGCTTATAATAATCTAGGAATAGTTTATTCAAATCTAGGGGAGTATAACCTTGCTATCGAAAGTTATGTAGATGCACTAGAAATAGATAAAGAATTTAAAAATGCAAAGGAAAATTTAATTCAGTCACTAACTTGCAGTAGTTCCAAACGCGAAAATTCTATTGTTGATGCGCATAATAATTTGAAGAAGATTCATAAAAATTTTAATTCACTAGAATGTTTAAAAAGTGAGAATTTAAATTACATACTTAGAGAGTCTAACAAAATTTTAATAAATATTGAGGAAAGTATTAGTAGTATTGGATATGATGAAACTCAAACATACAGACGAAATGCAGTTGATCTTAATTGTAAAAGACATCATGATGTTTTTAATGAACTAAATTTAATTCCCAGGTTCTGTTTTTCTTGTTTTAAAATACAAATTGAGCCCAAAAGTGTTTTAGATTTAATTAAATTATTTTTTATTTTTGATGATTTTTCATTTGAAAACAATAATTGGCGAAAATGTATGATAGAGTTAAGGAATGGTGTTCCCGGTGCTTATAAAGGTTTTGTGTATTGCTCAAGTAATGATGAAGCAGAGAAAATACTGAACCAAATTACCCCACTATTAAAAAATCATTTAATCTATAATGTTAAAATTAAAAGAGGATGTACTGAATTTTACGAGAAGTATCCAAATTATAAAGAAATCAATAATACTGAAGATAACTTTATGCGATATGATCCTAGTTGGGAGCAAGAAGAAAAAAAATACGATTTGAAAAAAAATTTAAATAAAAAAATATCTAAAGACACACTTTCTGGATTATCAATATCAGATTTTCTAATCATAAATAATTGGTTAAATTATGCAAAAATTATTGGTGATTTATCATATGAAAAAATTATTGATAATTTTTTATACTCTGAGTACGTTTATAAAAAAACATCAAGCCAATTAGAATTTCGTAAAAAAGAATTTTTATGATAAATAAAAACTTATGAATGATTTATTAAATAAAAAATGTATGCCTTGTGAAGGTGGTGTTTTACCATTTGATATCTCTGAAATTCACAAATATCAAAAGAAAGTAGACGGATGGGATATTACAAAAGGTAAAGATGAAATATTCTTTTTATCAAAGAAATTTAAATTTGAAAATTTTTTGAAAAGCCAAGATTTTGTAAATGAAGTTGGTAAAATATCTGAAGATGAGGGACATCATCCTGATATCTCTTTTGGCTGGGGCTATGCTGAAGTAAAAGTTACCACTCATGCCATAAAAGGTCTTTCTGAGAACGATTTCATTTTAGCTGCAAAAATAGATAAAATAACTAATGTCTAAAGTGTCTAGTTTTTGAAAAAATTAATACTGTATCGGTTTCATTTGCAAATTTAATTACATCTTTATCCCTTATTGATCCTGATGGTTGGATCACTGCTTGAACTCCTGATTGTACTAACTTTTCTATACCATCAATAAATGGAAAAAACGCATCGGAAGCGGCAACCAGATTTTCATTTGTATTTGTAAATTTCTTCATTTTATCTATTGCTATTTTGCAGCTATCTAATCTGCTTGGTTGACCGGAGCCAATACCAACGGTTGTCTCATTTGCAGCAAGGACTATTGCATTTGATTTAACATAACGGCATACATTAAACGCAAAAATTAGATTTTTCATATCTTTTGAAGTTGGTTTTCGTTTTGATACAATTTTTAAGTCTTTTGTCGTAAATTTTTTTAGATCTTCTGATTGTATTAATATTTCGTTACTGAGTGATACATGTTTTAAACCATTATTAGCTTTGTAATTTGAGGCATCTATTAATCTTAAATTTTTCTTTTTCTTTAGAATTTTTAAAGCGTTAGTGTCAAAGTTATTAGCTATAATCACTTCAAGAAATAGCTTACTCATTTCAATAGCTAAAATTTTGGTTATTTTAAAGTTACACGAAACTATACCTCCAAAAGCACTGATAGGGTCACAAGTAAATGCAGATTTGTAGCTTTCCAAGTGGTTCCTTTTAATTGAAACACCACAAGGATTTGCATGTTTAACAATTACTGTCCCAATATTTTTTGGAAGTGATTTTGAAATTGTTAATGCTGCAAAAATATCATTATAATTATTATAACTAAGCTGCTTTCCATGGATTTGTTTTATATCCATTTCAGATTTTCTTGAATAAATCCCACTTTCTTGGTGAGGATTTTCACCATACCTGAGTGTTTCAATTAAATTTCCATAAAACATTTTTTTTTTAGGAAAGTTTGTATTTGTTTTTTTATTAAAATAATCTGAAATTAAAGTGTCGTAATAAGCTGTTTCAGTAAAAGCAATTCTTGATAGTTTTTCTCTAAACTCTAAAGATGTAGATCCTTTAAATTTATTTAGTTCATCTATTAATTCAGCATACTGTTCAGATGAAGTAATTACTGTTACATCCTTGTAATTTTTTGCAGCAGATCTGACCATAGTAGGGCCTCCAACATCAATATTTTCAATTATTTTACCATGATTGTTAGTATTTTTTAATGTGTTTTCGAACGGATAAAAATTTACGATAACTAAATCTATATTTTCAAAATTATTAACTCTTAAGTCTTTTAAGTGTGATTTACTATCTCTTTTGTTTAAAATTCCTGCATGAATTTTAGGGTGAAGAGTTTTAACTCTTCCTTCTAAAATTTCTGGCGAATTGGTAAATTCTGCAACTTCAATACAACTAAATTTTAATTTTTTAATTTCTTTATAGGTACCACCGGAACTTATAATTTTTACTTTATTTTTTTTTAGTACATTTAAAAGAGGTTTTAGGTTGCTTTTATCTGACACAGAAATGAGAGCTGTTTTTATTTTCATTATAATTTAATTAATTCCCATTTTATAATTTGCTCATTTTCCTGGTTCATTCCAGAAATAAAAATATTTTGATTATCTTTGTATGAATTTTTATGACCGAAATATAGGCTATTATCAATATTTATATCAAATTTATCACAACTGAATCTCCAACCTTCATCTCCTAATTCAATGAGTATAGATTTATTGTCTTGAGTTTTCATCACTTTAGAATTCGGATCAAGATGAAATCTAATATCAAATTTTATCTCTTTATTAGGATTTTTTCTTAATATTTTATCAGATCCAATAAATTTATTTTGTTCTGGATAAAATTCAATTTCCCTCGCATGAATTGTTCCAAATCTTTGTAAATATCCATCATGTGAGCCAGAAATTTTCCAATAATTTTTTTCACTTACAATATTCTTTTTTGAAACCTTAAGTCCTTTTTCAACCAAAATATTATCATTCGTTTTTTTGGAAGAGCATGAGGAAAAATCTTCGATGATTAAGGTACTATGAAGTGAGGTGCTCTTAGACAGTTTATTTAGTCTATTATTTTTGTTCGAGAAATATCCTGCATTGGTTATTAATCTTTTTTGATTTGAAAATATTTCAAAAGATAGAGCGCCGTATTGATAATCTATAGAAAAGTTTTTGCTTGGGCTTGAACCCACATCCATTGCTAAAATAATTTTTTTATTTTTCAGAATGGCGTATCCACCAAGTTCTTTCACTTCATTTTTAAAAGTATAACTAAACCTTTTTAAGTATTGATCAAAATCCTTATTTTCTGAATGATAATTACCATTAAAGAAAACGTCGGTACCAATATTTTTCCAAATAAATGCATAGCTTGACCCTAAATAAAATATTGCTTCATCTATATATTCTGGAATGACATTTTGAGATTCTTTGAACCATTCTCTTATGATGATAAAATATTTTAGATAAAAAATTAATTGTTTAATATTTCTCGATTTTGTAAATCCCTGATTGTCAATTGAGGATTTAATTATATTTTTTAAAATATCTAATCCGCTATCAAGATAGTTTTTTTCACTTTTATAAGCTAATCCAGCTAAAATTATAGCAGAACAACCAATTAATTTATTTTCAAGTGTATTTGAGGATCTAATATCACTTAATAAATGATTAGTTTGTTTTTGAATCATGTGATCGAACATTAAACGATATTCTTTGTCACTGTCTTGATAGGTAAGCTGGTGATTGGATAGCCACGCAATTATTCTTTTAGCAGTTAAATCAAATTCCCAACTATCTTTGTTATATTTACTATTCTCTTTTACCCAATTTTTGATGACTGACTGTGTAGTTTCTTTTGAAGATTTTAAATCAAGACTGAAAAACCAAAAAAAATTATTTAATTTTTCGTAGTCTTTTGATTTCATTTTGTTTTGCCAAATAGACTCAACAGCAAAATCTTCAATTCGATATTTTTTATTTTGATATTTTATAATTGAAGAGAGAAGGTAGGGACTTGGTTTGTATTGAAAATAATTGTTGAAAGTTTTTGAAATTTTTTTTTCGTAAAGATTAGAATTTTGATAAATTTTTTTAAAATTATCTTTTAAACCAAAATAAAATTGGCCAAAAAAACCTAAGGAATTTGCATTAATCATTAACTTATTTTAGTTTTAATAAATCAATATTCTTTTTTATATCTCCGTCATTACTTTTGAATACGGTTGTACCTGAAACAAGAATATTTGCTCCAGCATCAATAGCAATTTTGCAATTTTCAAAATTTATTCCACCATCTATTTCAATATCAAAATTCAAATTTTTTTCTCGTTGAATTTTTTTAAGCTGTTTAATTTTATCTAGAACCTCTGGCATAAATTTTTGACCTCCAAAACCTGGATTAACACTCATGATTAAAACCAAATCTATTTGATCTAAAAACTCAGTAATTAGTTCAATTTTCGACTCTGGATTAAGAGAAACTCCGACCTTCTTTTTTAAATCTTTAATCGTTTTAATTGATTCTCTCAAGTTTTGAGTTGCTTCTGGGTGAATTGTAATGATATCTGCTCCCGCGTCTGCATACGCTTCTATGTATTTATGCACCGGTGAAATCATCAAGTGTACATCAAACTTTAAAGAGCAGTGCTTTCGAAGGGCTTTAATAACTGGGGGACCAATGGTTAGATTTGGAACAAAATGACCATCCATGACATCAACATGGATCATATCAGCACCACCTTCTTCTAATCTTTTAATTTCAATACCTAATTGACTAAAATCAGCAGATAAAATTGACGGTGAAATTTGTATATTTTTCATTGATAGCTAGATTTACTAGTATCAATTTTTAAAATTTAATTGAATCAAAAAATTGATAAATTTGTCTCGATATTTCACTTTCGAGAGGAAATGATAGCATCCCCATAACAGAATAGCCCAAGATCCAAGGCATTAAATAAAATCTAATCATATAAAAAAACCAAGCCACATATAAAGGTACCAAAGGCCCAATAATGAACGATGGGGTCAGAGGCTTAAATAGTCTGATTAAAGGATTTGTATATTTAACAAAGACCCTCATAAAAAAAAATTCAGAGTCTTCTCTTTGAAATATGTTCATTGCAACTCTACCGATCAGTGTCCACATGATTATGCCAAAGAAATAATCAATAAAATATATAAACGGATGAAAGTTTGCTGACATTTAAGATTTATATTTGAAAATGAAAAGAAAGAAAAGGGGCGAAATTAATCGCCCCTTATAAAGTTTATTTACTGTTTTCCAAGAATTGTTTTACCACTTGGTACACGTACTTCATCAACCATTTTTTGAGTTGCTTTGTCTGGCTCTTGAGTCATTAAACTCACAACCACCATTGCAACCAAACTAACAGCTGATCCGAAGATACCAAATGTTAATTGAGTAATTCCTAAGAATCCACTTCCACCAGTTCGTACCCAAACTAAGTACCAAGTACCAGCAGCTAGACCTCCTAACATACCAGCAATAGCGCCTTGTCTGTTAGCTCTCTTCCACCATACACCAAGTACAAGTGGGAAGAACAATCCTGACATCGCAAAGTCAAATGCCCAGATAACCGAACCTAAGATACCTTGGATCTCCATTGCCGCAATTGTTGCTCCAGCAAAACCAATTACTACAAGTAATACCCTTGCAACAACTAGTCGTTTTGCAGTTTCCGCTTTTGGATCAATGATCTTATAGTAAACATCATGTGATATAGCGTTTGCAATTGCTAGAATCAAACCATCGGCTGTTGACATGGCAGCTGCCATACCTCCAGCGGCAACCAGACCTGAGATTACGTAAGGTAATCCAGCTATCTCTGGTGTTGCTAATACAACGGCTTTACCACCCATGAAGAACTCGTTTAATTCAACTGTTCCATTTCCATTAAAGTCGCTGATAAACATTAGGTTTGCTGTATTCCAGTTTTGATACCAATCTATCGCTTGAACCTCTGCTACTGATTTACCAATAATACCCGTAGATAAATTCGGATCTAACAAAGATAATTTAGATAGTGTAGCTAACATTGGAGCAGAAGAATAAAGTAGGAAGATAAAAAATAGTGACCAACCTACTGATTTTCTAGCTGCTTTTACACTTGGAGTAGTAAAGTATCTCATCATCACGTGAGGTAATGATGCTGTTCCCATCATCATCGCCAGTGCTAATGAAATAAATGCCCAAGGTGAAGCGTTAACTGCAGAGTGAGCCTTAGTTATTCCTGCTAAGCCTTTAGGTACCGTTGCTAGATCAGCAGCTGAGTTTTTAACAAAACCAAACTGTGCTTCTAACTCACCAATTCTAGCCACCTCATCAGCCAACATAAAGTGAGGGAAGAAACCCGCACCTATTTTGTTACTGATCCAGAATACTGGAAGTAAGTAAGCTATAATTAGTACGATATATTGTGCAACCTGTGTCCAAGTTACTCCTCTCATACCACCTAACATTGAACATAATAAAATACTTATTAGTCCAATATAAACTGCGTATTGGAATGGGATATCTAGTGCAACAGATGCAATAGTACCTGTAGCGTTAATTTGCGCTGTTACATAAGTAAATGAAGCAACAGTTAAAACCACTACTGCACTAAACCTAGCTAAATTACCACCATATCTTGTACCTATAAAATCTGGAACTGTATAACAGCCAAATTTTCTTAAGTATGGTGCTAATAAAGATGCAACTAACACGTAACCACCAGTCCAACCTACTAGTAGAGCCATATAACCGTAACCTTTAAAGTAAATACCTCCAGCCATTGCAACGAAAGAAGCACCAGACATCCAGTCTGCTGCTGTTGCCATTCCGTTAAATACTGTTGGTACTTGTCTTCCAGCTACGTAATAAGCATCTGCTTGGGCTGTTCGTGACAGGTAGCCGATCAATGCATAGATGAACACGGTAAATGCTACAAAAGCGATACCAATCGCCTTCGCAGTCATACCCATCTGTTCTGCAATTGCCATAATAATTATGAAACCTATGAACCCTCCGGTATAGATTCCATAAATCTTAGGCAAGTTGTCTATAAAATTACCCTGTTTCATTATTCATCCTCTCTTTCGCTAAAGCCGAACTCTTCGTCGATCTTTTCTTGTCTATTCGCAAACCAGAAAATAAGGATTACAAATGCTCCAAGAGATCCCTGACACGTAAACCAATATGTCCACGGATAACCGAAAGGTCCTGTGACCTCGTTCATTTCAGCTCCAAAAAGGAAGATGCCAATTGAGAATACAAACCAGATCGCTAACGTTATCATCAGCAAACCTCTGGATTTCTCCCAATGTTTTTGTTGATTTGACATATTTACCTCTCTATTTAGTTATAACTGGCAAAACCATAACCATTATGAGGCTTTTGAAAAGACCTAAATTTAACCATAATAGGTACTTATTTACTGACTTTTTTAGGGTATAAATGCCACATACGGCTCAGATTATGTCAAAATACAAGTTAACTTGGAAAGATTTAACAGCAACTGATTTTAAGACATATTTGTTCGCAATGTTTAAAGCGTTCATTCCCAAAAAAAAAATAAAAAGTTTAGATGAACTTGAAACCTTTATTCAAACTAAATCTGCATGGGTAACCCAAGTAACTTTGTATAATTATTTAAAAACTCGAATGGGAACTCGGTATGTTCTTCATTTTGAGAATGATAAGTTTATGGGCTCAGTTAATCTTGCGAAATGGAATATCTATTCTGTTGCACTTCAAGATTTATCTCTTTTTACTTTCTCTTATTTGAGGGTTAATTTCAATTTTCAAGACACTGATAAGGCAAAAGAGATTTTTAATAAAATTTTAGATGATGAAATTTCAAATAAAATGCCTTTAGATATTATTGATCAGGCTCGTAAGGATTTTGATGAAAGACTTTTAAATATAAATTGGGATACTTATTATACAGATTTACCATTTAATCCAAGTGCACTTTCATTATATAAATGGGCACCAATTGCTGAAGAGTTAAAAACCTTAGATCGTAAAATTGTCCTAAACTCTATGATATTAAAGTGGGATGTGATTAAACAAGAATTTCAGAACTTAGTTCAGTTTTAAATATTTTTTCTATTATCGACCAAGCTATCGACAACACTTGGATCAGCTAAGGTAGTGGTGTCACCTAATTGTCCATGTTCATTTGCAGCAATCTTTCTCAAAATCCTTCTCATTATTTTACCTGATCTAGTTTTTGGAAGACCCGGGGTAAAGTGTATTAAGTCAGGAGTTGCTAGAGGCCCAATTTGTTTTCTGACCCAAAGTTTTAAATCTCTTTCAAGATCTCCATTTTCAGTTTCTCCTGCATTTAAAGTGACATAACAATACAAACCATTTCCTTTAATATCGTGTGGATAACCAACTACAGCTGCTTCAGCAACTTTTGGATGAGCAACAAATGCACTTTCAATCTCAGCAGTACCTAGATTATGTCCAGATACAATAATTACATCATCAACTCGTCCTGTGATCCAGTAATATCCATCTTTATCTCTTCTACAGCCATCACCAGTAAAATATTTACCATTAAACTGAGAAAAATAAGTGTCGATAAATCTTTGATGATCTCCATAAACAGTTCTCATTTGACCTGGCCATGATTGAGCAATACAAAGCCTTCCTTCGCCAGCTCCTTTTATCTCTTTGCCGTTTTTATCGACGATAACAGGCTTAATTCCATAGAATGGTTTTGTAGCTGAACCAGGTTTTAATGGAATAGCTCCAGTTTGAGGGGCTATTAGTATTCCACCTGTTTCCGTTTGCCACCAAGTATCAACAATCGGTGACTTTGAGTTCCCAACTGTTTTGTAATACCACATCCAAGCCTCTGGATTAATCGGCTCACCAACAGTGCCAAGCAATTTAAGAGACTTTCTAGAGGTTTTTTTAACTGGCTTATCACCCTCACGCATTAAAGCTCTGATTGCTGTTGGAGCAGTATAGAAAATATTAACTTTATATTTATCAACGATCTGCCACCACCTTGAAGTGTCAGGATAATTAGGAATTCCCTCAAACATTATTGTTGTAGCACCATTAGCAAGAGGTCCATAAATAATATAACTATGACCCGTTACCCATCCAATATCAGCAGTACACCAATAAATATCTTTTGGCTTATAGTTAAAAATATATTGATGGGTCATTGATGCATATACCATATACCCACCCGTAGTATGAAGAACTCCTTTTGGTTTACCAGTTGATCCTGAGGTATATAAAATAAATAAAGGATCCTCAGCATTCATTTCTTCAGGCTCACAATGATTTGAAACATCTTTAATTAAATCATGATACCAAATATCTCTTTCCTCATTCCAATTGATGTAATTTCCTGTTCGTTTAACCACAATACATTTTTTTACATTTGGACAACTTGTGAGAGCTTCATCGGTTGTATATTTTAATGGAATAGTTTTTCCTCCTCTAACTCCCTCATCAGCAGTGATTATATATTCAGATTCGCAATCATTTACTCTTCCTGAAATCGATTCTGCAGAAAAACCACCAAATATAATTGAATGGACTGCTCCAATTCTAACACATGCTAACATTAAAATTGCAAGCTCTGGGATCATGGTTAAGTAAATTGTAACTCGATCTCCTTTTTTAATTCCAAGTTTTTTTAAACCATTAGCAGCTTTGGAAACTTTTTGGTGTAATTGTTTATAAGTAATTTTTTGACTATCTTTTGGATCATCGCCAACCCAAATGATTGCAGTTTTATCTTTTTTATCTTTTAAATGTCTATCAATACAGTTAGCTGAAGCATTCAAAGTTCCATCTTCATACCATTTAATTTTTACTTCTTTAGTGCTGTACTTAACGTCTTTGATTTTTTTATAAGGTTTTATCCAAGTAATTCTTTTTCCTTCTTTTCTCCAAAAATCATCGTTACTTTTGATAGATTGTGAATATTTTTGTTGGTACTTACTTTTATTTGCTAAACTTGCTTTTACCCATTCTGGTTTAGTTTTTATAACTATTTCAGGAGGAGAAGAACCATTCTCTTTTTTAGTCTTCTTTTTGCTTTTTGTTTTTTTTTTGATTTTGTTTGAAACCTTTTTTACTTTAGTTCTTTTCTTAACTTTTTTAGAAGATTTTTTTTTTACTTTAGATTTTTTTTTCTTTTTTTTAGGCATGTGAAAAATTTATTTTTTAAATTCTACTCATGTTATTTATGATTTTCCAGCTTTTATAATCAATTGGCATTACAGATAGTCTGCTCTGTTTAATCAACGCTAAATCGCCTAATTCTTTATGTTTTTTTATCTCTTCTAAGGTAACTGGTTTTGCTAGTTTCTTTTTAAACTTAACCGTAACAGCAACAAAGCGCCCACTTTTATCAGTTTTGTCTAAGTAGTGCTCTTTAATGACCTCAACAATACCTACAATTTCTTTACCAATATTTGAATGATAAAAAAAACAAAGGTCACCTTTTTTCATTGACTTTAAATTTTTTGCAGCCTGATAATTTCTTACCCCATCCCACGGTGCCCCTTTGGCACCTGACTTTATTTGTTGATCAATAGACCATACATCTGGTTCAGATTTCATTAACCAGTATTGCATTATAATTGAACCCCAGCACCTTTCAAAAAAGCAGCATTCTCATCAAGGGGCCATCTAGGTTTTGCAGGATGATCTAATTGACTAAACTTTTTTAATTTAAATTTCTCTAAACCAACCATTGCTATCATGGCGGCATTATCTCCACAAAGTTCTATTGGTGGAAAAATACTTTGATAATTTTCCTCCTCACATAAACTGATTAGCATATTTCTAATATTTTTATTAGCAGCTACTCCTCCAGCAACTACAAAATTTTTTTCGGTTAAACCATTTTGTTTTTCAAATTCTTTAAAAGCAACTTTAGTTTTTTTATATAAAATTTCCTCTATAGTTCTTTGAAAAGATGCAGCTAGATCAAATTTTTCCTGATCTGTTTTAATATTTTTGGTTATTTTTAACACTGCCGTTTTAAGACCAGCAAAAGACAAATTACAACCACCTTTACTAAAAATAGGTTTTGGTAAATCATATTTATTAGGATCACCTTTTTTTGCTAAAATTTCAATTTGTGGACCACCTGGAAATTCAATACCTAAAAGTTTTGCAGTTTTATCAAATGCTTCTCCCAAAGCATCGTCAATGGTTGTTCCTAATCTTTTATATTTTCCTAATCCTTGAACATTTAAAAATTGTGAATGTCCGCCTGAGATCAACAAAAGTAAATAGGGATAGTTTAAATTTGAATTCAACTTAGGACTTAATGCATGACCCTCTAGGTGGTTAACTGCTATAAAGGGTTTATTTATTGAAGCTGCAAAAGCTTTTCCAAAACTTAAACCAACAGAGAGACAAACAATCAAACCAGGTCCTGCAGTGGATGCCACAGCATCAATTTCATTAATTTTTTTTCCACTGTCATCGATAGCTCTTTGAACAATCCAATCAATTTTATCAATATGTGCTCGTGCAGCTAATTCTGGAACCACTCCTCCAAATTCCTTATGTACTTCAACTTGGCTTGAAACAACACTTGATAAAACTACCGGACTCCCTTGATCATTTTGAGTTATAATTGATGCAGCTGTCTCATCACAGCTCGTTTCTATTCCGAGAATTAAGGGTTTTTTGCTCATTCAAATAGTTTTTAATAATTGTACAATCTCAATACAAGTAAGAAATAAATATATTTATGAATAGAAAAATTATCATTGGATCTAGAGGCAGTAAGCTGGCTATGCTTTATGCCCAAAAAGCCAAAGATCAAATTGTCAAAAGTACTGATTTAAGTGATGAAGATGTTGTAATAAAAAAAATAACAACAAAAGGAGACGAGATTAAGGATATAAGATTGTCAGAAGTTGGTGGTAAAGGATTATTTTCAAGCAATATTGAAAAAGAACTTCAAGATAACAATATCGATATTGCAGTTCACGCACTTAAAGATATGCCAGCTTTTGAAACTCAAGGTCTTAAAACAGATGTATTCTTAGAAAGAAATGATCCAAGAGAAATTCTTATCACAAAGGATAAACAAAAATTAAATGAATTAAAAAAAAACTCTATAATTGGAACCTCATCTTTTAGAAGAGAATATCAAATTAAAAAAATCAGATCAGATCTTGAATGTAAACTTATTAGAGGGAATGTTGATACACGTATTAAAAAACTTAAAGATGGAATCTATGATGCAATAATCTTATCTTATGCAGGAATTAAATTTTTGAATTTTGACAGTGAAATTTCGGAAATATTTTCTCCTGAAAAAATAATTCCAAGTGCTGGACAAGGTATAATTGCACTTCAATGTAGAGAGGACGATGAGGAAATAATCTCAGTTTTAAAAAAAATAAATCATAACGAAACATTTATAAGAGCACATGTTGAGAGAAATATTTTAAAAGTTTTGGAAGGCGACTGCGAAACCGCAGTTGGAGCCCACTCTATAATAAAAGATGATAAAATTATTGTTGAAGCTGAATTATTTTCTTTAGATGGCTCAAAAAGATATTATGAAAAAAAAAATGGCAAAGTTAAAGACTTTAGCCAAATTGGCAAAGAAGTAGGTCAAATTTTAAAAACAAAATCTAATAATTCTTATAAAAGATAATATGCATATTTTACTAACAAGACCTTTAGAAGACTGCTCTGAAATGATAGTCAAATTCAAATCCTTAGGTCATCAAGTTTCCCACCTTCCTTTATTAAGTGTTGAGGAAGTAGTTCACGACGAAATAAATTTTGCAGACTTCAATGGATTTATCTTCACTAGTGCTAATGCTGTAAAATTTTTAAATCATGATGAAATTAATAAGACCATTAAATGTTTTTGTGTTGGAGAGGCAACTGAAAAAAAAGCAAGAAGTTTTGGTTTTCAAAATACAATTGCAGCTGAAGGTAATGTTTCAAATTTAAAAGAATTAATTTTACAAAATCATGGCTCTTCTGACGGACAGTTACTTTATGTGAGTGGAGAAACGATATCAGTTGATCTTGACCAGCAGTTATTAAAAGAAGGTTATAGTATCAAGAGGATTATAAATTATAGGGTTAACCATAATCATAATTTTAATGAGGACTTTATTAGAGGATTAAAACAAAATATGCCTGATATGGTCTATGTTTACTCTCAAAACAGTGGATCAAGCTTTTTAAACTTTATCAAAATTCATCAACTAGAAAGTCTTTGGATGGATACGAATTTAATGTGTATAGGTGAAAAAACCTCATCAATACTGAACGAAATTAAATGGAAAAAGATATTTCTTTTTAATCCTGGAGAAGAGGAGTTTTTGTTATATAAAATTTAGCCATGGACATAATAAATAATTTTTCTGATATATTTTTATCAGTTTGGAATCAGGGCATTCTTGGAGTTGATATTTTCCAAATCGTAATTGGTATTGCTATTTTTTTAGTTTTTCTAATTTTTAGAGGCCTGATCAGTAAATTAGTTATTAAAAAATTAGAAATTATTTCAAAGCGAACCACAAACAAATTGGACGATACTTTTGTTCGCGCTTTAGAAGGCCCGGCAAGATTTTTACCAATCGTTTTAGGTTTTTTTATTGCAAGCTATTACATGACTTTTTCTGCAGAAGGTAGAGATGTAGTAGATACTATTAATAGAACATTGATAACCATTTTAATATTTTGGGTTATTCATCAAATAATCGAACCTGTATCTTATATATTAAGTGGACTAGATAAACTTTTAACAAGAGAACTTATTGGATGGATAATAAAGTCCTTAAAAGTATTAATTTTCATACTTGGTTTAGCTGCAGTTCTTGAGTTATGGGGAATTAAAATTGGCCCAATTATTGCAGGTCTTGGTTTGTTTGGTGTTGCAGTGGCTCTAGGTGCACAAGATTTATTTAAAAATTTAATTTCAGGAATTTTAGTATTAGTTGAAAAAAGATTTAAAATTGGAGATTGGATTGCAGTTGATGGAATTATAGAAGGGATAGTTGAAAAAATAGGTTTTAGGTCAACAACGATTAGAAAGTTTGATAAGTCTCTAGCAATTATTCCAAACTTTCAGTTTGCAGAAAATGCAGTCATAAACGTAAGTGAAACTTCAAATTGGAGAGTGAGGTGGATTATTACTCTTCAGTATGACTCTACAATTGAGCAATTAAAAAAAGTAAGAGACGAGATAGAACAATATATAAATAAAAGTGAGGATTTTAACCAAGCAACAGGAGTTGCTGTTAGAATAGAAAAATTTTCAGATAGTTCTATTGATTTACTGGTGAGGTGTTTTACGAACTCTAATAGTTGGAGTAATTCTCTAGAAGTGAAAGAGAGATTAGCAATTGAAATTAAACAGATAGTTGAGAAAAATGGTGCTTCTTTTGCTTTCCCAAGTCAGTCGATTTATGTCGAAAAAAAATGATAGCAATTTTTTATTTAGTTTTACAAATTCTAAAACTTTACTCATATGTTGTAATAGCAAATGTAGTTGTAAGTTGGTTAATTGCCTTTAACGTTTTAAATACCCAAAACAGATTTGTCTATTCTCTTTTAGAATTAACCTACAGACTTACAGATCCAATTTTAAACAAAATCAGACGTTTTATACCTAATTTAGGATCTTTAGACATATCTCCGGTAATTCTTCTACTATTGATTTGGTTTATTGAAATGTGTATGAAGCTCTACATCGCGCCAATGATTTTTTAGAAAAATAAAATGATTTTAATAGATGGGAAGAAAGCTGCTGCAGAATTAAGACAAGAGCTTAAGCATGAAGTCACAGGATTAAAAGCAAAATACAATAAAGTACCTGGCTTAACAGTCATTCTTATAGGTGATTTAACTCCAAGCCAAATTTATGTACGTAACAAAGAAAAATCAGCTAATGAAGTAGGTTTAAAATCTGAAGTTATTAAATATCCAGATTCTGTCGAGGAAAAAACAGTATTAGAAAAAATTAAAGAATTAAATAAGGATGAGACAGTTTCAGGAATTCTAGTTCAACTGCCACTTCCAAAACATATTGATAAACAAAAAGTAATTGAAACAATTTTACCCTCAAAAGATGTTGATGGTTTTCATCCAATGAATGTTGGAAATCTTTCTTCTGGATATGAAAGTTCAGTACCATGTACTCCTTTGGGTTGCTATTTATTGATCAAAAAAGTTGAACCTAATTTAAATGGAAAAAAAGCAGTAATAGTTGGAAGATCAAATTTAAATGGAAAGCCAATGACTCAACTTCTCTTAAAAGAAAATTGCACAGTAACAATTACTCATTCAAAAACTAAAGATTTAAAAGCTGAATGTTTAGAAGCAGATATAATAGTTGCAGCAGTTGGAATTCCAGAACTTGTTAAAGGCGATTGGGTTAAAAAAGATACTATTGTTATTGATGTTGGTATTAATAAAACTGATAAAGGAATTGTTGGGGATGTGGATTTTGATGAAGTTTCTAAAAATGCAAAAGCTTTAACGCCGGTTCCAGGTGGTGTAGGCCCAATGACAATCGCTTGTTTATTGAAAAATACCATAGAGTGTTTCAAAAGAACGCAAATTTAGCAATTAAATCTCACAATTTATTCTGTTAATCTAAGATATGAAAAAACCAAAGTATCCATACAGGATTGCCATAATTTTTCTTTTACTAACTTTTCCAACAATTGGAGCTACTCAACTGGGTTGGTACCTTCACGACCAGCAAACAGGTTTTGATTATGGAATGATTGTAGGTACAGTTTCAGTAGTTTATGCAGCTTACTTATTGTACGAAAAAAAATGGAGAGAGGAAGACGAAGATTAGTTTATGGAAAAAATAATTTTTTTTGGCTTAGTAATACCAATTATGGCTTATGTATTATATTTAGGTGGTATGGCAATCATGAACGGATTTAATGCTAAAGAAGCCAATAGAGCAGAAAAAGAAGAGATCGAAGCGGAGACTAAATCAACCATTTCAACCGACAATAGTTCATTAAGTGATGAGTTAGCAAAATTAAATAGTTTGCGTGAAAGTGGAGTGCTAACCCAAGAAGAGTTTGAGAAAGCAAAAAACAAATTACTAAATTCTTAAGATGATAAGAATTATTCCCAATAAAAACAATATTGGGGCTGAGATTGACACTGATCTTCAAAAACTTTCAAAAGAAAATTTCAAAATCATTATTAATGCTCTAAATAAATATGGAATGATTTTTTTTAAAAGACAAAATCTTTCCTCTAAACATTATGTTGAGTTTGCTAAAAATTTTGGAAAACTTGCAGATTATCCAAGATTAAAAGGATTAAACAAAAAATATCCTCAGATAACTGTTGTTCAAAGAAAAGAAAGCGATAAAGGACCAAGTTTTGGTGAACAGTTTCACACAGATTCTATTTATACAAAAAAACCACCAAGATTTACTATGTTGCTATCAAAATTAGTTCCCAAAAAAGGAAAAGCAAATACAGAGTTTTGTTCACAATATCATGCTTTTAAAAATCTAACTGAACCTATGAAACGAAAATTATCAAGTTTAAAGGGGGTTTATTCCTCTGAGGGTCCAATTTCAATTACCACAAAAGAGAGGGTAAAAGAGAAAGGGAAAAAAATAAAAGAATTAAAATCTACTCATAAAATTATAAGAAAAATAAGTTCAAATTATGCAATCTATTCTAGCCCAGGTCATTTAGTTGGATTTCAGCCAAAAATTAAAAATGAAGTTGATTTAAAAAAAAAATTATTCAAACACCAAATTAAAAAAAAATTTCAACATTCACTGGAATGGGAAAAAAATCAATTAGCTATTTGGGATAACAGATCCATGTTGCATCAAGCAACACCTTTTAAAGGTAATAGAATTATGCACAGAATAACAATTCTTTAATTTTTTTCCATTAACCACAAACTATCATTCGCTAAAAAATAAATTTTACCATTTTCAGGATGAACCTGGATATCTCTTAGCCTTCCAATTTTATTTTTAAAAATTAGACTTTCTTTAACATTTGATAGGTCACTAAAATCAAGAGCTCTAAGGGATTTATCTTTCAAAGAAGTTACCAAAGCGAGACCATTCCATTCTTTAAATTCTGAACCTTTGTAAATTGTGATGGCACTAGTTGCAATTGAAGGAACCCAGTATTTAATAGCTTTTGTAAACCCAGGCTTCCATTTTGGTCCAATTTTGCTGCCTGAATAATTTGTTCCACCCCAACCTAAAATTTTCCATCCGTAGTTTTCACCTTTTTTTGCCTCACCAAACCAGTCGCCTCCTTTAGCGCCGTGATTACTCATATAAATTTTTCCATCAAAAGGAGATAGGGCTAAACCTTGAGGGTTTCTAATACCTATTTGATATATTTCTGGGAGCCAATCTGATTTTCCTTCAAACTTAGGATTATCTTTTGGAATACTTCCATCTAGATGAATTCTAATAATACTTCCAGGATGTTGAGATGGATCTTGTGCAATCATACCTTGTCCTCTTTCACCAGCAGATGCAAATAAATAATTGTCTTTAATAGCCAGTCTTGATCCAAAATGATAACCCGAGTCAATTGGAGGATTCGCCTGAAAGATATTTTCAAATTTTAACTCTCTTTTATCAAACATTGCCTTTGCAATTGAAGTACTTGTTTTCCAGTTTGATCTATTTTCCGAGTATGAAATCCAAACCGTATTGTCTTGATAAATAATATCTAGCAACCCACCTTGACCAACTACTAAAAAATCTAAATTATGTTTAACCTCGAAAATTTCTTTTGAAAGAATGTTTATAATTTTAATTTTTCCACTTTTTTCAGTTACTAATAGCTCATCTTTATTTATAAAAGATGACCCCCAAGGATCATCGAGATCTGCAATTTTTTTAAAATTAAAATCATTCGAAAAACTATTTGAACTAATAAAAGTAAAAAAAATTATATATAAAAAATATCTAATCACTTTATGAAAGTTTAGATCTACCACCATCAACTGCAATTATCTGACCGGTAACCCAGGAACTATCTTCTGTAATTAAAAATTTTGCAAGTGATGCAGAGTCTTTTCCTTCTCCTAATCTTTTAAGAGGGTGAGCCTTTGCTATTCCTTCTGCAATAGCTGTATTTTTTAGCATTGGTTCTGCAATTTTAGATTTGGTAAGACTTGGAGCAACACAATTTACTCTGATATTTGGAGCAAATTCAGCGGCAAGAGAAACAGTTAAACCTTCAACAGCTGCCTTTGCAGATGCGATGATTGCGTGGTTAGTAAAACCCCTCTGTGCAGCAACAGTTGAAAATAAAACAATTGAGCCTTTATTTTTTTTCAAACTCTCCTGATAACCCTGGATTGCCTCAACTGCTGAATATAAATTTAGCTTCATACATTTATTGAAATCTTCCTCTTTCACCATTCGTAATGGTTTTAAATCAATAGAACCAACACAATAAGCAATACCTTTTATTTCTGGTATATCGGTTATAACTTTTTCTATAAATCCTTCCTCTAAAACATCTGCAAGTGTGAATGGACATCCTAGCTTATCAGCTAAAACGCTTACTTCACTTTCGTTCCTGGCAACTAAATGAATATCATAACCAGAGCTTTTTAATTGTTCAGCAAGACTAGAGCCAATAGATCCTGTCGCACCAAAAATAAGATATTTTTCTGACATAAAAAATTTTATTAGTTATATTTAACCATGAAGTTATTTTTTATACTTGGTAATCAATTATTTCCAACAAAATACATCGACCGCTTCAAAAAAGACCATACTTTCTTTATGGCAGAAGATAAAGGTTTATGTACCTATGAAAAACACCATAAGCAAAAAATTCTTTTGTTTTTATCTTCTATGCGATCCTACGCAGATAGTCTTAAGAAAAATAAATTTAAATTAGAATATTCAAAAATTGAAGACAAAGAATTTAGTGAAGATTATTTAAAAAAATTAAAAAAAATCATTGCCCAAAAAAAAATCAAGGCAGTATCTAGCTTCGAGATAGAAGATAAACCTTTTGAACAAAAGATTTCTTTATTTTTTAAAAAAGAGAAGATTGAATGGAATATTATTCAAACACCAATGTTTCTTAATTCTCGTGAAGAATTTAAAAAATATCTAGGAAACTCAAAAAAACCATTTATGGCAACTTTTTACAAAGAGGTAAGAAAAAAATCAGGAATACTAATGGGATCAGATGGTAATCCAATTGGTGGTAAGTGGAGCTTTGATGAAGATAATAGAAATAAATTACCTAAAGATATTTCTATACCAAAATTTCCCAAAATTAATGAAACAAGTTACACAAAAAAATTGAAACCTATTATTGAAAAATTGTTTAAAAACCATCCAGGTAGCACAGATCATTTTTGGTTTGCAACAGAATATGATGATGTAGTCAAACTTTTAAATTTTTTTATTAAAGAAAAATCAAACCTATTTGGTGACTATGAGGATGCTGTAGATCAAAAAGATAACATTCTTTTTCATAGTGCTTTAAGTCCATATATTAACCTTGGGCTAATAACACCTGAATTAATAATTCACAAAGTTTTAGATTTTCATAAAAAAAATAAAATAAGAATGAATTCTTTGGAAGGTTATATCCGTCAGGTAATTGGTTGGAGGGAGTTTATGAGAGGTATTTATCAGGGTTATTCTAAAGAAATGGAAACTAGAAATTTCTTTAAACAAAATAGAAAAATGAAAAACTCTTGGTACGAAGGAAATACTGGCCTTCCACCATTAGACTATGCAATTAAGAATGCAGTCGATTATGGTTGGTCACATCATATCGAAAGATTAATGATCTTATCTAATATTATGAACTTGTGTGAGATTAAGCCTACCATTGTTTATAAATGGTTTATGGAAATGTTTGTCGATTCATCTGACTGGGTGATGGTTCCAAACGTTTATGGAATGGGACTGTTTAGCGATGGAGGTATTTTTGCAACCAAACCTTATATATGTGGATCCGCATATTTTATGAAAATGATGGATTTTAAAAAAGGAGAGTGGTGTAATACTATGGACGGACTTTATTGGAGATTTATAGATAGAAATAGAAAATTTTTTTTGAAAAATCCTCGTTTATCAATGATGGTTCGTATCTTTGATAAAATGAAAGATGAAAGAAAAAAACTAATTCTTTCAGAGGCTGATAAATTTATTAGACGAAATACTATTTAATGAAAAAAGAAAATTTGCCGTCTAAAACTTGTCCTGTTTGCAAAAGACCTTTTACATGGCGAAAAAAATGGAGGCTTAATTGGCATAAGGTAAAGTATTGTTCAAAAAAGTGCTCTAAGTGATCTACTTATCGTTATTCGTAATATCTTTTTTAGCAGCAACTATTTTACCATTTTCTTCCGAACTTACATTGGCAGGGTTAATTGTAACATCAAATTATGACAATTTGTTATTGTTAATCGTTGCAAGCTTTGGAAATGTTTTAGGATCTGTTGTTAATTGGGCTTTAGGATTTTACTCAAGAAATCTTAGTTCAAAAAAATGGTTTCCATTTAAAGAAACACAAATAGAAAAATCATCAAAATGGTTTAGAAAGTTTGGCAAATGGTCTTTATTATTTGCTTGGGTCCCTGTTTTAGGTGATCCATTAACTTTAATTGCAGGTTTATTGAGAGTTAAATTTTTAGATTTTATTATTTTAGTAGCAATTGGAAAAGTAAGTAGATACCTTGTTGTCTTCTATTTGATTGGTTAAGTAATGAACGTAAAAATTGAAGACCCAAATTATATCAGAGATATAAATTATTATTCTAAAACACTTTGTGATAATTTTAAAAAACTTTTATGAACAACAAATTTTTTGAATGGGCAGGGGTCATAACTGCAATATTGTATTCTTTATTTGTTGCATCAAATATTGGAATAGAGTTCTTTGGTTTTTGCTTGTTGCTTTTATCAGCAATTTTAATTGGAATTTGGGCTTATAGAGGAGGTCACAAAGGTATTTTATTTTTACAATTTTTCTATGCAACTGCAGGAATCATTGGAATGATTAGATGGTATTAGCTGAAAGTTGAAATTATTTTTGGAATATAATTTTTAAAATTAAAGAACCCTTTATTACAGTATTGCCAAGAAATTCGATCAAGATCTCTGTATAAAAATTCTATCTTTAAATTATTAGAATTTAGATAATCTAAATTTTCTCCAACAGCTGGATACAATCCGTAGCAATTTTCAATATTGTTAATTTCATTAATATTAATTACCTCAGAATCAATTTTTTTATCTTTTAGCCTTTGCTTTTGGTCTTCCACTAAAAGAGACTTAAATTTTACTAATCTTTCACTGAGCTTGATAGATCTATTTTCATTTTTATTAGAAACTATATAAATTTTTTTAAAAAAATTTTTGTTAAAGTCAGTGATTTCAAATGAGAGATTATTTTCAAAAATTATAAGATTTTTTTCCTTAATGTCTTGAGGGTTGCTAAATTCTTGATTTATAACCGAGTAAGATCTTTCAGAGTTTTTTGGAGGAGCGTTTTCATTTAATTTTATATTTTGAAATCTATTATTGGTAAATTTTTTAATATTCCACTCGCTTGCTAAATAATGCTTACCTTGTGTTTGAATTCCAGCGACCCACCTCCATCCTAGGGTGTTCGATGCAGCATCTCCATCATACAGATGTTGCATAAAAAATTCAGCACCTAGTTGCCATGGTAACTCTAGAGTAAAAATCCAAATACTTGCAAACCACATTCTGGTATGGTTATGAAGATAATTATTTTCTTTGAGCTCATTTACCCATACATTAAAACACTCAATATTTGTTTTACCTTCGATGGCATTTAAATATTCTTTATTATCCTTTAATTCTTCTTTTATTTTTTTTAACTCTATTAAATAATCATCCCAAACATTAGGTCTTAGTTCAAGCCAACCTTTCCAATAAGTACGCCACAAAACCTCTTGGATAAACTTTTCATTTTTTGCAAAAGAAAATTTATTAAGAGATTTATTTATGATTTCTTTTTCGCTTATTATCCCGTGTGTGATGTAAGGGGATAGACAGGATACATTAGATCTATTCTCTGACCCAAAATCAAAATTTCTTAACTTAGAATATTCAGAAAGATTATTTTCCACAAAATGATTTAATTTTTCAATGGCTTTCGCCCTTGAAGCCTCAAACAACATATTAAACTACCTTGATTTTTTTTTCTTCAGACCCAGTTTGTCACTATGCCTTAATCTAAGAACAACAATTGCTCCAGCAATTAACAGTATAGCCACTGCCTCATAGACAAGAGCGGTAGGATCCATTTCTTTGCCTTGTAGAATAATAAACCTAGCAAGAGCTGTTATTGCAATAAGAAGTGGTAAGGTAATACTTATAGATTGTTGATTCCAAAAAACTCTCACCATCGCTAGTACCTCTAAATATAGAAACATTAAAAGCAAATCAGCTAATGTAACTAGTTGATTTGTAAACATATTTGAAATTTCAATACCAACAGCAATAATAGTGCTGATTAAAATAATGCACATTAATCCTAACTGTAAGTTTTTCGCTATCTTATCCATTACTTATCTTTACTAAATGGGAGCCATTTTTCAAACACTGATTTTGAAGGTCCATCATAAGGAATAGAGTAAGAATTTGGGTTTGGACTTGTTAAAACTTCAATTCCTTTTGAAAAAACAAAAATAAATACAATTACAAAAACAATGACCATTATTTTAAATGGATCAAAATTTTTTGTTCGAAAAACACTAGCAGATCTTTCCTCTGCCCTGTGGAATTGTTTGAATGTCATATATACAGCAAATATTAAACCAATGTGAGCTAAAAAAAGTCCAGCCCAGCCAAATGCAAAAGTTGTATATGAAAATACATACAAGCTAAAAACAGTAGTCCAAATAAAACTTAGGACCAAAAGAATTTGTAATCTAACTGTTTTAGGAAGGGCACGAAGATCATTTTTGCTGTCATCAAATAAAATATTAGCAGTATCTCTCATCCAATTTTTTAATGATTCCATAATTTTAAGATATAGCTTTAAACTAATTTGACAAACGATAAATTGACCTAAGATTAATTAAGAATGCAGTTTTTTCTTGTGATAATTAATAAATTTTTCAACATTTGACTTGTTAAACGTTTTATTTTCCTCGAACGAAACTTTTTTCATTGAGTAAGCTATGCTCTTAGTTTGTCTAGAATTAATTGTAACATTTCCTTTATAAAGTTTTAGTTTCACAGAACCGTTTACCTTATTTTTTTTTAGATCTACAATTTTTTGTAGTTTAAATCTTTCTTTGGAAAACCAGTAACCATTATAAATAAGTTCGGCATATCTAGGCATGATTTGATCTTTTTTATGCATGGTGTCTTTATCTAAGGTTACAGACTCTATGGCTCTATGTGCATGAAGCAATACAGTACCTCCAGGAGTTTCGTAAACCCCTCGCGACTTTATACCAATGAATCTATTTTCCACTAAATCAACTCTCCCAATTCCATTTTTACCTGCGAGTTTGTTTAATTTTTCTAATAATTTTGCTGGAGAAAGTTTTTTTCCATTAACAGCAAATGGATCTCCGTTTTTAAAATTGATAGTAACAAAAGATGCTTTATTTGGTGCCTTTTCAGGTGAAACTGATCTTTGAAAAATAAACTCTGGAGCAGAGTTTTTTGGATTTTCTAAAAGCTTACCTTCAGTAGAGGTGTGAAATAAATTATCATCAACTGAAAAAGGTGGAGCACCTTTTTTATCCTTTGGAATAGCTATGTTGTGTTTTTTTGCATAATTAATTAGATCAGTTCTAGATTTTAAATTCCATATTCTCCACGGTGCTATGATTTTTATTTTTGGTCCAAAGTAATGATATCCTAGTTCAAATCTTACTTGGTCGTTTCCTTTACCAGTTGCACCGTGAGAGACTGCGTATGCTTTAAATTTCTTAGCAACTCTGATTTGATCTTTAGCTATAAGTGGTCTTGCGATAGACGTACCTAACAAGTAGATACCTTCATAAATAGCATGACCTCTGATCATTGGATAAACATAATCTTTTACAAAGACATCTTTTAAGTCTTTAATAATTATTTTTGTTACACCAAATTTCTTTGCATTAGAGATTATTTTTTTTCTATTAATCTCTTGCCCTACATCTGCAGTGTAACAAATTACTTCTGCATCATAATTTTCTTGGAGCCACTTTAAAATAATAGAGGTATCAAGCCCTCCAGAGTATGCTAGGACAATTTTTTTTTTTGATTTCATTAAATTAACTGCAAGCTTTTCGAGATGCGTTATAAGCCTTTGTAAATCCTAGTAATGAATAATGATCAATTGTTTGAGAGCCTTTTTGATTATATCCAGTAACCATTAATCTAGATCCTTTTCTCATTTGCTTAATCATTCTTAATTCAATTTTATTATCGGCAATCCAAGCAAAGCCTTGTTCTTTAATATCAAATTTAAACTTATTTTTACCTGAAGCTGCAGTAACAGAGTTGCTTTTGTTAAATTCATAGCCTGGGGTAACACTTACTTCATTAGTAATACTTTCGTTTGGCCTAAAGGCTACAAATAATTTTGCATCTCTCTTGTTTGATTTTGGTGCTTGCAAGATAGGTGAGGATTGCGCAAAACAAACTTTACCACTTGCTTCAGAAACCACCATTGCTTCCCAATCTTTGTACTTACCTATTTTTTTTACTTCTTGCGCCTGAAGTTGACCAAAGCTTGCTAAAAACAAAATAGTAAAAAATGTTATAATTTTTTTAACTAAGGACATGGATTTGGGTAAATTTTTTGAACGTGGTTAATTTCTTTAATGACATCATCTGATAGATTAACATTTACACTTTCTATGTTGGTTTTCAACTGCTCCATTGTTGTTGCACCAATAATTACACTTGTCATAAAGTCCTGTATTTCACAAAATTTGATAGACATTTGACTCATATCAAGATTATGTTTTTTGCTTATATTGTAATAAAGCTCTACTGCTTCTTCAGTATTTGGCTTTCTGTATCTTGTCCAAAAATCAAAATCTCTTTCCATTCTAGATCCTTTTGGAAATTTTTTATTTCTGTATTTTCCACTTAGATAACCACTTGCTAGGGGAGAGTATGACAAACAACCAATTTCCTCTCTTATGGATACCTCAGCTAATCCAACTTCATAGGATCGATTCAATAAACTATATGGATTCTGGATTGACATCATTCTAGGTAAATTTTTGTCCTTTGAAAGTTTAAGAAAACTCATTGTTCCCCAAGGGGTTTCATTCGATAAACCAATATGCCTAATTTTACCTTGATCTATGTATTTATTTAATTCTTCCAATACATCTTCAAATTGGTTCCAGTCATTTTCTTGATGAACGTAACCTAATCTACCAAAATTATTTACTTTTCTTTCTGGCCAATGAAGTTGATACAAATCTACATAATCTGTTTTAAGTCTCTTGAGACTGTTATTTAATGCAGTCTCTAGGTTTGTACCAACAAAACTATTTTCTCCATTTCTCAAATAATCTCTAGCAGGTCCAGCAACTTTGGTTGCAAGAATTACCTCATCTCTTTTTTTGGTTTTCTCAAACCAGTTTCCAATAATCTCTTCAGTGTCCCCGTAAGTTTCTTTTCGTGGAGGAACAGCATATAATTCTGCAGTGTCCCAAAAATTTACTCCCTGATCTAAAGCAAAATCCATTTGTTCAAATGCTTCATTTTGAGTATTTTGTTCACCCCAAGTCATGGTACCGAGACAAATTGTGCTTACTTTTAAGTCCGTGTTACCTAGATTTTTGTAATTCATCTGAAAATTATGTTAATGTTTTATTAACCTTTTAAGGTATCTTGAATAATTAGTAAAAGGCTATTATATAATGACCATATGAAATTTGATAAAAACGGAATACTAAATAGAGCTAAGGCAGCTCAACAATCAACTGTTGTAATGGATGAAGGCTTAAGAGCCTACATGCTAAAAGTTTACAACTATATGGCAACAGGAATTTTATTAACAGGAATAGTTGCGCTGTTAACATTTAAAATGTCAGTCGTTACTAACGATGCTGGATCTATTGTGGGTCTAACTCAAATGGGTAATGCAATTTATATGTCAGGTTTAAAATGGCTTGTGATGCTTGCGCCATTAGGAATTGTTTTTTATATGAGTTTTGGAATTAATAAAATGAGTGCATCAAAAGCTCAGACAACTTTTTGGGTTTTTGCAGGGTTGATGGGCTTATCTTTATCTTCAATCTTATTAGTTTACACAGGTATGAGTGTAACAAGAGTTTTCTTCATTTGCTCAGCAACTTTTGGAGCGATGAGCATTTATGGTTATACGACTAAAAGAGATTTAACTAAATTAGGTTCATTCTTAATGATGGGTTTAATTGGAATAATTATAGCTTCGATAGTAAATATATTTATGAAATCATCAATGATGTATTTTGTAATTTCAATATTGGGAGTTTTAATTTTTGTTGGTCTTACTGCCTACGATACACAAAAAATTAAAAATATGTATGCCGCTAGCGATACGGGTGAAATCATGGGCAAAAAAGCAGTAATGGGTGCATTAACTCTTTACTTAGACTTTATAAATTTATTTATAATGTTGTTGAGACTTTTTGGTCAAAGACGATAGTTTTTTCAGAGTTTTTTCCAATTCGTATTTTTTAATAAAGTTTTAAGTTCAAAAGTATTTTTTAAGATTTTACCATTTGTATCAGTAATCAGATACTTAAGATTTTTATTTTTGGGTTTGAAATTTTTACAAATATTATACAGGGCATTTTCTGTCGTGTTCTTAAAAACACTAAAACTAACTTGCTTGCTAGAAATATTTAGTCCGTAGTCCTTCCATGATCCTTCAGAAACCATCTTTGCATATAGATCTAAAATAATTTTGAGTTCATCTTTTTCAAAAAATTGTTTTTGCTCTATTTTATTTTGTGGATTATTGATTACTAATTTTAGATTACTGCGCATCAATTTTATGTTTATTGATTAGTGGTATTTGAAATGCTGTAAAGATTATAGTTATTGGCAACATTCCCCAAACTTTAAAATTGACCCAGAATTCCTCAGTTTGTGTTCTCCAGACAAATTCATTAAGTACGGCGAGCCCAAGGAAGAAGAACATCCACCTTTTATTTAGTATCTCCCATCCCATGTCAGTTAATGGGATTGATTTTCCCATAATTTTTTTTAAAATGGGTTCTTTTGTAAAATATTTTCCAAAAAATAATGCTAAAGCAAATATTATATTTATAATTGTTGGTTTAACGTAAATGAAAATAGGATCATTAAAATAAATAGTTAATCCTCCAAAGAAAGTTATTAATATTCCACTTACCAAAGGCATTGGAGGTATTTTTTTTTCAAAGAACCACACAACTGCTAAAGCAATTAAAGTTGCAACTATGAGTGGAGGAATTGCAACTGATAAATTTTTATCATTATTATAATAAAAGAAAAAAAATATCGCTAAAGGCCCGAAATCGGTAATAAATTTTAAAAAAGATTTATTCACTAAAAAGATATTAACATATTTGCCACATCACAAAACATTAATCTTTTTTGCATTGATTTTTATATTTAAATACCCATACTAATCACAATGCCAATCCAAAAAGCTAAATTTTCAATCGGCGACATTGTAAAACATAAACACTTTGAATTTAGAGGTGTCATTTATGATGTTGATTTTGAATTTAATAATTCCGAGGAATGGTATCAATCAATTCCAAAGAACGTTAGACCAAGAAAAGATCAGCCATTTTATCACTTACTTGCTGAAAATGATGAAATTACTTATGAGGCATACGTTTCAGAGCAAAATTTGCTCATGGACGATTCTGATGAGCCAATAAAACACCCTCTAATCGAGGAGATTTTTTCAGGTAAAAAAGGCTCAAGTTATTTTAAGCTTTCGAACTAAGTAAATCACCATTCCAACACATTCTGCTCAAAACTAGGCCATAAATATTAACTTTACTCATTTATTTTCTGATCAAGGATGTTAAACGTTATATTTAGTCCTTTTGTCTCCCCCTCTACATTCTTGATCAGATAACTTTTTCATAATAGAAATTCTAAAATTAATCCCTAAATAACAAATATGTTCAAACTCTTAGAACCAAATAAAATATTTCAAATAACATCTAAAGCTCCAGGGTATGTTTTGTTTTTATTTGTTGTTGTTCTAACAGTTGGTTTAACTGAGGCGTTAATTTTGTCTCCAGAAGATTATAAACAAAGTGATGCAGTAAGAATAATGTATGTGCATGTTCCATCAGCCTGGATCTCACTTGGAATTTTTTCGTCGATAACCCTACTGTCAGTTAGTGGTTTTATTTTTAAAAATAAAAATTTATTTTTAATTGCAAAAAGTTTGGCTCCGTCTGGATTTGTATTTAATATTATTGCGTTGGTTACGGGTTCTATTTGGGGCAAGCCTACATGGGGAACTTGGTGGGCTTGGGATGCAAGAATTACTTCAATGTTAATTTTAGCATTATTTTTTGCTTTGTATTTAATTGCATGGAGAATTTATGAAAAAGAGGAAAAAGTTTTTAAAATTACCACTTTTATTACAATCATTGGTATAATTAACGTTCCAATCACTAAATACTCTGTTGAGTGGTGGAATACACTTCATCAGCCTGCCTCAATTAATATTTTATCAAAAAGTTCAATTCATACATCAATGCTTTTCCCTTTGTTGATAATGACTGCGGCATTTGCTCTATTTTCGTTGTTAATTTTCTTAATGAAATATAATACAGAACTGATAAAAATTAAAAATAAAGGCTTAGATAGATTATGATCAGTGAATTACTTTTTATGAATGGATACGGGGTTTATGTGTTGTCTGCTTTTGGCTTTACTCTTTTAAGTTTTTCTGGCTTGTACGTGATTACAAAATTACAATTTGATAAAGAGCAAAATAAGTTTGTTGCTAAATTTGGATCTTTAAACTCTGACAAAGCTAATTCTGCAAAATTACAAAGAATAAACAAAGAAATTTTAGCTAACGCCACAAATAACTAACTTTTGAACCATGTATGGTCGTAAAGTTAAATTAAGATTTTTGTTTGTATCATTAATTTTAATCACTTTAATTTTAACAGTATTTTTAGTTTTAAAATCCTTAGAGGAAAATGTTGTTTACTTTCAATCACCATCTGAGATTAAAACACTGACAGAATTAGACAAAAGTAAAATAAGAGTTGGAGGCATGGTTAAAAAAAATTCAATTAATGTTAACTCGGATGAAGTTAATTTTATTATTACAGATTTTAAAAATGAAATAAATGTTAGTTACTCTGGTGCTGTTCCCAACCTGTTTGCTGAGGAAAAAGGAGTAGTTGCAGAGGGATTTTTGAAAGATAAAAATTTTTTTTCTGCCACAAAAATTTTAGCTAAGCATGATGAGAATTACATGCCACCAGAAGTAAAAAAAGCTCTGGAGGAAAAATAAATTGATTTACAGTGTTGTTGGTCATTACTCACTAATCTTGGGTTTGTGTATAGGTCTGATCTTAGTTTATTTTTCAATTCAAAATTTTAGAAATTTAAATCAATTAGATAATAAAATTCTATCTTTTTCATTTTTACAATTATTTTTTGTTGTTGTAAGTTTTTTAGCTTTAGTTATTTCATTCATTATTTCTGATTTCAGTAATGAAACAGTGTTTAATAATTCACATACAACTAAACCTCTTTTTTATAAAATAAGTGGTACCTGGGGAAATCATGAGGGAAGTTTGTTGTTATGGCTATTAGTATTAACCTTATTCATTTTCATATTTTTGTTAAGAACAAAAAACCAACCAATTAAATATAAAATTCTTACCTTAGTTTTTCAGCAAGTAATTATTATTGGCTTTTTTTTGTTTCTAATTTTAACATCAAACCCATTTAATTATTTATTTCCAGTTCCAAATGAGGGTTTAGGATTAAATCCAATTTTACAAGATCCTGCGTTAGCTATACATCCTCCAATTTTGTATTTGGGCTATGTTGGTTCTTCTATTATTTTTTCCTCCGCTTTAGCCGCAACTTCTTTAAAGATGGTTTCAACCAACTGGGCGATACATATTAAAAAATGGGTTTTAATTTCTTGGATTTTTTTAACTTTAGGTATTTTGCTAGGTTCGATTTGGGCTTATTACGAATTAGGTTGGGGCGGATTTTGGTTTTGGGATCCTGTAGAAAATGTTTCATTAATGCCATGGCTTGCTCTAACAACACTTTTACACTGTATTTTGGTACTTGAGAGAAAAGAGACTTTAACCTCATGGGTGATCATATTGTCAATTGCTACTTTCACATTAAGTATGTGTGGAACCTTTTTAGTAAGATCTGGAATTCTTAATTCTGTTCACACATTTGCCAATGATCCAGAGAGAGGTTTATTTATTTTAATATTTTTATTTACTTTGATTTCTTTATCCTTACTTATTTTTTTTGTCTTTCACAAACCTGGTCAGAACAATCAAGCTAATTTTTTTTGGTTAAGTAAGGAAACCTCAATTTTAATAAACAATTGGTTTATGATGTATTTTTTATCAGTCGTATTGATTGGTACCGTTTATCCTATATTTCTGGATGTTATATCTTCCCAAAAAATTTCTGTAGGACCACCATTTTATCACAAACTGATAATCCCATTTCTAATTCCTTTTTTATTGATGATGGCAATTGGGCCTAAGTTAAAATGGATAAAATCAGATTTAAAAGATAAAATCTATCTATTTTCACTATTAGTCATTTCAGTTTTAATCTCGTTTTTTATCGTTAAAAATTTTAATGCAAATGTTCTTGTTAATACTATTTTGATTTCTGCAGCTCTTTATTTATTCTTTATTACTTTAAGAGATTTTTTTATTAAGAAGTATAAAAATCTTGCTCAAAATATTGCTCACTTCGGATTTAGTTTATTGATTTTAAGTATTTTATTTAACAATTTATTTTCAAGTGAGATAATAACTAACCTAAAAGTAGGTGAAACTTATAATGGCTCAAAAACAAAAATAGTATTTGAGAGCATAAATCAAAAAAAGCAAAAAAATTATAATTCCATTATTGCTAATTTTAGTATCACTAATTCTGAGGGAATTAATAATAATTTATCCCCTGAACTAAGAATATACAATCAACCTAAAATTACTACTAGCGAAGCAGATATTAAGACAACATTGATGAAGGATAAGTTTATTGTAATCAATTTAGTTCAAAATCAAGATTATTTTAACGTAAGATACCAAGTTAAGCCTTTCATGTTGTGGATATGGTTATCGGTAATGATCATAAGCTTGGGTGGATTAATTAGTTTATTAAAAAAAAGAACATGAAACAAAAATTAGTACCTTACTCAATTATAGTAATATTTTTTGTAATTTTTGTGGTTTTTTATAAAAGTCTAGAGGATACTAATATTTATACTCCAGAGGTAAAGATCAATAATGATATTCCAATTTTCTCAGCTGAACGTCTCCTTTCTAATGAGACATTAGACTCAAAAGAAATTTTTCAATTAGATAAATTTTATATATTAAATATTTGGTCATCGTGGTGTGCACCCTGCAGAGATGAGCACTCGATATTAATGGACTTAAGTAAAAGTAATAAATTTATTGTTATTGGAATGAATTATAAAGATAACAAAAAGAATGCTAAAAGTTTTCTGGATGAATTAGGAAACCCTTATGAAAAAATTATTATTGACAAAAATGGGACTAAATCAATTGAGTGGGGTGCTTTTGGCGTGCCTGAAACCTTCATAATATATAACAACAAAATAATAAAAAAATATATTGGGCCTTTAAACCTGGAACTTTTTTTAGAAATACAGAATTTAACAAAATGAAAACTTTTAAAACTTTAATAATTATTTTTCTTTTACTATTTTTTAATAATCTTTTTGCAAATGAAAATAGTGAGAGAAATGAAATAACTAAAAATCTTAGATGTTTGATTTGTCAGGGACAATCAGTTTATGACTCAGATTCTGATTTTGCTAATAGTATGAAGATTTTGGTTGATAAAAAATTAAATGAAGGATTGTCTGATAAAGAAATATATAGTTATTTTAAGGAAAAATATGGGGATTGGATTTTGTATGATCCTGGGCTTAATAAAAATACCTATTTACTATGGTTATTGCCAATATTGATATTTCTATTTGGAGGTGCAATAATTGTGAAAAGTTTTATATTTAAAAAATAAGTATTTATTAGCCATGAATTTAAAAAATTTTATATTATCATTATTCTTAGTTTTTTTAACTTTTTCAGTAAGTGCAGAAGAATTAGAAGTAAAAAATCAAAATACAGAATTCAATGTTTATACGGGGATGTTTGATTTTAGTGATGATGGTAAAAAATCTACTTTATTGGGTTTTCAGCATCAAAATGAAAATTTAAATAAAGATACATTTTTAGGAAAAATTTCACCAATTACAGGAGCTTTAATTACAGCAGATGCTGCAGGATATTTATATACTGGTATCCAGGCTCAGTACAAGTTAGGTGCTTTAAATATCACTCCGAGTTTTACCCCTGGTTTATATTTTGAAGGAGATGGAAAAGACCTAGGACATTTGATTGAATTTAAAAGCGAATTACAGTTCTCATTTGATTTATCAAAAACAAGCGAATTAGGCTTCTCTTATAATCATATATCAAATGCCAGTTTAGGGGACAAAAATCCTGGGGCAAATAGTTATATGTTTAATTTCTTGAAAAACTTCTAATAAAGCTAATGAATTTAAAAGATTGTCATAATTTTGCTGATTTTAGAAAACTAGCAAAAAAGAAACTACCTTCTCCAATTTTTCATTACATCGACGGTGCCGCAGATGATGAGGTAACTTACGCAAGAAATACAAGTGCATTTGATGATGTTGATTTAGTGCCAAATGTTTTAAGAGGTGTGCAGAATGTTGATTTATCTACAACAATATTTGGTAAAAAATTAGATTTACCTTTTTATTTGTCTCCTACCGCTTTACAGAGACTATTTCATTACGATGGGGAAAGAGCAGTGGGTAAAGCTGCTAAGAAATATAATACTATGTTTGGAGTTTCGGCATTAGCGACAGTTAGTGTAGAAGAAATTTCCTCAATGATTGATACTCCAAAAATGTTTCAATTTTATTTTCATAAAGATAGAGGATTAAATGATTCATGTTTGGAAAGAGCAAAAGCAGCAAAATTTGATGTTATGGCTCTAACAGTTGATACAATAACTGGAGGAAATAGAGAAAGAGATTTAAGGACTGGTTTTACGTCTCCACCTAAACTAACTCTTTCAAGTTTATATAGTTTTGCTACCAAGCCAATGTGGGGAATAAACTATTTAACAAAAGGTAAGTTTGAATTACCTCATCTACAAGATTTTGTGAAAGAGGGCACAAGTACCAACTCCTCAATTGGAAACTATTTTTCTACAATGCTGGATCAATCAATGAATTGGAAAGATGCTGAACAACTATGTTCTAAATGGGGTGGTCATTTCGCATTAAAAGGAGTGATGAGTGTTGAAGATGCTAAGCGTGCAGTTGATATTGGGTGCACAGGAATAATGGTTTCAAACCATGGTGGAAGACAACTTGATGGATCAAGATCGCCTTTTGATCAACTTGCTGAAATTGTTGATGCAGTTGGTGATAAATTAGATGTAATTTGTGAAGGAGGAATTCACAGAGGAACGCATATGCTTAAAGCATTATCACTAGGCGCAAAAGCATGCTCTGGTGGAAGATTATATCTGTATGCTCTTGCAGCCGCTGGACAAGCAGGTGTTGAAAGAGCACTCGAAAAATATAAATCTGAGCTTATAAGAGATATGAAATTGATGGGCTGTACAAAAATTAGCGATTTAAATAGAAGCAATTTAAGATTCAGAACATAAAAAATCATGAACCTAAATGATTGTTATAATTTTGAGGATTTTAGAAAATTAGCAAAAAAAAAATTACCGGCTCCCATTTTTCACTACATTGATGGTGGCGCAGATGATGAGGTAACTTTAAACAGGAATACAAATGCTTTCAACGACTGTGATCTTATTCCAAATGTTTTAGCAAGTGTTGGAGAGCCTGATTTATCTACAACATTATTTGGTAGAAAAATTGATATGCCTCTTTTCTTATCACCCACTGCAATGCAAAGTTTGTATACACCTGAGGGAGACAAAGCTTCAGCAAGAGCTGCTGAAAAATTTGGAACGATGTATAGTATGTCTACAATGGCATCATTTTCAATTGAAGAAATTGCAAATATTTCAAGTGGTCCAAAACTTTTTCAACTATATGTTCATAAAGATCAATCTATTACTGACGATTTAATTGATAGATGTCGAAGAGCAAATTTTGACGGGCTTTGTTTAACCGTGGATAC
>CACNGH010000009.1:0-45046 GCA_902619815.1 uncultured Pelagibacteraceae bacterium
TTGCAACTTATCATTTCAAGGCATTCATTTGATAGGTGAGGAACAATAGGGTTTATAGCTGTTAAAATTTTCTCATAATTTTCTTTAAGGGTAGTTTTCTTATATTTATATTCAACTTGCTTAATTAGAAAAGAATACATTTCGTGCATGTTTGCGATTAATTTATTGTATCCAAAACTATCAAGATTTTTGGTCATTCTTTCAATGAATTTATTAGTAAACTTTGTAATTTCACTGTTATGATCTTTTTCGTGATCTTTTTCTATTTCTTCAATAATTTTTAAGTTCAAGTTCCATAGTTTTTGTATAAATTTAAATGATGAAATTATACCTTCCTCCGACCACTGAACATCTTTTTCAGGAGGACTGTCAGACAAAATAAATAACCTAGCAGCATCAGCTCCATAACTTGAAATAATATTTTCAGGATCAATAGTATTTTTTTTGGATTTTGACATAGACTCCGACGGTCCAACCCTAATTATTTTTGAATTATCTTTTTTAAGATATTTTTTTCCATCTATTGTTTCAATTTCATCAGGACTTATCCAATTGTTATCCGAGTCTTTATAGGTTTCATGACAAACCATTCCTTGCGTAAAAAGCCCACCAAATGGCTCCAATAGATTAAAATTATCATTTTTATGTGACAATGCCTGCATAAAAAATCTAGAATAAAGTAAGTGTAATATTGCATGTTCAACCCCACCAATATATTGATCTACAGGCATCCAATAATCAACATCCTCCTTGTTAAATCCATAGTTTGTGTCCTGAGGAGAACAAAATCTTAAAAAATACCAAGAAGAACAAACAAAAGTATCCAATGTGTCAGTCTCACGAGTTAAATTTTTGCCTTCTATATTGATTTTTTTCCAATCTGTTTGACTATCTAAAGGATTACCTTTAACGTTAAGGTCGATATTTTGTGGAAGCTTAACTGGTAACATGGAACTAGGAACTTTATGCACATTTCCTGATTCATCATAAGCTACTGGAATTGGACAACCCCAATACCTTTGTCTAGATATACCCCAATCTTTTAATCTAAAATTTATTTTTTTTTTTCCAATTTTTTTGTCCTCAAGTATTCTGATTGTTTCCAGGACAGAGTCTTCTGGAGCCTTTAACCCGTTTAAATAATCTGAATTGATAATTATACCTGGACCTGAATAAGCTTCTTTTGTAACTTTGAAGTTATTATTTTCATCTTGAGGCTTTACAACTGTAATAATTTCAAGCCCATACTTTTTTGCAAAATCAAAGTCTCTTTGATCATGTGCTGGACAACCAAAAACAGCACCAAATCCGTAATCCATTAGTACAAAATTTGCAAAGTACACTGGAACTTTATGCTTTGGGTTTAAAGGATTTACTGCTGTAAGATTAGTTTTGAACCCAATCTTTTCTCCTATTGCTAATGCTTCTTCTGTTGTCCCAGTTTTAGAACATTCATTTTTAAAATTTATAAAGTTTGGATCATTTGCATATATTTTTGAAATTTCGTGATCAACTGATAAAGCTAAAAATGAAAAACCAAAAAGGGTGTCCGGTCTTGTTGTAAAACATTTGATATTATTTATTTCTTGATTTCCTTCTATTTCAAAATCAACTTCACATCCAAAAGATTTGCCTATCCAGTTTTTTTGCATTACTTTTACTTTATTTGGCCATGTATCTAAAGTATCTAATCCATCTAAAAGATCTTGAGAAAATTTTGAAATATTAAAAAACCACTGACTGAGTTTTTTCCTCTCAACGTTTACCCCTGACCGCCAACCTTTTCCATCAATAACTTGTTCATTTGCAAGCACGGTTTCATCTATAGGATCCCAATTGACGTAATTTTCTTTTTTATAAACTAATTTTTTATCAAGCAGTTCTAAGAAAAATTTTTGTTGATGTTTATAATAGTCTTCAGAACATGTTGAAATTTCTCTATCCCAATCAATTGAAAGACCTAGCTTTTTTAACTGGGACTTCATGTTTGCAATATTAGTTTCAGTCCATTTTCTAGGGTCTAATTTATTTTGCTTTGCAGCATTTTCTGCTGGCATACCAAATGAGTCCCATCCCATTGGATGAAGTACATTAAACCCTTGCAGAGCTTTATACCGAGCTAAAACATCACCAATAGTATAATTTCTAACATGGCCCATGTGAATCTTGCCAGAGGGGTATGGAAACATTTCCAAACAGTAAAATTTTTTTTTATTTTTATTTATTTTTACAGAGAATGTTTTTTCTTCATCCCAAAATTTTTGCCATTTATTTTCAACTGATTTAAAATTATATCTTTCCACAAAATTGAATTAAGGTTTTGTTTATCTTACAACTTTTTATCTTTTTCCTCTTTGTCTTTTTTTTTATATAAAGTTGCTTTTTTTAATATTTCTTTTTTAATTTCTACAGATAAGTTCCCACTCACCTCTGAGAATTTACAATTAGTGAATGAATTTTCACATTTTCTATTGAAAATTTTAATAGCTAGTGCATCAGATCTTATTTCGTTGGTCAAAAATCGTATTGATATTTTGATACTTTCTTTTGGGTTATTATTTTCTGAATACCAATCAGTAATAATAATACCACCACTATAATTAACAGAAGCGAGTGGCATGAAATCAATTACATCTAACGAAGCTCTCCAAAGTTCATTAGCGTTTGCAAAATCAAACACACCTCCTTTATTTTTAAATTGTTCATTTAGTTTAAATCCTCTTCCCTCCTTGAGGTTTTGTTCAACTCTTTTTGCTGGATCAGCAGGAGTTTTCCTTGCATCTCCACCTGGAAGTTTTCCGTTACAGCCATTTAAGAAAGTTGCAGATAAGGTTAAAAAAAAGACAATTTTTAGGGTTTTTTTAGAATTCATTGTATTTAATCCTGTGAAAGATCTTATACAGCATATCTCTAATTTTACTAAAATATATGAAAAAGTAGGTTTTAGTGTTGCATAATTACAACAATTTCGTATTTTATATGAAAATTAAAAGTTTCAATACATAGAGCTCCTATCTTCCTGTTATATACATAATGTTTATTATTAATAATTAACATTAAATATAAGGAGTAATTAATATGAACAAATTTAAAAAAATAGGTTTAACTGCTTTAGCAGCTTCACTTGTTTCTGTATCAGCACATGCTGGCGAGATGTCAGTAGCTGGTTCAGCTTCAATGAATGTTGAAGGTTATAGCGGTGAAGATATGAACGCTGGTTCTGGTTTTTCAATGGGTAACCAGTTAACTTTCTCAGGTTCTGGTGAGTTAGATAATGGAATGACTGTTTCACTATCTTTCGTATTAGACCAAGGTGACGATGAAACAGACGTTTCAGGTGCAACTGCTCCATTTGATAGTCACTCTGTAAAAGTTTCTTCTGATACTTTGGGAACTTTAACACTTGCAGGTGAAGGTGGATCTTCTGCAGCTTCTTCAATTGATGGTTCTGCTGCTGGTGATATCTGGGATACATTTGACGGTGCAAGAGGTGCTGTAACTGCTGTAGCAGTTTCTGACTCTGGTCCGGGAGATAACTCTCTATTCTATACATTGCCTTCAATGATGGACGGTTTGGATATTAACCTTTCTTACCAACCTCAAGGTTCAAATAGAGAATCAGGAACTGGTTGGGGTGTAACTTATACTGGTATCGATGGATTAACTGCTAAGTATGCAACAACTGATGAAGTTGGAACTACTACTGCACTTTCAGGAGACCAAACAGTGTATAATGTTTCATACGCAATTGGACCTGTAACTGCAACTGTATCAAACTCTGATTTTGATGTAACTACTGTTGCTAGTGATCAAGAGACATCATCTTATGCAATTTCTTACACTATCAGTGATGAGCTATCAGTAACTTACGGTGTAGAAGATATTGAAAAAGGTGGTTCTACTACTGATGCTGAGTACAGTGTAGTTAGCGCTTCATATACGTCTGGTGGTATGACATTATCAGCTGCAATGAAAGATGCTGAAAACGTTGCACATGGAACTGCATCTAACCAAGACTTTGAGTATTGGACTTTAGGTGCATCATTTGCATTCTAATTAGTTAGGTACAAATTATTAAAAGGGCCCCTTTTAAGGGGCCTTTTTTTTATCTTTTTATTAAATCGTTTACGTTGGAAAAAATTGTGTTTTGATTGTGTGCCCAGTCTTGCATTATTTTATTTGCTTCATTTGTAAGCTTATAAAATTTTTCTCTTTTATCTTTTTGATTAATCTCTTTTGTAAAAAAATTAATTTTAATACCTTCTTTTAAAATATTTTGAATTGTTGATCGACTTACAACTTTAGGAGAAACATTATAACAAATATCCTCAAGAGTAGTTTTTTGTCCAACTTGAGAGGCGATATAAAATATTATTAAAACATGTTGTCTTGTTGCAAACAAAAATTTTTTTAAGGGATCTTGTCCAGTTTGCACCGCACTGTGAATATCTTTATAAAGTTCTGTAAAAATTTTTTCCATAATTAATTATTAAATATTAAATTTGTAAATTAATAGTATCTTTTAATCATTGCAGATATGTGACAAAACAAAATTAAAACCTAAAATGAGTTATTTTTTTTTGTGGTAATTTTGCAACTTAATTTGAAAAATTTTTATAGTTAAGTTTAACAATTAATTTTATTAGTAAAACTTATTTATTTTATTCATTGATATTGCTTATTATTTTTAAGATTAATTAAAAATATTATTATAATTAAAATTTAATAGTATTCTTTAAACTTTTTAAATTGAGCCCCAATTATATATCCAAAACGTTAATGTTAATTATTAATAATAAACAAAGTAACGAAAGGTTAAATTAATATGAACAAATATAAAAAAATAGGTTTGACTGCATTGGCAGGCTCACTTGTTGCTACATCAGCTTTTGCTGGAGAACTAAGTGTTTCTGGTTCTGCATCAATAAACATGGAGCATACAAATGGTGGTGCTGCTAACACAGGTAAAACTTTTTCAATGGGTAACAGTGTTAAATTTTCTGGTTCAGGAGAACTAGATAATGGAATGACTGTTTCATTATCTTTTGAATTAGACCAAGGTGACGATGAAACAGACGTTTCAGGTGCAACTGCTCCATTTGAT
Source organism: uncultured Pelagibacteraceae bacterium (assembly GCA_902619815.1). Lineage (GTDB taxonomy): Bacteria > Pseudomonadota > Alphaproteobacteria > Pelagibacterales > Pelagibacteraceae > Pelagibacter. Next base: position 5,105 of record CACNGH010000009.1, read on the forward strand.
GGTCACTCAGTAACTGTATCATCTGATTCATTAGGAACATTAAAGTTCTCAGGTGAAGGTGGAAAATCTTCAACTGCAGCAATTGATACTTCTGCAGCTGGTGATCTTTGGGATAACTACGATGATGAAGAAATGGAGCCAACAGAAACTGGTACATCTGACAACATGTTTATGTACACACTTCCAGCAATGGTGGATGGTATATCAGCTAACGTTTCATATGAACCAACTGGTGAAGGTTCTGAGTCAGCAATACAGTATGGTGTAACATATTCAGGCATTGATGGTTTATCTGTAAGTTATGCAACAGGTGATGACTCTACACCGGTAGGTGATGTAGGTTCTGCATCAGTATTTAAAGCATCTTATGCTTATGGTCCTGTGACTATCGCATATAGTGACTTTGAATATGACACTACTGGAACCTCATCTGATGATGACATGGAAGGTGCTAAGATTACTTACACTGTATCTGATGAAATATCTGTCAGTTATGCTACAGAAGAAGTTAAAACTGGATCATTATTAACAGCAGAGTACAGAGAAATGGCTGTTGATTACACATCCGGTGGTATGACTCTCTCTGCATCAATGGGTGAAGTAGATGACCGTGATGGTACTACGGCAGCAATTGAGGATCAAGAAAGATGGTACTTAGGTGCATCTTTTGCATTCTAATTTAGTTTAAAACTAATTTAAAAGGGCCCCTTTAAGGGGCCTTTTTTTTTACTCAAAATAGGAGATCCCTGCAAAATCTGTTATATTTAAAAGACGAAGCTTTTTTAAATTTGTTTTTGAGATGCCACCTAAGGCTACAACTTTCTTTCTTGTTAATTTTGACAGTAATTTAAATTTATTGATACCTAAATAATTTTTATTTTTTTTAAATAGAGAAGATAAAAAAATTTGTTTTACTTTTTGAATTTCCTTTATTTTAATTTGTTTAAGATTGTGAGCAGATCCTATTATTTTAAAATTAGTTTTAAATGAATAATTTAAGTGTTCAAAACTATGATTAAATGAAGGTATGTAAGCTCCATCCAAATCAAGCTTAATTGCTAATTTAATGTTATTTGATAAATAAAATTTAATTCTCCTTTGATTGCAATATTTTTTTATTTTTAACAAAAGTGTTTCATTACTCTTTTTAAGTTCATAATTTCTGAAAATCAGAATGGTATCACTGTCAATTTTACTTATAATTTTTGTATCAAACTTGTTTATAAAGTAATATTTTGTGTGAGAATAATGATGCATAAAACAGTTCAAAATTTAATTAATATTGAAAATAAAATTAAATCTAATTTAAGCAATTTAAACAAGATAAATTTACCAAATATTATTGCTGTATCAAAGACATTTAAAATTGATAAAATTTTGCCTTTAATTGATTATGGACATTTAAATTTTGGTGAAAATAAAGTTCAAGAGGCAGTGGACAAGTGGACTATATTAAAAAAGGAAAGACCTAATATCCAACTTCATATGATTGGAAGACTGCAAACAAACAAAGTAAAGTTTGCTGTTAAATTATTTGATTTTATTCACTCAGTAGATAGTGCAAAACTTGCAAAAAAAATTGCAAGTGAACAAATTAAAATTAATAAAAAAGTAAAAATTTTTGTTCAAGTCAATATTGGAGATGAAAACCAAAAATCTGGAATTAATAAAAATGAATTAAATGATTTAGTTTCATACAGTAAAGAGCTTGATCTTAATATTATTGGGTTAATGTGCATCCCTCCAGTTGATGTTAATCCAACAAATCTGTTTAAAGAAATGAGTGAATTAAACAATTCTTACAATTTTCAAGATTTAAGTATGGGGATGTCTGCTGATTATATTGATGCAAGCAGAAACAACGCAACATATTTGAGAATAGGCTCGAGTATTTTTGGAGCAAGATCTTAACTTATTTTAATCTTTGTATTTTTATTTATTAACTTAAGCATAATTAGAAAATCTTTTTTTTTTAAAGCAATGCAACCAGCTGTGGGTTTGTAATTACTTGTTAAATGCAAAAAAATACAACTTCCTTTACCAACAACTTTTTTATTATAATTATATTTTATTGGGATTAATAAATCATATTTGTGATCTGATCTGTAAAGTTTTTCGTGCTTTGTATCTTGAGATGTTTTAATTAATTGATTATACATTTTTGGATAATTTACATCATCACACCATCCCATATTCTTTTTAATTTTTATACATTCAATTTTAGTAGTAGGTTTATTAACTCTGTCATTTCTAAAGTACAAGTTGCCTATTTTATATAAACCTCTGGGTGTTTTTTTATCGCCTTCTTTTTTATTGAATGTTAAACCCTTTTTACCAACACAACATTTAAATTTAAACTCATCAACTTGAAGAGTATGTTTATTTTCTAAGTAAATTATCATATCTTTAGGTTTTATGAATATTCAAAAATTAATAGTTTTTCAATTTAATGTTTTATATGAAGTATTGAAAGAATTAGATCAAGATCTAAATTTTGAAATAATAGAAGCTAAGAATATAGAGTCTTTTCAGAATAAAATTGATAGTTCTAAAAAATATTTAATTATAACAAGAAAAAAAAAATTGAATTTAGACAATCAAATAATTATTGAAAAATTTCCAATTCATATAAATAATTTAATTGAAAAAATAAATGTAGAATATTTAAAACATCAATTTAATGATCAATCAAAATTTATTGTAAAAAACTATATAATAGATCTAAATGGGAGATATATATCTTTTAAACATAAAAAATTAAAGCTTACTGAGAAAGAAATCGATACCATTTTATATTTAACAAAGATGAACAAAACAATAAGTATAAAGGAACTCCAAAAAAAAGTTTGGGGTTATCAATCTGATCTAGAAACACATACAGTTGAAACTCATATATATAGATTAAGAAAAAAATTTTTTAAAAATTTCAATGATGATAGTTTTATTTTGAGTGGTAAAGATGGCTATCAAATCAAATAAAAAAAATCCAATTATCAAAAATTTATTTACAAAAAAATTTAAGCCTAAAATAGTTAAAGCCAAAAAAGGAAAAGGGAGTTATGATAGAAAAAAAACCAAAAAATCTTACTAAGATTAAGCTATATTAACATTAAAACTAATTACTATTCTATCTTGCTCAGACTCGTTCTTTGCAACCTTGTGAGGCAGATAGCCAGGAAAAATTAATAAGTCCCCCTCGCTGACATCAAGTCCAGTAACAGGCATATTAAGTTCAGTTCTGGTTGCGATTTGAGGAAAAAAGTGTCTTTTGGCTGAATTTGGGTTTTCTACAAGAAATTTTCCACACTTTTCTGGAGCTCGAACGTAATATGCAGAACTTAAATAACAATTAGGGTGCGTGTGAATTACATTGAAATCATCTTTTTTGTTTATTATCGCCCACATTTCTTTTATTTGAATATTTTTTTGTTCTGTTTTCCATCCGTATTTTTGAAATACATCTAAAATATATTTTTGTAGCTCCAAAGCAAATTTAAACTGAACAGAATTTTTATCATTTAATTTAAAATTTTTGGAATGCCATCCTCCACGATTTGATCTGGTTACACCATCTTTATCCTCTTTTTGAAGATTATAAATATAATCTGCTAATTCGTTGTTATATGACTCAAATTTTTCAAATTTATACTTAAAAACAGGTTCTGGAAAAAATTTAAAGATTTCTTGATCAGTCATAATTAAATATAATATTTTAAATAGCTAATTAAAATTAAATTCTTGCTCCAATTTTTTGAATAATTTTCGATGATAATTTAGTACCTTTAACTAAACTTTCCTTAACAGTTAAATTATTTATAACACCATGTAAATATCCAGCAGCAAATAAATCCCCAGCACCTGTTAAATCAATTATTTTTAGACTTTTTTCAGCTTTACATTCTATAACTTCACCTTTATCTAATGCTATTGCGCCTTTTTCACCTCTAGTGATCACAACATTTTTATTTAAATTTTTTATAAATGTTATTGCTTCATCAAAAGATTTGGTCTCTAATAATGATAATATTTCTTGTTCATTGGCAAAAATGATATCAAGTTTATTTTTAACCAGTTCTAAAAAATGAGTCTTATGTCTTTCAACACAAAAAAGATCAGATAATGACATGGCAACTTTATTTGAGTTTATAATGGCTTTATCAAAAGCTTTTTTTGGCTCACCCTCATCCCATAAATAACCTTCTAAAAAAGTTATTTCGGCTTTTTTGATTTGGTCAGAATCAACATCTTTATCACTTACTTTCCCTGCAGTTCCAAGAAAAGTACACATAGTTCTCTCGGAGTCTGGAGTAATCAAAATTAAACATGTTCCCGTAGGAGAAGGCTCACTCTTTTTTTTGTATAAAAAATTTACTTTTTCTTTCTTTAAACCATCTTCGTATTTTTGACCTAGATCGTCATCATTAACTTTTCCAATAAACCCTACATCATTACCTAGTTGTGATAAACCAACAATAGAATTTGCCACTGAACCGCCAGAAATAGTGTCCTCAATAGATAACTCTGAAAGCAGATTCTTAAACTCTGTCTCATCTATTAGTTTCATAGTACTTTTAGTTAGAGAATTTTTAATTAAAAATTTGTCATCAACTTTACAAAGCACATCAACAATTGCGTTTCCAATACCTAAAATTTTCATTTTTATGCTTTTTTTGTAATTATGGATTTTTTTCTATTAGGATAACAAGTAGTGCATATTTTACAAGTTAAACCATAGCACTCTCGTGCTTTGCAATATTCTCGTCCATAAAAAATTATCTGTAAATGAAGTTTGGACCATGTTTTTTTTGGAAAAATTCTTTTTAAATCATTTTCTGTCTGGACCACATTCTTCCCATTTGTGAGACCCCATCTTTGTGCAAGTCTGTGTATATGTGTATCTACAGCAAATGCAGGATATCCAAAGCCTTGAGACATCACAACACTAGCTGTCTTATGGCCTACACCAGGTAGTTTTTCTAATTCTTCAAAAGTTTTTGGAACTTTTCCATTATGTATTTCTAAAATTTGTTTTGACATTAAATAGATACTTTTTGCTTTAATTCTGAAAATTCCAATGCTTTTAATTAATTTTTCAATTTTTTTTCTTCCTAATTTCACAAAGTGTTCAGGTTTATTGTATTTAGGATAAATATCTTTAGTAACATTATTCACATTCACATCTGTACACTGTGCAGATAATAAAACTGAAACCAATAGAGTAAAAGTATTCTTATGTTTTAATGGAACTGGTGCTGAAGGATAAATCTCATTTAAAATTTTTATTATCTTTTTTGCCTTTTCTTTTTCATTCATTATGAAAAATTAAGCAAATCCCTCATTGAATACAATCCAGGTTTTTTTTTCATCAGCCATTTTGCAGCTATTAAGGCTCCATCGGAGTATAGTGCTCTATCAAAAGCCTCATGGTTTAAAGTAATAATCTCTTTACCACTTGAGAATTTTACCTCGTGTTCACCAATAATTTCACCTTTTCTTAAAGAATTAAAATTAATTTTTTTTCCAAAAGGAAAAGATTTTTTATTTAAAAACTTTTTACCAATTAAGTTATATAGATTTTTACCTTTACCATCTGCAATTCCTTTACCTAACATCAACGCTGTCCCTGAGGGATAATCTTTTTTATGTTTGTGATGTACTTCAAATATTTTACTTAAGTAATTTTCATTTAGAGATTTTGATGCAATTTCAGTTAGATACATTAACAAATTCACACCTAAGCTCATATTGCCAGCCTTTAAAATTGGAATTTTTTTTGAGTATTTTCTAATTAGGTTTTCTTGAGATCTACTAAATCCAGTTGTTCCAATAACTACTTTTTTTTTTAGTTTTGATGCTATTTTTAATATTTCAAAGGTGCAGTCAGGAATAGTAAAATCTATAATCATGTCAGATTTTTTAAAAGCTTTATCAGTATTCAACTCGAGTTTAACTCCATTAAACTTTCGATTTACTAGTCTATTTTCTGTAAGTGCAACTAGTTTAAAGTTTTTATTTTTCTTTGAAGACTTAATCAATTGCTGGCCCATTCTGCCCATACATCCAGAAATAGCTAAGTTAATTTTTTTCATTAATAGATAAAATAAAGAAGTATCATAAGTAATAAAACAATAATACCCCAAATACTTAAATTTTTAAAAAATACACTTCTCTTTAAATTTGATTTTATGAAACCAGGTAAAATTAGAATTAATACTAATACTAAAGCTATAGAAGGAATAATTTCTTCTAATCCCATATCTTAATTTTTCCAAAAGTCTTTTGCTTTTTGAAAGAATTTTTTAATACTTGGATTTGATTTTTCGTTTTCAATCTCTCTGAATTGTTCTAATAACTCTTTTTGCTTTTTGTTTAGATAAACAGGTACTTCTGTTTTAACTTGAACATATAAATCCCCATAATCGCCTCTTCGCATAAAAGGCATACCTTTACCTTTTAATCTAAATTGCTTACCATTCTGGGTTCCATCAGGTATTTTTATTTTAGCTTTACCACCATCTATAGTTGGAATTTCAATTGTCGTTCCAAGAGCTGCATCAGCAAGTGATATAGGGAACTCAAAAAATAAATTTTCGTCCGATCTTTTAAATAAGTTATGAGAGTTAACATTTACAAATAAATATAAGTCCCCGGTTGATCCTCCTCTACTGCCAGCTTCACCTTTTCCAGCCAGTCTAATTCTCGTACCATCATCAACCCCTCTTGGAATAGTTACAGATATTTTTTTTGAGGCTTGAGTTTTGCCTTGGCCATTACAATCAGTACAAGGGTTTGTGATTTCTTCTCCAGCGCCATTACATTGAGGACAGGTTTGTTGAACAGTAAAAAAACCCTGGTTTGATCGTATTTTACCGTTACCACCACAATAAGAACATGTATCAGGAGAAGAACCAGGTCTTGAACCATTTCCCTTGCATGTTCCACATTTTTCAGTTGTTGAAAATTTTATATCTTGCTTTTTACCATGATAAGCCTCCTCAAGAGAAATAGATAAATCATATCTTAAATCTGAGCCTCTATTATTAGTTTTCCTGCTTCTGGATCTTCCACCACCACCAAAATCTCCAAAGAAGTCCTCAAAAATATCTGAAAAATCTGCACCACTAAAACCTCCAAATCCTCCACCAGGTCTTCCACCTCCATTCTCGAAAGCAGCATGACCAAAATTATCGTAATTTTGCTTTTTTTCTTTATCAGAAAGTATTCCATATGCTTCACTAGCTTCTTTAAATTTATCCTCAGCTTTAGTGTCGCCAGGATTTTTGTCTGGATGATATTTAACTGCTAATTTTCTGTAGGCTGATTTTAAATCTTCGGGACTTGCGTTTTTACTAACACCCAGGACATCATAATAGTCTCTTTTAGCCATTTAATTACCCCAGACATTTAATGTCAGTTTACGCGCTTTTTTCTTTATTCTCGTCTTTTACTTCTTCGAAATCAGCATCAACAACATTTTCGTCTTTTTTACCTGAATCATCATCACCATCGTCTTTACCAGACTCAGGTTTAGTGCTCTGTTGTGATTTATAAATTGCTTCTCCAAGTTTCATAGAGGCTTGAACTAAAGCTTCAGTTTTTTTCTTGATATCTTCAATATCCTCACCTTTTAAAGCTTCTTTTACAGCTGAAGAAGCATCTTCAATAGCTTTCTTTTCAGCATCAGAAACTTTTGTGCCATGTTCTTTTAAATTTTTTTCTGTGGAGTGGATTAAAGTATCCGCTTGATTTCTAACATCAACTGACTCTCTTTTTTTCTTATCAGCTTCTTTGTTTGCCTCAGCATCTTTAACCATTTTTTCGATTTCTTCATCACTTAAACCACCAGAAGCTTGAATTTGTATCTTTTGCTCTTTACCTGTTCCTTTGTCTTTTGCAGAAACATTTACAATACCGTTTGCATCAATATCAAAAGTTACTTCGATTTGAGGAACACCTCTCGGAGCAGGTGCAATACCTACTAACTCAAAGTTACCTAAAGCTTTGTTATCAGTTGCCATTTCTCTCTCACCCTGCAAAACTCTGATAGATACAGCTGGCTGGTTATCTTCTGCAGTTGAAAATACTTGGCTTTTTTTAGTTGGTATTGTTGTATTTTTGTCAATCAGTTTTGTAGAAACTCCACCAAGCGTTTCGATACCAAGCGATAAAGGAGTAACATCTAATAAAAGAACATCTTTAACATCACCCTGTAACACACCAGCTTGAATCGCAGCTCCCATCGCTACTACTTCATCTGGATTAACACTTTTATTTGGATCTTTACCAAAAAAGTTTTTGACTTCTTCAAGCACCTTAGGCATTCTAGTCATACCACCAACCATTACTACTTCATCAATTTCACTAGCACTCATACCAGCATCTTTTAAAGCAGTTTTGCATGGAGGGATTGTTCTTGCGATTAAATCCTCAACTAAAGCTTCAAGCTTAGCTCTGGTCATTTTTAAATTAATATGTTTAGGACCTGTTTTGTCTGCAGTAATAAATGGTAAATTAATATCTGTTTGTTCAGCAGATGATAATTCAATTTTTGCCTTTTCTGCAGCTTCTTTTAATCTCTGTAGAGCCAGTTTATCAGATTTAAGATCAATACCATTGTCCTTTTTAAATTCAGAAACTAAATAATCAACAACTGCATTATCAAAATCTTCACCACCTAAAAATGTATCACCGTTAGTAGATTTAACTTCAAAGACACCGTCACCTAATTCTAAAATAGAAACATCAAATGTTCCTCCACCTAAATCGTAAACTGCAATTTTTTTATTTTGTTTTTTATCTAAACCATAAGCTAGTGATGCAGCTGTTGGTTCATTTATAATTCTCAAAACTTCTAGTCCAGCAATTTTTCCTGCATCCTTTGTTGCCTGTCTTTGGGCATCATTAAAATATGCTGGAACAGTAATTACCGCTTTAGTTACAGCTTGTCCCAAATATTTTTCAGCAGTTTCTTTCATTTTTTGCAAAATAAAAGCAGATATTTGAGAAGGTGAATATTTTTCTCCTTTTGCTTCAATCCAGGCATCAGCTTTTTCTGAATTTACTATTTTAAAAGGTGCTGCTTCGACATCTTTCTTTACCGTAGGATCATCAAAGTTTCTTCCTATTAATCTTTTAACTGCAAAGATGGTATTTTCTGGATTTGTTACAGCTTGTCTTTTTGCAGGCTGTCCAATTAATTTTTCGCTTTCATCAGTAAAAGCTACCACTGAAGGAGTTGTTCTTGCACCTTCTGCGTTTTCTAATACTTTAGCTTGCGTTCCTTCCATTATTGCAACGCATGAATTTGTTGTACCTAAGTCTATTCCAATAATTTTACTCATAATGTTTTATCCTATTCGTCATATAAGGTTTAAATTCTGATCTACAAGCTGATCTAAGAATTATTTATCCTCTATATTCTCTTTATTTTCCTCAGTTTTTTCCTCTTTTTTTGAAACTTTCTTAGAAACACCAACTAGAGAAGGTCTAAGAAGTCTATCTTTGATGGTAAATCCTTTTTGAATTTCTTGAATAATTGTTCCAGGTTCTTTTGTATCATCCTCTATTTCCATCATTGCTTGATGAAAGTTAGGGTCTAATTTTTTATTTAAACTTTCAATTGGTTTAATATTATTTTTTCCAAAAATCGAAATGGTATCTTTTTTAATAATATCTAAATGTTCCAAGGATTTTTTAAGAGCCTCTGTATCTTTTAACTTCTCATCAGTTTCTAAGACTTGCTTTGAACGTTCTAAGTTATCAATTAAATTCAATGCTTCTTTAGCAAAACTATAACCTCCATACTCAAATGCTTCTTCTTTTTCTTTTTCAAATCTTCTTCTTTGATTTTCCATTTCAGCAAAAGTTCTTGCTACTTTATCTTCGAGTTCAGCAATTTTTTCTTCTGGAGTAGGTTCTTTAATTTCTTCCTTGGCCTCTTGAGCCGTTTCTTCTTTGTTTTCACTATCTAAATTTTCCTCAGGTTTAGCTGTTTCTTTTTCTGGCTCCTGATGACTTTTAGCAGATGTATTTTGGTTTTCTTCTTTTTCCATAAAGCCTTATATGGTAAGGATTTTGATAATTTCTAGATGCCTACACAAAAAATAAACAAATTACTCATTGGAACAAACAACAGAGGTAAACTAAGTGAAATAATGAGTTTACTGCCAAAAAACATTGAAATTTATTCTACATCTGAATTTAATCTCAAAAGCCCAATAGAAAATGGAAAAACATTTAAAGAAAACTCTCTAATAAAATCTAAATATTTTTCAAAAAAAACAGGCCTTATATGTCTAGCAGATGATTCTGGTTTAGAAATAGACCTTTTAGATAAAAATCCTGGTATTTACTCCGCAAGATGGGGTGGAAAACATGGAGATTTTAACAAGGCTATTAAAAGAGTTTATAGGGAGCTAAGTAAAAAAGACAAAAATTGGAAAAATAAAAAAATTAGTGCAAGGTTTGTATGTGCTTTATCTATTTCATACTTAGATAAAAAAATTGCCTGTGTTCAAAGTAAAATTGAAGGTTCTATTTCAACTGAATCTAAGGGAACAAATGGATTTGGTTATGATCCTATCTTTGTTCCTGAAGGAAAAAAAAAAACATTTGGAGAAATGCAGCCTGCAAAAAAATATAAAATAGATCATAGATATTTTGCTTTTAAAAAACTTAGAAAATTTTTGTGAGTTCTTTGTTTTCAACTTTATAAAAGTTTAATCTATGATTAATCTTGTTATTTTTTACATCAAATATTCCTATTTTTCCTTTAAATGAGTTTTGCTTTTTAAATAATCTACTTAAATTGGTAAGATCTGACTTGAATGATAAATAATAGATGAGACCTACTAAATCATAACTTAATAGAGACAAATGTGAGGGATCTTCATTAAAAGCATTAAAATATTTGATTTTATAATCGTCAAAATTCTCTTTATTAATCGAAGGATAATATATTGGCTGAACATCTGTTTCTTTTAATAAACTTTCATCAAACCATTGATTGAGGGTTATAAAATATTTATTCTCTGGTTTAACATCGGTGTATAAAAGCGATGTAGTTACACTCTTTAAGCTTTCATCAAAATCAGAGATAACAACTGCATCAAAATTTAAATTTCCAATAGTGTATCTTTTTTCTAATCTTTTAATTTTCTTTTCTTTATTAGGTTCGTTTGAATTTTTAATTCTTGTAATCTCATCTTCTAGATTTTGTTTTCGTATTTTATATCTGGTGATTTCTTCTATTTGTTTGGTAAGTTTTGTTGGATCAGTGTTATAATCATACTCTTTATAGGTTTCTATTTTTGAGTCTTTCATTCCTTTTTTAATTTCAAACTCATATTCTCGAATTGGTGTTAAAAAAATAGTTCTTTCAACATTATTTTTTTCTAAAAATTTTTTTATAGTATTGAATTGAGACGTAGAATTTATACCTGCTGAAATAACATTTTTTGGAAGATCTAAGATTTTGTTTGTTAAAGATAAAAACGTTAAATCTTTCATTTCATCCAGATAAGTTAAACTTTCATAAAAGACTGGACCTATAACCACCTTTATACCCATCTGTTTTAACTCAAATGCTGATTTTAGAGTTTGATTGGGTCTAGAAGCTGTATCTTTTGGGTAAATTTCAATTAAATTATTATCAATATCTTTTACAGCTAAACTTACAGCTTTAATAATTGATTGACCAATCTCTTTATTCGATCCAGTCATTGGTACTAACAAACCAATTTTAATTTTTTCCTTTGCATTAGCTGCTTGAAAAAATAATAAAAATAGTCCGCATATAAGAGTAAAAAGAATTTTAAATAATTTAATCATTTTAATGTTATTATAATATTTTTTTAGCTAAATTATGATCATTAAACCACAATCTAAAACAAAAGATAATGAAAATGGTCTTTATATAGTTTCAACACCAATAGGTAATTTAAAGGATATTACTATAAGAGCAGTAGAAATATTAAAACAATCAGATTTTATTTTATGTGAGGACACTCGGACTTCAAAAAATTTATTAAATAAATATGAAATCAAATCAAAATTGATTTCAAATCATAAATTTAATGAAAAAAAAAATACGTTAAAAATAATTGAATATTTAAAATCTGGAAAATTAATATCTCTTATTTCTGACGCTGGGACCCCCACTATTTCTGATCCAGGCTCAGTTTTAATTAATGAGTGTGTTAAAAATAATATTAAGATTGTACCAATACCTGGCCCATCAGCAGTGGCAACTGCCATATCTATTAGTGGATTTTCTGATCAATTTTTCTTTTATGGTTTTTTACCAGATAAAAAACAGCAAATAACAAATGAGTTTAAAAAAATATCTGAATTTAACTCGACATTAGTTTTTTTTATATCTCCTAAAAAAATTAATAGAATTATACCTGAAATTAAAAAATACTTTAGTGAGAGAAAAATTGTGATTTGCAGAGAAATTACTAAGCTATATGAAGAATTCTTAAGAGCAAATATAAATGAATTGGAACAATTTCAAAAAGAACCAAAAGGTGAATTAACAGTTGTTATTTCAGATAGAAAGACTGATCAAAATAATTCTAAAAATTTGAATGAATCTGATATTAATATAATTAATAAAATGATTAATAAACTTACAATAAAAGAAATTACGGACTTAATTTGTCAAAATAGTAAAGTTTCAAAAAAGCTAGTATATAATTATTGTTTAAAGTTAAAAAATGAAAATTAAGTTCTTATTACTAATATTTGTTGGATTTATTTTGTCAGGATGTGTAGGTGTCAGCTCCAAAGGATTATTTGGGACAGGTGTTTCAGTTGCGTTAGATCCAAGAACATTAGGAACACAGATAGACGACTCCATTATGCAGAAGAGTTTAACTGCTAGAATTTTAGCTAAAGATAAAAAGTATTTTTTGTCAGTAAAATCTAAAGTAATTGACGGAAGAATTTTTTTAACAGGAAAAGTCGATAGACCTGAGGAGAAATTACAAATAACAAAAATTGCCTGGGAGACAAAAGGCACTAGATCAGTTCGAAATGATATAAAAATAAAAGAAGAATTTAATTTTAAACAATCTGCTAAAGATATTTTAATTACTACACAGCTAAGAACCGCTTTAATAGTAAACAAAAATATTAAAGCTACAAATTATCAAATAGATACATACAAAAAAAAAATATATGTGTATGGAATTGCCCAAACATCTGAGGAAAAAGATTTAGTGATTAGTGAGGCTAAAGAAATCTTAGATGTCGAAAATGTAATAGCAAGTATAATACTTGTTGAGGATCTAAGAATTCAAAAAGATTAATTATTTTTAATAATCTATAACTTCAGATGAGTAGGCAGCTATAGATGCTAAGTTAATTATTTCAGAAGTCGAAGATCTTAGGGGTGCAATCTCAATCGGAAGGCCAAGCCCAATAAGCAAAGGTCCAATGACTTTTGTGTCTCCAAATGTTTTCATAAGCTTGTACGATATGGCTGCACTGTGCTGACCAGGCATAATCAGAATATTTGCTTTACCAACAATTTTTGCGAAAGGATACAATTCCTCGTACTCTGAGTTTAAGGCAACGTCGGGCTGCATGTCTCCATCAAATTCAAAATCTACTTTTTTTTCTTTTAAAATTTCAACCGCATCTCTTATATGCTTTGTTCGACTTGTTAAAGGCTGGCCAAAAGTTGAATGCGAAACAAATGCAACTTTTGGGTCAAATCCAAATAGTCGAACCACTCTTGCTGTTGACATTGCAATTTCTGCCATTTGCTCTGATGTTGGATATTCGTGAACACTAGTATCACCTATAAATATAGTTTTTCCTTTATGGACCACCATATTTAGTCCAAACATTATCTCACCTTTTCGAACATCTACAACTTGCTTAATCTTTTCCAAAGAGGCACCAAAACGTCTTGTATTCCCGGTTACAGCACCGTCAGCGTCTCCACACGCAACCATACTTGTGGCCCATATAACCCTGTCATTCCTTACCAATCTGTCACAATCACGTTCAAGCAAGCCCTGCTCTCTTTGTAATTTTTTAAATAGATGTTTGACATACTTGTTTCTTTTTTCTTCATCCTTCGAATTTATTATTTCGATATCAAAATTTTCACTGTATCCAATATTTTTAATTTGTTCCTTAATTTTACTTTCTTTACCAACTAAAATAGGAATTCCTAACTTAGAATTTTTAAATGCAATTGCTGCCTTTAATGTATTTTCATCTTCTCCATCAGCAAAAACAATTCTTTTTTGATTATTCTTTATAAAAGAGTTTATACCCTGCATAATAGTTACTGTTGGGTCCAATCTTTGTTTTAGTTGTTCTTTATAAATTTCAAAATCTTCAATATTTTTTCTAGCTACTCCACTTTTCATTGCAGCTTTTGCTACAGCAGCTGGAATTACACTTATTAGTCTTGGATCAAATGTAGATGGAATAATATAATCTTTTCCATAATGTGGTCTTTCACCACCCATTGCAGCCACCACTTCATCTGGAACATCTTCTCTTGCAAGTTTAGCTATTGCTTGCGATGCGGCAACTTTCATTTCTTCATTAATAGTTTTAGACCTTACATCTAAAGCTCCTCTAAAAATGTAAGGAAAACCAATTAAATTGTTTACTTGATTAGGATAATCTGATCTTCCAGTTGCTATAATTGCATCATTTCTCACTTCATTTATTTCTTCTGGTAAAATTTCAGGATCTGGATTAGCACAAGCAAAAATAATCGGATTTTTAGCCATACTCTTAACCATCTCTTTTTTGAGAACTCCTTTTGCTGATAATCCTAAAAAAACATCTGCACCTTTCATTGCATCTTCAAGAGTTCTTAGTTTAGTCTCAACTGCATATTTTGATTTCCATTGGTCTATACCCTCGGTTCTTCCTTTGTAAATTACACCTTTTCTATCAAGCATGATCACATTTTCTGAAGGCACTCCTGAATTTTTAAATAATTCAGTGCAAGCTTGGGCAGATGCTCCAGCGCCATTAACTACAACTTTAATTTCTTTTATTGATTTACCGCTTATATCTAGAGCGTTAATTAGTGCGGCTGTTGTAATAATTGCAGTACCATGCTGATCATCATGAAAAACTGGAATATCCAAAATTTCTTTTAATTTTTGCTCAATTATAAAGCAATCTGGAGCTGCTATATCCTCTAAATTAATTCCCCCAAAGCTTGGAGCAAAATTTTTAATTGAGTTAATAATTTCCTCACTGTCTTTAGAATCTATTTCAAGATCTATAGAGTCTATGTCAGCAAATCTTTTAAATAACACTGCTTTCCCCTCCATTACTGGTTTAGATGCTAATGCCCCTAAATTCCCCATTCCTAAAATAGCTGAACCATTACTGATAACTGCAACCAAATTTCCTTTACTTGTATAATCATAAGCTGCTTCTGGATTTTCACTGATCTCTTTTACCGGGGCCGCAACACCAGGAGAATATGCAAGGGCAAGATCCCTTTTAGTAATCATATTTTTGGAAGAAATAATCTCAATCTTGCCAGGTTTTTTTTCTTTATGAAAATCTAAAGCCTCTTTATCTGTGTAATGATCAATCTTTGTTTTTTTCATTTGTTACAATATGTGTACAATTAGGGTAAATTTAAGACTAATATGATTTATGAACTTACTTAAGTCAACAGGCACATTTGGTTTTTATACGATCATAAGCAGATTACTTGGATATTTAAGAGATATTTTAATTGCAATATTTTTAGGAACAGGTTTGTTAGCAGATGCTTTTTTTGTAGCATTTAGAATTCCAAACACATTTAGAAGATTATTTTCAGAGGGAACTTTTAATGCTGCTTTTGTTCCAAGCTATGCATCGGAAATGGTGAAGGGTAAAAAGCAATCCAACAAATTTGCAAATGACATCTTTAATTTTTTGTTTTTAAGTTTGTTTATAATCATATTACTTGTGCAATTATTTATGCCTGTATTTGTATCTCTTATTGCACCTGGTTTTGTAGGAGACATTGAAAAAATGGAAATAGCAATAACACTGACCCGTATTACTTTTCCATTCTTATTATTTATTTGTTTAGCCTCTTTTTTTGCGGCAATATTAAACTCACACAATAAATTTGCAGCTGCATCAGGGGCACCAATAATATTAAATATTGTATTAGTTTTAGTTCTATTATTCTCAAACTCCCTAGGTGACAGCTTAGTATATTATTTATCCTATGGTGTTTCTTTAGCAGGACTATTACAACTGTTATTTTTGTATAAATTTGTGAGAAAACATTACTCACTCAAAATTAATTTCAAAATTAAAATATCTCAAAAAGTTAAGGTTTTTTTTAAAAAATTACTACCAAGTATTTTTTCTTCAGGCGTTACTCAAATAAATATATTAGTTGGGACTATTATCGCTTCATTCCAGGCAAGTGCAGTTTCATACTTATATTATGCAGATAGAATATATCAAATTAATTTAGCAATAGCTGGAATTGCAATTGGAGTAGTAGTTCTCCCTCAATTATCAAAACACGTCCATTCTAAAAAAAAAGATAAAATTTTGTTAATTCAAAACAAAGCATTGGAGCTTAGTTTATTTCTGAGCTTGCCAGCATCTATTGCACTAATTCTTGGTTCTGAACAAATAATTTCAGCGCTTTTTGGTTATGGATCATTTGATAAAAACTCAGTATTGAACTCAAGTCTAGCTTTATATTATTTTGCTTTAGGTTTACCTGCATTTGCCTTAATCAAAGTGTTTTCTAGTTTCTTTTTTGCCAACCACAATACCAAAACACCTTTTTATATTTCTTTAATTTCTGTAATTTTAAATATCCTAATAAGTGTTTATTATTTTAATGAAATTGGCTTTATAATAATCCCTATCGCAACAACAATATCATCCTGGTTGAATGGTATATTGTTGTTTGTCTTTTTGAAAAATAGAAATCTTTTTTCATTCAACCAAATATTTGTAATAAAGTTTTTTAAAATAGTTATTGCTTCAATTTTAATGGGTTTTGTTTTTCAATTTTTATTAAACTTATTTCAAGATGAGCTTGCATTTGAGCAAACCTATAAATCTCTTTATTTAATATTATCAGCATTATTAGGTCTAGCGTCTTACCTTATCATTTCATATTTCATCAAAGCTTTTAAAATAAGCGATATTCAACTAAAGTATTAAATTCATGGTTAAAAAAATATTTTCTGGAGTGCAACCTACGGGCAATCTTCATTTAGGTAATTATTTAGGTGCAATAAAAAATTTTGTTGAACTAAATAATGACGATGCAAATGAATGTATTTTTTGTGTGGTGGACTTGCATGCTATAACAGTTAAACAAGATCCAAAAGAATTAAGAAAAAATATTAGAGAAACTGTAGCAACATTTATTGCAAGCGGAATAGACGCAAAAAAAAGTATAATTTTTAATCAGTCAGGTGTTGCAGCCCACTCCGAAGGTGCTTGGATTTTAAGCTGTGTAGCTCGTATGGGATGGCTAAACAGAATGACACAATTCAAAGAAAAAGCAGGAAAGGATAAGGAAAAAGCCAGTATTGGATTATATTCTTATCCTGTTCTTATGGCAGCTGATATCTTGTTATACGATGCCACCCACGTTCCCGTAGGAGATGATCAAAAGCAACATCTTGAGTTGTGCAGAGATATAGCTCAAAAATTTAATAATGATTTTGGTGTGGAGGATTTTTTAAAAGTTCCTGAGCCTTTAATTCAAAAAGAATTTTCTAGGATTATGAGTTTAAAGGATGGATCAAAAAAAATGAGTAAATCTGAGTTATCAGATTTAAGTAGAATAAACTTAACAGATGATAAAGATCAAATAATTAATAAAATTAAAAAAGCTAAAACAGATACGTTACCAATGCCAAAAGATATTAAAGAGCTTGAGGGGAGGCTAGAAGCACAAAATCTTTTAGGAATTTTTGCTAGCTTGAGTAATTCAACTTTGGAAACTTCCATAGAAAAATTTGCTGGCAAGAATTTTTCAGAGTTTAAACAAGAGCTATCTGAATTATTAGTTAATAAAATTATGCCAATATCTGATGAGATAAAAAAATTACTTCAAGACCAATCATATCTAGACTCTATCCTTCTAGATGGAGTTGAAAAGGCTAACAAAATTGCGTCAAAAAAGATTAAAAATATAAAAGAAACTGTAGGTTTTTAAAAAATAATTAATATCAAGTTTTAATTTCCAAAATATAAACTATATATAATTTATGTTTGTACAAACTGAAGTAACGCCAAATCCAAATTCATTGAAATTTCTTCCTGGGAAGAATGTTTCAAACAGTGGTCCTTATGAAATAACTAATAAAGATCAAATTAATAATGAATTAGTTAAAAATATTTTATCTGTTAATGGAGTTGAAGGTGTTTTCTTAGGAAAAGACTTTTTATCAGTCAACAAAAGTGACCAAATTAAATGGGATGAAATAAAACATATTGTAACCTCTTTTATTAATGACTTTTATTCTGATGGAAAAGAATTTGTTATTGATGAAAATATAAAAGAGGAAGAGCCCGAGCTAGATGAAATTGAACAAAAAATAGTAAAAATCTTAGATCAAAAAATAAGACCAGCTGTTGCTAAAGATGGAGGTGACATTAAGTTTAAAGAATACAAAGACGGTGTTGTTAAGGTACAATTACAAGGTAGCTGCTCAGGTTGTCCCAGTTCTACAATGACTTTAAAACAGGGAGTTCAAAATCTACTTTGTCATTATATACCTGAAGTAAAAGAGGTAATTGCTATTTAAATTATGAATAAGAAGATAAAAATAAGTCACAAAAGAGTAAAAAACAAAATATTAAACACTTTTTCAAGATTTTCTTTAAGTGCTTTAGTTGTTACATTTTTTTTTTACACTGCACCAATTTTTATAAATTTTGCAGATAAAAATTTTAATAATAAAGAATTCACAAATAACTCTAAAAATATATTAAATAAAACCTTGAATAGGGGGAAAATATTTGAAGAGGATGATACAAGGATGCATAGTAATGAAATAGATCTTCTATATGATATTTTAGAAGAAAATAATTCAGAAATAAATCTTGTAAGATACACCACCTCAGAGATCAATGCTCTATTTAAGGAAGTAAAATATGACTTGGAAGAAGTAAGAGATACAAAGTTAGTTAAACCCGTTGATATTGGTTTACTTCCTAATGAAATTAAAAACATAGGCAATACAAAAAAAAGAAAAGAAATGTTTATTAAAATTGTTTTACCTTTAATTGTTAAAGAAAATAATAAAATCAGAATAGACAGAAAAAGACTTTTTAATATTTTAGCTAAAAATAGTAATACAGATATTGAAAAGAAGTGGTTAGAAAAAAAATATAAACAATATGGCGTAAGACAAAATGATCTTTCAACTTTAAAAATTAGAATGGATGAAATTCCAATTTCATTAGCAATAGCACAAGCAGCCAAAGAAACAGGATGGGGAACTTCACGATTTGCATTAAAAGGTAATGCTTTATTTGGACAGTGGACATGGTCTGGTGAAGGATTAAAGCCTAAAAATGCTGAAAAAGGCGAAGAGCATAAAGTGATGAAATTTCACAGTTTACAGCTTTCAGTTAGGGCTTATTTAAGAAATCTTAATACTCACTCATCTTATAAGAATTTAAGAAAGGCAAGAACAAAGTTAAGAAATAGAAATAAACAATTGGATAGTTTAATTTTATCAAATCATCTTGATAAGTATGCGGAAACAGGTACTGAATATATAGAGGTACTTCAGAAAATAATAAAACAGAACAATTTAAAAGATTTTGATGAAGCACGATTGCTACCATCTAGTAAGGATTTAGAAAGTTTAATTTAATTTGTTTTAATTGGAAATTGAACTCCAAACCATCTCCACTTACCGTTGTCATTAAGAGAACAATTTACCCTTCCTCTTCTAGGCTCAAATGGTGCTCTAAATTCAATTGATAGCACAGTACCTGAAAGGATAGTATTTGATTTTTCCCATTTGTTTGCCTCATTTGAATAACAATTAATATTATTTAAATTTTTTTGCTTTTCAAAAAACTCAACCATGAACTTAGGAGGATTTGTAGATTTTGTTAATTGTTTTTCTAGTGGTAATAATTTTTTATATTCTAATGGAAAATAATTTACGATTGAAGTAAATCTTTTTAATTTACCATATTTTTCATTAATTGGAAATCTAGGTAATTCAAATTTATCCTTGTTTAGATCAATAACCCCAGAGTGTTGACCAAAAGCAAATTCAAAATTTTTAGAAATATAATCTCTCATCAATTTAGAATATTCACCAAATGGATAAGAAAATAAATTTGGAACATAGCCTAGTTCTCTTAAAAAAATCTTATTTGCCTTTTCAATATCTAATATAAATTTATCATTGGTTTCATCAATGAGATATTCATGACTATGTGAGTGGTGTCCAATTAAAGCAAAAGACTCTTTTTCAATTTCTCTAATTTGATCCCAGGTCATATATCCATTTTTACCCACTGGTTCAGTTGAGACAAATAAGATAAAGGGAATTTTATTTTTTTTAAGGTATGGCCATGCTTCAAAGTAAAAGGACTCAAATCCATCGTCAATAGTAATGAGTATTTCTTTTTTTAACCTTTTAGTGTTAAATTGCTCTTTAAAATTATTGGGATTGTGAAAGTTAAAGTTTGATTCTTTAATTATCTGAATATGTTCTTTGAAAATATCCATTTGAATATTTGTTGATGGATATTCAGATTCATTAAATCGATGATACATAATTGACAGAATTCCTTCATCTTTAGAATAGTATTTGATATTATTTTGATCTGCTTTAGAACTGATATTAAAAAACAGAACAATTATGAATAAGCTGATAATGGATATTGCAAATGAAAAAATATTTTTAATGATCATTACTAAAGATGATATTTACAATATTACTAAAGAGAATACTAAAATTAATTACGAGAAATTAACTTTAATTCTCAAAGATTTTTTAAATTTGAATAATCTGAAATTAGAAGATATTCAAAAAATTTATGTTAACAGAGGACCCGGAAGCTTTGCGGGCATAAGAAACTCCTTATCGATAGTAAAAGCAATTAATGTTGCAAGAAACGTTGATTATTATTGCTATAGTCTGGAAGATTTCAAAGACCAAAAAGATGTAAAATATGAAAATATACCTAATTTGTGTGACAAATTTAAAATTAAAAAAAATTTGATTAAACCTATTTATTTAAGTTAGAATTGTAATATGTCAGAAACAATTGAGCAAAAATGTTTATCTAAAGGAGTTAAATTAACCGATCAAAGAAGAATAATTGCTCAAGTGATGTCTGAATCTTCAGATCATCCAGATGTTGATGAATTATATAATCGGGTATCTAAAATAGACTCAAAAATTAGTATCGCCACTGTTTATAGAACAGTGAAATTATTTGAGGAGTCTGGAATCTTAACAAAGCACGAGTTTAAAGGTGGAAAAGCCAGATATGAAGAGTTAAACGAAGGACATCATGATCATTTAATCGATGTAAAGTCTGGAGAGATTATAGAGTTTGTGGATGAGGAAATTGAGAAACTTCAAAAAAAAGTTGCAGAAAAATATGGATATACCTTGGTAGACCATAAACTAGAGCTTTATGGGATAAAGAAGAAATCCTAGTAAAATGTCAAAAAAAATATTTATTAAAACATTTGGGTGTCAAATGAATGAGTACGATTCTAACAGAATATTTGACTCTGTTAAAAAAATTGGTTTCGAAAAAACAGACAACTATGCGGATGCAAATTGTTATCTTCTTAACACTTGTCACATAAGAGATAAAGCTAAAGAAAAAGTTTACCATGAAATAGGTAGAGTTAAAAAAATTTTCCGATCAAAACAAAAACCATTAGTAATTATAGCAGGATGTGTTGCACAAGCTGAAAATCAAGAAATGTTAAAACGTGAGCCTTATATTGATTTAGTAATTGGACCTCAATCTTATCACAAAATTAACGATACCATATTGAGTTACATTCAAAAAAAGAAAAAAATGGAAGAAACAGAATTCGATGCTATTTCTAAATTTAAATATTTCAGTAAAATAAAAAATGAGACAGGAAAAGTATCTTCATTTTTAACTATTCAAGAGGGCTGTGATAAATTTTGTCATTTCTGCGTAGTGCCTTATACAAGAGGACCTGAGTATTCAAGACCTTTTCAACAAATCATAGATGAGGCCAAATACTTATCTGAAAAAGGGACTAAAGAGATAGTGCTCCTTGGCCAAAATGTTAATGCATACAATGACGGTAAAAATAGATTGTCCAACTTAATTATAGAAATAGAAAAAATAGAAGATATTAAAAGAATTAGATATACTACCTCTCATCCAAAAGATATGACTGAAGATTTGATAGATGTTTATAAAATTTCTCAAAAATTAATGCCACTTGTTCATCTTCCAGTGCAAAGTGGATCTGATAAAATTTTAGAGCTTATGAATAGAAAGCACACTATTAAAGACTATTCGCGCATTTTTGAAAAATTAAAAAACATTAATGGTAAAATAGAATTTTCAAGTGATTTCATCATTGGTTATCCAGGAGAAAAAGAGGAAGATTTTAAAAATACATTAAGTTTAATTGAAAAAGTTAATTTTATTAATTCATATTCTTTTATTTTTAGTGCCAGACCAGGAACAGTCGCTTTTGATTTAGAACTTACCGACAAAAAAACTTCAATACAAAGATTAGAAACGATCCAGAATAAATTGTATGAAAATCAAATTAATAGAAATAAACTATTTAAAAACAAAATAATCGACGTTTTGGTTGAAAATTTGACTGATGACAAAACCCAAACTTTTGGTAGATCTGAGTACATGACATCAGTAGTATTCAATGGTAATAAAGAACATATTGGAAAAATTGTTCCAGTAAAAATTAATAAATTTAATAGAACCACCTTATTTGGTGAAATTGTTGAGGATTTGGATAAAAAGGTAGCATAATAATTGAGTAGCATAATAAATAGAAATATAAATCCATCTTTAAAATTTGTTTACTCAGACAACAATTCTCTAAGCGTTATATTTCATGACAATGACTTGTTGATAGGTGTTGTCGGTGAATTTAATAAAAATTTACAAGAGTTAGAGAAAGTAACAAACTGTAGTTTGTACTCCAGAGGAAACTCCATATTAATTAAATCAAATCCAGAAAAGAATGAATTATTAAAAAATGCTATTCAGTTTTTAGCTAATCAGTTCATTAATAATGGAAGCATCGAGACCAAAGATATAGTTTCTTCAGTAGATAAATTTATGATTAATGAAAAAGTTAAAAATAACAATGTAACTGATATAATTAAAACTCCAAAAAAATCTATAATACCAAGATCTGAAAAACAAAAGGATTATGTAAGAGCACTAAGACAAAGTGATATTGTAATTTCAGCTGGCCCTGCAGGGACAGGAAAAACATTTTTAGCAGTTGCTGTAGGATTGACAATGTTATTAGAAAAAAAAATTGAGAGAATTATTTTATCAAGACCTGCTGTTGAAGCGGGCGAGCGTTTAGGATTTTTACCTGGAGATATGAAAGAGAAAGTAGATCCATATTTAAGGCCCTTATACGATTCACTTTATGATCTTTTTGATTTTGAAAAAATTCAAAGGATGATTGAAATAGGTGATATAGAAATTGCTCCATTGGCTTTTATGAGAGGACGAACACTTAAAAACTCATTCGCGATTTTGGATGAAGCCCAGAATGCAACCGATACACAAATCAAAATGTTTTTAACACGTATTGGAGAAAATTCTAAAATCGTAGTTAATGGTGATCCTACCCAAATAGATTTGCCAAACAAAGGTATGTCAGGATTAGTGCGTTCAAAACAATTATTAGGACACCTAAAGGAGATATCGGTTGTTGATTTTGATCACTCTGATGTTGTAAGGCATCCATTGGTTTCTAAAATTGTAAAAGCTTACTCAAAGAATGATTAATATAAATGTCTTCTCAGAAGAGAAGGCTTGGTCAAAAAGGCTTAGAAATAAAGATCTCTTTTTTCAAAAAATCTGTAATGCTTTCCCAAAAAAATATAAGTTTTTACATAAAAAAGTAAGTTTTACTTTATTGCTCTCTAATAATAAGAATATTCAAAAGTTAAATAAACTTTTTAGAAAAAAAAATAAGCCTACAGATATCTTATCATTTCCATTAACTAAAAAATTTAGAGTTTCTAAACAAACTTATTTAGGAGATATAATAATTAGTTATAACTTTATAAACAAACCTAAATCATTAAATACAAAGCTCTTTAGAAAGAAAGTGACCAAAATATTTATTCATGGTTTCCTTCACCTATTAGGTTTTGATCATAAAAAAAATAAAGACTATATAAAAATGTTAAAAGAAGAGAAACAAATATACAAGTCCGTAATTTCTAAAACAAAATAAATTGAATAAAAAATTATATACTGAATTTATATTTTTAATATTTTTAGGGGCAGCTACATCCCTAAGCCTACCACCTTTTAACTATATAATTATTAACTTTGTTACTCTGAGTTTATTATTTGCTTTTTTGATAAAGAGGTCAAAAGAAAGGAAAAACAAAAAAATATTCTTCTTTTATGGATGGCTTTTTGGTTTTGGTTATTTCGTAACAAATCTTTATTGGATATCAATTTCATTAACTTTTGATGAAAGTTTTAAGTTTTTGATCCCAGTAACATTAATTATTATTCCAGCTTTTTTAGCCTTTTTTTACGGACTTATTTCTTTTTTATTTTTTATTTTTAAAACTAAAAAAGTAATTTCATCTTTTTTTCTGTTTTCTCTAATTTTTGGTTTAACAGAATATCTTAGAGGTTCTATCTTAACAGGATTTCCATGGAATTTAATTGCCTATAGTTTCTCAAATCATCTAGAAATTTTAAGTATTACCTCTGTTATAGGTACCTATGGATTTAATTTATTTTGCATTTCACTATTTATAAGTCCAGCAGTATTTATTTTAAGAGATACAAGAGTTGACATATGGGTCTGCATATTTTTTCTTTTAATCACAATTATTTTTTATCTTTATGGATCACAGTCTAAAAAGGTTTTTACTGAAGCTGAAATAAATTCTATTGATTATAAAGTTAGAGTTATTGGTTCCAACATTAAATTAGATAGATTTTATTCTAATATTAATCCAATAACAGCTATTGAGGATTTAATTGAACTCAGTGAACCTGATAAAAATGAAAAAATTATTTTTGTGTGGCCAGAGGGAATACTGCCAGGCATATCTCAAGAAAAAATAGTTGATTACAAATGGTTATTTGAAAATCATTTTAATGAAAATCATTTATTAGTCCTTGGTATAAATAGTAAATCTGTTCAAAGAGACACCGTTAAATATTTTAATTCTCTCTCTGTATATGATCACAGTTTAAATTTATTAAATTCATATGATAAAAATAATCTTGTGCCATTTGGAGAATTTTTACCACTTGAATACATACTTAAAAATATTGGCTTAAAAACTTTAACTAATAACTATCAGTCTTATTCAAAAGGAAGCGAGAGAAACATAATTAAAATTAACAAAAGCAATACCTCCTTAAAATTTTTACCCCTAATTTGTTATGAAATAATTTATTCTGGAAGAATTTTTAATAATTCAGATTTTGATTTTATAATAAATATTTCAGAGGACGGGTGGTTTGGTCAATCTATTGGACCCAAACAACATTTTATTCACAGCATATATAGAGCTATCGAGAGTGGTAAATACGTTTTGCGTTCCTCAAATAATGGAATATCAGCTATAATAAATCCAATTGGTGAAATTGAACAAGAAATTAGTTTTAACAAAACAGGCTATATTGATTTTAGTCAAATTAAAAAATTTCAATCAACAGTATTTTCTAAATATGGAAATAAAATTTTTGGCTTAATAATTTTGTTGTATATTTTTTTAATTTTTTCATTTAATAGAATTAACAATGAGTAATTTAAAAAATTTTCTTTTCACTAGCGAGTCAGTTTCAGAAGGACATCCGGACAAAGTTTCAGATAGAATTTCTGATATGGTTGTTGATAGTTATCTTTCAGGAGATCCATTTTCAAGAGTAGCTTGTGAAACACTTACAACAACAAATAAAGTCGTGTTAGCTGGTGAAGTAAGAGGTCCAGAAATTAAAGAAAATGATTTGATTGAAAAAGTAAGACACTGCATAAAAGATATTGGTTATGATCAAGATGGTTTCACTTGGAAAGAAGCTACAAAAATAGAAAGCCATCTTCATTCCCAATCATCTGATATAGCAATGGGTGTAGATTCTTCAGGCAATAAAGACGAAGGAGCTGGAGATCAAGGAATAATGTTTGGTTATGCATGCAATGAAACAGAAGAGTTAATGCCAGCACCTATTCATTACTCACACAAAATTTTAAGACTAATGGCTGAGGATAGAAAGTCTGGTAAACTCAAAAATATTGAACCAGACTCGAAAAGTCAAGTTACCTTCGAGTACGTTGATGGAAAACCAACAAAAGTTAAATCTGTAGTTATTTCATCACAACATTCTGCAGATGTAAATCAAACGCAGGTTAGAGATTTATTAAGACCTTATATGATAAACTCTATTCCAAAAAATTTTTTAGACGGTTTCAATGAAGAGGAGTTTTATGTAAATCCAACAGGCAATTTTGTTATTGGAGGGCCTGATGGTGATTGTGGTCTAACAGGAAGAAAAATTATAGTTGATACTTATGGGGGTGCCGCACCTCATGGTGGGGGAGCATTTTCAGGAAAGGATCCAACTAAAGTTGATAGGTCAGCAGCTTATGCAGCAAGGTATATTGCAAAGAATGTAGTTGCCTCAAAAATCGCTAACAAATGTTTAATTCAATTAGCATATGCAATAGGTGTATCTAAACCATTATCAATTTATGTTGATTTATTTGATAACGATGATGAAAAAAATAAATTTGTTGTAGAAAAAATTAATGATAATTTTAACTTAAGCCCCAGAGGAATTAGGGAAATGTTAAATCTAAATAAACCTATATATGAAAAAACAGCTGCATATGGTCATTTTGGAAGAAGCCCGGGAGAAAATGGCTCTTTTTCTTGGGAAAAAACAGACAAAATAAAAGCCTTTTTAAAATAGTTTCTGTTGAATTAAAAAAAAACTTTACTATATTGCCTTTACATTATTGAAGTTACAAAATGGGCTTTAGCCCATTTTTTTTTGGAATAAATAAATAAATGTTAAACAAAAGAGCAGATAAACTAGAATTGCTAAGAATAGCAGAAGCTGTAGCCTTAGAAAAATCCATTGATAAAGAGCTAATTATTAGTTCAATGGAAACAGGTATCGCAAAAGCGGCTAAATCTAAATTTGGTCAAGAAAATGAAATTAAAGTTTCAATCAATAGGGATAGTGGAGATATTGAACTTTTTAGAAAATTAATAATTGCTGAAAATCCAGAAAATGCAAATACAGAAATAAAATTAGAGGATGCAATTAATTTAAATGAAATTAATAAAGACAAGACGATTGGTGATGAGGTTCTTCAGCCTTTACCATCTTTTGATTTTGGAAGAATAGCTGCGCAGACTGCAAAACAAGTTATCAGCTTTAATGTTAGAGAGGCTGAAAGAGAAAGACAATTTAACGATTTTATAGATAAAAAAGACTCAATTTTAAGTGGAATTGTAAAACGATTAGAATTTGGAAATGTAATTGCTGACTTAGGAAGAACTGAAGCAATTATTCAAAAAAATGAATTAATTCCAAGAGAGAATATTAAGGCTGGAGATCGTATTAAGGCTTATTGTTATGATGTAAGAAGAGAATCAAGAGGACAACAAATCTTTTTATCAAGAGCTCACCCTAAATTTATGGAAAAACTTTTTTTCCAAGAAGTGCCTGAAATTTATGATGGGTTAATAGAAATTAAATCTTCTTCAAGAGATCCTGGAAGTAGAGCAAAAATATGTGTTAAAGCTGTTGATACTTCACTAGATCCAGTTGGAGCCTGTGTAGGTATGAGAGGATCAAGAGTTCAGGCAGTGGTGAATGAATTGCAGGGTGAAAAAATTGATATTGTTAATTGGTCAGAGGATCCAGCTATTTTAGTATCAAACGCCTTATCTCCAGCAGAAGTTCAAAGAGTAAATGTTGATGCAGAAAGAAAAAAACTTGATGTAATACTTACAGAGGATAATTTAAGTAAAGCAATTGGTAGAAGAGGTCAAAATGTAAGACTTGCAACAAAGTTATTAAATTATGAAATTAATATAATGACGGATGCAGAAGACTCTGAGAGAAGACAGTTAGAATTTAAAGAAAAAACTGAAAATTTTGTAAAAAATTTAGAATTAGACGAGACGCTAGGTCAGTTATTAGTAGCAGAAGGTTTTTCAACAATTGATGACATCAAAGATAGCTCAGCAGAAAATTTAATGAAGATAGAAGGTATTGAAGAGGATACTGCAAAAGCGCTTATAGAAAGAGCTCAAGAATTTCATCAAAAGGATCAAGAAGATATATCAACAAGAATTAAAGAATTGGGTCTTGAGGATACTTTAATTAATTTAAAAGGACTTACGCCAGGTATGTTGGTTACTTTAGGAGAGCAAAAAATTTTAACATTAGAAGATTTCGCTGATCTAGCATCTGATGAATTAACTGGCGGTTTTGATGTGGTAAAAGGTGAGAGAGTAAAAATTCAAGGATACCTGGAAGATTTTGCTTTATCTAAAGAAGAGGCAGATGAACTAATTATGTCTGCTAGAAACATTATTTACAAAGATTGAGTGATGAGCTATGGAAAAAAAAACAAAATTAACAATATCTGGCTCAGCCAAAAAATCGATCAAAAATATCGAAATTGCTAAAACTCAAAGTAAAAATGCAGTTGTCATAGAAAAGCAAACTGGAAAATTTCCAAATAGAGGAGGATCTTTTAGACCTAACCCAGGTAAACAAAAACCAACCTCTTCATTTAACAGGGGTACTGGAATTAAACCGTCTTTTGCACCAAAATCACCCCCTATAACAAATGATTTTGAAAGACGTAAGCTTGCAGAGCAAAGAGCCACAAAGAGACTTAAAGGGGATAGTGACGGAAAAGATAAAAAAACTTTAAAGTCTGGAACAAAAAAAAGAGAACTAAAATTAACAGTTTCAAGAGCGCTAAGTGATGAAATAGAGGCAAGAGAAAGAAGTTTAGCCTCAGTTAAAAGAGCAAGACTAAAAGAGAATAAGAATTTATCTAAAGATCAAAATCATGAAAGTCTCAAACCAGTTAAAAGAGATATCAATATTCCAGAAGCTATTACTGTTAGAGAGCTAGCTAATAGAATGGCTGAACAATCCAGCAATGTGATTAAATATTTGTTCGGTATGGGGGTAACAGTTACAATAAATCAAACTCTTGCAGCAGATACAGCTGAGTTTTTAGTTAAAGAGTTTGGACATAATCCTATTAGAGAGGAAAAAGCTGAGGAAATAATTCAGAAAATAAAAGCAACAAGAGTAGAAAATTTAAAAAATAGACCCCCAATTGTTACAGTGATGGGACACGTTGATCATGGTAAAACATCAGTTCTTGATGTTTTGAGAAGTGCGAATGTTGTATCAGGAGAATTTGGTGGAATAACTCAACACATCGGGGCCTATCAAATTGAAAGCCAAGATAACAAACTAACTTTTATTGATACCCCAGGTCACGCAGCTTTTACAGAAATGAGAGCAAGAGGGTCAAAATTAACTGACGTAGTTGTATTAGTAGTCGCTGCAGATGATGGTGTGAAGCCACAAACAATCGAGTCAATTAAACATGCAAAAGCAGCAAATGTTCCAATTGTTGTTGCAATTAATAAATGTGATCTTCCAGATGCAGATCCTCAAAAAATTAAAAATCAATTATTAGAACACGAGTTGGTTGCTGAAGATCTATCAGGTGATACTTTAATGGTAGAGATTTCAGCAAAGACAAAGTTAAATTTAGATAAACTAGTTGAGTCTATAATTCTTCAGGCTGAAATTTTAGATTTGAAAACCGATTATGAGTCTAAAGCTACAGGAATAGTGTTAGAGTCAAAAATTGATGTAGGTCGAGGACCCGTTGCAACAATTATTATAACCACAGGAACTCTTAAAAAAGGGGATTTTTTTGTTAGTGGATTGAAGTGGGGCAAAGTTAGAGCAATAATTAATGATAAAGGTGAAAATATTGACGAAGCCTCACCATCTACTCCAGTTGAAATTTTAGGTATTAATGGCGCAGCAAAAGCAGGAGATGATTTTATTGTTCTTGAGAGTGAAAAAGAGGCTAAAACACTAAGTGAAAACAGAGCAGAAGAGAAAAAGGATGGAAAAAATCCTTTAACATTTGCTACACAAGAATCAGCATTTTCAGACAAATCTTCAGAGGAATTAAATTTAATTATTAAATCTGATGTACATGGATCTTCTGAAGCAATTAAAAATGCGATTAGTCAAATTAAACATGATGAAGTTAAAACTAAAATTATTTTAGCAGACATTGGAATGGTTACAGAAACTGATGTTACTTTAGCAAAAGCATCGAATGCAGTATTAATTGCTTTTAATGTTAAGCCAAGCAAAGAAGCAAAAAAACTTGCTGAAAATGAAAAAATAAAAATTTCTTCATACAATATTATCTATGAGGTACTAGATTATATTAAACAAAAAATGTCGGGACTATTAACTCCAGACGTTCAAGAAACTATAATTGGGTCAGCGCAAATCTTAGAAATTTTTAAAGTTTCTGGAGCTGGTAAAGTTGCAGGTTCAAAAATTACTGAAGGAGAAATAACTAGTACCTCAGATGTTAGAATAATTA
This sequence comes from uncultured Pelagibacteraceae bacterium, assembly GCA_902619815.1. Lineage (GTDB taxonomy): Bacteria > Pseudomonadota > Alphaproteobacteria > Pelagibacterales > Pelagibacteraceae > Pelagibacter. Next base: position 35,967 of record CACNGH010000009.1, read on the forward strand.
GAGATGGAGCGATCATTTATACTGGAAAAGTTGGAACTATTTTTAGAGAAAAAAACCAAGTAAAACAGGTTAGTGATGGACAAGAATGTGGAATAACAGTTAAAGATTATATGGATTTCCAAAAAAATGACACAATAGAAGCTTTTAGTGTTACATCTACAGAGAGGTCAATTTAATGGCAGATAGAATAGGAAAACCAATTTCACAAAGACAGCTTAGAGTTGGAGAAATGATCAAACAGTCTTTAAGCATGATTTTTATAAGAAATGAGGCTAAGGTCCCCAATTTAGAAACAAACACGATAACAGTTACTGAGGTTAGAATGAGTCCAGATTTAAAAATCGCAAAAGCATATGTACTTCCATTAGGAGGAAAAGATGCAGAGGAGACAATAAATACATTAAAAGAGTACTCATTTTTAATAAGAAAAATTTTATCACAGAAAGTGGTTATGAAATTTTTACCAAAATTACTTTTTAGAAAAGACGAGTCTTTTGAGTATGCGGAAAAAATAGAAAACTTAATAAAACAAACAAATAAATAGGAAAAACGAGGCATGAACAAAAAGGCACAAGAATTAGCAATGCATGATAAAGATACTGGATCCTCTGAGATACAGATTGCTTTGTTAACAGAAAAAATTGAAACGCTCTCTAAACATATTAAGCAATTTAAAAAAGATAAACATTCGTCTGTTGGATTGTTGAGAGCAGTCAATAGAAGAAAGAAATTGTTAGAATACTTAAAGAAAACAAAAATGGATTCTTACAAGAATGTACTGTCGAAATTGAATTTAAGAAAATAGAAGTCAAGATAGATAGAACGTAATGGAACGAAACGAACGAAACGAAATGGAAATGAAATGTTTAAAGTACACAAGAAGGAAATAGAAGTAGCAGGAAAGAAAATAAGTTTAGAAACAGGTAAAGTAGCAAGACAAGCAGATGGAGCAATCATCGCAACATGTGGTGAAACAGTTATCTTAGCAACAGTTGTTGGAGCAAAGAAAGTAAATCCAGATATGGATTATTTTCCTTTATCAGTTAACTACCAGGAAAAATACTATGCAGGTGGAAAAATCCCCGGTGGATATTTTAAAAGAGAAGCAAGACCAACTGAAAGTGAAACATTAATCTCAAGATTAATTGATAGACCAATAAGACCATTGTTTCCTGATGAATTTAAAAATGAAGTACAGTTGTTACCAACAGTAATTTCATATGATAATGAAAACCAACCAGATATTCTAGCAATCACTGCTTCATCAGCAGCGTTAGCTATTTCAGGAATGCCATTTATGGGTCCTGTAGGAGCTTCTAGAGTAGGTTATATTGATGGTAAGTATATTCTTAACCCATCAAAGGAAGAGTTGGAAAACTCAAGTTTAGATTTAGTTGTAGCAGGTACTAAAGATGCAGTGCTCATGGTCGAGTCTGAAACATCAGGTTTATCTGAAGAAGTAATGTTAGCAGCAGTAAAATTTGGTCATGAAGGATTTGTCCCAGTAATTGAAATGATAGAGGAACTTGCAAAAGAGTGCAGAAAACCAGAGTGGACTGTTGAGAAAAAAGATTTGTCTGATGTAAAACAAAAACTTGAAGAAACTTTTACCGAAGATCTTAAAAAAGCTTTTGCAACAAGAGATAAGCAAGACAGATCAAATCAAATTTCGGAAATTACTGACAAAGCTAAAAAGCTTTTTGAAGAAAATGAAAATTATTCTGATCTTGATGTCAACTCCCAGCTTAAAAATCTAGAAAAGAAAATTGTTAGAACTGATATTCTTAAAAATAAAAACAGAATTGATGGTAGAGGATTGTCCGATGTAAGACCTATCTCATGTGAAGTTGGTGTTTTACCAAGAACACATGGTTCTGCTTTGTTTACCAGAGGAGAAACACAAGCAATTGTTGTAACTACCTTAGGAACATCTGATGATGAACAAAGGATTGAAAGTTTAGATGGTCTTCAAAGAGAACGATTTATGCTTCACTATAATTTCCCTCCTTTTTCAGTCGGTGAAACAGGAAGAATTGGAACTGGTAGACGTGAAATTGGCCATGGTAAACTAGCCTGGAGAGCAATTAACTCTTCATTACCCTCAAAAGATTCTTTTCCATATACTTTTAGAATAGTATCAGAGATTACAGAGTCTAACGGCTCTTCTTCAATGGCTACCGTTTGTGGAGCATCTTTAGCATTAATGGATGCAGGTGTTCCGATAAAAGAACCAGTTGCAGGTATTGCAATGGGTTTAATTAAAGAAGGAGATGATTTTAGTGTCTTATCAGATATTTTAGGTGATGAAGATCACTTAGGGGATATGGACTTTAAAGTTGCTGGAACTAAAGATGGAATTACTTCACTTCAAATGGATATCAAAATTACCGGTATTACTTTTGAAATCATGGAGCAGGCTTTAAAGCAGGCTAAAGATGGAAGAATTCATATTTTAGGTGAGATGAATAAAGCTTTAGGCGAATCTAGATCTGATGTTGGAAAGCACACTCCAAAAATGGAACAAGTAACTGTTGATAAAAAAGACATTGCTGCTGTAATTGGAAAAGGTGGAGCAACTATTAGAGAGATCGTTGAAAAATCAGGTGCAAAAGTAGATGTAAATGATGAAGGAGTTGTAACGGTTGCTGCTCCTGATGAGGAGTCTAGAAACATTGCTATGCAAATGATCAAAGATATTACTGCAAAAGCTGAAATGAATAAAATTTATTCAGGAAAAGTTATGAAAATCATGGAGTTTGGTGCATTTGTAAATTTTTTAGGAAAACAAGATGGACTAGTTCATATTTCAGAACTAGCAGATAAAAGAGTCGCTAAAGTTACTGACGTTGTAAAAGAAGGCGACGAAGTAAAAGTTAAAGTGATTGGTTTTGATAGAGGTAAAGTTAAACTTTCTATGAAACAAGCTGCTGAATAATTAATAATTTAAATTAAAATTCTAACCCCTGGAATGAAAGTTCCGGGGGTTTTTTGTGGGGCACTCGGTAACAGAACGCCTCTGTGACAATCATTTATAAGTTAAATTTTTCATTGAGTGCTAATTACAATTACAACAAAAGGAAAAATATGAAAAAATTTTTAATTTTATCAATGTTAATACTTTTTTCTAACTCAGCATACGCTGGTTCATGTCCAATGATGGTCAAAAATTTGGATAGCAAAATCGAAGAAATTCAAAAAATGCGAGATGCGGGAATGAAGGCTCATGAAGCTGGAGATCATGCAAAATCTGAAGAATTATTGAATAAAGCTTTAGAGTTAATTAAAAGTTAATAAAAAAGAATTAAGGGGCACCTGGCAACAGAACGCCCCTAATATTTTTAACTAAATTTAACTATATTTTAGCTAATATTCTTAGGATCTGGCATCCCAACCTTATTATATCCAGCATCTACATAGTGAATTTCACCAGTGACACCGTTTGCAAGATCACTTAGTAGATATAGTGCTGAATTTCCAACATCTTGAATATCTACATTTCTTTTAAGCAAAGAATGGTCTTCATTCCATTTATATAAGAATTTTGCATCTCCAATGGCTGAAGCTGCTAAAGTTTTAATAGGTCCTGCACTTATTGCATTAACTCTCATGCCTTTAGCACCTAAATCTCTTGCTAAATACTTAACACTAGATTCTAGTGCAGCTTTGCAAACACCCATTACATTATAATTTGGAATAGCTTTATTCGCCTCATAACTTAATGTGATTAAGCTTCCACCCTCCTTCATTACTTTAGTTGCCTCTTTTGCAACTTCCGTAAATGAAAAACATGAAATTAACATACTTCTCAAAAAGTTTTCTCTAGTCGTATTTAAATATTCACCAGACAATTCTGATTTATCAGAAAATGCAATTGCATGAACTACAAAATCAATTTCCCCCCATTGCGATTTAATATCTTCAAATAACTTTGCTACATCTTCTTTTTTTTCTACATCACAGCTAAATGTAACTTTTGAATTTAATTTTTCAGCTAGTGGAATTACTCTTTTTTTTAGAGCATCACCTAAATAAGTAAATGCAAGCTCTGCACCAGCTTCTGCAAGTTTTTGTGAAATACCCCAAGCAATAGATCTTTCATTGGCAACTCCCATCACCAATCCTTTTTTTCCTTTCATCAAACTCATGATTATACTTTCTCAAAAATTAGAGCAGCATTAGTTCCACCGAAACCAAAACTATTAGACATCACTGTATTTAAAGTTGCTCCTGTCTCATTTTTAGCAACTATAGGAAACTTTTTAGCATCTTCATCCATTTCACTTATGTTAGCAGAACCTGCTATGAAATTATTTTTCATCATAATCAAACAATAGATCGCTTCATGAACTGATGCAGCTCCTAAAGGATGTCCTGATAGTGATTTGGTTGAACTAATTTTTGGAATATCATCTCCAAAAGTATTTTTAATTGCATTTAGTTCTGTGATATCTCCAACTGGAGTAGAAGTTCCATGAGTATTAATATAATCAATTTTATTTTTAGAAGTTGCCATAGCCATCTTCATACATCTGACCGCCCCTTCTCCTGATGGAGCTACCATATCGTATCCATCTGAAGTTGCTCCATAACCACTTAATTCCGCGTATATTTTAGCCCCTCTTGCTTTAGCATGTTCGTATTCTTCAAGCACTAACACCCCACCACCACCTGCAATTACAAAACCATCTCTAGTTTTGTCATAAGCTCTTGATGCGGTCTCTGGGGTATCATTATATTTCGATGTTAAAGCAGTCATGGCATCAAACATTGCAGTCATTGCCCAGTGAACTTCTTCACTACCACCTGCAAAAACAATATCTTGCTTACCCATTTGAATTAGTTCCATCGAGTTTCCAATACAGTGTCCACTTGTTGAACAAGCCGAACTCATTGTGTAATTAGTACCTTTAATTTTAAACGGAACGGCAAGAGTAGCTGAAGCTGTACTGGCCATTGTTCTTGGAACAATAAACGGTCCCATTAATTTTGGAGTTTTGGCTCTAGTTTTATCAGCTGCTAAGATAACGTTTTCAATTGAGGGTCCACCAGAACCCATCACTATCCCAGTTTTAAAATTACTTACTTCACTTTCTTCCAATCCAGAGTCTTTTATTGCCTCTTTCATTGCTATATAGTTATAAGCTGAGCCTGAACCCATAAACCTAATTGTTTTTCGATCAATATGATCTTCAATTTTTATATTTGGTTTTCCGTGAACATGGCATTTAAGATTATGTTCTTTATACTCTTTTGCATAAGAAATTCCTGATTTCGAATTTACTAAAGATTGATGTACTTCTTCTTGATTATTACCTAAACACGAAACAACTCCTAAACCTGTAATAACTACTCTTCTCATTATTTAAATAATCCTACTTTTAAGCTATCTGCTGAATATATTTTTTTATCATCTGCGAAAACGAAACCATTTGCAAGTCCTACAGTTGTTCCCCCTGGTGACATAATTTTCTTCATATCAATCTTATACGTTACTAAATTAACATTTTTCAACACCTCGCCTGTGAATTTTACAGTTCCTACTCCTAGTGCTCTACCCTTGCCAGGGTTACCAAGCCAACCCAGGTAAAAACCGACCAACTGCCACATGGCGTCTAACCCCAAACAACCAGGCATAACAGGATCTGATTTAAAGTGACAATCAAAGAACCAAAGATTGTCTTTAATATCTAATTCAGCTTTTAAGGATCCCTTATTAAAAGTCCCATTATTGTCGTTAATCTCAGTTATTCTATCAAACATTAACATTGGAGGAAGGGGTAATTTAGCATTACCAGGTCCAAAAAGTTCACCATTTCCACAAGTAATTAGGTCATCGTAGCTATAGGAGTTTTTTTTCATAAAAATTGAATTCCCTTATTACTTGATTTAATGATAATATAATATAATAAAACAGTATATATTGTTCTTAGTTTAGAATTGTTATAAAAAGCTATGTTAAAAACCATGAATTTAATTGAAAAATTGCGAGAAACTGGGCTTAGGCCTACAAAGCAAAGGGTTAAAATCTGTGAGATATTGTTTAATAGAGAAAAAACATTTCATTTTACAATTAATGATCTTGCAAAAAAAATATCTGAAGATTTAAACGAAAAAATATCTCTTGCAACAGTTTATAACACTGTTCATGCGCTACAAAAAAAGGGATATTTGAAAGAAATATCAATCAACTCTGATAAAAGTTATTTTGATACAAATACTTCTGTGCATCACCATTTTTACGATGAAGATACTCACCAATTAATTGACTGCGATGAAAACGAGATAGAAACAGTCAATGTAAAAAAAAATATAACTGGAAAAAAAATTAATTCAGTGGAAGTTCTGGTTAGAGTTGCGAGTGATAATCAAAATCAAAATTAATTTAATATTATCAATAACTTAAATTATATATTATAATTATTCTAAACTGTTGACAATCAATTTAAAACCATTATATGGTTAGCAATCATTAAACTAAGGAGAACATAATGTCATTAAAAGGAAGTAAAACAGAAGAAAACTTAAAAGAAGCATTTGCTGGCGAAAGTCAAGCAAACAGAAGATATCTTTACTTCGCACAAAAGGCTGACATCGAAGGATACAATGATGTAGCTACAGTTTTTAGATCAACTGCCGAAGGTGAGACAGGTCACGCACATGGTCATCTAGAGTATTTAGAGGAAGTTGGAGATCCTGGAACTGGTATGCCAATTGGTGAAACTAAAGCAAATTTAGCATCAGCTGTTCAAGGTGAAACACATGAGTACACTGATATGTACCCAGGTATGGCAAAAACAGCTAGAGAAGAAGGTTTTGAAGAAATTGCTGACTGGTTTGAAACTTTAGCGAAAGCTGAAAAATCTCATGCTGGTAAATTTCAAAAAACTTTAGAATCGATCAGTTAATACATTTTTTTTTAGTGGGCATTAAATTGCCCACTAAAACATCCAATAAAATTTCAAATTTATATGAGTAAAGAAGGCAGTCTAGACGCCCCAACAAGGCACCCAATTGATTTTGAGCACCCTGATTTTTTAAATCCTGAAAAATTAGACTCAGAAATGAGAAGAGTATTCGATATTTGTCATGGTTGCAGAAGATGTTTTAATCTTTGTGACTCATTTCCAAAATTATTCGATATGATTGATGAGTCTAAAAATGAGGATGTTGAAAGTTTATCCAGTGATCAATTTGCTCCTGTGGTAGATGCTTGTACTTTATGTGATATGTGTTTTATGACCAAATGTCCGTATGTACCTCCTCATGATTTTGACCTAGATTTCCCTCACCTGATGTTGAGATATAGAACAGCACAAAAAAAGTTAGGAAAATTACCAGGTGTACCAACACAATTAGCAAAGATTGACCGAAACGCTAAAATTGGTGTGATGTTTTCTAAATTTATAAATTGGGCATCAAATATAAAAAATAAATTTATAAGAAAAATTTTAGAATTTATATCTGGAATAGATAAAAGGGTTCAGCTACCAAAATACAATTCAGAAACGTTTTCTAATTTTTTTAAAAATAATAACGATAAAATTAAATACGAAACGATCACAAAAGATAGAAAAGTTGTTATTTATTCTACTTGTTTTGTGAACTTTAATAAAAAAAATACAGGTGTAGCAGCTTTAAAAGTTTTAAAAAAAAATGGTGTTGAAGTTCAAGAGGCTTATCCAGGCTGTTGTGGTATGCCATTCTTAGAACAAGCAGATCTTCCAAAAGTCGTAGAACAAGCCAAAAAAGTATCAAGTGATTTGATTAAGTGGATTGATAAAGGTTATAAAGTTATAACCTTAACAGCTAGTTGTGGACTAATGTTAAAATTTGAATGGCCATTATTATTACCTGCAGATGAAAATATAAAAAAATTATCTTCAAACGTTATGGATATTGATGAGTATGTTGTTGACATAGCTAATAACGAAGGTTTAGCCGAAGGTCTAGAAGAAATAGATGGTGGAGTAACTGTTCACCATGCTTGTCATGCAAGAGCTCAGAACATGGGAATAAAAGCTAGAGACATGCTAAAACACATTCCAAACGTTAAAATTGATGTTGTTGAAAGATGTGCAGGACATGGTGGAACCTTCGGAGTGATGAAGGAAACACATGATCTAGCAAATAAAGTTGGGAGACCAACCGCAAGGCAAATAAAAAATAAAAATAATAAATACATGGCATCTGATTGTCCTTTAGCTGGAAAGCATTTAAAACAATTAGAAGTAGATACAAATATTTCTAATGATGAGGCACTACACCCTATAGAGCTTATGGCAAAAAGTTATAAGTTATGATCATGCCTAAAGAAAAAAGAGAGATACAAAAATCTGATATAATGCCATTAGAGACTTATATTAAAAACAGAAAAGAGTTAAGAAAAAGTATTGTAAGTTTTAAAAAAGATAGAAGAATTGCACTAGGACCTTACGCAACATTCTATTTTGAAAGTTACGAAACTATGCTAGCACAAGTTCAAGAAATGCTTTACATCGAAAAAGGTGGAGATGAACAATTAAAAGATGAATTAGTAGCGTACAACCCGCTAATTCCAAATGGAAAAGAATTAACTGCTACTTTAATGTTTGAAATAGACAATCCGGTATCTAGAGCAGCATTTTTAAGTAAAGTTGGTGGAATTGAACAAATGGTTTTTATGAAATTAAATGGTGAAACAATTAAAGCTGTGCCAGAGGAAGATGTTGATAGAACATCTACTGAAGGTAAAGCTTCTTCAGTTCAATTTGTGCATTTTAATTTTACGGACGAACAAATCCAGAAATTTAAATCAAACGCGATTTACGTTGAATTGGGAATGGATCATAAAGAATATTCACATACCACAAAACTAAGTAAAGAAAATATAGCTTCCTTATCGGCAGATTTTAGTTAATAGAGCCCCAAAGATTTCCAGTTTTTATCCATCCACTTAGATTATCAGTTTCTATTTCACACCATTGTTTTTCACATTTTTGAACAATGAGTAATCTACCTTTTTTAATTAATGCAATAGGTTGAGCAAATGATGTTGGTTTTTTAAATAAAACTTTATCTTCAATAGCAATTACTGAATTATT
>CACNGH010000010.1:0-35763 GCA_902619815.1 uncultured Pelagibacteraceae bacterium
ATTTTTTAGAATTGACAGAATTGTTTAAATCAAACACTTTCAAAACATCTTCGGTTAGTTTAGGTTCAATTTTTTTAAGTTGATCTAAAGGTAGTTCGTTTAAGTTTTTTTTTGTTTTTTCTGCTAAATTAACTATAGCTGAGGTTTTTTGATAAGCTTTTCTAAATGACATTGAATGATTTTTTACAAGATAGTCAGCTAAGTCTGTTGCAGTAATGTATCCTTTATTTGCAAGCTCAAGCATTTTTTTTTTATTAGGACTACAATTTTTTAACACCTCATCAAAAATTTTTAGACAATTTACAAGTGTATCATTTGAATTAAAAACAATCTCTTTGTCATCTTGAAGATCTTTAAAATAAGAAAGTGGTAAACCTTTTAAGATAGTCAGCATAGAAAATAGATTTCCATAGGTACTTCCAGATTTGCCTCTTAAATATTCTAGAAGATCAGGATTTTTTTTTTGAGGCATTATCGAAGATCCAGTTACAACTTTATCAGACAAGTTAATTAAATTAAATCCATCTGAATTCCATATAATTAACTCTTCTGCTATTCTTGAAATATGCATAGAGCATACTGATACGCTATAAAGAAAATCAATTACAAAATCTCTATCTGAAACTGTATCAATAGAATTGTTTGTAGGTTTTTTAAAACCAAGTTTTTTGGTTGTATAATTTCTGTCTATATTGAATGAGGTACCAGATAAAGCAGCGACACCAAGTGGATTCTCATTTAAACTTTCTAGATTATTAGAAAATCTTTTTTTATCTCGATTAAAAATTTCAACATAAGACATTAGATAATGTGCGAAAGAAATTGCTTGGGCATTTTTTAAATGAGTAAAACCAGGCATGATAGTTTGAATATTTTTTTCAGCTAATTTTATTGAAGTTTTAATGACCTTATCTAAATTGTTGTTTATTTCATTAGTTGCAGATTTTAACCATAATTTAAAATCAGTGATTACTTGGTCATTTCTTGATCTTGCTGTATGGACATACCCTGCCTCTTCACCAATAATTTGAAAAAGTCTTTTTTCAATATTCATATGAATATCTTCATATTTTTTATTAAATTCAAATTTTTTACTAGAAATTTCTCTCTCTATTTTATTCAGACCATAAATAATTTTATTTTTAATTTTGAATGAGATTATTTTTTGCTTAAAAAGCATCTCAACATGAGCAATGGATCCTTTGATATCTTCTTTATAAAGTTTTTTGTCGACATCTAAGGAATTACCAACTTTTTGAAATAAACTTGATGAATTTTTTTTAATGCGAGTGTTCCAAATTGCCTGGTTGTTTTTATTTTTTGCCATGATATTTAATTATACCTATTTAATATGAGAATTTTAATATTATTTACCTTTTTCATCACTAGTACTCTTGCAAATGAATTGCCAGATCTTAAAAATCTTGTAGTTCATAAAAACCCAAAAACATACAGTAATGTTATTTTTTTAGATAATGCAGACAAAGAGATTAATATTCAAAACTTAGACAGTCAGCTAATAATGTTAAATTTTTGGGCAACTTGGTGTGCACCATGCAGAGAGGAAATGCCTTCTCTAGATAGGTTGCAAGTAAATAAAAAGTTAAAGAATTTGAAAATATACCCAATTAATATTGGCAAAGAAAGACTAGATAAGGTTAATAGTTTTTTTGCTGAATTAGGTATAGATAATTTAGAACCTTATTTTGATCATCCTTCAACTCTAGCAAAAACTTTTTCTTTAAGAGGACTTCCAACAACTATACTTTTAAATTCCAAAGGAGAAGAGTTTGCAAGAATTATTGGTTCAATAAATTTTGATGATGAAAACTTTATTAACTGGTTAAAAAATTTTAGTTAATCTTTAAAAAAATAAGCAAAACCTACTAAAGCAATTATAGCAATAAATTGTAAAATGACTCTCATTTGCATTAACTTATTTGAATATTTTTTACTTGTTTCTCCACCCTTGAAAAGAGTGCCTATGCCTAAAATTAGGACGATACCCACAGCAATTAAAAGTGCAATGGATAAAACTTTAACTATTATTCCTGACAACATGTTTATATTGTAGATTGTTTTTAGAAATAAAACACTTAATAAATTAACTATGACATTTTGCCTTAACTCTATAATTATCAGACCTGAAAATGAAAACGAAATAAAAAATGCAATTATTTTACTTCATGGATATGGTGGTGATGGAAAAGACATTAGCATGCTATCATTAAATTGGAAAAGACATATGCCAAATACAGTTTTTATTTGCCCGAATGGACACGAACCATGTGCCATGAATCCGTCTGGATATCAATGGTTTGATCTGAGTAAAGATGATCCAATTTATATTTTAGAGCAATCAGTTAAGGCAGAAAATATAATTAAAAAATTTATTGAGGAGATTAAATTAGAATTCAATTTATCAAACAAACAAATATGTTTATCTGGTTTCAGTCAAGGCTGTATGATGTCTTTAAATGTTGGTCTGACATTAGAAGAGAGATTTTCTTGTATTGTTGGTTTTTCTGGAAAAATTATTGATCAAGATAATTTAAAAAATAGAATCAAAAATAAAACTGATACTTTGCTTATCCACGGTGATACGGATCAAATTGTCCCATCGATCAATTTACTAGAAGCAAAAGACTTTTTAATTAGAAACGATGTAAAAGTTGATACACTTTTAATTAAAAATTGTGATCATCACATTCCTATACAAGCTTCTAGTACAGCACTTAATTATATCTTAAAGAAACTTTAATATCTCTTAATGTTGATAAAGTAGATTAACTAAGTTAAAAATAGTTAATGAATAACTTTATTGAACAAGATGTTTCGTTAGAAAAATGCCCAGCATTAGTCTTAAACGCCGATTATAGACCATTAAGTTATTACCCTTTATCATTGTGGTCATGGCAAGACACAGTTAAATCTGTTTTTTTAGATAGAGTGATCATAGTAAGTAACTATGATAGGGTTATTAGAAGTCCTTCCTTTAATATGCAATTACCAAGTGTTATTGCCTTAAAAGATTATGTTGTGCCACTTTCAAAACCCAGCTTTACAAGATTTAATGTATTTTTAAGAGATAAATTTTCTTGCCAGTATTGTGGTAGTGCTGATGAACTAACATTTGATCATCTGTTACCTAGATCAAAAGGAGGAGAAACAAACTGGGACAATGTAGTTACCGCCTGTTCAGCATGTAATGTAAAAAAAGGTGGAAAATTATTAAAAAATTCAGGGATGAAGCTGCACCAATATCCTTATAGACCCTCAACAGAAGATCTACATAAAAACGGAAAAAATTTTCCTCCAAACTTTCTTCACAAAAGTTGGATGGACTATTTATATTGGGACGTTGAATTAGAGGCTTAGATTTTTTCGGATATATTTATTGCAATTTTAGAACCAGTTTTTATTAACTTATCTAAAATCGAGTATGGTCCTTTTTTGGTTGCACCTTTTTCATAAGCTATGTCTTTATGATTTAACTCATCTTCTCTAAATTTTATAATTTTTTTCTTCAAGATTTTTTCACTATTATCAAGTTGTTTAATTTGACTTAAGTAATGTTCATCAATAACTTCTTCAACAGAAGCAGTGCAAAGCATGGTAGCTTTTTTACCTAACAAAGTAGACCCAAAGCCTAAACCTACACCTAACAAATCCCATAGAGGCAAAAATTTCGTTGGAGCTATATTTCTTTTTTTTATTTCTTTTTCAAAAAAATCACGATGTTCTTTTTCATGAATTTTCATTTCCTCAATAGTTTTCTTTAGTTTGTCATTTTTAACAAATGTATTTAAAGCAAGCAATTGGCCTTCGTAAATTTTAACAGCACCTCTTTCTCCAGCGTGATCAACCCTTATAAATTCTTCAATTCTTTTTTTATCTACTGTTTTCATATCCAAAGTAAAATCTTAATAAAGTAATAGTTAATAATATAGAAATTATTATATTGTAGCTTGTAAGCGATAATCCAAAAATTTTAAATGTTACATCTTTGCAACTTATATTTTTTTGTTGTAATTGCTTTAATATTTCGTCTTTATCAAGAATATTTGCTCCCTTTTCAAGATCGCAAAGTAAAGACTCTTGTATAAAACCTTGTTCAATTCCTAAGTGATATAAAGACAATATTGTTGCTATCAAAAAAATTATAGCCAATGAGAGAATTATATACTTTTCTAGTTTATTGTATTTATAATTTATTAATACAATTAAGATTGCCAAAAAATATGGAATTCTTTCATATAGACAAAGATTACAAGGCTGATGACCAAGAATGTATTCTATAAAATATGCTGATACTAAAGCAATAAAGCTTATTAAAAATATAACTGTAAATAAATTTTTTTTGCTGAGGTTAAACATTAAATTTATAAAATAAAAATATTATTAAGAATATAATAACAATCAATATCCCCAAAATGGTAAACCATTTTGATCCATGCTTGTTCATAAAATCAGTAAATAAATGTCCAAATTTATAGGACAAGTAAGAAATAATAAAAAACCTTAGGCTTCTAGAAATTAGACTTACAAGAATAAATATGAATAGATTAAAACCAATTAGTCCGCTAGCAATTGTGAAAGCTTTATAAGGCAAAGGAGTAAAACCTGCTAAAAATAGTATACTTAGCCAAGCTAGAAATCCCTCTCCAATAGATAGATTATATTTTAATTTTTCAACTTTATTTTCATATCCATAAAACTCGATCACACTAAAAGATAGATCATAAAAAAATGATCCCAAGAAGTATCCAAAAACCCCTCCTAAAACTGAAAAAATGGATGCTATCAAAAATATTTTTATGTAATTTTTTTTCTTTGCAATGACCATAGGTACAATCATTACGTCTGGAGGTATGGGAAAAAATGAACTTTCAATAAACGAAACTAATCCCAAATAAAAGTTTGAGCTCTTATGTGATGCTAAATCTAAACATTTCCTGTAAAGAGTTTGAAACATTTTTTGGTTTTAATATAATTTTAGTTCTTATACTATTTAAATATAATTTAATTCAAATTAGCGGGCGAATGGCGGAACTGGTAGACGCGCACGACTCAAAATCGTGTTTCGCAAGAAGTGAGAGTTCGATTCTCTCTTCGCCCACCAAAAGATATGGAAATAAAGAAACAAAATAATCTTTTAGAACTTTTTTATCAACAGTACTTAAAAGAAAAGCCTGATCAAATTTTTTTGAAATCGTTAAAAAATTTTGAAAATGAATTCACATGGAAAGAAACGTATTTAAATATTTTAAAACTGGCTCAAGAGTTAAGTTCATTTATAGAAAATAAAGACCGTTGTTTGTTAATTTCAGAGAATAGACCTGAATGGATGATCTCTGATTTAGCAATAATGTTATCAAAAGGTATCACTGTTCCAGCTTATACGACCTATGTAGAAAGAGATTACGAATATTTAATTAATGATTGCAACCCGTCAGTTGTAATTGTTTCAGATGCTATACAATATGATAAAATTAAAAAAATAATTAAATCTAAACCTTTCATAAAAAAAATATTATCTTTTGAACAGATAAAAGACGCAAATGATATTATGTGCATCAAAAATATTTTTGAAAAAAAAAAATATCAGGAAAAAAATTTTCTTAATTTAGATATTTCTAGAAAAGATATTGCTTGTATAATTTATACCTCAGGCACACAAGGAAACCCCAAAGGTGTAATGTTAAGTCATGGAGGAATTTTAAGTAATTGTGAAGGAGCTTTATTTTTACTCAAAGATTTTACTTCAAAAAAAGCCAGGTTTTTAACCTGGTTACCATTGTCACACTCGTATGAGCATACTGTTCAATTTGTTCAGATAGCATTGGGGGCCAAGGTGTTTTATGCTGAAAGCATAGAAAAGCTGATAAAAAATATGGGTGAATGTAATCCTGATATAATGACCGCTGTCCCAAGATTTTATCAAAATTTGTATCAAAAGATAAATGCATCTTTTAATAAAACAAATGGCTTAAAAAAATATCTTATCAACAAAATGCTTTCTCTTGGAGAAAAAGCTTTCTTTAAAAATAAATTGTCTAATTTAGAAAAAGTTCAAAATTTTATTTGTGAAAAATTAGTTAGAAAAAAAATTAAAGCACAATTTGGCGGTTCTCTGAAATTATTTATTTCTGGAGGTGGTGCTTTAGATAAAGATGTGGGGGTATTTTTAAATGCAATAGGATTACCGACATTACAGGGATATGGCTTAACAGAAACCTCTCCAGTGGTTAGTTGTAATCCAAAAGATGATATAAGAATTGATACTGTTGGACCTGCTTTTGCTGCAAATGAGGTTAAAATAGCAGATGATGGTGAGATCTTGGTTAAGGGTGAAAATGTCATGTTAGGCTATTGGAATAATGAGGAAGAAACTAAAAAAGTTTTAAATGATGGATGGTTATCTACTGGTGATGTAGGTCATTTTGAAAACAAATACTTAAAAATTACAGATAGAAAAAAAGATATTCTAATTACTCCCGGGGGAGAAAATATTTCACCAATAAAAATTGAAAATGATTTATTAAAAATCGATTTTGTTGAGCAAACTTTAGTGTATGGTGATAATAAACCTTATTTGGTTGCGTTATTAGTTTTAAATAAAGAAAAACCCAATATAACTGATGAGATAATTTTAAAAGAATTAGAAATAGTAAATAAAAATTTATCAAAAATAGAAAAAATAAAAAAATTTATTGTCATTAAAGATCAATTTACAATTGAAAATGGACTGGTAACTCCAACATTAAAATTAAAAAGATATAAAATTATTCAGAAATATAAAAATCATTTAGAAAATCTTTATTAATTTATTTTTATAATATGGTTTATTAACCGCATAAACATTAACTTAATTAATAGATTAAAATTAAAAAAAAAATAAAAAATAAAAAATAATTTTTCAAATTTTAGGTTTTAATTAAAGGTTTGACATAACTTATAGAAAAAAATAAAAATATAGTAATAGCGAATCATTTTGATTCGTTTAACTAAAACAGGGAGCTAAAGATGCCTAAGAAAAGAAAAAAAGCGGCAAAGAAAACTAAGAAAAAAGCTAAGAAAAAAGCTAAGAAAAAAGCAAAAAAAAGAAGAAGAAAATAGTAACTTAGTATTCTTCACAAAAAACGCTTCTCATTCCAATTTGTGTGAGAGGCGTTTTTTTTTATTCCTCGATAGGTTCGTCTGTATCTGAAATTGGTTCGTCTACTGGTAGTTCTGTTGCAGCTGCTTTAGATGCGATAGGTGTAACTTGTGCTTGACTACCTATGTTTCTTTTTAAGGCTTTATCTAATTTTTTTTGAGTGTCCTCTAGTGATAAATTCAAAATAATTTGAAATTCAGATAAAATTCTTTCATAAGCTTTTTCAAATAGCTGTCTTTCACTATAAGACTGATCAACCATCAGATCGTCACCTTTATTCAAATCTCTGACCACTTCTGCTAATTCATAAATTTTTCCAGAGGAAATTTTTGCCTCATATTCTTGTGCCCGTCTACTCCACATTGATCTTTTTATTTTTGGCTTACTTTTAAGAATTGAAATACATTTATTGACCTGATTAATAGTTGCTAAGGGTCTTAAATGAGACTGCTTATTAACTGGCACCATTCCATTAGCTTTATCCTTTTCAAATTTTATAACATAAGTCTCAATGTCTATTCCACCTATATTGATTTTTTTAAACTCTGTAATTTGTCCAACACCATGTTTAGGATAAACAACATAATCTTTGATTTTGTATTCTCTTTTTTCAGTTTCTTGTTTTTTAACTTTCTTTATCTCTGGTTTTACCTCGTTAGTTTTAGAGATTCTTAGGTTGTCAACTTTTGGTTCTGCTGGAGTGGAAACTGTTTTTTTATTTGTTTTTATTTTTATAGATTTTGTAGGAGCTTTTTTTGAAACTTTTTTAGTTTTTTTTGTAATTATTTTTTTTGTTTTTTTTTGCTTACTTTTAGATACCTTTTTTTTAGTAACTTTTTTTTTCACTTTTTTTTCAGCTTTTCTGTTAAAGATTTTCTTTAAAATATTTTTCGTACTTATTTTGCTCATCCTTAAATTTTTCATGATCCGGTGGAGGATCTTTTTTTTTATTTATGTTAGGCCAAATCTCAGAGTATTTGGTATTAATCTCTAACCATTTTTCACTTCCAGGTTCGGTATCAGCTTTAATGGCATCAACAGGACACTCTGGCTCGCAAACGCCACAATCTATACACTCATCCGGTTTAATTACAAGCATATTTTTCCCTTCATAAAAGCAATCTACCGGACATACATCAACACAGTCAGTTAATTTACATTTAATACAATTATCATTAACAAGATATGTCATTTCAAATTTTCATTTTTAATTTTGTTTTTAATATCTCCCATTACTTTGCTATCTATATAAAGTAGACCAGCAAGTCTTCTCATTAAATTAGTCTCGTATAAATCAGCATCTTTATTTGAGTATATTATAGCCCAGAGTGCCTCTATTATTTTAATTTTTTCACTCTCAGATAAATTTTTTACTTCTCTTGTAAATTCAAGGATTTGATTTGAATTTTCCTCAATAATTTTTGCTTCCTTAATTGTGGAAGAAAGATTTTCGTTTTTAACTCCTAATTCTAAAAGTGTTTTTTTTATTATTTCTTCCTCATTATCAGTATAATTTTCATCAATCTTGGCTGTATGGATTAACAAAGCACCGACTTTAATTAAAAAGTTATTATCAATTTTTTTATCATCTTTTTTAAAAAACATAATTACTATCTTAGGTTTAAATTTTTTAATACTTCAAATGGATTTTCTTTTGAAACTTTTTTAATTGGAGCTTTTTTGAATTTTTTAATTGGATTATATTTAAAATATATTTCTTTTTCTTTTTCAAATACTTTATAATTCATTTTCGTTAAAAGTTTTTTAAAGTTTTCTTTACTGCATCCTAATAAATTTAACATTTCAGGAACTAATTTAATGTCACTTTTTTCTTTTGAATTTGAATTAATGATTAACATAAATAGTCTTTCTAGAATATCTATTCTAACAAAGAATGCGTCAAATTTTTCAAATCCACATAAAAGCATGAAGTTTTGATTTTTTAACTCTTTATTGTCTACAAAATTCAAACCAAAAGTGGGAGGTTTTAAATCATAAAAATTTTGATGAAAATTTTTCCACAATAGAGTCCTCAAAGAAACAGCTTCAGGCTTAATTAATTGATGCAGAAACACATGATACCGTCCAAATTTTACACCTAATTCTCTAAGAATTTTTCTCTCATTTTGACCTAAATTTTTTAAATATTCAGATACCTGATCTCTCTTTAAGACACCATTATTTTCATAAAGCTGATAGGCCAAAGCTTTTATCGATGAGTTATTTTCTTTAATATTTTTTAGGTCAATAAGACTTTTTAATACCTCATTAATTTTGGCTTGAATCCACCCATAAATATATTCATTTAATTTTTGTTTAGGACCCTGATCAATTATGTCATCTATTAATAAAGTAAAATTAGGATTTAGATAATCGATACCTGTAGAAAGTTTTGCAATGGGAAATTTGTTCCAATAAATTTTGAAATCTTCACCGAGTTCAATTAAACCTGTATCAATAATTGACTGAATTCTTCTCTCAAGTTCTGGGCCAATAGTCTGTCTTGCTGCTTTTTTTAAGGATTTGATATCTGTCTCTAGAGCACCTTTTTTCAGGTCTAATTCTAATTTTAACCCATTGATTTTTCCAATAAATTGTTCATCGATCATTACATCGTTGTTTTCCAAGATTTCTGTTTTAAATTCCATGTCTTGTTTTAATCCTCTTGCAAGAACACTTGCTCTTTTATCAATAAAGGTTTTAGTAAGTTCTTCATGAAGTCTATCTGAAAGTCTGTCTTCTAAGTGTTTAGTTTTCTCAATCCAATAATCTTGATTTTCTACCCAATTATTTTTATTTGAAACATATGACCAAGTCCTAACATTTGCAATTCTATTTGATAAAGAGTCAACATTTCCATCTAATTTGTCAAGTTTCAAGAGCTGTAATCTCATATAATCGTTGGAAATCACTCTTTTATCACTACTTAAAAACTTAAATACACTACCAATAACCTCATAATGGTTACCATAAGTTTTTTTTACAAAATCAGGAATTTGACAGCACTCCCATAGTAGACTTAGAGTTTTCTCTTCAAATTTTAAATTATTAAAATTAGTATCTTTTAAAAAATATTTAAGAGCTTTTTCATCTTCACATTCATATATTTTTCTCAACCATTCCATGTGAGGTTTTTCATCTAAACTTTTAATTAAACTAGAAGAGTTATTAAAATTTAAATTTGAATTCCTCCAAAATAAAGTTCTTATTTCCTCAAATTTATGACTCTCTAAGAGACCTACATCTTCAGACGTTATTTCTTTACATTCTCCAGTTATACCAAAACTTCCATCATTTAAATATCTTCCAGCTCTTCCAGCTATTTGACCTATTTCAGAAAGATTAAGTCTCCTTAATTTTTTTCCATCAAATTTTTTAAGATTAGAAAAATAAACATGCTCTAAATTCATATTAATACCCATTCCAATAGCATCAGTCGCAACTAAAAAATCCACATCTCCTGACTGGTATAATTCCACTTGAGCATTTCTTGTTTTAGGACTAAGCGAACCCATTACTATAGCTGCCCCACCCTTTTGTCTTCTTATTAGCTCAGCTATTGCATAAACTTCTTCTGCAGAAAATGCTATAATTGCCGTTTTTCTATTTATTCTTGAAATTTTTTTATGACCTGAATAGGTAAGTTTTGACAGTCTATCTCTATTTATAAACTCTATATCGCCA
This sequence comes from uncultured Pelagibacteraceae bacterium, assembly GCA_902619815.1. Taxonomy (GTDB): domain Bacteria; phylum Pseudomonadota; class Alphaproteobacteria; order Pelagibacterales; family Pelagibacteraceae; genus Pelagibacter. The sequence goes on from CACNGH010000010.1 coordinate 10,844, forward strand.
TCTAACTTAGTAATAATATTCTTTATAGTATTAGATCCCATTAACATTGTAAGTTTTTCACCCCTCATATTTAAAAGTCTATCTGTAAAAATATGACCTCTTTCATGATCTGCGCACATTTGTATTTCATCTACTGCAACAAATTCTAAATATTTGTCGATTGGCATAGACTCAACTGTGCATAAGAAATATTTTGCATTTGATGGGATAATTTTTTCTTCTCCAGTGATTAAAGCAACTTTATCAATGCTAATCTTTTTTATTACTTTGTCATATACTTCTCTTGCTAATAATCTAAGAGGAAAACCAATCATTCCAGTTTCAAACGAGAGCATAGTTTCTATCGCTAGATGCGTTTTTCCAGTATTTGTAGGTCCGAGAACAGCAGTAATTTTATTTTTTTTCATTTCTATGTTTGGTATTATTTTTTTTTTAACTACCAGATATTGTTACAGCTATAGAACAAAAATAGACTAAAACATGACCGAATCGGAGCGCAAAAAGTTCTCATTTTATTTTTTTAAAATTTTCCAAATACCTGAAGCGGAGGTAATAATTTTTTTATCACAGCTGAGTTCACAAAAGAGAAAAACAAGTGTTTTAGTTCTTTTTAAAATTCTAGTGTGCCCAACTATTTCGTCACCTTCTTTTGAGGACCCAATAAACTTTATGTCTAGAGAAATTGTTACACAGGGAACATTACCAGCAGCTCGATGAGCAGCAGTTCCAGCTCCAGAGTCAATCAAAGCCGACAAATATCCACCGTGTGTTATGCTTATAGCATTTAAATGATTTTTGTTTATTACAGATTTAAATTCATATTCCGTTTCAGATATTGTTCTAAACAAAACACCACCGTTATGTTTCATAAACCCAGGTTTGATACTTAATTGTTCAAATTCTTTAGTCATTTTTATAAAATGTAAGTTAAAATTAATAAAATTATCACAATAATAATAAAAAAATATACAACTGATTTTTGTAAAGAAGCTTTTATAAGCCAATCAAACATTTTAATTCCTTTTTGGTGGACCGCCCAGAACTCGAATCTGGAATCTCCCGGTTCGTAGCCGAGCGCCTTATCCAATTTGGCCAGCGGTCCTTATTAGTTATATATTTCATATATCAAAGTTTTTAATGTAATTTAACTTATAAAATAATATGTTGACAATTTAATGAGTAAAATTCCTAAAGACGTTGTTATTACCTCTGCATTAAGAACACCAATAGGTAAATACAAAGGATCTCTCAAGAACATCAGTGCAGATAAGCTTGGTGCGTTGGTTATTAAAGAGGCAATTTTCAAATCAAGCCTTAAAGGAGAAGATGTAGATGAGGTTATTATGGGACATGTTCTCACAGCAGGTCTTGGTCAAAATCCAGCAAGACAAGCTTCGATTCACGCAGGCGTTCCTGTTTCAAAACCAGCTCATATAGTAAATCAAGTATGTGGTTCTGGTTTGAGATCAATCATATCTGCCTACCAATCAATAAAGTTAGAGCAAAATGAGATTGTTGTTGCAGGTGGTCAAGAAAATATGTCTAGAGCAACACATGCGATATTCTTGAGAGATGATAAAAAATTTATTGAGGATAATTTGATAGATACGATGATTAAAGATGGACTTACGGACTCTTTTAATAATTATCATATGGGTGTTACAGCAGAAAATATTGCAGAAAAATATCATATAACCCGACGAGAGCAGGATATTTTTTCTATAAGTTCTCAAAAAAAAGCTAAAAAGGCTTATGAGGAAAAAAAGTTCAATGACGAATTAATAAAATTACAAATACAAAGTAATAATGAAAAATTTATTTTTGAACATGATGAATATTTAAGAAATAACATAACTTTAGATGATTTAGAAAAACTAAACACGGTGTTTAAAGAAAATGGAACTGTCACTCCTGGAAATTCATCTGGATTAAATGATGGCGCTGCTGCATTAGTTTTAATGACGAGAGAAAAAGCCGAGCTAAAATCTTTAGAAATTCTTGCAAGCATTGTGTCTTGGTCATCATCAGGAGTAGAACCTTCTCTAATGGGGCTTGGACCAATACCTTCTATTAAAGAAGCTCTCATTAAAGCTCAATGGCAAATGGAGGACATAGATTTATTTGAAATAAATGAGGCTTTTGCAGCACAAACTTTAGCAGTTATAAGAGAACTCAAAATTCCAGAGGAAAAGGTTAACGTAAATGGTGGAGCAATAGCTCTAGGTCATCCAATAGGTGCTTCAGGATCAAGAATAGTTGCAACACTAATTCATGAACTTAAAAGACAAGGAAAAAAGAAAGGTTGTGCGGCACTCTGCATTGGTGGAGGTATGGGTATAGCTATGTGTGTGGAGAGAAATTAATATATAACATTTAGCTTTTTCATATTTATTTTGTTCAAAATAAGCACAACATTAACAAAATACTCATTAATGTGATAAAAATAAAATTTAATAAAGTTTTTTAAAGTATATAAAGCAATTAAAATAATGAGCGAAAAATTACTTGTCCCTGATATTGGTGAATTTGAGAACGTTGAAGTAATTGAAATTCTTGTAAAATCTGGTGAACAAATAAAAAAAAATGATCCTCTTATAACAATCGAAAGTGACAAATCTAGTGTTGAAATTCCTTCAACAGTAGATGGAAAAATTGAAAGTATTGAACTTAAAGTTGGCGATAAAGTTTCAAAAGGAGATTTAATATTAAATTACTTGTCTTCATCAAAAACTGCAAATTTAGAAAAAATTCCAAAGGATACTGAAATTATAATTAAACAAGCAGAGGAAGCAATTACTTCTCAAAAGGAAGAAGAGGTAAAAAATATAATTCCTGAAAAAAAACAATCTACCATTCAAGTTAGTAATGGTGCAGATTTAGACCCTCTTGAAACAAAAGATTGGTTAGAATCTTTATCTGCAGTAATCTCAAAAGATGGAAATCAGAGAGCCCACTTCTTAATTAAAGAGCTAATAAACAAAGCTTACCGAGAGGGAGCAAATATTCCTTATACGCAAAATACACCTTATATTAATACAATCCCTCCGGAATCAGAGGTAAAATCAAATGGCGACCAAAACATAGAGAGAAGGATAAGGTCGCTAATTCGGTGGAATTCAGCAGCCATGGTGGTAAGGGCTAACAAAAAATTTCCTGAGCTAGGAGGTCATATAGGTACATTTGCATCAGCAGCAACTTTGTATGACGTAGGAATGAATCACTTTTGGAGAGCAAAAAATAATAAATTTGGTGGAGATTTGATTTATTTTCAAGGCCACAGTGCCCCAGGAATGTATGCAAGAGCATATTTAGAGGGAAGATTAAATGAGAAACAATTAGATAGTTTTAGACAAGAGGTCAAACCTGGAGGACTTTCTTCTTATCCGCACCCGTGGTTAATGCCAAAGTTTTGGCAATTTCCAACTGTGTCTATGGGCCTTGGTCCTATGTTGGCAATTTATCAAGCCAGGTATATGAAATACTTAATAAATCGAGGATTGATTAAAGATGAGGGAAGAAAAGTATGGGCTTTCCTAGGTGATGGAGAAATGGATGAACCTGAGTCAATGGGGGCAATTGGTTTAGCCGCTAGAGAAAAATTAGATAATTTAATTTTTGTTATAAATTGTAATCTTCAGAGGCTAGATGGACCTGTAAGGGGTAATGGAAAAATAATTCAAGAACTGGAAGGTAGTTTTAGAGGGTCTGGTTGGAATGTGATAAAAGTCATTTGGGGTTCTTATTGGGACTCGCTACTTGCTAATGATCAAACAGGTCATTTAGTAAAACTTATGAATGAGACAGTTGATGGAGAGTATCAGGCAGCTAAAGCAAGAGATGGCGCGTATGTAAGAGAAAAATTTTTTGGAAAATATGCTGAAACTTCAGAATTAGTATCCAGTCTTTCTGATAAAGACATTTGGAGATTGAACAGAGGAGGGCATGATCCTCATAAAGTTTATGCCGCATATGATCGAGCAACTAAGAATCAAGGAAGTCCCACAGTCATCATTGCTAAAACTATTAAAGGGTATGGTATGGGAAAATCTGGAGAAAGTGTAAATACAACTCATCAAACAAAAAAATTAGATGTTGATGACTTAATGTACTACAGAGATCGATTTGATGTGCCGTTGACTGACGAGCAGGTAAGAAACATTGAATACTTTAGACCAGATGAAAAATCTCAGGAGATTAAATATTTAAAAGAGAGAAGAATTAAATTAGGTGGATTTTTACCAGAAAGATCAACCTTTGCGAAACCTATTAAAGCACCCTCAAAGGATATTTTTGACTTTATGAAAGTATCAACTGGTGAAAAAGAAATGTCTACAACAATGGCTCTTGTCAGAATGCTGACTAGTTTAATGAGAGATAAAAATATCTCTCCAAGATTAGTGCCCATCATTCCAGATGAAGCAAGAACATTTGGTATGGAGGGTTTTTTTCAAAAAATCGGAATTTACGCGCATGAAGGTCAAAAATATGAACCAGAAGACTCTGCTCAATTAAGCTCATATAGGGAGGAAAAAAGTGGACAAGTTTTAGAGGAAGGAATTAATGAGGCAGGTGCAATGTCTTCATGGATTGCTGCTGCAACAGCATATACTAATCATGATATCGAAATGATCCCTATTTATACTTTTTATTCTATGTTTGGTTTTCAAAGAATAGGAGATCTGGCGTGGGCTGCTGGGGATAGTCAAGCTAGAGGATTTTTAATTGGCGCTACAGCTGGAAGGACAACTTTGGCTGGAGAAGGTTTACAACATCAAGATGGTCATAGCCACTTAATTGCATCTACAATTCCAAATTGTGTAACTTATGATCCAACATTCCATTACGAACTAGCAGTAATTTTTAGAGAAGGTTTGAGACGAATGCACGAGAAGAAAGAAAATGTTTTTTATTATATTACAACAATGAATGAAAAATATTCTCATCCAGAAATACCTAAAGATAAAAATATAGAAGAGGGAATTCTTAAAGGAATGTACAAAATTAAGGATTTTAACAAACATAAAAAAACTAAAATTCAACTTCTTGGATCAGGCACAATACTCAGAGAAATGATCTCAGCTGCTGAAATTTTACAAAAAGAGTATCAAGTTGACAGTGAAGTTTGGAGTGTCACTAGTTTTAACGAGCTTAGAAAAGATGGAATGGAAGTAGAAAGATATAATTTATTAAATCCAGATAAAGAGGCGAAAATATCTTTTGTGGAACAATGTTTAGGTAAAACCGAAGGTCCAATCATGGCAGCATCAGATTACATGAGAATGAATTCAGATCAGATTAGACCATATACAAATAAAAGTTTTTATTCACTAGGAGCCGATGGTTTTGGGAGAAGTGATACAAGAAAAAATCTTAGAAAATTTTTTGAAGTAGATAAAGAACATTTGGTAGCTTATGGACTAAGTATTTTGGCAAAAGAGCAACTTATTGCTTCAAAACATGCAAAAGAGGCAATGAAAAAGTACAATATTGATAGCAATAAGCCAATACCTACTAAATTGTAAAATGAAAGAAATAGAGATTAAAGTTCCAAATATCGGTGATTTTACAGACGTTGAGGTGATTGAAGTGTTAGTCAATCAAGGGCAAATCATTGGAAAAAATGATCCATTAATAACAATTGAGAGTGATAAATCGAGCGTTGAAATACCATCAAATTTCGAGGGAAAAATTAAATCTTTAAAATTAAAAGTTGGAGACAAAGTTTCAGAAGGTGATTTAATTTTAATTTTAGAAAGTTCATCAAATAAAAATGAGATTAAAGAAGAGCCAAAAATTGAAAAACAATCTGAACCAATTATAGAAACAAAATCAGAGTTAGAACAAGTACCTGTGTACCCAAAACAAGTTACAGGAGTCTCTTCTGCAAGTCCAAAAGCTAGAAAATTTGCAAGGGAGTTAGGTGTAAATATTAATGAAGTATTAGGTAGTGAAAAAGATGGTAGAGTTGTCGAGGATGATATTAAAAAATTTGTTTCTTTAAAGTCAGTAAACAATAAAGAAATTAAAGAAATTAAACCAAGCAAAATCAAGAATGAATATGAACATGCAGAATTTGGAAAAATAGAGATTAAAGATATACCACGAGTAAAGAAACTAGCCTCAACTTATTTAACCAACTCTTGGACAACCATTCCACATGTGACCAATCATGATGAAGCAGATATAACTGAAATGGAGGACTTTAGAAGCTCTTTAACCGATATTTATACTGGAGAAAAAATTAAAATTACACCTTTGGCTTTTATCATAAAAGCGCTTGTAGCTTCTTTAAAAAAATTTCCAAACTTTAACTCATCAATAGATGAAATTGAAACTGGAAAAATGATTGTAAAAAAATATTATCATATAGGAATTGCTGTTGACACACCCAATGGATTAATGGTTCCAAAAATCAGAAATGCAAATAATAAAAAAATTTTGTTAATTAGCAAAGAACTAAGAGAAGTTAGTGAACTTTGTAGAAATTTAAAAATAGATAAGAAGGAATTATTTGGTGGATCAATGACAATTACAAGCCTAGGAGGAATAGGTGGGTCTTTTTTTACGCCAATAATAAACTACCCTGAAGTAGCTATTTTAGGTATTGGAAGATCGGAAAAAAAACAAGTTTTCTTAAATGGTAAGTTTCAAGTCAGAACAATGTTGCCACTTTCACTATCATATGATCATAGAATTATCGATGGAGCTGAAGCTGCTAGGTTTAATAACGATTTAAAAGAAAATCTAGGAAAAAATTTTGCTTACAAGTTAGCTGTATAATTTTTTATGACAAAATCAATTTCATTACTCAGCGCTTTGCTGTGCACTTTTATTTGGGGCACAACTTTTATTGCACAAGATACTGGAATGGATAATATAGGCCCTTTTACATTTAATGCTGCAAGGTTTTTTATTGGTTTTTTATCCATTATTCCTTTTGTATTTGTATTTGAGGTGAAAAAAATGAAGTCTGAATTTGAGTTTGATTTTAAAACTTTCGCAATTTTTTCTTTTTTAATAGGCTCCTCTCTTTTTTTGGGCTCTGGTTTGCAGCAAGTTGCGTTACTCTATACAGACGTAGCTAATGCTGCTTTTTTCACAATTTTTTATGTTCCCATGGTGCCAATTATAATTTTTTTATTTGGAAAAATTTCAATACATTGGAGCATATGGCCATCTGTTCTTCTATGTTTAGTTGGAGGATACTTACTAACAAACTTTTATGATGCTACGATTCGACTGGGAGATGGATTAGTTATTTTAGGAGCATTATTTTGGAGTACTCATATTATCTTTGTTGGAATTATAGTAAAAAAATATAATCTTCCATTAACCATAGGAGCTGTGCAGACATTAATAGTTTCTGTATTTTCATTTTTGATAGGATTAGTCTATGAGGAATTTGTTTTAATAAATATATTAAAAGAATTAGATTCTATTTTGTATGCAGGAATTTTGTCTGGAGGTCTAGCATTTGTCCTACAGATTTATGCGCAGAAAAATATTTCTCCTGCACCAGCAGCTATCATCTTTTCACTCGAGGGTGTGTTTGCAACAATAGCAGCTTGGTTTCTTTTGAGTCAGATTTTAGATATTAATAATATACTTGGATGTATTTTTATTTTGTGTGGAGTCTTGTTGTCTCAATTACTTCCTTTAGTAAAAAGAAGATATATTTAATAAATTAAGCTAAATAAAATTAAAGCTATTACAACCCGATAAATCACAAATGCATTCATTGAAAATTTATTGATGTAAATTAAAAAAAACTTAACTGTCAAAAAAGAAAATATAAATGATGAGATTATAGCAATTAAAACTAGGTAGTTCAGATCTAAAGGTTGATTTAAAACATCTTTTAAACCTAAAAAGCTCGCACCACTTAGTGCAGGAATAGAAAGTAAAAATGATATTTTACTTGAGTCTAATCTATTAAATTTTAAAATTCTTGCAGCAGTTATAGTGATTCCAGCCCTACTTACACCTGGAACTAAAGATAATATTTGAAAAAGTCCAATAAATAAAATTGATTGAAAGTTTAAATTAGTAGAAATTTTTTTATCAAATCTATTTTTATCTGCGATATATAAAACTATTCCAAATATAAGAGTTGTCCATGCTATAACTTTTACATCTCTCAATGCGTATATAAAATTTGTTGAATACAAAATATATCCAACAATTATTAATGGAATAGAACCAAGAATAATTAGACCTAATAATCTTTTATTATTTTTTGTGTCCAGTAATTCATTTCTAAAAAAATAAATTATTGCTAATAAGGATCCAAGATGTAGGCTTATATCTATCAATAAAGAATTGGATTTAAACTCATATAAACTTGAAACTAAAATTAAGTGTGCGGAGGAGCTAATTGGTAGAAATTCTGATATTCCTTGAATAGCTGAAAGGATTATAATTTCTATAATATTTTGAAACATTGTTTCTTCGTAGCTTATAAAGTATTTATTTAAAACAATTCGATTTGATCATATTAGCTATGCATTTCTTAGAAAGTTGTTTTAATTAGCTAGGAGTCAACAAAAAAAGGTCATGATGTATGACCTATTTTATCCTTTATTTAATATTTTTAAAGTATAACTTCCTTAAAAAAAAATTATTATGTCTGATAAAATGCTTAAATTCGTAAAAATAGGTCAGCAAACACCACCTAAAAGGGAGGTGGGTTCAAGAAAGCAAGACTTTAACGAGATTTATGATGAGTATATTAACGAAAAGGCTAAGGAACAGTCTAGCAGATGCTCTCAATGTGGAGTTCCTTTTTGTCAAGTACACTGCCCACTAAGTAATAATATTCCTGATTGGCTAAAACTCACTGCCGAGGGAAGACTTAAAGAGGCCTACGAATTATCCCAAAGTACAAATAATATGCCAGAGGTTTGTGGAAGAATATGCCCTCAAGATAGATTGTGTGAGGGAAATTGTGTAATTGAACAATCTGGACATGGAACCGTAACCATTGGTTCAGTAGAAAAATATATTACTGATAATGCCTGGGAACAAGGTTGGGTCAAACCTATTAAAGTTAATCAAGAAAAAAATCAAAGCGTTGGCATTATAGGTGCAGGTCCAGCAGGTTTAGCTGCAGCTGAACAATTAAGAAAAAATGGGTACAAAATCACAGTTTACGATCGATACGACCGAGCTGGTGGCTTGTTAATTTATGGTATTCCAAATTTTAAATTAGAAAAAGAGATTGTTGAAAGAAGAACAAAACTTTTAAAAGACGGTGGTATAGAGTTTATTCAAAACTTTGAGGTTGGAAAGGATGCAACTTTAGATCAATTACGTAAAAAGCATGATGCAATGCTAATTGCAACAGGCGTTTATAAAGCAAGAGAAGTTGAACTAAAAGGAAATGACTTAGATAATATTTTTCCAGCAATGGATTTTTTAACTGCATCAAATAAAAAAGGTTTAGGCGACGAAGTAGAATTATTTGATAAAGGAATTTTAAATGCAGAAGGCAAAGATGTTGTTGTAATTGGTGGTGGTGATACAGCAATGGATTGTGTGAGAACTTCAATAAGGCAAAAAGCAAAATCAGTAAAATGTTTATATAGAAGAGACAAAGAAAATATGCCTGGATCAGCAAGAGAAGTTGCCAACGCTGAAGAGGAAGGTGTACAATTTGTTTGGCTATCAAGTCCAAAAGAATTTAAAGGTACAAATAAAATTGAAAAGCTAGTTGTTGATCAGATTAAATTAGGTGAACCTGATGAAAGTGGCAGAAGAAAACCTCAAGTTCAAGAAGGCTCAAGTTATGAAATTAACGCAGACATGGTGATCAAGGCTTTAGGTTTTGATCCTGAAGATTTACCAAAAATGTTTGATGCCAATGAGTTACAAGTAACAAAATGGGGAACCATTAAAGCTGACTTTGATACCATGGAGACTAACATAGGAGGGGTATTTGCTGCAGGAGACATAATTAGAGGTGCATCTTTAGTAGTGTGGGCAATTAAAGATGGAAGAGATGCAGCTATATCAATTAAAAATTATTTAGAAAATAAATCTTTAAAAGAGAGAAAAGTAGCATAGTGAATAAATACCTTAAGAATAAACAGCTATTGAAAAAAAATCATGTTTATTCAGAAGATATGGAACACGATGCATGTGGAGTTGGAATCATTGCTTCAACAGAAGGTAAAAAATCCCGCAAGGTTGTTGAGTATGGGATAGAAGCTTTAAAAGCAGTTTGGCATCGAGGTGCGGTAGATGCTGATGGAAAAACTGGAGATGGTGCAGGAATACATGTTGAAATACCTAAGGATTTTTTTGTAGAAAAAATTGAGGTTACTGGCCATACACATGACAATTCAGAGATAGGTGTTGGAATGATTTTCTTACCTAGAAATGATTATGAAGCACAAGAGAGTTGTAAGACAATTGTAGAGAGCGAACTTACAAAAAATGATTTTAGTATTTACGGATGGAGACAAGTTCCAATTAATCCAAATGTTTTAGGAGAAAAGGCATTACAAACAATGCCTGAAATCATCCAAGTCTTATTCAAATCACACAACCCTGAACTTACAAACAAAGATTTAGAAAGAAAAATATACGAAACCAGAAGAAAAATAGAAAATGAAGCTTTTAAAAAATCTTTAAATCATTTCTATATTTGTTCTTTAAGCTCAAAATCAATTATTTATAAAGGAATGTTCTTAGCAGAAGCAATTTCAGATTTTTATTTAGATTTAAAGGACGAGAGATTTATTTCACGATTTGCAATTTTCCATCAAAGATTCTCCACTAATACTGCTCCAAGTTGGAATTTGGCACAACCATTTAGAGCAATAGCTCACAACGGAGAAATAAATACCTTTAGAGGAAATAAAAATTGGATGAAAGTTCATGAGCAAGAAATGAATAGTGGTCTTTTTGAAAATATAGAAAACTTAAAACCAGTAATTCAACAAGGCACTTCCGATTCTGCTGCATTAGATAATGTGTTTGAATTATTAAATATATCTGGTCAACCAGCACCCTTAGCTAAACTTATGTTGGTTCCAGACGCATGGTCTAAGAAAAATGAAACATTACCTAAAGATCATCAACAATTATTCAATTTTTTAAATAGTACTATGGAACCTTGGGATGGTCCTGCAGCTATTGCAGGAACAGATAATGAATGGGTTATCGCTGCTAATGATAGAAATGGATTAAGACCATTAAGATATGCAATCACTAAAGATAATTTATTATTTGCAGGCTCTGAAACGGGAATGATAGAACTTAATGAAAAAAGAATATTATCTAAAGGAAGATTAGGACCAGGTGAAATTATTGGAGTTAGAATTGAAAAAGGAAAGGTTTTTAAAAATAAGCAAATTAAAGACTATTTAGCGAAAGAGTACAAACATTTTAATTCTCAAATTATTGATTTAGATCAAAAATTGACAGTTATGGATGAGAAGAATTCTTACTCTGGAGATGAGTTAAGAAGACGCCAATATGCCTTTGGAATTAGTTTAGAGGATTTAGAACTTATATTACACCCTATGGCGGAGGACGCTAAAGAGGCCATTGGATCAATGGGCGATGACACTCCTCTTGCAGTGTTGTCAGATAAATACAGACCTTTATATCACTTTTTTAGACAGAACTTTAGTCAAGTAACAAATCCACCAATAGATTCTTTGAGAGAAAATAAAGTAATGAGTTTAAAAACTAGGTTTGGAAATCTTGGAAATATCTTAGATTTTGATAATCTAACTAAACAAAATATTTATGTTTTAAATAGTCCAATCTTATCAAATTCTCAATTTGAGAAGTTTATTAATTTTTTCGGTAATAATTCCTCTGTGATTGATTGCACTTTTTCAGATAGTGAAAATTTGCATAAGTCGATAAAAAGAATTCAAAAAGACGCAGAAATCGCTGTTAGACAAGGTGTTACCCAATTAATTTTGAGTGATAAAGAGCTATCAAGCCTAAAACTTCCAATTCCAATGCTGCTTGCAGTTGGTGCAATTAACTCGTTTTTAATTGAAAAAAAATTAAGAGGTTATGTTTCTATTAATGTTCAATCAGGTGAAGCAATGGATACCCATTCTTTTGCAACATTAATTGGAGTAGGTGCAACTACTGTAAATCCATACCTAGCGTTTGATAGTTTGTATCAAAGGCATGAAAAAAAATTATTCGGAAAATTCAGCTTTGATGAATGTGTTGAAAGATACATCAAGTCTGTAAATGCGGGACTTTTAAAGATAATGTCGAAGATGGGTATTTCGGTTTTAAGTTCTTATAGAGGTGGGTGTAATTTTGAAACAGTTGGTTTAAGTAGAACAATTGTTGCAGATTATTTCCCTGGAGTTGTATCAAAAATATCAGGTATTGGTTTAACAGGAATTGAAAAAAAAATCAGACAGATACACAAAGAAGCTTTTGAAAGTAGTGATACAATTCTCCCAATAGGTGGAATTTATAGGTACAGAAAAAATGGAGAAACTCATCAGTACCAAGGAAAGCTAATTCACCTACTTCAAAGTGCTGTAGGTTCCAATTCTTATGACGCTTATAAAAGGTATGCAGAGGGAATTTATAATTTACCGCCTATTAATCTGAGAGATTTAATTGATTTCAGAACAAAGAAATTAAATAAGTCTATAGAAATTTTTGAAGTTGAACCTATAGAAAATATTTTAAAAAGATTTGGAAGCGGAAGTATGTCTCATGGTGCTTTGTCAAAAGAGGCTCATGAAACACTTGCTACTGGAATGAATAGAATAAAAGGTGCTTCTTGCAGTGGAGAAGGAGGAGAAGATGAAAAAAGATTTAAAGTTTTAGAAAACGGTGACAGTGCTAATTCAAGAGTAAAACAAATAGCCTCTGCAAGGTTTGGAGTAACAGTAAATTACTTGAACAATTGTAATGAGATTGAAATTAAAATTGCACAAGGAGCCAAACCCGGAGAAGGAGGTCAACTTCCAGGATTTAAAATTACAGAAGAAATTGCGAGACTTAGACATTCAACACCTGGAGTAACATTAATCTCTCCACCACCGCATCATGATATCTATTCTATAGAAGATCTTGCACAATTGATTTATGACTTGAAACAAATTAACCCTAAAGCGAGGATAGGAGTTAAGCTAGTTGCATCCTCTGGGGTTGGAACAATTGCAGCCGGTGTTGCTAAAGCTAAAGCAGATATAATTTTAATATCAGGTCATAATGGTGGAACAGGTGCTACTCCACAAACAAGTGTGAAATATGTTGGAATTCCTTGGGAAATGGGTTTAACTGAGGCTAATCAAGTTTTAACTCTAAATAATCTTAGACATAAAGTTACTTTAAGGACTGATGGTGGAATTAAAACTGGAAGAGACGTTGTCATTGCAGCGATGATGGGTGCTGAAGAATATGGAGTTGCAACCACAGCCCTAGTTGCTATGGGTTGTATCATGGTAAGACAATGTCATTCAAATACCTGTCCAGTAGGTGTTTGCACACAGGACGAAAAGTTGAGAGAAAAATTTACTGGAACACCTGAAAAAGTTGTAAATTTATTCACATTTATTGCAACTGAAGTAAGAGAGATATTAGCTAAATTAGGATTTAAGTCTTTAAACGATATTATTGGAAGAACTGATCTTTTGAGACAAGTAAGTAAAGGTTCTCCAAATCTGGATGATTTAGATTTAAATCCACTTTTTGTTCAAGCAGACTCTGGTAATCATAAAAGATATTGTGATAGCCCCGAGATAAATAGTGTGCCAGATACTTTAGATCAAGACATTTGGCCAGAAATAGAAAAGGCTTTAGATAACTCAGAAAAAATTGTAAAGGTTTATCCAATACAAAACACGCATAGAGCTGTTGGAACAAGAATCTCTCATCATCTATATAAAAAATATGGATATGAAAAACTTAATGATGACTTTTTAACTTTAAATTTTAAAGGCTCTGCAGGACAATCTTTTGGGGCATTTTCTTCTAAAGGTTTGAAGTTGGTTCTCAAAGGAGACGCTAACGATTATGTGGGGAAAGGTCTGTCAGGCGCTACAATATCAATTAAGTTACCAGAGGAAAGCAACTTAGTTTCTAACGAAAATACTATTTTGGGAAATACGGTTCTGTATGGAGCAACCTCAGGCAAACTTTTTGCAGCAGGTCAAGCAGGAGAAAGGTTTGCGGTAAGAAATTCTGGAGCCACAACGGTAATTGAGGGATGTGACTCAAATGGTTGCGAATACATGACTGGCGGTATGGTAGTAATTTTAGGAGAGGTAGGAGATAATTTTGCAGCAGGGATGACTGGTGGAATGGCTTTCGTTTATGATAAATCACAGCAATTTGAAAAAAAAGTGAATGCAGAGTCTGTCGTTTGGCAAACTGTTGAAACAGACTATTGGAAAGAAAAGTTAAGAAATTTAGTATCAGATCATTTTAAAGAAACTGAGTCAGAATTTTCAAAAAAAATAATTGAAAATTTCAATGAAGAATTAAATCATTTTATTCAAGTTTGTCCCAAAGAAATGTTAGACAAATTAGAAAACCCAATTACTTTAAAAGGCATAAAAAAAGTAAGTTAGATTAATAATTTTAGCTCTTTTAAAATAAGTTTTAACCCTCTTTTATTAGACAAACTGTGATTGCCATTCTTTATGACATTTATTTTTTTGTGAGCGTTTGGGAAAAGTCTTAAAACTTTTCTAGAATAAGAGACAGGAACAGCTTCATCTTTTTCTCCATGAACCATTGTTACTTTAATTTTTAAATTAATTTTTTTATTCAAAACTTTATTTTTTCTTCCATCCTTTATTAATTGGTAAGTTATTGGGTACTCATAATCTCCATGTTTCAAATTATAAATTCCTTTTTTAATTATTTCTTTCTTCATTTTTTTTGAAAATTTTTTCCACATAATATGCTCTAAAAATTCAGGAGCTGCACCGATTCCTAAAAAACCGATTATTCGATTTTTAAAGATTTCAAATTGTTTTAAAGAAATCCAGGCCCCCATACTTGAACCTACCAATATAAGATTGCTACCTTTAGTTTTTTTTCTAATTAATTTTGAAGTTTGTTCACTCCATTTTGAGATATTTCCTTCTATAAATTTTTCTGAAGATTTACCATGTCCAGAATATTCTAGTGCCAAGAAACTTAATTTATTTTTTTTTGCAAAATTTAATAATGCTCTAGGTTTTTCTCCCTCAAGATCAGACATAAAACCGTGGAGAAAAACTATGCACAAACTATTTTTATAAATGTTAGAAATATATCTAATTTTCTTTGTTTTTGTGATTTTATAATATCTGAAACTTGCCATTTCGTTTATATATTTTGTCTATTAATATATAAACTTATCAAATGGCAACTAATTTAAAAGTTTTACAGGTAATCCCTAAACTAGGTTATGGGGGTGCTGAGACCGGTTGCTTTGATATTGCACATTATTTGCCCGAGAACAACTGTAAGTCCTTTATTGTGACCAGTGGAGGTGAATTACTGAAATTTGTTGATAGAAAAAAAGTAAAAATTTTTAAACTCCCTGTGCAAAGCAAAAATCCATTATTGATTTTTATTAACTCAATCATATTAATTGGAATTATTTTATTAAATAATATCTCAATAGTTCATGCGCGAAGTAGAGCACCTGCGTGGTCTTGTTTGTTTGCATCTAAATTAACTGGAAGAAAATTTGTGACCACCTTCCATGGAACTTATAATTTTAAAAGCAATCTTAAAAAATTTTATAATTCTGTGATGGTAAGATCTGATTTGATTATTGCAGGATCAAATTTTATTTTTTCTCATATCAAAGAAAATTATTCTAGATATTTAAATAATAAAAAAAAATTTTTAGTAATCTTCAGAGGTATTAATGTTGATTATTTTGATTCATCTACAACTCTTGAAAGTGACGAAAAAAAATTATTAAAACAATGGGATATTGAGAAAGATAAAAAAATAATACTTTTGCCAGGAAGATTAACTTCATGGAAAGGCCAGGAAGTATTTATAGAAGCAATTAATTTGATTAATATAGAAATTGGATATGAAGCGTTTTATGCAGTTATTCTAGGAAGCGATCAGGGTCGTGAACTTTATAAGAAAAAATTAATTAGACTCTCTGAACAATATAGAATGTCAAAACAAATACGATTTATAGATAATTGTAAAAATATGGCTTTGGCTTACAAAGTTTCAGACATAATAGTTTCAGCTTCCAATGAACCAGAGGCTTTTGGAAGAGTGTCAGTAGAGGCACAATCAATGGGAAAACCAATAATAGCAAGTAATATTGGTGGTTCTAATGAAACGATCATTAATGAAAAAACAGGTTTTTTATTTGAGTCAAATAACGCCAAATCTTTAAGCAAACAGATTTTGAGAGTCCTTAATATGGATGAGACATCTTTAAAAACCATTGGAATTGAAGCAAGAAAAAATGCCACTCAAAGATTTAATGTTGAAAAAATGTGTTTTTCTACTTATTCAGAGTATAAAAGATTATTAAATTAAATGCCTACAATAACATTACCAGACGGAAACAATATAAATTTTTCAAAAAAAGTTACTGGAGTAGAGGTAGCTGAGAAAATAAGTAAGTCTTTAGCTAAACAAGCAATGGTTATAAGCGTTGATGGTGAACTTAAAGATTTAGATTATTTAATAGATAAAGATTGTTCAGTAAAAATTTTTACTTCTAAAAATCCAGAAGGGTTGGAAACAATTAGACATGACACAGCTCATATTTTGGCAATGGCTGTTCAGGAATTGTTTCCAGGCACTCAGGTTACAATTGGTCCAGTTATTGAAAATGGATTTTATTATGACTTTGCTAGAAAAGAATCATTCACTGAAGATGATTTAGTAAAAATTGAAAATAAAATGAAAGAAATTGTTGATAGAGATGAAATTACCAAGAGAGAAGTTTGGGAGAGAAATAAAGCTATTGATCATTTCAAAAAAAAAGGTGAAATTTATAAATCTGAATTAATTAAAGCTATCCCAGAGAAAGAAGATGTATCAATTTATTTTCATGGTGATTGGCATGATCTTTGTAGAGGTCCCCACTTATCCTCAACAGGTAAAATAGGAAAATATTTTAAACTAACAAAAGTTTCGGGTGCTTATTGGAGGGGTGACTCAAAAAATGAAATGCTTCAAAGAATATATGGTACTAGTTGGGCAACCCAAAAAGATTTAGATGAACATCTTAAAAGAATAGAGGAGGCAGAAAAAAGAGATCATAGAAAATTAGGAAGAGAAATGGATTTATTTCATTTTAGAGAAGAAAGTCCAGGATCTGTTTTTTGGCACGAAAGAGGCTGGGCGTTATTTCAAAATTTAATTAACTATATGAGACATAGGCAGGATACAGCTGGTTACAAAGAAATTAATACGCCAGAGGTATTAGATAGACAATTATGGGAAAAATCAGGTCATTGGGGTAAATATGGTGACAACATGTATACATCGGAAACTCCGGATGAAAAGGTGTTTGCAATAAAGCCTATGAATTGCCCAGGACATGTTCAGGTATTTAATCAAGGACTAAAAAGTTATCGAGATCTTCCTTTACGATATGCAGAATTTGGAAAAGTTCATCGATATGAACCTTCAGGAGCATTACATGGTCTACTTAGAGTTAGAGCTTTTACTCAAGATGATGCACATATTTTTTGTTCTGAGGATCAAATTACAAGTGAGTGTTTAATTGTCACTAATTTAATTTTAGATATTTATAAAGACCTTGGGTTTGAAAATGTAATTCTTAAATATGCAGACAGACCCGAAGTGAGAGTTGGTGAAGATGAAGTTTGGGACAAAGCAGAAGCATCCTTACTTGAAGCAGTGAAAGCATCAAAGTTAGAATATAGTATTAACAAGGGAGAAGGAGCATTCTATGGTCCTAAAATTGAGTTTGTTCTAAGGGATGCAATTGGTAGAGATTGGCAGTGTGGAACTTTGCAAGTTGATTTAAATTTACCTGAAAGATTAGGAGCCTCTTATGTTGATAAAGATGGAACTAAGAAAATTCCTGTAATGTTGCACAGAGCACTATTTGGATCTTTAGAAAGATTTATTGGAATCTTAATAGAAAATTATGCAGGTAAATTTCCATTCTGGATATCACCTTTGCAAACAATGGTAATTCCTATTTCAGAAGAATTTAATAACTATGCAATTGAAATATCTAAGAAAATTAAAAATGTAGGTATAAGTTCTTCTGTTGATTTAAAAAATCAAAATTTAAATTATAAAATAAGAGATCATTCGTTAGCTAAAATACCTCTTTTGTTAATTTGTGGTAAAAAAGAAGTTGACTCCAATTCTGTAACGATTAGAAGATTAGACTCTAATAAACAAGAAAATATGGACATAGACACATTCTTAAAAACTTTCTCTGCTTTAAACAAAGCATCCTCAAACTAAGTGGCAGATTTTAAACAAAATTATTTTCAACGAAGGACTAAGGACAGAGGACCGAGATCTAATAATAGAATTTCCTCTCCAGATGTTCAAGTAATAGCAAGTGATGGTGAAAATCTTGGTGTACTTAATACTAATGAAGCTATTTCAATGGCAAAAAATCAAGGACTTGATTTAATTGAAATAGCACCCAACGCAAATCCTCCAGTTTGTAAAATCATGGACATGGGCAAGTATAAATATGATGCTCAAAAAAAAGCAAATCTTGCGAAAAAAAAACAAAAAATTGTTTTATTAAAAGAAATTAAAATGAGACCCGTAACAGAAACTCATGATTATGATTTTAAAGTTAAAAATGCAAAAAAATTTATTGCCAAAGGAGATAAAGTAAAATTTACTATAAGGTTTAAGGGTCGAGAATTACAACATTCCCACCTAGGAAATGAACTGATGGGTAAAATTAAAGAAGATATGAAAGATATTGGCAAGGTTGAGCTCCATCCAAAATTTGACGGCAAGCAAATGATTATGGTTATCCAACCTTTATAGTGTTTAATAGAGGTTGTAAAATTATATCATTCTTTGTATAAGTCCGCAGAATTATGCCAAAATTAAAAACAAAAAGCTCAGCAAAAAAGAGATTTAAAATATCAGCTAAAGGTAAAGTGATGACTGCCCAAGCTGGTAAAAGACATGGCATGATTAAAAGAACAAATTCTCAAATTAGAAAATTAAGAGGCACAACAACAATGTCCAAGCAAGATGGAAAAATTGTTAAATCCTATATGCCTTACAGTTTAAGAGGTTAATAATGGCAAGAGTTAAAAGAGGAGTAACAAGTAAAGCTAAGCATAAAAAAGTTTTAAAAGCTGTCAAAGGTCAATGGGGCAGAAGAAAAAATACTATAAGAGTTGCAAAGCAGGCGATGGAAAAATCGATGCAATATGCTTATAGAGACAGAAGAAACAAAAAAAGAGACTTCAAATCATTATGGATACAAAGAATCAATGCCGGTGTCAGAGCTGAAGGCATGACATATTCTCAATTCGTAAACGGATTAAGTAAATGTGGTATAGCAATTGACAGAAAAATTCTTGCTGAAATTGCCTATGATAGCCCAGAGGCGTTCAAAACAATTGTACAAAAAGCCCAATCAGCATTGAATTAATTTTCATTGTTGTTTTTCTAAAGTTAACAAATATTCTACCGATATGTCTGATATTAAAAAAATTAAAGATGAATTTTTAGAAAGATTAAATGAGGATTTAAACATTGAAAGCGTTAATGAAATCAAATCAGAATTATTTGGTAAAAATGGTAAAATTTCAACTTCTTTTAAAAATCTTGGATCTTTACCAGCCGAAGAACGAAAAAAATTTGCATCAGATTTAAATTTTGTAAAAGATGAGCTACAAGAGAAAATTAATAAAAAAATTCAAGAAATAGAGATTAAAGAAATAAATTCTAAGCTAGAGAATGAGAAGATAGACGTAACACTGCCTGAAAGAAATATTGTACAAGGTAAGATACACCCTGTTTCTCAAGTTATAGACGAATTATCCTCAATCTTTTCTGAAATTGGTTTTAGCGTTGAAGAAGGACCAGATGTAGAGAATGAGCATTATAATTTTACAGCATTAAATACACCAGATAACCATCCAGCAAGAGACATGCACGATACTTTTTATTTAGATGATAAAAAGGAATTACTTTTAAGAACTCACACATCTCCAGTTCAAGTACGAACAATGTTAAAAGGTAAACCTCCATTTAAAATCATTGCTCCTGGTAGAACATACAGGTCTGATAGTGATCAAACTCACGCCCCAATGTTTCATCAAGTAGAAGGACTTCATATTGATAAAAATATAAACATGGGACATTTAAAAGGCTGCTTAGATTATTTTATAAAATCTTTTTTTGAAGTAGATAAAATCAAAATGAGATTTAGACCAAGTCACTTTCCTTTTACAGAGCCGTCAGCAGAGGTTGATATTGGTTATGAATTAAAGGATGGTAAAATAGTTATCGGAGAAGGAGATAAATGGTTAGAAATTTTGGGTTGTGGAATGGTGCACCCAAATGTACTTAAAAATGTAAAAATAAATCCAGATAAGTATCAAGGCTATGCATTTGGGATTGGTATAGATAGGTTGGCAATGCTTAAGTATGGAATAAACGATCTAAGAGCTTTTTTTGAGACTGACTATAGGTGGCTAAATCATTTTGGTTTTGATCCATTAGATGTACCTTCAAATTATAGAGGTCTCAGTAGATGAAATTTACAATAGGCTGGCTTAAGGAACACCTTGATACAAAATTCAAGGATAGCGAAATAATTGAGAAATTGACTGATGTTGGGCTTGAAGTTGAGAGCTTTGAAAAGGTCAGTTCCGACTTAGATAATTTTAAAGTGGCAAAAATTATAAATGCCGAGCAACATCCAAATGCAGACAAGCTTAAAGTATGTGATGTTGATATTGGTGAACAAGATACTGTCAAAGTTGTTTGTGGAGCGCCCAATGCAAAGAAAGATCTTTTGACTGTTTATGCTGGTCCTGGATCAGTAATTCCAAAAAACAACATGAAACTAACAGTAAGTAAAATAAGGGGCGTAACTTCATATGGGATGTTATGTTCAGAATCTGAGTTAAATTTATCTGATGAAAGTGACGGAATAACAGAACTAAAGTCAAATAAATATTCAGACAAAGTAGGAAAAATTTTTTTTAAAAATAATACTGAAAAAGTTATTGATTTATCAATTACTCCTAACCGACCTGATTGTTTGGGGGTAAGAGGAGTAGCGAGAGATCTTGCAGCAGCAGGAGTTGGGAAATTAAAACATACTTCAAATATAAAAATTAAAAATAACGGTGCTCAAAAAATTAAAGTTTCTATTACAAAAGAAAAAAATCAAGGCTGCACTATTTTTGGTAGTTGCCTAATTAAAGATGTAGCAAACAAAGAAAGTCCAAAATGGCTAAAAGATAAAATTGAGTCATTAGGTCAAAAACCTATTTCAGCCATTGTAGATATAACTAATTATGTAATGTTAGATTTAAACAGACCGCTCCATGCATACGATGCAGACAAAATCGATAAGGAAATTATTGTAAGAAATTCGGTAAAAGATGAAACTTTTGAAGCTCTTGATAATAAAGAATATAAATTAGATAACGATATGTGCGTTATCTCTGATAAGTCTGGGGTATTAGGCTTAGGTGGAATAATAGGAGGCACACGTTCAGGCACTGAACTTAATACAAAAAATATTTTGTTAGAATCTGCATATTTTTTGCCTAGATCTATTAGGAAAACTTCAAAACTATTGAACATAGATACGGATGCCAAATTTAGATTTGAAAGGGGCATTGATCCTCAATCGGTTGAACTGGGTCTAAAAAAGGCATCCAAATTAATAACTGAAATTTGTGGAGGTAAAGTTAGCAAGTTTGATGTTCAAAAAATTAAAAAAGATAAAAAAAATAAAATTAAATTTAAGATTTCTTTATTTGAGAGAATTGCAGGCTTTAAGGTAAAAGATAAAGAAATTATTAAAATCTTAATAGATTTAGGCTTTGAAGTTTCTAAGAAAAAATTGGAATTAGAATTAAAAATTCCTTCTTGGAGACCAGATATAACTCAACCTATAGATATAGTTGAAGAGATAGTAAGAATAAAAGGTTTCAATAATATAAGAACTTTGGAACCAGATAAAACAAGGTTTAAAGCTACACTCAATAAACAACAAAAACTTTTTCATTTTTTGCAGCGCTCTGTGGCATCTAAAGGATACTTTGAAACTGTAACTTGGTCTTTCACAGATTCAAAATTAAATAGTCTTTTTATAGAAAATTATAAAGAAATTAAAATAGTAAATCCAATAAGCTCAGACTTAGATGTTTTAAGAAATTCATTATTTTCTAATTTGACATCCTATCTCAAGAAAAATTTAGATAGAGGTTTTAAAGACGTTTCCCTTTTTGAAATAGGACCGATTTTTAAGGATAACAAACCCGGCGAGCAATTAACGGTGATAGGAGCTATAAAATCAGGAAAGATATCAAGGTTAAACTGGAATGAGGAAAATAGATCGGTTGACTTATTTGATGCAAAAAAAGATGTAATTCAGACTTTAGTAGAAGCTGGATATGATAGGCAAAATTTATTTGTAAGAGAAAAATCACCTTCTTATTATCATCCTGGAAAATCTGGCTCTGTATATCTTGATAAAGATGATATTGATCCAGTGGCTTTTTTCGGAGAAATTCATCCAAATATCATAAAAAAAATTAATATAAAAACCGAAGCACTTATTGGTTTTGAGATTTATCTGGATTACCTAAAAGATAAAAAACTTAAACTCAAAGACTTAAAATCTCAATTTAAGTTCTCAGACTATCAAAAATCAGACAGAGACTTTGCTTTTGTAGTTGATAAACATTTTAAAGCTCAAGATTTAATTGATATAATATCTTCCATTGATGAAAGTTTAATTAAGTCAGTTAAAATTTTTGATGTCTATGAAGGTGAAAATATTCCTAAAGACAAAAAGTCTATAGCTCTCAATGTAACTATTCAATCTTCAAAAAAAACATTAGAAGAAAGTGATCTTGAAAAAATTAACAAACTTATAATTTCAATTGTTGAGACTAAATCAGGCGCAAAAATTAGGTCCTAAATGTCCAGTAAAATTGATAATATAAGAAATTTTGCAATAATTGCACATATTGATCACGGAAAATCTACTATTGCTGATCGAATAATTCATAGTTGTGGAGGATTAACAGAACGAGAAATGAAAGCCCAAGTTCTTGACTCAATGGATATTGAAAGAGAAAGAGGGATTACAATTAAGGCTCAAACTGTAAAATTAAATTATAAAGCAAAAGATGGTAAAGAATATATTTTAAACATCATAGACACACCTGGTCATGTAGATTTCAGCTATGAGGTAAGTAGGTCACTTTACGCATGTGAGGGCTCTATTCTTATTGTCGATAGTACCCAAGGTGTTGAAGCACAGACCTTAGCAAACGTTTATCAGGCTTTAGATACGAACCATGAAATTGTTCCAGTATTAAATAAGGTTGATTTACCTGCATCCGATTTAGAAAAAACAAAAAAACAAATAGAAGATGTAATTGGTATTGATACTGAAAATGCTATTCCATGTTCGGGTAAAACTGGAGAGGGTATTGAAAACATTTTAGAGCAAATAATAACTACCTTGCCTGCACCTAAGGGAGAAACTACATCAGATTTAAAATGTTTACTTGTTGATAGTTGGTATGACACTTACTTAGGTGTAGTAATTTTAGTTAGAGTGATTGATGGAAAATTATCGAAAAATATGAAAATTAAAATGATGTCAACCAACCAAGAATATATTGTAGAAAAAGTTGGGGTTTTCACACCTAAACCAACAGACATAAACGAATTAAATACAGGTGAAATAGGCTTTATAACAACAGGGATTAAAGTCCTCTCAGAGACAAAAGTTGGTGATACGATTTGTGATGCAACAAAACCTTTAAAGGATGCTCTGCCAGGATTTAAACCTAGCAAGCCAGTCGTATTTTGTGGCTTGTTTCCTGTTGATAGTTCAGAATATCAAAAACTAAAAGATGGATTGGCTAAACTTCAATTAAATGACGCAAGTTTTTCATTTGAGCCTGAGTCATCTTCAGCTCTAGGTTTAGGTTTCAGGTGTGGTTTTTTGGGCTTGCTACATCTTGAAATAGTGACTGAAAGATTAGAGAGAGAATTCGATGTAAACTTATTAACTACTACGCCTGGGGTTGTCTACAAAGTTTATCTTAATAATGGAACTAT
Source organism: uncultured Pelagibacteraceae bacterium (assembly GCA_902619815.1). Taxonomy (GTDB): domain Bacteria; phylum Pseudomonadota; class Alphaproteobacteria; order Pelagibacterales; family Pelagibacteraceae; genus Pelagibacter. Next base: position 35,096 of record CACNGH010000010.1, read on the forward strand.
AGTAGATTTGCAAAATCCGTCCAGTTTGCCAGATCCAACATTAATAAAAATAATCGAGGAACCTTGGATTAAAGCTACAATTATAACTCCAGATCAGTATTTAGGATCTATAATCAAAATGTGTCAGGATAAAAGAGGAATACAAACAAATTTAAGTTATTCAGGAAATAGAGCTGTTGTAAATTATGAGCTTCCTTTAAATGAGGTAGTTTTTGATTTTAACGATCGTCTTAAATCAATGACTAGTGGTTATGCCAGTTTTGATTATGAAATAATAGAACATCGAGAAGGTGATTTAGTTAAATTAGGTATTTTAGTAAATGCTGAGCCTGTTGATGCTTTAGCAATGATGATACATAAAGATTTTGCACAAAGAACTGGTAGGGAAGTTTGTGAAAAATTAAAAGATCTTATACCAAGACATAACTTTATGATTCCTGTCCAAGCTGCAATTGGTGGAAAAATTATTGCAAGAGAAACTATTAAGGGTTTTAAAAAAGATGTTTTGACAAAAATTCATGGTGGTGGTGCTACAGATAGAAAAAGAAAACTATTAGAAAAACAAAAAAAGGGAAAGGCTCGATCAAAACAATTTGGACGAGTTGAAATACCCCAAGAGGCTTTTATTGGTGTTCTTAAAATAAATAAAGATAGTTAGTTTCTTGAAA
>CACNGH010000011.1:0-34952 GCA_902619815.1 uncultured Pelagibacteraceae bacterium
AACTTACATTTTTTAACTAAATATTTTCTTATTTTTTTTATGATTATAGGAAGGGTTGAATTTTTATCTTTGTTATTGATAGCTAAAAAATTTCTTTTTAAATATTAATTTAGTATTATAACAGTATCATAATATTTGTGCGCCCTTAGCTCAGCTGGATAGAGCATCGGTTTTCTAAACCGAGGGTCGGAGGTTCGAATCCTCCAGGGCGCGCCATCTTGTTCATTTTAGGTCATAATTATCCAGAAATTTATCTTGATGGTAAATATTTAACGTGCTTAAATTATGAATATTCAAAAGTAATTTTGAATTATTTGTTAACAAATAAAAAACAAAAGGAAGAATAATGTTTAAACACTTAAAACAATTAACTTCTTTAGTCGCTATGGTTGCTGTGTTGTTTACTTTTACAACAGAAACTATTGCTGCTAAAAAATCTAAGACACTTAAAAACACTCAAAAAAAGGGTTTTGTAAGATGTGGAGTATCTCAAGGTCTTCCAGGATTTTCTAATGCTGACGCTGCAGGAAATTGGACTGGTGTTGACGTTGATGTATGTAGAGCGGTAGCTGCTGCAGTACTAGGTGATGCAAGTAAAGTAAAATACACACCACTAAGTGCTAAAGAAAGATTTACAGCTTTAACTTCTGGTGAGATTGATATCTTATCAAGAAACACAACTTGGACTCTTTCTAGAGATGCTGATATCGGACTTACTTTCGTTGGAGTAAACTTCTACGATGGTCAAGGTTTCATGGTTAGAAAAAGTTCTGGTATTACTTCAACAAGCCAATTCAAAAATGGTATCTCAGCTTGTACAAATATTGGTACAACAACTGAGTTAAACATGAGAGACTTCTTTAATTCTAGAGGAATTTCTTATGAGCCAGTAGCTTTTGAAAAAGCTGATGAAGTCGTAGCTGCTTATGATGCTGGTAGATGTGATACTTACACTACAGACAAATCAGGTTTAGCTGCACAAAGAACTAAAATGTCTAATCCAGATGAGCATATCGTATTGCCTGAAACTATTTCAAAAGAGCCATTAGGCCCTGTTGTTAGACAAGGTGATTCAGTATGGGAAGATATCGTAAGATGGTCTTTGAATACTATGATCGAAGCTGAGGAGTATGGAATTACTTCTGGTAATGCTGACATGATGAAAACTTCAGACAACCCAGCAATCAAAAGATTAGTCGGTTCTGAAGGTGAATTAGGTGCTGCATTTGGTCTTGATAATGACTGGAGTTACAGAATTATCACTCAGGTTGGTAATTACGGTGAAAGTTATAAAAGAAATATAGCTGACACTGGAATTTTACCAGACAGGGGTCCAAACGAGTTGTGGACTAAAGGTGGAATTTTATACGTTCCACCTGCAAGATAATTGTGAATTAAAACAATTTTAAAAAGGGCTAGATTTATCTAGCCCTTTTTTTTAATATTAAATATATTTGCTTTTAATGAAGCTTAAAAAAATTCTTCCTCAACTTGCAACCTTATTTGTTGTGGTTCTTATCTTTGGTTTTTTTACCATGAATGCTCAGCTTAATATGGAAAATAGAGGGATAGACTTTGGATATGGATTTCTTACGCAGGAGTCTTCATTTGATGTTCAGTTTTCATTAATCGAGTACAGTGGTTCAGACAGCTATGGGAGAGCATATCTAGTTGGTCTTTTAAACACTCTTTTAGTTTCAGTTTTAGGAATTATTATATGTACTATTATCGGAGTTATAATCGGTATAGCAAGACTTTCACCAAATTACTTAATTAGAACTACAGCAGCATGGTATGTTGAATTCTTTAGAAACATTCCACTCCTTTTACAAATTTTCTTTTGGTATTATGCAGCATTGAGAGCATTACCATTACCTCAAGATGCAGAAGCTATTTTTGGTTCATCATATTTAACAATTAAAGGTTTTTACACTCCATCTTTGATTTGGGAAAATCTAGATATTTTTATTTATTCAGTTATTGCTGCAATTGTTGCAATAGTATTTGTAAGAATTCATGCTAAAAAACTAAGAGAAAACCAAGGTAAACACTTACCCGTTTTAAATATTTCAATAGCTATTCTTTTTGTATTACCACTTCTAACATTCTTGTTTGGTGGAGTTAATGTAGGGTATGAAACACCAGAACTTAAACAGTTGGCAAAAACATCATTTAAGTTTGAAGGTGGTTTAAGCATACCGCCTGAACTTTTGTCATTAGTTATAGCTTTATCACTTTATACAGCAACATTTGTGGCGGAATGTGTAAGAGCAGGTATCCAGGGTGTTGGAAAAGGTCAGAGAGAAGCAGCCGCATCTATTGGTTTAAATAGAAAACAAGTTTTAAATTTAATTATTATGCCTCAAGCACTAAGGATAATAATTCCACCAACAACTAATCAATATTTAAACTTAACAAAAAACTCATCATTAGCTGCTGCTATAGCATATCCTGATTTAGTTTTGGTTTTTGCTGGTACAGCATTAATGCAAACCGGAAAAGCAATTGAAATTGTCTCAATTACAATGCTTACATATTTAACTTTAAGTTTGTCAATTTCATTTTTTATGAATTGGTATAATGCCAAAATTGCAATTGTAGAAAAATAATGAGCACATTAAATTTATTAAATCCCTCAAAAGATAATCTACAAAGTAATTTGTATTTAGGATCTTTTTTAGTTGGAATTTCTTTATTGGACGTATTTCTTAACTCATTTTTAAAATTAAATATTACTTCTTTTTTACCATCAATTATAAGTATAATTTTGCCCTTTTTATTAGGAATGTTTGGTCTTCATTTAATGAGGATTGAATTTTCAGGAATAAAAAACCTTGACAGGTTAAATAAAAATATTAATACAAACAATTTTAATGCAGCATTAACTTTACTAATTATTTTTTTAATTATTAAAGCAATACCACCTGTAATGAGTTGGATGATCTTGGATGCTAATATTTCAGGTGACTCAAAAGATGCATGTACAGGTTCGGGTGCTTGTTGGACTTATATAAAAGTTTGGTTTAAAAGATTTATGTATGGCATGTATCCAAATGAACAAATTTGGAGAGTGAACTTAGCATTTATTTTTTTAGTTGTTTTAGCTTTCGTTGGTTTTATAACTCCACAAAAGTACAGAAACCTTCTAACCTTATATTACGTTGTAATATACCCAATCATTGCCTTTATATTGATTTATTATTTAATATCTGGTGGTGAATTCGGTTTAGAGTGGGTTGAAACTGGTGCATGGGGAGGTCTATCACTTACTTTTATTGTTTCTTTTTTTAGTTTAATTTTTTGCTTTCCTTTAGGTATGGCTCTTGCTTTAGGAAGAAGAACTGAATTACCAATAATAAAATATGTATCAGTTGGTTTTATAGAGTTTTGGAGAGGTGTTCCTTTAATCACAGTTTTGTTTATGTCTTCCGTGATGTTTCCAATGTTTTTGCCAGAAGATTTTTTCATGGATAAGCTTGTTAGAGTAATCATTGCTATTTCTTTATTTGAGGCAGCTTATGTTGCGGAAGTTATCAGAGGTGGTCTACAAGCTTTACCAAGAGGTCAATACGATGCAGCAAAGTCTTTAGGTATGGGTTATTGGAAAATGCATATTTTTGTAATATTACCACAGGCATTAAAATTAGTTATACCAGGAATGGCAAATACATTTTTAGCTTTAGTTAAAGACACTCCTTTGATTTTCGTAGTAGGTTTGGCAGAACTTGCTGGAATGTTGCAAATGGCTAAAACAAATCCAAAATGGTTAGGTTATGCAATGGAGGGCTATGTTTTCGCAGCGATAATTTTCTGGATTATTTGTTACGCTATGAGTAAATATAGCTATAATTTAGAACTCAAATATAAAACTGATAGGTAGTAGATGTCTGAAGCAATTATTCAAATCAAAGATGTAAACAAGTGGTTTGGAGACTTTCAAGTTTTAAGTGGAATAAATCTTGAGGTGATGCCGAAAGAAAAAATAGTGGTATGTGGGCCTTCTGGTTCAGGAAAATCTACTTTGATAAGATGCATCAACCGATTAGAGGAACATCAAGAAGGTAATATAATTGTTGATGGTACAGAAATTTCAGAAGATACTAAGAATATTGAGCAGGTTAGAGCTGAAGTTGGTATGGTATTTCAGCAATTCAATTTATTTCCACATTTATCTATATTAGACAATTGTACGCTTGCACCTATATGGGTTAAAAAATTGCCAAAAAAAGAAGCAGAAGAATTAGCCTTAAAACATCTAGAGAGAGTACAAATATTAGATCAAGCTCAAAAATTTCCAGGACAACTATCAGGTGGACAACAACAACGTGTAGCTATTGCAAGAGCTTTATGTATGGAGCCAAAAATAATGTTATTTGACGAACCAACATCAGCACTTGACCCTGAAATGATTAAAGAAGTACTAGATGTTATGGTAAATTTGGCTAATCAAGGTATGACAATGATTGTTGTTACACATGAAATGGGATTTGCTAAAGAAGTGGCAGATAGTATGATTTTTATGGATGAAGGAAAGATAGTAGAAAAGGCTGATACTAAAGAATTTTTTGCTAATCCAAAGAGTGAGAGAACTAAGCTATTTTTAAGTCAAATCTTATAACAAATATTTACTTTTAGGTCGGATAAGGGTCAATTTCCATAGGCCTATTATGATTATTTAATGCTAACTTATGCTTGACAGGTTTTAAAATTATCTAAAAACCTAATGAAATATAAAAATTTTTCTATTGCAGGGAATTTAAATTTTCTATTGAATGAGACTTTAAAATTTAATTAAGAGGGGTCTTAATGGAAGATAATTTCAACAAACACTTAGGCAATAAGCTTAAGCTAAGAAGATTAGCTTTAGGTTTGACACAAACTAAAGTAGCAAAAGCAATCAACGTTACATTTCAACAAATTCAAAAATACGAAAAAGGTACTAACGGGGTAAGTTCAATAAGACTATTGCAACTTTCAAATTATTTAAAGGTTCCAATTAATTATTTCTTTGAAGATTTTTCAGAGTATCTAATTAATTTAGAAAAATCACAAGAAGGTCATATGAATGTGAATTATAATTTTTTAAGAAAATTATATTCAGAATTAACAGCTGATCAAAAATTAAAATTTAATAAATCTTTACAGATTTCTTCAGTTGGAATTTCAAAAACTGGCTAAATTAAAATTTTATTAAGACCCTTAAACTAATTTTATAATTTCTTATTTATTTTTTTAGTGAAAGATTTTTTTTGGCTCCTCGGGCAGGACTCGAACCTGCGACCAATTGATTAACAGTCAACTGCTCTACCAACTGAGCTACCGAGGAATGTAAAAAAGCAACTTACTTTTTTTTAAAACTAAAACAAGATTTATTTTGGAGGCAACGCCCGGAATCGAACCGGGATACAAGGATTTGCAATCCTCTGCGTAACCATTCCGCCACGTTGCCGTCTTGTTTTTTGACTTATAGCTACAGATGCCTTTTTATATTAAATATTTTTCATTAGTCTATTAAATAACGATCTAAATTGATTATTGTTAATTTAGATTATTAAATTATAAACTTAAAATCCATGAGTAACGATAAATATATACATTCTGATGTTGAGGATAGAATTTATTCTTATTGGGAAGAAAATGGACTATTTAAACCTAAAGAAAATTCAAAAAAATTTTCAATAGTAATACCTCCACCCAATGTGACTGGTAGTCTTCATATGGGGCATGCTTTGAATAATTCTATTCAAGATTTATTAGTTCGTTACCATCGAATGAATAACTATGAAACTTTATGGCAACCAGGAACCGATCACGCAGGAATTGCTACTCAAGCTCTTGTTGAAAAAAAACTTAGTGCAGAAAAAATTGATAAAAATGAAATTGGTCGAGAAAAATTCATTAAAAAAGTTTGGGAATGGAAAGATCAATACGGTGACATCATTATTAATCAATTAAAGAAACTTGGATGTTCTTGTGATTGGTCCAGAAATGCTTTTACGATGGATGAAAATCTATCAAAATCGGTAATAAAGGTATTTGTTGATCTATATAATAAAGGTTTAATTTATAAGGATAAAAAACTAATAAATTGGGACACAGTTTTAAAAACGGCCATTTCAGATTTAGAAGTTGATCAAAGAGAGGTAAATTCTAAAATTTATCATATTAAATATCCAATTGATGGAACGGATGAATTTATAACAATTGCTACCACAAGACCTGAAACAATGTTGGGTGACACTGCAATAGCTGTAAATCCAAAAGATGATCGTTTTAAATCTTATGTTGGCAAAACTGTTACAATCCCAATAGTTGGAAGAAAAATAAAAATTATAGAAGATGATTACGCAGATCCTGAACAAGGAACAGGTGCTTTAAAAATAACTCCAGCACATGACTTTAATGATTATGATGTAGGTCAAAGGAATAATCTTGAAATTATAAATATTTTTACTGAAGCAGGCAAAATTAATGATAATGCTCCTAAAGAATATATTGGTCTTGATAGGTTTGAAGCAAGAAAAAGAATTTTAAAGGAATTAAAAGATAAAGAGTTTTTTGATAAGGAAGAAAATATTAAAAATAAAGTTCCTTATGGAGATAGATCTAATTCGATCATTGAACCTTTTTTAACAGAGCAATGGTTTGCTGATGCTGGAAAATTATCAGTAAAAGCAAAAGAGGTAGTTAATTCAAAAAAAACTAATTTCTTTCCAGAAAATTGGTCCAAAACTTATTTTCAATGGATGAACAATATAGAACCCTGGTGTATTTCAAGACAGTTGTGGTGGGGTCATCAAATACCTGCTTGGTATGGTCCTGATAATAAAATTTTTGTTGCTTACGATGAAGATGAAGCAAAACAATTAGCTAACAAACATTATGGTAAAGATGTTGAATTAAACAGAGATCCTGATGTTTTAGATACTTGGTTTTCGTCTGGTCTTTGGCCATTTGCAACACTTGGATGGCCTGATGATAAAAAATTTGTTGATAAGTTTTATCCAACCTCAGTTTTAGTAACTGGTTTTGATATTATTTTCTTTTGGGTTGCAAGAATGATTATGTTTGGAACAGAATTTTTAAACAAAGAACCTTTTAAAGATATTTATGTTCATGCTTTAGTTAGAGATGAAAAAGGACAAAAAATGTCTAAATCAAAAGGGAATGTTATTGATCCTTTAGATTTAATAGAAAAATATAGTGCTGATGCTTTAAGATTTACACTTCTATCAATGGCGTCCCCTGGAACAGATGTTAAACTTTCGGAAGATAGAGTTAAAGGATATAGAAATTTTTTAAATAAGTTGTGGAATGCTAATAACTTTTTAATCACAAATGAATGTGATTTTAAAAATACTGATAAAACTCCAGAGTTAAAAGTAAATATTAATAAATGGATTTATTCAGAGTTAGCAGAAACTACTAACAAAATAGTTAAAAACTTAGAAGATTATCGATTTGATGAAGCTGCAAAAAATGCTTATCAATTTACTTGGCATTCTTATTGTGATTGGTACTTAGAGCTTTCAAAAACTATTCTTTTTTCAGATGATCAAAGCGCTAAAGAGGAAGTTAAAAAAGTTTCAGCTTATGTATTTAAGCAAATACTTGTTTTACTACATCCATTTATCCCCTTTGTTACTGAAGAAATATGGCTCAAAAATAAATTTGATAATAAGGGCAATGATTATTTAATGCAAAAAAATTGGATATCTGAAAAATCAATTAAAGATTCACACACAGATCAGGTAGAAAATATAATTAATATTATATCTGAGCTAAGATCCTTTAAAAATGAGCTAAATGTTAGCCCTGGTTCATTTATAGACATCTCAATTAACAATATAAACAAAGATCAAAAGCAATTTATTAGTTCAAATGAAATAATTCTTAAAAAGCTAGGTCGAATAAACAATATCCTTAGTGATGATTTAGACAAACCGGCTGCGACAATGGTCGTTTCAGGTGATTTATTTAAGATCTATTTTGATAAGGATGTTGATTTAAAGTTAATAAAAGAAAATTTAACTAGCAAACAAGAACGATTAGAACAAGAGATGCACAAGATATCTCAAAGACTAGAAAATAAAAGTTTTGTAGATAGGGCACCAAAAGAGATTGTTGAACAAGAAAAAACTAATTATAATAATTTAAAGAACGATGTTGATAAGATATCGATAACAATAAAGGGTATATAATGGCAAAATTTAACAAAAAGAAACTTCCAAGCAGACATACATCCTTAGGAGCAGATAGAGCTCCACATAGATCGTTTTATTATGCTATGGGTGAAACTGAAAAAGATGTAGCAAAACCCTTTATTGGCGTGGTTTCAACGTGGAATGAGGCCGCTCCTTGTAACATTGCTTTAATGCGACAGGCTCAATCTGTCAAAAAGGGAGTTAGATCAAATGGAGGTACTCCAAGAGAATTTTGCACCATCACTGTTACAGATGGAATTGCTATGGGCCATGAAGGGATGAAATCTTCTTTGATCTCAAGAGAAGTTATAGCTGACTCAGCTGAGTTAACAGTTAGAGGACATTGTTATGATGCATTAGTTGGTATTGCAGGATGTGATAAATCTTTGCCAGGATTAATGATGTCGATGGTCAGATTAAATGTTCCAAGTGTGTTTATTTATGGAGGTTCAATTCTGCCAGGAAGATATAAAGGTAAAGACGTAACGGTTGTTGATGTATTTGAAGCAGTTGGAAAACATTCATCAGGTAAAATGTCATCTGCAGAACTTAGAAAATTAGAATTAGTTGCTTGTCCAAGCGCTGGTGCTTGTGGTGGCCAATTTACTGCAAATACTATGGCCTGTGTATCTGAGGCTATTGGATTAGCATTACCATATTCAGCAGGTACTCCAGCTCCATACGAAGAAAGAGATAAGTATGCAAAAGAAAGTGGCAAAATGGTTATGCAACTTTTAAAAAAACAAATTAAGCCAAGAGATATTGTAACCAGAGAAGCTTTAGAAAATGCCGCAACAATAGTTGCTGCAACAGGTGGCTCTACTAATGCTGGATTACATTTACCGGCAATTGCAAATGAAGCAGGAATAAAATTTGACTTAATGGATGTTGCTAAAATTTTTAAAAGAACTCCTTATCTTGCTGATTTAAAACCAGGTGGAAAATATGTTGCAAAAGATATGTGGTTAGCAGGTGGTTTACCAATGTTATTAAAAACTTTATATGAAGGTGGCTACATCCACGGTGATTGTATGACTGTCACAGGGAAAACAATGAAAGAAAATTTAAAAAATATTAAATTTAATCCTAAACAAAAAGTAATGAGATCTTATAAAGATCCATTATCACCTACTGGAGGGGTTGTTGGTTTAAAAGGTAACTTAGCTCCAGATGGAGCGATAGTAAAAGTTGCTGGATTAGCTAAATTACAATTTACTGGAAAAGCAAGATGTTTTGATAATGAAGAAAGTGCAATGAAAGCAGTTCAAAGCAAAAAGTATAATGATGGTGATGTAATTATAATTAGATATGAAGGACCAGTAGGGGGTCCTGGTATGAGAGAAATGTTATCTACAACAGGTGCAATCTACGGACAAGGTAAAGGGGAGAAAGTAGCTCTTATAACTGATGGTAGGTTCTCTGGAGCTACTAGAGGCTTTTGTGTCGGTCATGTAGGACCTGAGGCTGCTCTAGGAGGTCCTATAGGCCTTTTACGTAATGGAGATATCATTGATATCGATGCCAAAAAAGGAACTATCAATGTCAGACTTTCTAAAAAAGAATTAGCTTCAAGAAAAAGAAAATGGAGAGCTAGAAAATCTGATTTTGGATCTGGTACTTTATGGAAATATGCGCAAACAGTTGGTCCAGCGTTTTTAGGCGCACCAACACACCCAGGTAAGAAAAAAGAGGTAAAGGATTATTCAGAGATTTAATGAAAATTCGTCCAGTCATTTTATGTGGAGGTGCTGGAACTCGACTTTGGCCAAATTCTAAAAATCATCAAGCAAAACAGTTTATTGATTTTGGTAATTGGACATTACTTGGCAAAACTATGGAGAGAACAAAAGCATCTATATTTGATGCACCAATTATCAGCACTAATAAGAAATACTTAAAAGAGGTAAAAAAACATCTTAAAAAAAATAAGATTAAAAAATATAAAATTGTTTTAGAGCCTGCAAAAAGAAATACAGCTCCTGCTATTTTAAGCACTGCTTTAATAAAAGATATTCCAAACAATCAACCGTTAATGTTTTTTACAGCAGACCATTTGATTGAAAAAATGAGTGTTTTTAACAAAGCCATTAATAAAAATAAAACAAAATTAACTGACCAAAATATTTTCATATTTGGAATTAAACCAACCTCACCATCAAGTGAATATGGATATTTTGTAACCAAAAAAATTAAAGGAAATATTAATAAAGTAACAAAATTCATAGAAAAACCTAAAGAAAGTAGAGCAAAACAAGTAATTAAACAAAAAGGTTATTGGAATTCAGGAATGTTTTATCTTCGAAAAGATTCAATAATTAATAACTTTAAAAAATATAATCCAAGTATTTACAGAAATTGTTTAAATTCAGTTAATAAAGCAAAGTATAAAGCTAATACTTACTATTTAAATAAAACTTCATTTATAAAAGCCACTGCTAAATCTTTTGATTATGCAATTTTAGAAAAAACAAAACAAATCAATGCAATTAAATTAGATATCCCTTGGTCAGATCTTGGTAGTTGGAAAGAAATATTAAAGATGTATGACAAAAATAAAAATAAATTAGCTAAGAAAAAAAATATTTTTCATCGTCCCTGGGGGAAATATACAAATTTATTCAATGGTAAAGAGTTCTTGATTAAAGAATTATTTGTTAAACCAAAAGGAATATTAAGTTTACAGAAACATCATTATAGAGCTGAACATTGGCTAGTTACACAGGGAAATCCCAAGATCACTTTAAACAAAGATAGTTTTATAAAAAAACCAAATGAGCATATATTTATACCATTACAATCAATACATAGAATTCAAAACCCTGGAAAAAAACCTGTAAAAATCATGGAAGCTCAAATAGGATCAATACTTAAAGAAACAGATATAGTTAGATACCAGGATTTTTATGGACGTGTAAAATAGATTAAGCTGCTTTTAAGATATTAAATTTTCTTTCCGAAGACGAAACAACTATTTTTTTGTGCTCACCGAAATTATCACCATCAATTTGTACAGGTATATTATTTCCCAAACCATCAAATTTAATTTCATTAACATGTATAGTAATCACAGATTTAGATTTATCCAAATTTCCATATACAGCTATTAAATAAATATAATAAAGCAATTTATATCTTTTTAGATCCTTAAAAATATAGGTAGTAAATTTTTTATCAAATATATGTGTATCTGTAATTTTATGGTGTCCAGCATAGTATTTACTATTTGAGCATAGCACCCAATCAGCAAATATATCTTCTTTATCTATCGATACTTTAATTTTTTTATTATTCATTGATAAAAATTTTTGGAAACCTTTTATACCGAAAATAATTTTTCCTAGAATTTTCTTTAAATAAGAGTCAATCGAATTAACAATTTGAGCGTCCCATCCAATACCTGCCATTAAAATAAAATGTTTGTCATTAATTTTAACCAAACATGTTTTATCATAATTATCTGATGTGAGCGTATTAGCTATATGTTTTACATTTTTAGTCATACCCAATTCTGCTTGCAAAATATTAGCCGTACCAGCTGGAATATATCCAATTGCAAAGTTTTCAGGGAGTTTGAAATTATTTTTTATTAATTCATTAATTGCAAAAGAAACAGAACCATCTCCTCCAGCAACTAACAATCTATCGTAGTTATTTATTTCAAAGTTTTTTATTACTTCAGAGGCTTCAGACTCACTCGATGTTTCAAATAAATCAACTTTGTGGTGATTCGATATTTCTTCAAGTATTTTTTTGATAAATTTTGACTTTCTTCCACCTGCTGATTTCTTATTATATATAAGACAAAATTTCATATTTAATAAAACTGTAACATAAAAATGTAGTATTGAGTTAAAGATTCTACTTATAATAGAATCACTAATTATAACAAGAAAATATGGAAACAAAAAAATCTTTAATTACATATAAAAGCTTATTTATTTCAGATGTGCATCTAGGAACTAAAGGGTGTCAGGCAGATAAATTATTAGAATTTTTTAAATATTCAAGGTCAGAGAATTTATATCTAGTAGGAGATATAATTGATGTATGGGCAATGCAGAAAACTTTTTACTGGCCCCAACAACATAATGACGTAATACAAAAAATTTTAAGAAAAGCAAGGCATGGAACAAAAGTATTTTATATAATTGGAAACCATGACGAGGTTTTTAGAAAATTTATACCAATGCATTTTGGGGATATCAATATAGTTAACAGAGTTATTCATGAGACACCGCTTGGAAAAAAATATCTTGTTGTCCACGGTGATGCTTGGGACGGTGTAATGAAATATGCTAAATGGTTATCTAAGTTAGGATCAATCGCATATGGACTATTACTTAGATTAAATATTGTTATTAATTTCTTTAGAAAATTAAGAGGAAAAAGTTACTGGTCTCTCGCAAAATTTTTAAAATATAAAGTTAAAAATGCAGTTAAATATATAGGTGAATATGAAAGAACAGTATCAGATTATGCAAAAAGAAAAAACTATGATGGTATAATTTGTGGACATATTCATCATGCTGAGGATCAAAATTTTGATGGAATTAATTATTTGAACTGTGGGGACTGGGTAGAGTCCTGCACTGCTTTAGCAGAGAAATATGATGGAACATTTGAAATTATTTATTGGGATAATGCTAGGAAAGAATTCGTAACAGAGGACGAAGAGAAAAAAGAAATAGATAAAAAAGATAACGTAGAAGATTTAAAGCGAGCTTCTTAAGCGTGAAAATTCTAATCGTAACAGATGCATACTATCCACAAGTGAATGGTGTAGTTAGAACTTTGCATGAAACTGGAGAAATATTAAAATCTCAAGGTCACAACATACAGTTCATCACACCCCAACAATTTCTTACTGTTCCTATGCCAAAATATAATGAGATTAGATTATCATTAAATGTTTGGTCAAGAGTAAGTAATTTAATCAATGCGATAAAACCCGATGCAATACACATCGCAACCGAAGGTCCTTTAGGTTTTATGGCAAGAAGACACTGTATTAAAAATGGTTTAAAATTTACTACTAGCTTTCACACTAGATTTGATAAATATATGAAACTTTACATGCCAATCATTCCTGCAAAATGGTCAGAGAAGTTTTTATGTAATTTTCATAATAAAGCTGAAAGAATTTTAGTAACAACAGAGTCGATGCGTGAGGAATTAATAGCATTAGGGGTTGATAATAATAAAATGGTAACTTGGACAAGGGGTGGTAATCATGGAGCCTTTAAAAACCCAGTTAAAATAGATTTACCTTACAAAAGACCTGTATGGATTTATGTTGGAAGAGTGGCTGTTGAAAAAAATATTAATGCATTTTTAGATTTAGAATTAGAAGGCACAAAAGTTATTATTGGAAAAGGTCCAGACTTGAACAATTTGAAAAAAAAATTTCCAAATGACATTTTTTTAGGTGAAAAAACAAACGGAGAATTAGCATCTCATTTTGCTTCTTCTGACGTTTTTGTTTTTCCAAGCAAAACAGACACTTTTGGTATTGTTGTGCTAGAGTCATTAAATTGTGGGACACCAGTTGCCGCTTATCCTGTTCCAGGCCCGAAAGATATATTAGGAGGAAGTAACATAGATACTTTAGATAATGATCTTAAAGCTTCTGCTCTAAAGGCTTTAAAAGTTAATAGAGAAGATTGTTTAGAATTTGCTAAAAAATATAGCTGGGAAGAAACAGCTAAAATATTCTTCGAGAATATCTCCCCTAATTAATATTTAAAACTATAGATCTGAGTTTGTCGACTATTTGTCTATTATTTAATCTTTCTTCGTTTAGTGATGAAATTTTTTTTCCAATACTAAGCTTAAATGTTTGATTTTTTTTATTTAATAATTCTCGTATAAATAAAATTCTTCTCAAATTATTATTTACAAAACCTATTGTATGAAAAAATAAGCTATTTTTACCAAAAAAACGCACAGGAATAATTGCAGCATTAGTCTTGTTAATTATAGATCCAATTAATGGTTTCCATCTTCTTTCATTAGCTTCATTAAAAATTAGAGAAGAAGTTGCAACTTCTCCTGAAGGAAAGGTTATTAAAATTCCATTTGAATTTACGTGCTCAATTGCTTTTTTTTTAGAAATGATATTTTTTTTAACATCTTCTGTTAATTTTGAAAATTTAATTGGTAACAAGTATTCTCTTATTTGGTCAATTTGTGAAACTTCATCGTTAATTAAAATTTTATAATCCTTACGGATATCACATATTATTGAACAAATTATTAGTCCATCTAATAATCCAAATGGATGATTTGCAACTATTATACTTGATCCCGCTTTAGGTATATTGTCAACATTTTCTGCAATGTAATTTATTTTTAAAATATCTAAAGTTTTTTTCCAAAAATTATTTGACTGTTTTAATTCCTTATAATTAATTTTATACAAAGATTTGATTTCATCAATTTTTGAAATTTTCTCTAAGATTTGCTGCATTATTCCAAAATTTTATTTACATATTCTTTATTTATTTTTTCAATTGGTAAAAAAATAAAAACATCTGTTGTCTTGAATTTATTGTCAATTACAGCACCTGTCCCGATAGATGCATTAAACTTTAAATATGCTTTGATTAAAGTGGGTAATTTTGCAAATAATCTAATATTTAAATTAATTTTCTTTTGGTAATCAATATTTACTCTATATTTTGGTAAAGCACTGACGGTAATGTTATCTGGCATTTTGTGATGATGATTAAGATATATTAACTGATCCTCAATCTTGCTAACATTAGTGCTTAAGAAACTGGCTGTACCAAACAAAGCATCGATGTTATTTTTATTAATATAATGATGAATTTCTTTCCACATTAATTGGAGTACATTTTTATTTCTAAATTTTTGAGATATACATGATCGACTTAATTCAAGCATATTATTATAAATTCTTGAATCTAATAAATTCTCTAAATTAAATTCATCGCAACTATAAAAACCTGATTTTTTTTCTGCAACAGATTGCTTAAGTAAACGATAAGTACCTATTACTTTTGTTTTCGAAAATTTTGATTTTCTGTGGGTTACAATTATATGATCTGCATAATTATCAAATTTATCAGAGTCTCTTCTAAAATTTCCTATATTTAATATAGGGTTTTTAATTCTTTCAGAGAAGAAGACTTCATATCTAAGTTTTTGCGCAAGTTTTATTTCGCCTCTACTTTCAGCTAGTTTGACATTAAATGTAGGTTTAAAAAAATCATAAGTATTAATATTAAACTTTTTGTTCTGATTAACTTTTCTTAATAGAGTATTTATTGTCATGAATCTTTGATAAAAGATTCACATGTATTTAATGTTAAAAAATTATTTCAAATTTATTACATAATAATATTATGGATTTACTTACTATTTTTTTGGTTATCTTCATAATTGTATTAGGTTATTTTTTAGTTAAGAAAAATGTAAAGCCTGAAAACACTGCTATTGTTGAAAACAAATCTAACAAAAACGATTTAAGTAAAAGAGTTATAATTGAAGAGTTAGAAGATCAATTTTTTGCATTAGATAGGTATAATCAAATTAAATATCTTAATAAAAGTGCAAAACAGCGATTTGGGCAAAATCTAATAGACAAAAATATATCTACTGTAATCAGAGATACCAAACTACTTGAGTCAATAGAAAAAACTATTGAGACACAGTTGACCCAAAATATTGACATTGAAATTAACCTTCCGTCATATCAACTTTACAAAATTTACATCATTCCTGGACCTACATATTTGTTTCCAGAAAATAATTCTGTTGTTTTGTTTTTGAAAGATTTTACAGAAATTACAAAAGCTCAAAAATTTAAAACAGATTTTGTTGCTAACGTTAGCCACGAATTAAGAACACCTTTAGTCTCTATAAAAAGTTCTTTAGAAACTATTTTGGGGCCAGCATCAGATGATGCAAAAGCTCAAAAGAAATTCATGAAAATTATGTCAGATCAAGTTGTAAGAATGGAGAATTTAATTAATGATTTGTTAATATTAAGTAGAATTGAACTTGAAGAACATATCAAACCAAATCAAATTGTAGATATAAATGATATTGTTTTAAATATTAAAAGTAATTTTGAGTTACCTCTTAAAAAGAAAAAACTCAATTTAAAAGTTAATTTAATGCAGCCAACTTTAGTGTATGGAGACACCGATAAACTTTTTACTGTTTTTTCTAACTTAATTGATAATGCAATAAAGTATTCAGAGGAAAATAAAAATATAAAAATAAAAAGTGAATATTGCGATGGTAAGTTAATAGATAAACATTTAATGATCAGTGTAAAAGACTATGGAATAGGTATCCCACAGGAATTTATTCCAAGAATTACTGAAAGATTTTTTAGAGTTGATACCGAAAAAAGTAAAAAAATTGGTGGCACAGGTTTAGGGTTAGCAATTATGAAACACATAATCACCCAGCATAGAGGAGATTATGAGATTCTTAGTTCTGTTAACAAAGGTACAGAAATAAAAATTTATCTTCCAACAAAATAGTTAAAACTGAAAAAAGTGTTAAAAATTGAATAAAATTCGTTAAAAATTTAACAAATCTTTTATTGATTATTGTTACAGTTTATTTAAATTTTTTGAATGTTAAAAATATTTAAAAGTATTTTAATTTCATTTGTTTTTACTTTCTCATCGATTTTGAATAGTTATTCTTTAGATATTTCAACAATTCTGAGAAATCAACAATTAACCGTGTTTGATATAGGTGTCTTTAGATTGCAGGAGGATTTAAAAAAAACCTATCCGGTAATAAAGCAGCATTCTGCTGCTAAGTATGAGGAAATTTATTTAGATGTTGTTTCATCTTGGTGGAGAAATAGTGTGGATATGCTTGTATCTATACCAATGAAAGAGGGGCTCGATAAATCTACTTATATGTCCGACTCATTTAGATGCAGAAATATATTTAATTCTGTTAGGGACCATCTTTTAAAAGATCAAAATTTGAGTAATTATAGGTACACTATGGCAACAAGTTATCTTACTTCAATATTCTCAACACCATCTAATTGGCCTAAATGGAGATACGATCCAATGGTATTAGAAGAACTTGTAAATTTAGTTAGACTTGAAGTTACTTTATATCCTACACCTGACCTTGCTTTTAGTAATAATTCTAATCCTGTTTCTTGCAAAGGGGGCTTAGAAACTGAAACTAATGAAATAGTTATCTCAATGAAATACAACTAAAAAGTTATCATTTTAACAAAAGTGTAACAAATCTGTAATATTAAAGATTCAATGAATTTGTACGAGTTGATCATCTTTTAATTAATTAATGAAAGGATTAAAGATAATGAAAAAACTAACTATAATTGTTGCATCATTAGTTGCACTAACAATTGCAACTGTTGCACAAGCAAGAGATCAAATCAAAATAGTTGGTTCATCTACAGTATTCCCATACGCAACTGTTGTTGCTGAAAGATTTGGTAGTAAGGGTTTTAAAACTCCTGTGATCGAATCTACTGGTACTGGTGGAGGAGCTAAACTGTTCTGTGCTGGTGTTGGTGAGAACCATCCAGATATAACAAATGCATCAAGAGCAATGAAAGATAAAGAGAAAGCTCTATGTAAAAAAAATGGTGTTAATGAAATCGTTGAAATCGTAATCGGTAATGACGGTATTACATTAGCATACAGCTTAGATGCAGAACCAGTAAACTTTACAAAAGAACAACTTTGGAAAGCATTGGCGAAACACTCTGTTGTTGACGGTAAATTAGTTGATAACATTTATACTTCATGGGATCAAATAGATCCGAGTTTACCAAAACAAAAAATTTCAGTTATGATTCCCCCAGGAACTTCTGGAACAAGAGATGCTTGGAATTCTTTGGTAATGAAAAAAGGTATGCCAAAAGAAGCTAAAGCGCTTTATAAAAAAGGTTTTGAAGCTGGAAACAAAAAATATAAAAAACCACAAAAACTTTACAGAGAAGATGGTGCTGCAATTGAGGTAGGTGAAAATGATAGTTTAATTATTCAAAAACTTACTCAAGATAAAGAAATGTTTGGTTTCTTTGGTTTCAGTTACTTCTTAGCTGCTAAAGATAAACTTCAAGCTGCAAGTATTGAGGGTGGTCAACCATCTTTAGAATCTATTCAAGATTACAGCTATGCAGTTGCAAGACCATTATTTTTCTACGTTAAAAAGGCTCACGTTGGTGTGATCCCTGGTTTACATGAATTTGTAAAAGAGTTCACTACAACTAAAGCGATAGGTAAAAATGGTTATTTAGCTGACATTGGTTTAGTACCGTTAGATAAAGGATTGTATAGAACAACTAGAGATAACGCGAAAAATCTTGTCGCAATGGCTGACTAATAAGTTTGATTAACAAATAGAAATTAAGGGGTCTTTTTAGACCCCTTTTTTTTAGAAAAGTGTAAAGTCAACGTAAAGGGGATTCATTGAACTTAATATTATTTATATTTATAGTTTTACTAGGCTTTACAAGTTATTATTTTGGAAGAAAAAAAGCATATACCATACAATCTACTAATAAAAGATTAACCGCACTCCCACAATTCTATGGATATTATCTTGCTATATGGTGTGCTATTCCTGCATTTATCATTTATTCTTTATGGGCGATCTTTGAACCAACCATCGTAAAATTACTAATTTTAAGTGATTATGCAAATCAAGGTTATCTAGATGATGAACTAAATCTAATTTATGAAAAAACGAAAGCACTTTCCCGTGGTCAATTTACTGGAGAGGTTACATCTCTTATACAAACTTCTTCAGAAAAATATTTAAATCTTCGTTCAATAGCTCAAAGCTCAAAAGTTGTTATAGTTTTATGTATTATTATTGCTTCTGTAGCTTATGCATACAAAAGAATCTCATTGAATAATCGAACGAGAGAACCAGTAGAAAAGTTTTTTAACGCTGTTTTATTCACTGCTTCTTTAGCTGCAATTTTAACTACTGTTGGAATTGTCTTTTCATTAATATTTCAAACAATAGATTTTTTTAAAGTAATCCCTTTGTTTGATTTTGTTTTTGGAACTCATTGGTATCCAGCAAAAGCTTTTGTAAGAGACTCATCTGAAGCATTAGATCCAACAATGTATTCAGATACTTTTGGCGCAGTTCCAATTTTTGCAGGTACTTTTTTTATAGCCTTCATTGCTATGTGTGTAGCTATACCGATTGGTCTAATGAGTGGAATATATTTAGCTGAATATGCATCATATAAAGTAAGACAGTATGCTAAACCTTTGATAGAAATTTTAGCTGGAATACCAACAGTGGTTTATGGTTTTTTTGCAGCTTTAACTGTTGGACCATTTTTAAAAGATATAGGAACAGCAATGGGGCTAGAAGTATCTGCTGAGAGTGCTCTTGCTGCTGGTGGAGTAATGGGGATTATGATTATTCCATTTATATCAAGTCTTAGTGACGATGTTATCACAAGTGTTCCTCAAAGCCTTAGAGATGGAAGTTATGCCATGGGTGCAACTAAATCAGAGACAATTAAAAAAGTTATTTTTCCTGCAGCCTTACCTGGAATTGTTGGATCAATATTATTAGGTGTTTCAAGAGCAATAGGTGAAACAATGATTGTAGTGATGGCATCTGGATTAGCTGCGAACTTAACTTTAAATCCACTAGAGTCTACTTCAACAATTACTGCACAAATTGTTGTCATTTTAATTGGTGACCAAGCATTCGGAGATCCAAAAACGCAAGCTGCATTTGCTTTAGGAATGTCATTATTTATAGTGACTTTGTGTTTAAACATTGTTGCTTTAAGAGTAGTTAAAAAATATAGAGAAAAATATGAATAAAAATAAAGAAAAACTGTTAGCAAAAAGATATTCCTCAGAAAAAAGATTTCAGTTTTTAGGTAAAAGTGCAATTTTTATGGCACTTTTGTTTTTGGCAATTTTTATATTTAAAATTTTTTCAACCGGTTATACCGCTTTTCAAAAAACTTGGTTGATAGTACCTGTCAATTTTGATGCTGAAACTATGTATTTAGATGCTAATCCGTCCAAAGAGGATTTGGAAGACGCTGATTATTTTGAAATATCACTCCAGTCAATGTTTAACTTAGATAAAAATGCAAATGAGAAACAACAAAATGAATTAAAAAAAATGGTTTCTTATTTTTTTGAAAGAGAAATTAAACAAGAATTGATTAATGATCCAAGTTTACTGGGAAAAACAAAAGATGTTTATATCACTGCATCAGATGATTTGGACCAGGTATTTAAAGGAAATTACCCAAGAGACCTACCTGAAAACCAAAGAAGAGTTACCGATTATCAATTAAAAATTTTTGATCAACTTGTAGAACAAGGAAAAGTAGAGAGTAAATTTAATTTAAGTTTCTTTACTTATCCAGACTCTCGTGAAGCTGAGTTAGCTGGTATTGCAAGTTCGTTTATGGGATCTATATTTTCAATTTTAGTTTGTTTAGCTATTGCTTTTCCTGTGGCTGTTTTAGCAGCAATATACTTAGAAGAATTTGCCCCCAAAAATAGATTTACAGATTTTATCGAGGTAAATATTAATAATTTAGCAGCAGTACCATCTATTGTATTTGGTCTTTTAGGTTTGGGAATTTTATTAGCGGTGTTTCAATTACCAAGGTCAACACCTTTAGTTGGAGGAATAACTTTATCTTTGATGACTTTGCCAACAATAATTATTGCTTGTAGAGCGTCTTTAAAAGCAGTGCCACCAAGCATAAGAGAAGCAGCTCTAGCGATGGGAGCTAGCCGTATGCAAACTACAATGCATCATACTGTACCTTTGTCGATGCCTGGTACGCTGTCTGGGACCATTATTGGATTAGCTCAAGCATTGGGTGAAACAGCACCATTAATATTGATTGGTATGGTAGCTTTTGTAAACACTATCCCTGGCTCACCAATGGACCCTGCTGCAAGTCTGCCTGTTCAAATTTATATTTGGGCTGAAAGTGCTGAGAGGGGATTTGTTGAAAAAGTTTCAGCTTGTATAATGGTTTTACTTGGTTTTTTAATAGTTATGAATTTGTTCGCACAAATAATAAGACATAAATTTGAAAAAAAATGGAGTTAATATGATTAAGATTAGTGCAAAAAATGTTGATGTTTTTTATGGAAAAAAACAAGCCTTGTTTAATATAAATTTAGACATTGAGGAAAATCAGGTAACAGCATTAATTGGACCATCGGGATGTGGTAAATCTACTTTTTTAAGATGCTTAAATAGAATGAATGATGTAATCGATATATGTAAGGTTCAAGGAGAGATAGTTATAAATGATTTTAATATAAACGATAAAGGGTGTGACGTAGTAAGATTGCGAGAAAAAATTGGAATGGTTTTTCAAAAACCAAATCCATTTCCAAAAACATTATACGAAAATATTTCTTATGGTCCTACAATCCATGGTATGGCTCAATCAAAACAAGAAATGGATGAAATAGTTGAGACAAGTTTAAAAAAAGCTGCGCTCTGGGAAGAAGTAAAAGATAGACTTCATGAACCTGGAACAGGTTTGTCAGGTGGCCAGCAACAACGGTTATGTATAGCAAGAGCTATTTCGGTACAACCGGAGGTAATCTTAATGGACGAGCCTTGCTCAGCATTAGACCCAATTGCAACAGCCCAAATTGAGGAGTTAATTGATGAATTAAAGAAAGAACATACAATAATTATAGTTACTCATTCTATGGCTCAAGCAGCAAGAGTATCTCAAAATACTGGTTTCTTTCACTTAGGAGAATTGATAGAACATGGATCAACAGATAAGATATTTAAGAATCCAGAAAATAATAAAACGCAAGATTATATTACAGGGAGGTTCGGATAATGTCGGAGGCAACGCATACAGTAAAATCTTACGAAGAAGAATTACAAAGTTTAAATAAAAATATCATAAAAATGGGTGTTTCATGCGAAGAGGCATTAGGAAAAGCAATTATTGCAATAACTACTCGTGATAGCGAAAATGCAGAAACAGTAATAAAAAACGATGAAAAAATTGATAAGTTTGAAACTACAATTGAACAACAAGTAGTTAATTTAATTGCCTTAAGACAGCCAATGGCTATAGATTTAAGAGAAACGGTAACAGCACTAAAAATATCCTCTGATTTAGAGAGAATTGGTGATTTAGCCAAAAACATTTCGAAAAGAACTCTATTATTAAATGAAAATTTACCAAAAAATCTAGTTGACGCTTTAGTGAGGGTTTCCACAAATGTTCAAAAACAATTAAAATCTGTTTTAGACGCTTATCTGGATAGATCTTCATCGATGGCTGTGAACGTTTGGGAGAATGATGAGCAAATAGATGAGTTAACTAATCTTTGTATGCAAGAAGTAATTAAATATCTTAAAGAACATGAAAGCAATTTGGATGATGGAACTCACTTATTGTTTGTTACAAAAAATATAGAGAGAATTGGTGATCATACAACAAACATTGCAGAACAAATATATTATTTAGTTGAAGGTGAGTATTTAGAAGGTGATAGACCAAAAGGTACAGAGCCAATAGTAACTGGAGAAAAGTAATAATGTCAGCACATGTTTTTATTGCTGAAGATGAAACGCCAATAGTAACTTTATTAAAATACAATTTAGAAAAAGAGGGCCATAAGGTAAGTTTTTCTGAAAATGGAGAGGAAGCGCTTAAATTAATTAAAGATAAGCAACCTGATTTAATACTTTTGGATTGGATGCTGCCAGATCTTTCTGGAGTGGATCTTTGTAAAAATTTAAAGAAGGATAAAAAATTTAGTGATATACCAATAATAATGCTAACTGCTAAAGGCGAGGAAGCAGATAAAATTAAAGCATTTGACACAGGTGCAGACGATTATGTGACAAAACCGTTTAGTCAAAAAGAACTTAATGCTAGAATAAAATCTCTCCTAAGAAGGTCTAAACCTCAATCTTCAGTGGACGTTGTGGAATTTACTGATTTAAAAATAGATAGAGTAACAAAACGTGTCTACAGAAATAATAAAGAAATATCATTAGGACCAACTGAATTTAAATTATTAGATTTTTTTATTAAAAACCCTAAAAGAGTTTATTCACGAGAACAACTTTTAAATAATGTTTGGGGTGAAAATATCTATGTAGAGTCTCGAACGGTTGATGTTCATATAAGAAGATTGAGACAAGCTATAAATATAGAAAAAACTAAACCATTAATAAGAACTGTTAGATCGGCAGGTTATTCTTTAGAGTCCTGAAGATCTTTTGGTCTAATAAACTCTTTAATTAATCCATTATTTTTTATTTCTTTCCATTCAATTAAATCAAAATTAATTTTGGCAAAGGCAGAGGTTGGAAATTTATAATTTAGTAATTTAAAATGATTATTATTTTGGTTCTTTGTTAAGGCTTTTACTAAATTTCTTACTGTAGGTTCATGGTTAATTAACAAAATAGATTTATATTTTTTTGGAATTGTTTTAATTAACTCAATAATTCTATCTTCATTTGCTAAATAAAGTTTCTTCGATGAAAAAATTTTTTTTGGTGCAGTGATTTTCTTTAAAAGTATATTTAAAGTTTTTTTTGTTCTATTTGCACTAGAAACTAACACATAATCAAACCTGTAATTTTTTTTAATAAAAAATTCACAAATTAATTTAGCATTGTTTTTACCCCTTTTACTTAAAGGTCTGTCAAAATCATCTAGACTGGGATCACTCCAACTGGATTTTGAGTGACGCATGACATATAAATGTAACATTATTTACAGTTATATGACCCCGTTAAAAAAACAACAGAAACAAGAGTTAAAATCTAAATATATCAACAGAGAATTATCTTGGCTTAAATTTAACGATAGGGTGTTACTTGAAGCTCAAAATATAGATAATCCACTATATGAAAGAGTAAAATTTCTGTCCATAGCTGGATCTAATTTAGATGAGTTTTTTATGGTTCGTGTTGCTGGTTTATATAGCCAGATAAAACAAGAGGTAGAGTCGTTAAGTTCGGATGGATTAAATCCAGAAGAACAAATGAGTGAAGTTGTTCAAGAAACTAAAAATCTTCTTGTTAAACAGAACTTAATTTACAAAAATCTAATTTCACAACTAAAGAAAAATTATATTACTTTAGTTAAACCACAAGATCTTAGCAAAAACGAAAAAATCAAATTAAAAAATATTTTTTATGAGGAAATATATCCTTTACTGACACCTTCAGCTATTGATCCTGCACATCCATTTCCGTTCATAGTAAATCAAGGCAGAGCAGTGGTTATGAAACTTAAAAAAAAAAATAAAAAAAGATTATTAAATTCAATCATCGTAATTCCCAAAGCTTTATCAAGATTTATAGAAATAGATGGAGGAAAAAATTACAAAAAATACGTTATTCTTGATGATATAATTAGTTTTTTTTCCTCTGAAATATTTCCAGATCACAATCTAGAGAGTAAAATGATATTTAGGGTTATTAGAGATAGTGACGTCGAAATACAAGAGGAAGCTGAAGATCTGGTAAGATCATTTGAATTAGCACTCAAGAGAAGAAGAATTGGAGATATAGTTCGTTTAGAAGTAATCAAAAACAGCAATAAAGATTTAATAAAATTTATTACTAATAAACTAGAAGTAAACCCAGATTATATATACGAAACAGAAGGACTTGTAGGTATTGAAGATATAGATCAAATATGTAAGTTAAAAAACTCTAAACTCAGATTTAAAAATTTTAATCCTCGAGAAGTAGAAAGATTAAAAGAATTTAATAACAATTTTTTTGATACTATAAAACAAAAAGATTTAGTTGTTCATCACCCCTTTGAAACATTTGATGCCGTAATTGAATTTTTAAATCAAGCCGCTTATGATAAAAAAGTTATTGCAATTAAACAAACCCTTTATAGAACAACTTTAGACTCACCCATAGTTAAAGCGCTTATCTCAGCTGCAGAAAATGGAAAAACGGTTACAGCTCTTATTGAAATTAAAGCGAGATTTGATGAAGAGGCCAATATTCAATTAGCTAGAAGTTTAGAAAAAGCTGGGGTTCAAATTGTTTATGGTTTTGCAAAGTATAAGACACACGCTAAGTCTTCTTTAGTTCTTAGACGAGAACTAGGTAAAATACAAACCTATGTTCATTTAGGTACTGGAAATTATCACCCTGTAAATGCAAAAATTTACACAGACTTATCTTTATTCAGCTCCAATAAAAAAATTGCTGGTGATGTAGAAAAATTTTTTAATTACGTTACAGGTTATTCAAAACCTAGAAATTTAAATAAATTATCAATTTCACCAATTAATCTAAGAATTACTCTTAACAAATGTATAGATATAGAAATTTCAAATGCTAAAAAAGGAAAAAAAGCTGAAATATGGGCAAAAATGAACTCTCTGGTTGACCCAATCATCATTGATAAATTTTATGAGGCTTCAAACGCAGGTGTTAAAATTTATCTTTTTGTAAGAGGAGTCTGCTGTTTGAGACCGGGTGTAAAAGATAAATCTGAAAATATAGTGGTCAAAAGTATGATAGGAAGATTTCTTGAACACTCAAGAATATATTGTTTTGCAAATGGAAAAGAGATGCCTAACAGAAATGCAAAAGTTTTTATTTCTTCAGCTGATTTAATGCCTAGAAATTTGAATAGAAGAGTTGAACTTCTAGTACCAATTGAAAATTCAACAGTTCATGAACAAATATTAGATCAAATAATGTTAGCAAATTATTTAGACAACAAGCAAAGTTGGCAATTAGATCCAACTGGAAATTATAAAAAAATTAAATATAGTAAGGATGATTCTTTTTCAGCCCATGAATATTTTATGAATAATCCAAGTTTGTCAGGTAGAGGTAAAGCAAAATTAAAAATTCGTCCAAAAAAACTTAATTTGAGATTAATTAAAAATGACACTCAAAGTTCTTAAAGCAAATCCAAATTTAAAGTTAAAGCAAGCGAAACTTGCTATAATTGATATAGGTTCAAATTCAATTAGAATGCTAATTTATGATGATTTTACCTCGTCTAGGGTTCCTTTTTTTAACGAAAAAGCTGTATGTGAACTTGGTAAAAATTTAGATAAATCTAGAAAGTTGCACCATTCTGGAAAAATATATGCTCTTAAAGTACTTAAGAGATTTTCAGAAATTTTAAATGTATCACAAATTACAAATTTAAAAATCATAGCAACTGCAGTTCTCAGAGAAGCTTCGGATGCCAGGTCTTTTACTGAAGAGGTTGAAAAATTATTTCAAAAAAAAATAGAAATTCTTAGTGGTGATCAAGAAGCAGAATGTGCAGCTGAGGGTGTAAAAATAGGTTTTGAAATCGTTGATGGTCTTGTTGCTGATTTAGGTGGAGGTAGTTTGGAATTGGCTAGAGTTGAAAATAATGTAATCACTAATAAAACTTCCTTACCCCTTGGTGTTTTAAGATTAATTAATAATCCAATAGTTAAAAAAAGAAATTTATCAAAGTACATTAAAAATTTATTTGCTGATGAAAAATGGTTATCCAAGAAAAAATTTAAAAATTTATATTTAGTTGGAGGTACATGGAGAGCTTTATTTAAACTTCATTTATTTCAGAATGAATACCCCGTTCATATTATTCATCAATATTCGATTGATAATGATAGATTAACAAAATTTTTAGATAAAATCTCATCTTTTAGTAAGTCAAAATTAAAAACTGTAGAATATATTTCAAAATCTAGAACTCAATATTTGCCGTATAGTTCGATAATTTTAAACGAGATAATAAATTTAACAAATCCTAAAAAAATTGTATGTTCTATAAGCGGTTTGAGGGAAGGAGCTTTAGTAAAAGAACATTTTAAAGATTTTGAAAGTCCAGATATGTTTAATAAATCTCTTGAGCATATCGCAAAAAAAAGAGGTGATTTAGGATTAACATTTAAAAAATATTATGATTTTATTAAGCCTGTTTTTGAGGGTAATGAGCATTATAATAAAAAATTATTAAACCTAGCATGTGTTTTAAGCCATATGGACTGGGGACTTGGCGCTTTTCAAAAGGCAGAATTAGTTTTTCAAGAAACTCTTAATACACCTTTGCTTAAACTAACACATAAAGAAAGAATTCAATTAGCACTGTCATGTTACTGGAGATATTGCAGCATCAAATATAATCCTAAGATTGAATATTTAACTTTTCTGAACAATAATGAAATCTTTTCAAGTAAACAAGTAGGTTCAGCTTTAAGATTTGCCCACGCATTAACATCAATATCAACAATTTTTTTAGAGGAATTTAAATTATATAAAAGAGGCAACTCTGTTTTTTTGAAAATACCGTCTCATCATCAAGAAATAATTTCCAAACAAGTTACAAAAAAGTTTAAAGCCCTAGCAAGAGAATTATTTTTAGAACCTAGAGTAATTTATTCAAATTAATTTAAAATTTTTTTAAAATAAACTTAAGATTTTAATAATATAATTGAAACAATTTTTGACTAACATATAGATGTTTTAAATTTATTCTTCTCTTGTGGGGGTGCTTACTTTGTAGGCGCCTCTATAACTTTAAGAAATGATGCTATATGAGAGGCATTGCAAAATTTATTTTTAAGAATTAACTTATTAATTTTATCTTTAGATAGTAAATGTATCTTAATACCTTTTTCAGATTTTTTTTTTTTAATTATATTATTTGAATAATAACAGTAAATTTTAGTTGTTAGTCTTCCGGGCTCACAATTTATTGTGAATATTTTTTTTGGTGTACCTGATATTTTATATCCTGTCTCCTCATAAAATTCTCTACAAGCTGCACTTAAAGGATTTTCTCCTTTATCAATTATACCAGATGGAAATTCATAGGTGACTTTACTAACTGGGACTCTTTTCTGACTTACTACAACAAATTTATCTTTTTTAATTTCACATACTATCAAGGATAGATTAGCTGTTTTTAAAAAATGATAATAACCTTTTTTTTTGTAGGGTTTGTTAATTAGTTTTATATTTTTTGTTAAATTAATATTTTTCATGCATCCATAACATATTTTTATTTGACTAATATTAAAGTTTTTTTTAATCCTAAAATGAATTAAATTATTTTTTCTGAAATTAATTTGGAAATTCTTGGTATTAGTTCCATGGTGTTGCTGTTCATTGGATTAATATATGAAGATTCAAGAAAGCTATTAAATGCTTTTTCGTACTCTTTCATTTCGATATATACTTGTCCTTTCCCGATTAAAGCACCAAAATGTCTTTTTTCGAGTTTTAATACTATATCAATATCCTTTAATGCATTTTTATGTTTGCCCATTAAATACAAAGTGGTTGCTCTTCTATTCCAGGCCTCTGCCCAATTAGGGTCTTTATCAATAATTTTACTAAAAATATTGTAAGCTTTTAAATAATTTCGATTTTGGACGAGCCTAGATCCTTCTTTTAAATCTATTGTTAATTGGAAGTTAGTTGGGTGTGTCTCCCATAACCTCCATATCTTATTTTCAAGTATTTTAGATTGTTTTTGTGAATTACATTCCTTCAACTGAATAAAAAGTTCATTTAATTTTGTATTTGTAGTCTCAGCATTTAAACCCAAGGATGAGAATAAAAGTATAAATAAAACGTAATAGTATTTTTTCATTTGTAATAAATTTGTAATATTTTTGTAACATTAATGAAACAATAAGAAAAATTCAATAAAGACAATAAAACTAGGAGTTTCTAACAAATAAAAGGTATAAGCAATATTTGTTCTCTAAATTTAACTAATTTGATTCGAAAATTAAATGAAAAATACAAAAATAGAAGCAATTGTTTTTGATTTAGCTGGCACTCTAATAGATTTTGGAAGTCAAGCACCATCTAAAGTACTTATTCATATTTTTAATGAAAATGGAATACCAATTACTAAAAAAGAAGCTATCGGCCCTATGGGCATTGAAAAAAAAGCACATATAAGTCAATTAATCTATTCAAAGAAAATAAATCTACTGTGGAAAAAAAAGTATAAAAAAAAACCCAGTAAGAATGATATAAATAAATTATTTCAACTTTTTAATCCTGAGCTTAAAAAAATTATTAAAAAACACTCTAAATTAATTACAGGAAGTAAAAAAACTCTTGAATTTATAAAAAAGAAAAAAATTAAAATAGCTACAAATACTGGATACTCTGATGATATTTTAAAAATTATATTGTCGGAATTAAAAAAACAAAAATTTACACCAGACATTGCATATGGTTCTTCATATGCAAAAATTGGAAGACCAACAGCAGAGATAATATACAAAATTTTTTCTGACCTAAATATAACAAAGGGATCAAGTTGTATAAAAGTAGACGATACTATTCCTGGACTATTAGAGGGAGTAAATGCTGGGATGTGGGTAGTAGGTGTCATATTTTCAGGTAATGAATTTGGTAAAACAGAGATCGAATTTAACAAACTATCTTACAAAGATAAATTTAAATTTAGAAAAATGATCAAGAATAAATTTAAAAAAGTAGGTGCTGACTATGTAGTAGATACAATTAAAGATTTACCTAAAGTAATTAAATTAATTGAGAAAAGAATTATGTAAAATCACCTATTGAAAAGCATTTTTTTAACCACAAATATTGCTAATATTGCACCTAGTAATTCTGCAATAATAAATAAAGGTGTATTTAAATAATTGATACCAGTAAATGTGTCTGTAAAGGTTCTAGCTATAGCAACGGCAGGATTTGCAAATGAGGTTGATGAAGTAAACCAGTATCCTGCGGTTATGTAGAATCCAACACACGCAGCGGTTACAACTTTTCCACTTTTCATTGATCCAAAAATTACTAAAATTAATCCAAACGTAGCTACTATTTCTGCAACAAATATATAAATACCATCTCTAGTTTTTGATGATAATTCATATATAGGTAATTCAAAAAAAAAATTCGCTAATCCCACACCTACAAGGCAACCTGATATTTGTGAAAAAATATAAATATGAATTAATTTAAATTTTAATTTTCCTGTAAAAACCATACTTAAACTTACAAATGGATTAAAATGAGCTCCTGATATATCAGAAAACACTGTTATAAGAACAAATAAACCTGCTCCTGTTGCAATTGTATTTGCCAATAACATAACTGCAAAATCGTCTGTAAGATTTTGAGCCATTATACCAGAACCAACAACTATCATCACTAGGAAGCAACTACCTAAGAATTCACTATAGATTATTTTTTTTTTGCTATCTTTCATAATTTTTAATCCATTCATTAATTCTAGTTTCTAGGTTAGAATAAGTTTTATGTATTTCTAATGAAATTAGTTCTTCTTTATTTGTTTTTTCACTATTTTCTAATTCATTAATAATATGAACAGGATCTTCAATATCCCAATGTATTATTTTTTCTGGAGATGGCCACACTGGACAAACTTCATTACTAGCATTGTTACATACAGTAAATACCTGGTCAAATTTTGTTTTTTCATCTAAAAATTTATTGAAGTTTTTTGATGATAGATTTTTGGTT
The DNA here is from genome assembly GCA_902619815.1 of uncultured Pelagibacteraceae bacterium. Classification (GTDB taxonomy): domain Bacteria; phylum Pseudomonadota; class Alphaproteobacteria; order Pelagibacterales; family Pelagibacteraceae; genus Pelagibacter. Next base: position 30,696 of record CACNGH010000011.1, read on the forward strand.
TCAAAATTATTTTCATTAAGATACTTGATGACATATTTATTAATTATTCCAGATGGTTTGCTACCTGCACTATAACCAGCGAATTTATCTTTGTGATATTTATTAACCACACTTTCAGCTAATATGCTTCTATGAGAATTTCCTGTACAAACAAATAAAAGTTTTTTCATTATTAACTTTTATAAATATAAATAATTTTTGCTAGAGTTATTGATCTTTAAATCAAAATTGTAACAAAACTGAAACATTAGTAATTTAATAAATTATTATGCATACGATTTCTAGCATTAATAAATTATTTAAAATTATAGAAAATATTGGGTCTGATAAACAATATGGAAATGAAAAAGTTTCACAACTTGAACATGCAATTCAATGTGGATTATTGGCAAAAAAAAATAATGAGAGTGATTTTTTCATTACTGCTGCTTTGTTTCATGATATTGGCCACTTAATTATCAATGATAAAGAGGCTATAAAAAAAGGAATAGATAAAAAACATGAAAACTCTGGATCTCTTTTTCTATCTAAATTTTTCCCTGATGATGTTACAAAATTAATAAAAGGACATGTTCCGGCTAAAAGATATTTGGTTTATTGTGAAAAAGGTTATTATGAATCTTTATCTATTGCTTCAAAACGAAGTTTAGATGTACAAGGAGGAAGTTTTTCCAAAGAGGAAGCAAACGAATTTATTAAACAACCTTTTATGCAAGATGCAGTTAGGCTAAGAAAATATGATGATCTTGCTAAAATTGAAAATTTAGAAATTCCAAATATAAATTATTTTTACAAACACGTAGAGAGTAGCTTTAAATAAACTTTTTTTTGTTTAAAAAAATTGCTGTTACGTTACCAAATATTGCTAAAACAAAAAATACAAATATTAACAAATTATATCCTCCTACATTCCATACCAACGAACCAATCCATGGACCAGCAATACTGCCAATCATATATTGTAAAGCTAAAATACCATGAATATTGCCAAAGTTTTTTTGGCCAAAAGTATCATTTTGAACCAGAGGTTTTAAAATAGCCATACTGCCATATGCTGAACTATTAAATAAAACAAATAAAAATGCTAAGTAATGATTAATATTTATAAAGTATAAAAATATCATTCCAACTACCATCGAGTAAAAACAAATTACAAATAATTTTAAATTTGACTTATCACTTCCATATATCATAACTAAAATTCTACCTATTACTTGGCCTGGTCCAAACAGAGATGCTGTTAATACAGCTTGGGATAGGCTCATGCCTTTTTCCTGCAACATTGGAATTACATGAGTTGTAATAGCACCAATATTAAATCCAATAACAAACAATGAAAAACTAAATAACCAAAATCTCAAATCTTTAAGTATTATTTTAATCTTTGAATTTTGATCTGTTTTCTTTTCAATTTTTTTAAATTCTTTTAGAATTATATTTTTGAAACCAAAATAATTAGCTGGTGAACTAATCAATATATTTAATATTCCAAAAATAAATACAGTAAATCTCCAGTCATATTGTTCTGTTAAATAAGTAGCAGTGGGAAATGTGTATGTGCTTGCAAATCCAGCAAATAAAGTAATTATTGCAATAGATGTTTTGGCCTTTGATTTTAAATTAATAGTAATGACACTAAAAAGCATCGTATAAAGACAGCCACCCGAGGTTGCACTTACAAGTATCCAGGCAACTAAAAATTCAGTGTATGTGTTTGCTAAGGATAGATAGATTACACTTAATCCCAGCAATACTGGACTTACCCACATCATTGGAAAACTAAGATTTTTATCAACAAACTTACCAAGAATGGGTAACAATAAACTATGTACAACCAAGCCTAGAGAATAAATAAAGGTTAAATTATTCCTTGAAATACTAAGTTCATTTTCCCAAGTTAGCAACAACGCTGAGAATAGGTACATACAACTGCTGTAACAAAAGGTAACTGATATACCTATTAAAAATGCAGACAAATATTTCACAAATTTTTTTATTTCTTTAACATTTTTTTAACAAAAGTAAGTTAATAGATTATTATGAATAAAATTCTAATCTCATTTATATTAACTTTATCCACAATTTCTATTACTCAAGCTGACAATCATGCTAAAATAACAGAGCAACAAGCCGGCAGTAGTTATTCACAAAATACTGAGGATACATTTAAAAATGAAATAGGGAATTGTGAAGACCCTGGCGTACTTATGTTAAGAGCCACTGTTAAAAATGATATTTCAAGATCTAGTCCTGAAAAAGCATCTGAGGCAGAAGCATTAATGAAAGAGGGTATGAAATTGTGTAATGAAAATAGAGTTTTTGAGGCAAAACTAAAATTAGAAGACGCTAAAACAACTGCCCGTGCAGGATTGGTAGACGGAGAAGATCCATCCGTAACTAAAATTGTTGCTGAAAATAATGAAACACCAAAGGAAGAAAAACCATGGTGGAAATTTTGGTAAAATAATTTCTAATTTTTTTTTATCTTACAATTAATTGATCTGTTCCAATTAGTATTCTTCTAAGCCAAGCAGATAATCTATCCATAAATATTACAACAGCCAAAACTAATATTGCCATGTAGGCGACATTTTCAAAATCATTTCCAGTACCTAGTGCACCTAAAAATTGTAAACCAATTCCTCCTGCGCCCATTGCACCTATTATTACGGCTCCTCTAGTATTTGACTCTAAATAGTATAAGGATTGAGATACAAAAATTGGAAGTATTTGAGGAATTATACCAAATCTATGTTGTAGAAATTTACTAGCCCCAGTAGATTGAACTCCTTCTTGTTGTTTCTTCTCAGTATTTTCAATTGCTTCAGAATACAATTTCCCTAACGTACCTGTATCGGTAAAACCAATCGCAAAAATACCAGTGAAGGGTCCTGGACCAAAAGCTCTCAAAAATATTAAACTCCAAATTAAAAAGTCTATTCCTCTTAAAGTATCAAATAATCTTCTCAACGTAAATCTTAGAGCTTTAATAGGTGTAACGTTGTATGCAGCAAGGAATGACAAGGGCAGAGCCATTACCGTAGCAAACATTGTCCCAAGTACAGCCATAACTATTGTTTCGAGCATTGCCCACCAAACTCTACCGTGCATAAATGCTTCATTATCCTTAATCTCTGTTAAGAAAAGTTTTAAATTAGACATTTCAGGAACAACTCTTTCTTCAGAAAAAGTCAAACCTAATGCTTCGAAAAAGCTATATGGTTCTAACGGACTTGAGAAATCAAACCAAAAATATTTCCATCCTATGCTGTAACGATGAATTTCTACTTTTTTAGGATATACCTGAATTCTCTCATGTAAAGTTGGTCTAAATTCAACTCTGTTTTCTGTAATTCTAAAACCTTTTAAGTCATCTTTAGCTAAGTCTTCCGAACCTACTACGTAAGGTTTACCATTTGTATTTAATTTTATGGTAAAATTTCTTTCGTATTTAGGGAAATTTACAATCTCAACCCTATCTTTGTATAATATTGCTTTACCTTCATTATTAAATTCAATGACATTTCCAATATTATCAGAATTTTTATAAAACCATTCTGGAATTGATTTATCAAGATTGTCTCTTCCATAAACACTTCTATAGTTACCCTCAAAAGCTATTTTAATATCGTCAGGATTTTCCCATTTCATAGTAACATGATCTTTGTGGGCGTATGTGTCTAAAACAAACATCGCCGCATTTTGTGGCTTCCATTTTTTTGGAATATCCACAACATCTAAAGTAAAAAAACCTATTATTAAATATATTAAAATGAGAAAGAAAATTATTTGACCTTTTATTCTACTTTTTCTAGCTTGATTGAATGTGTCAGGAAATAATTTTCGAATATTATCTCTTTCAATTGCTAAACTAGAACTCATTGATTTACTCCAATTAAATTATGTCTCCAATATGCAGATAAATAATCCAATGCAATTATCGTACCAACCAACAAGAACATACATGCCAAAACATCAGCTCCATAATTCCATTGTATTAAAGCTGCTAACATTTCTCCAATTCCACCCGCACCAACAAAACCTAATATTGTAGATTCTCTAACATTAATTTCTAATCTTAAAATTCCATAACTTAGAAAAAGAGGAAGCACTTGTGGAAGAACTGAGAACCTTATTTTTTGTGTCCAAGTCGCACCAACAGAACTTAAACCCTCAATAGGTTTTCCATCACAATTTTCTATAGCTTCCGTGAATAATTTACCAAGTGCTCCTGCAGTATGTATTGTTATGGCAATC
>CACNGH010000012.1:0-34652 GCA_902619815.1 uncultured Pelagibacteraceae bacterium
TTGTACCAAGAAAACCGCTCACTCTTTTAATGTTTTTTATCATGTGATAAATATTGTTATCCATCTCACTCTTTATTAATACATAACCAGGGAAATATTTCTTTTTTCTTTGAATTCTTTTTCCTCTTTTTACCTCTGTAACATCGTGAGTTGGAACAACGATCTCTTCAAATTTTTCACTAATTTTTGCTTTATCAGCTTCCTCTTTAATGAGTGAAGCAACTTTATTTTCAAAACTAGAATGAGATTGAACAATGTACCAATTTTTCATTATATACTCACTTTAAGTAACAGTTCTAAGAAAAACTTTAAAACCTGATCTAAAAGTAAAAAAAATAAAGACATTACAACAGCCATTGCGAATACCATTAAAGCACCTTGTAAGGTTTCTTTCCAAGTTGGCCAAGTAACTTTGAATGCCTCTTGCTTTACTTCTTGAATAAACTTAATCGGGTTTCTCATACTTTTTCAGTTCTAATTGGCAGGAGCGGAGGGACTCGAACCCTCAGCCTCCGGTTTTGGAGACCGGCGCTCTACCAATTGAGCTACACTCCTATTTATAGAGTTACTCTATAATTTTTGTTACTACTCCTGCTCCAACAGTTCTTCCACCTTCACGAATAGCAAAATTTAATTTTTCAGCCATTGCGATTGGTGTAATTAATTTCACAGTGAATTTAGCATCATCACCTGGCATAACCATTTCAGTTCCAGCTGGTAATTCTACTTCACCAGTTACGTCTGTTGTTCTAAAATAAAACTGTGGTCTGTATTTAGTAAAGAAAGGAGTATGTCTACCACCTTCATCTTTTTTAAGTACATAAGCTTGAGCTTCAAATTTAGTATGTGGAGTAATTGAACCAGGCTTACAAAGAACTTGACCTCTCTCAATGTCGGTTCTTTCTATACCTCTCAATAAAATTCCTACATTATCTCCAGCCTCACCAGAATCTAAAAGTTTTCTAAACATCTCGACACCAGTACAAACTGATTTTTTTGTCTCTCTAATTCCAACTATTTCAACTTCCTCGCCAGTTTTAATCACACCCGACTCAACTCTCCCAGTTGCAACTGTTCCTCTTCCAGAAATTGAAAATACATCCTCAACAGGCATCAGGAAAGGTTTGTCAACCTCTCTAGCTGGTTGTGGAATGTGTTCATCAACAGCTTTCATTAATTCTAAAATTGAATTTTTTCCGATTTCATCATCTCTGCCTTCAACAGCTGCCAACGCAGACCCCTTAACAATCGGTGTTTTATCACCAGGATATTTGTAAGAAGTTAAAAGCTCTTTAATTTCTTCCTCTACAAGTTCAATCATTTCTTTATCATCAACCTGATCAACTTTATTTAGATAAACAACAATTGCTGGAATACCAACTTGTCTCCCTAAAAGAATATGTTCTCTAGTTTGTGGCATTGGACCGTCTGCTGCATTTACCACTAAAATTGCACCATCCATTTGGGCTGCACCTGTAATCATATTTTTAACATAGTCAGCATGGCCTGGACAATCTACGTGAGCATAGTGTCTCTTTTCAGTTTCATACTCAACGTGAGCAGTTGAAATTGTTATTCCTCTTTCTTTTTCTTCTGGTGCTTTATCAATTTGATCATAAGCAACTGCAGTTCCACCACCTGCTTGTGCTAACACATTTGTGATTGCAGCAGTAAGAGTTGTTTTACCATGGTCGACATGACCAATAGTCCCAATGTTACAGTGGGGTTTATTTCTTACAAATTTTTCTTTCGACATTACTTTTTTACCTCAGTTTTATTTGTTTTATTACTAATTTTTTTCTTGGAGCGGGTAAAGGGAATCGAACCCTTACATCCAGCTTGGAAGGCTAGCGTTCTACCATTGAACTACACCCGCACAACCCCAAGAGTAACACTCCATTGCTACTTAAAATTTTACTGAATGGTGGAGGGGGAAAGATTCGAACTTTCGAAGACCGAAGTCAACGGGTTTACAGCCCGCCCCATTTGACCGCTCTGGAACCCCTCCTTTTGGGGAAGTGTCCCCTGTTCAATAAAGCTTTAAACAACATGCGTTTTATATATTTTATTTATGCAAATGCAACACGTGATTTAATAGCCAAATATTCAAAAAAACGTGTAAAACTCATCATAATTTATGAACAAATCCTCATTTTTTATTGTTGGTCAACATGCTGTTATCGAGGCTCTTCGAAACCCACACAGAAAGGTTTTAAGAGTTTTTTTAACTGAAGAAGCAAAAAAAAATATTCATAGAAAAAACCAAAATAAAAATCTTTTAGAAGACGTTAAGGTTTATTTTAAATCAAAAAAGGAATTAGATAAATATTCATCTAAAGAACAGTTAATGCATAATGGTTATGTTGCTGAAATAGAGCATTTAGATCAACTTGATCTTAAACAATTTATAAAAGACAAAAATGATCTCACATTTGTTTGTTTGGATGAAGTGACAGACCCAAGAAATATAGGTTCTTTAATTAGGAGTGCAGCTTCATTTAAAATTGATGGTTTGATAATAAAAGAAAGACATTTTCCAAGTAATAGTAAATTAATGTATAAATCTGCAAGTGGTTGTATGGAACATTTAAATATTTTTGAAGTATCCAATATAAATTCAACACTAAAAAATTTAAGAGAAAAAAATTTTTGGGTTTATGGTTTTGATGCAAAAGGAGAAAAGAATTTTACAGATGTCAAGTGGGAAGGAAATAATATTTTATTATTTGGTTCTGAGGGTTTTGGTATGAGAGAACATACTGGTAAATATGCTGATTTCTTTGTTAAAATTAATATGAATGATAAGATTGAAAGTTTAAATATATCCAATAGTGCTGCTATTGTCTTTCATCATTTAAGTTATATTAAAAAAAAGAGTTGATTATTTAATAAATAGTTAATAATTATTGCGCATGCCCTTGTAGCTCAGTTGGTAGAGCAATTGATTTGTAATCAATAGGTCCGCGGTTCGAATCCGTGCGGGGGCACCATCACTCAATAAAATCAACGTTAAATTTTTTCAAAAAGTTAAATTTATATCCTGACTGTGCTCATAGTGTGCTTTGATTGTGTATAGAGTGTGTATGGATTGTGTATCAATCAAGTAGTCTTAAATTGTTAAGTTGTATATTGATATGAAAGAGCAATTAATTTTTTTTCCTCAATATCTTTTTTTATTTCCCATGGATGTTTTTTTAAAGATAATTTTCCCAAGGAAGCTTTAGGTGGTTTTTTAGATCTGTCTAAAAAAATACCAGAAACAATATACAAAGCTGAATTTGGATAATTTTTTTCAGCAGCTATAACCTCATTTTTTGTTAATATAACTTTGGCATCAGAGTTTTGCGTTCCCTTAACTTCACAATAAATGGTTTTATCATTTTTTTTAAAAATATAATCATATCCTCTATTTTTTTCTGCAGAAACATCTTGAACCTTCCATCCATCTTTTTTCATTTGTTTAGCCACAATATCCATTGCTCTATTTTCTATAGCCTTTCTTTCAACTGAACTTAATCCAAAACCCTGGCCAGATGATTTCTTTAGATTTTTTTTCTTTTTTGTTTTTAAATCATCTATTGAAGTTTCATTATTTTCGTCAAAATTATTTAAATCGCTAATTGTTATATTTTGCTCTTTTTCAATTGTATCCAAAAGGAATTTTGCAAGTCCATAAGGTATCGGAACTAGATATAGCTGATTATGTTTGAGATTATCGTTATACATCCAGTATTCTTTTTTTTTAAAACGATTAATTTCAGATCTAAATTTTTCAGTCAGCATGATTGGATTAATATCTATATATTTAACGTTGACTCTTCTACCTTCAGCCATCCATGACAAGGCATTTGAAAATAATCTTGGTCTTGGATGATTTTCTATTGGGCTCCCTTGAACTATTGATACACAAGGTATTGTTCCTCTGTAGTGCGAAAAAATTATATCACCATCTTTTAAATTTTTTAGAGACTCCCAATGAAATACTTTTTTCTTTCTTTTATCTAAATATGGAGCCCATAGAAAACCATCTTGTCTTTCAATATTAAACGTTCTGTTTTGAGATACCCAATAAAATTTATTTTTCATTTTCCTTAGACCCCAAACACCTTGTCCTTTGCCTTTTGCAATATAAAAAAGGTCTTCACCCTTTCTATCTTTTTTAAAAGCGTCTGAGTCTGATGAATTAGTTTCTAGTTCTCTTTGTATGGTTCGATCCCACGTTGGATTTAAATTTCCCTCACGAATTTTCTCAACTTCCTTATAAATTTTGGATAAGTGAGCTACACCACCTAAATTTTCTAATGCTTTAATTATATCTTCTCTCCAAGTTGCCATTTATCTGAAAGGATCTTTTCCATTTAAACAACGAGATAAAACATATGCCTTCCCTTGAACTTCACTTCCTTTTGACCATTTCAATGAGTTAGCCATTTTTTTGCACTCTCGTGCAAGAGTAGCTCCTGGAGTGCTGTAATAAATTATATAAATTGTAGATGATATTATTATTGCACCAATGATAATTGCAAAAAAATTTTTATTATTTGAAATTTGTTTTCTTCTCATTATCAAAGAATACCACTGTGCCTATAGTGTGTACAGAATTGAAATAACTTTCAATTAACGTTGATAGTATTTATCTTTTTAAATTTAGACTCTCGATTTGTAATCAATAGGTCCGCGGTTCGAATCCGTGCGGGGGCACCATTAAGTTTTACCAGGCTGTCAACTTCCAGCACTTATCTGCATCTTCAAGACGAACATAGCAACCCAGAAAAGACATTATTTTAAACGCAAAAAAACCACCGATTAAAACTATTGCTATTAATATAATTGGATTAATTTTTTTCATATTTATTTTTTTTGTAGTTCGTAAATAGAAACATAATGTTTTTTCTTAGGCAATGGAATTATAGTTGGAACTTTACTTAATCTTGGTTTTAAAGATTTTTTTCCGACAATAATATTTTTATTATAATTTTCTAAGTTAACTTCAGGATGTGAGTTTCCATCATTAATTAACGGCCAAGCATCACATGCTCTATAACCAAATAGAATTAAAGGTCTTGAACTATTCATTTGATTGCTACCAGATCCATGAACAGATCTGCAATGAAAAAAAACAACCGTTCCAGCAGTTCCTGTAATTGAAATACTATTATTAACTCCAATTTTGTTCTTACTTGTATCAATTTTTCCAACAAAAAAGTTTTCTTTACTGTGATGGCTATATAGTTTTTTTGTGTGCGAATTTTTTATTATTTTAAGAGGGCCATTTTTTTCTGTACAATCATCTAAGTAAATACCAACGGTTACTAAATCATCATTGGTGTGAGGATAAAAAGCCCAATCTTGATGCCACCCAACCTCGCTTCCTTTTTTCTTGTTTGGTAGCTTAAAGTTTAATTTTCCCAAATGAAATCTTACTGATCCACCTATCAATTTTTTTACTATTGAGATTATTTTATTATTTCTAGACAATTCGTAAAAAATTTTATGTCTATTTTGAGGATTATTAAGCCTTAAAATTTCTTTATTTTTTGAAGAATTCGGGCTGTAAACAAAATGATAATTATCATAAGATTGAGTTCCATTTGTAACCTTCTTTTTATTTTTTTGTTTATCTTGAGCTACAACCTCATTTACAACTTTATTTATTTTATCTATCGTTTTTTTATCAATTAATTTTTTTTTTAAAAGATAACCATTTTTTTTAAAAAAGTTTTGGTCTGTATCCATTTGATCTAGTTTGTTTCTCTTCTTAGTTGTTCAATTTTAATTTTTTTTTGTAGACTTCTGTTTTTATCATAAAGCAGATTAAATTTAATTTTATTGTTGGTTTTAACCGTAATAGACTTTGCGTTTCTTACTTCTAGATTATCAGCAACCGCACTTATGGGCCTTTTAGCTGGGTTTAAATTAGTGATAGTAATTTTTGATTTATCATTAACAATTTTTCCTCTCCATCTTCTAGGTCTAAATGGGCTTATTGGAGAAATGGATAATTTTTTTGAATTTAAACTTAAAATTGGGCCATGAACTGATAAATTATAAGCAGTACTTCCTGCGGGTGTAGATACTAAAACACCATCAGAAACTAAGTTTTTCATTATTTGTTTTGAACCATGCTTGATTGATAAAGATGCTGCTTGCCTACTTTGCCTTAAAACAGAAACTTCATTAATAGCTATAGATTTTTTTAGTTTATTGTTTTTGCTTTTAACTATCATTTCTAATGGTGAAATAGAAATCATGTTAGCTTTTTTTAAATTTTTAATAATATTTTTTGAGGAAAATATATTCATTAGAAAACCGTAATTTCCTGAATTAATTCCATAAAATTGTTTTTTTGAATTCTTATTTTTTTTTAATGTTTGAAGCATAAAACCATCACCCCCAATAACAATTACCAGATTTGATTTTTTAAATTGATTAGCTTCAATTTTTTTGGTGAGAATATTTTTAATTCTAAGAGATTTTTTATTTTTATCTGAAATGATTTGAGGTTTATTCATTTAATGGTGCCCTCGGCCAGACTCGAACTGGCACTCCGCAAGCGGCAAGGATTTTAAGTCCTTTGTGTCTACCAATTTCACCACGAGGGCATTAATGAATTTCATGAGTATTTATGCTAATATTTATAATTGAACAAGTCTAATAAGTAAAATTTTTATATTTTATCTCCCTAGGTACTGATTAGGTACTGCTTAGGTAATGGTTTTGAGACACTTTATAAACTTTATTTCCTTATATTTATTTAAGGTTTATTTAAAATTAAAAGGTTATAAATAATAATACTATTTTTTTACAAACATACTTTATTCAAAAAATAGATCTGTTAAGTATCCTTTTTTTTTTATATCGCAACTTTTTTCAATGAATGATAAATTATTTTCTTTTTTTAAGAAATAAATTTGATCTGATTTTTTATTAACAAAGACCTGTTCATAATTATCGTTGTTAAATAAACAAAAGATAACATTGCTAGGAGCGGTCCAAACTGTTGCGTTGTAATGATTGTCTTTTTTTGTTTTTTTATATTTTTCTATCAATTTAGTATTTTTAATGCTTGCAAATTTATCAAAAATATCTGATTTTAAATGTAATCCACAATTCTTAAAATTTTTATCATCAACTAAACCTGTCCAATTAAAACTTGATAAATTTTCAGGTTTTTCAAAAGTACCCCAGTTCAATGGACCCACATCAATTTCAATTATCTCAGGTGATATTTTATTGATGTCATCACAATTTACAGGTCTCTTAGCAAAAGTATTAGAATTTAAACCAATTAAATCAATAATATTACTTTTTTTTGATAAATACGGAATTGCACCAGCTTCTGTTAACATTATATTTAACTTTTTATCACTAAGAGATTTTCCAATTTTAACTAAAGGATGATCACCCATTCCTCCAGTTTTAGAAAAATCATTAAATACTTTATAAGTTGGATTAGTAAATTTAAATTTGTCCTCTGTTAAAATTCTAGTTGTTACATTGCTGCTATCTAGTGAAGAAATTATCAAAATTATTAAAATAAATATTTTTTCAATCTTATTTAAATAAGAAAAAATATATAAAAAAATTACGAATATTATGAAGTAAAAAGAAGCAAAATATCTATCAAATATATTTTGAGACAAAAAACCTCTTGATAAAAAAAACAAATAAATAAACCAAATTATAACTGTAAATAGAAAAGGAATTAAATATTTGTTATAGATGATTATTTTTTTGTAATTTTTAACAAATGAATAAATTATGGAAAATATTACAGTTAATAATAAAGAATTAATTATTTGTATTCCAACTGCGCCCATTCTTCTTATGCTGGTTTCTCCACCTAAACTTTTTACTATTAATGGTAGAGGTAAAAAATTTTCAAAATAATAATAACGCCATAAAAAATAGCATAAACCAACTAAAGTAATTACAAAGAAACTTTTATAAAAAGTCAGTTTTTCATGTGAAGAGCATAAAAAATAAATTATAAAAATAGTAGGTAAAAATATTAAAACTCCCTCTGGTCTCGTGAGGCAAAGTAAGATTGAAAATATAGCCCAGGTAATAAAATTTTTTTTTACTGAAGATACATAGCAACAAAAACCTAGTGTAATAAAAAATATTGAACTAAAACCGTATAAAGAAGAACCAAATATAGGTCCTATATTTAAAAAAATAAAAAATAAAATTATAATTATGACAAGATTTTCCTCTTTGAGGAAATATTTTTGGATCATATTCAATAAAAATAAAAGAGAAATTGAATTAACTAAAATTGCAGCTAGCATTACATTTACTCCAAAAAAGTTTAAGATTGATAAAATTAAAAACCACAGAAAATCTGTGGCACCTTCAACTTTTTCAGAATTTAAATTAAAAACTATATCACCACTCAAAGTAAAATTTTCTACATACCTAAATAATATTAATGCATCCTCATGAGGATATGTAAAAAACATTAAAAGAACTGATGTAAGAAAATAAATTGATCCAAAAATTAAAGATGATTTAGTTAAATTAAAATTTTTCATAATTTAATTTTATGAAAAATGAAATTGGGAGTAAGTTTTATTATAAACATAATTATTTGCCACCAAAATGGAACATACGAAATTGTAGATTTTTTTTTTTGAATAATCTTGTAAATTTTATTTGAAACATATTTAGGTGAAGAATACAAAAAACCTTGTTTTAGATTTTTAGTCATTTTTGTTTTCGTTGGCCCAAGCTTTAAATCATAAATGCTTATTTTGCTGTCAGAATATTTTTGTATTAATCCTTCCAAATAAGTGGATATTAAACTTTTAGTACTTCCATATAATAAAGTTGATTTTTTTCCCCTATCCCCAGCTACACTACTTATAACAATTATTTTTAATTTAGTAAATTTATCAGTCTTACTCAAAATATTATTTATGCTGAGCAATGTTATTGAAGCATTTATATTAAGCGTTTTTATAATTTCGTCATTACTTAAATTCTCCTTATTCATATAGCCTTGAAAAAAAAAAACATAATCTAAAGAATCAAATTCAGAGAAATATTTATCTAAAATTTGATTACTAGTATTTAAGTCATTTAAATCTGCACAATAATTTATAATTTTATTTGAGGAAATATTTTTAAAATAATCTCTATTTTCAACTAGTTTTTTTAAATTCTTTGACACTAAGAAAAGATTATTTTCTGGAGCTAATTTTTTTAATAATTCATGTGATAAATCAGAATTTGAACCAAAAACAAGAATATTTTTTTTTTTAATCATATGTCTAATCTTTTTGATTGATTAGAACATATTTTATCAAGCAAATTATTTTTTTTTCTAAACTCGTAAAAAATTTTATAATTTTTATACATTTGGATAAATGAATCTTTTTTTAATCTTGCATCTTTTGTAAGATACACTCTACCATTATATTTTATAACAATTTCATCAAGCTTATCTAGTAATTTAAAAATATTTTGATCTCTTGGAAAATCAAGAGCTAAGGTATAACCTTTGATTGGGAAAGAGAGAGTATTTTGATTTTGATCACCCATTAGTTTCAGCACAGATGTAAAGGATGCATTTTTATTTTTTTGTATTTCTTTTAAAATCTCTAAAATACCATCATAACTATTACTTAATGGAATGCAAAATTGATACTGTAAAAAACCCTTTTTTCCATAGAGATAATTCCAATTAAAAATTTTATCTAATGGATAAAAATAATCATCAAAATACAATTTCTCTTTTTTAACTTTAAAGAAATTTTTTTTATAAAAAAGAAAATTTAATATTTTAAACAAATAATTACTGCACAACTTTGGAATTAAGTTTTTGTTTATTTTAATTGATTTTTTGGACTTTATATGAACACTGTCATTTAAAGAATGTTTTCCTAAATATACAAGTCCTCTTCCAATGTTTTGTTTTTGAGCTGATGTATCTAACCAACAAACGGAATATTGTTCTTTTAGATTTTGCTCCATTATATTAAAAGTTTCCCTCAAATTCTTAGTTTTAATTGTTGTTTGTTCTATATAAGTAGAGTTTATCTTTAATAATTTTAATCCCACTTCCAAAACTAAACCTGTTAGTCCCATGCCACCAAGTGTATGTTTAAAAAGTTCGTTATTTTTTAAATTGTCACAATAAATTTCACCTTGGCCAGGTACAAAAATTCTTAAATGTGTTACAAAATTACTTATGCAACCAACAAGATGATGATTTTTTCCATGTATATCGCTCGCTATAGCTCCGCCTATTGAAATAAATTTAGTTCCAGGAGAAACTGGTAAAAACCATCCTTCTGGTAATATTAAATTAATTAAATCTTTTAGCAAAACGCCACTTTGTAAAATAATTTGCCCATTCTTTTTATCGAATTCAACTACTTTTTTTAAATTTAAAGTGCTTAAAACATTTTTAGCAAGAGATGAGTCTCCATAACTGCGTCCATTACCTCTGGGTATAAAATCATTGACAAAATTATTTAAGTTTTCTTCATGATCTTTAATTTCATAAAAATAAGACACAATTTTTGGGTACAATCCCCATCCAGATATAATTTTTAAATTACTCATTAGATTATGTTTGAATTACTAATCAAAATTATAAATACAATAAAAACAACTATCCAGGTAATTTTATCCTGGATAACAAATTTTACAGGATCATAAAAAATTTCACCCTTTTTAGTCAAATACAAAATTCTTAAAAACCATAAAAAAATTATAATTTCTAAAATGAGTAGATAATAAATATTTTTATAATAGATGGTTGCAAAATCAGAAAAGGTATAAAATACAAATGTAATTAAAGAGAGAATTATACCAAACAATGCCAAAAATAAAGGTAAATTAGCAAGGTTTTTATAAATGGAGGTTGAGTTATTGTTCTTTACATTTTCTGCAAGTCTTTTTATTGAGGCTAAGGCAATAAAAGAGGAAAAAGTAAATAATAAAAAATAATTTGTTAATTCTATATTGTCAACAAGTGAACCAACAAAAATTCTTAATATATAAAAAGAAGATAAAATTAAAATATCTATCAAAATTATTTTTTTTAGAAAACTAGAATATAAAAAGTTTAATAAAAGATAAAAAACTAATACATACAAAACATTTAAATTGTAGAAAAAAAATGCAATAGAATAACTAGAGAATAACAAAAAAAATATATAAAAATATACTTGCTTTTTAGTAATTTTGTTTGATGCTAAAGGTCTTTTCTTTTTTTCCGGATGTTTTTTATCATCTAATAAATCTTTAATATCGTTATAAGAGTAAACGGCTGAAGCTAATAAACAGAACGAAACGAATAAAGGAATAATATTTAAAAAATAACTTAATTTAAATTGATGGGTAACAATTAAAGGTAAAAAAATTAGAAAATTTTTAGTCCATTGATGAGGACGACTTATATTAATAAAATTTATAAACATAAAAAATGTAAAATAATATATATTTTTAAGGGGTTTTGTAACGTTAATTTATTATTTTAAAAATAATAAAAAATTAATTTTTTAATCCTTTTTTCAAAAACTTTATATTTAAATTACAATCTTTGTATTCCCGTTTCACTATATTTAAATATCTCTCTGTGGAAAAATAATGTTTTTTATAAAGAATTGGAAAATCTTTTAAGTCCTTTTTGTCTACTAATTTCACCACGAGGGCATTAATGAATTTCATGAGTATTTATGCCAACATTTATAATTGAACAAGTGGAATAAGTAAAATTTTTTAATTTTATCTCTCTACTTACTGGTCTATTACCAGTTATCCTATTAAATCCTATAATCCAGAACTACGATCCCTAAAAGTTTCTTCATTAAACCTTAAATAAATAAATAAAAGTTAAAATTATAAGCACTATGATAATCCAAATAGTAAAATTAGTTAATAATTGTTTTAATTTAGAATTAGACTGTAAAAAAGCAGGCAGAACCAACAATAGAACTCCTATCATATATACTACAGGTATTAGTTGATCCATCATCCAAGATTAACAAATCCTAAAACATGAGTCTAATTGCTTAAATTAGTGTGGATTAAATAGCTTTTAATGTCTCATTCTTTTCTATTTGTAATTTATTTTATGGATTAGATACTCTTTGTAATAAATTTGTAATTTAATTTTATAAAATTTAATGTATTGTAATTTTTAAAAGAATTAAAAATATGCAAAGACTACATTTACATCTTGGAGTTAAAAACTTAAACGAAAGCATAAATTTTTATAAAAATTTATTTAAATCTGAACCAACAAAAGTAAAAGAAGATTATGCTCAATGGATTTTAGATGATCCTAAGATTAATTTTGCAATATCTACTAGAGTAAAAACTTTAGGAGTAGATCATCTAGGAATACAGGTTGATAAAGTTGAGAAACTAAACGATATAAGAACTAATTTAGATAAAGCTGATATATCTACTTACTCTGATGGTGAGGTAACATGTTGTTATGCAAAATCAGAAAAATCTTGGGTAAATGATCCAAATGGAGTTGCTTGGGAAGCTTATCACACAATGGAAGATGCTGAGATTTATAATACAGCCGGCGCAAGATCAGATACTGAAAAAAAAGGTTGTTGTTAATAAAATTAACTAACAAACATCAAACTTTTGTTTAAGGTTTATTAAGTAAATTTTTATTCGATTAATCCTCTGTGTATAAACATTATTTTAATCCTTTGGTTCTATACAATATGATCCATCCAGAAATAAGCAGTAAGAGAACTGAGGCAAAACCTATCCTTTGATTTTCAGTTATAAAAGTAATAGTTCCTACTAAAAATGGGCCAAAAAAAGACGTCAGCTTTCCAGAAGTAGCGAATAACCCAAAAGCTTTATTTTGATCCTCAATATTTGTTAATTTAGTTATCATGACCCTACTAGCAGATTGTATTGGTCCTATAAATAATCCCAAGAAAAATGAAAAAATAAAAAAATTTATTTTTGACTGTGTAAAAATAATTAAAATGGAGAAAAAAATAAGACATATTAAGGAAAAGGAAATTGTTTTTTTTGAATTATATTTATCATTGAAGTGTCCACCAAAACTAGCGCCTATTAGAGCAGCAACATTCATTAAAACAGACATCATTAAAAGTTCGTTTATTGATAATTTAAATACCCCAACAGCAAAAATACCTCCCATGACAAAAATGGTATTTAAACCATCAGCATAAAGTAGCCTTGCAAACAAAAATCGAGTTGTGTTAGTAAGACCATTATTCCAAAGAATTTTTTTTAAACTATTCGACTTCTTTTTGTTTAGTTTAACTTTTTTATATTTCGTTTGATTCAATAATGGATAGGAAAAAATGAGAAACCAAAGAGCTACAAAAATGGCGCTAGATCTAAAATTAATTTTTTGATCTAAGTCAATTAAATAATTTGATTGAATTAACAAAATAATAGTTAAAATAAGTGTGATAATGCCACCCAAATACCCTAGTGCAAAAGCAAAACCAGACACCTTTCCCACATGTTGTTTGTCCGCTGAATGAATTAATAATGAATTATAGAACATAGAACTTAGTTCATAAAAATAGTTTGCTAAACAAACTATGATTAAGGTGAATAAAATATATTCAGAAGATGGTTTAGCAAACCATAATGCTGCAGTAAAAAGTATACATAAATAGGTACTTGTTTTTAATATGATTGAGTTTAAATTCTTCTTATCAGCTAAATTTCCCAAAAAAGGTCCGCTAAATGCAATGCATAATCCTGATATTGAAATGGCCCAACCCCAATATGCCTGGCCATTAACCATATCTTGGACAATTGACTCCACAAAATAATTTGAGAAGACAAAGGTTATAATAACTGTTGTAAAAGCAGAATTAGCAAAATCATAAAGAGAATATTTATAAGATTTTATATTCATGATGATTTAATATCTTATAAATCCCAGAACCACGATCCCTAAAAGCTTTTTCATCAATAAAAAACATTATAATATTACTTAATGAATAAAAATTATAAAATTCTAATTTTTACTGATCTTGATGGCTCACTTCTTCATAGAGACACTTTTAAATTTGATGAAATAAAAGACTATCTAAAACAACTAATTTCTAAAGGTATTTTTATCATACCAAATACAAGCAAAACCGAAAAAGAGATTTTAGAATTTAACAATGAGTTAGGTTCAAGTTTGTCCTACATTTCAGAAAATGGGTCTGCTATTAATGGTTTAGATTTATTAAATTCAAATTTACCTAAAGAATTAATCTTAAGTAGAGAAAAAGATAGTTTAATTAAAATTTTTAAAGAGTCAGTACCAGTGAACTTACAAAATAAATGTAAATGGTTATCGGAAATGGACAAGAAAAAACAAAGCTTAATTTTTGGTTTAGAGGACGATAAACTTAAAATGGCTTTAGATCGTAAATATACAATTCCCTTTTTATTTGAAGGCAACAAAAGTGAAAGGAATGAATTATCCAAAATTGTTAAAAATAAAGGTCTAGCTTTACAGGAAGGTGGAAGAGTTATTAATTTAACGGATAAAGTAAATAAAGCTAAGGCCCTTCAAGTATTTGTTAGATTTTTCAAAAAAAACAACAAAAACGTAAAAACGATTGCAGTTGGTGATAATTATAATGATTTAGATATGCTTAAAACTAGCGAATTTCCTTGCTTAGTGTTTAATGACAAATTTACGTTAGATGAAATCCCTATTAAAAATTTAATTACAACCAACAAGCCATCTCCAGAGGGCTGGGCTGATGTGATCAAAAAGGCCCTAGTTAAGGTAAATAAAAATTAATATTGTAATTTATGAGTGATTTTTCTCAGAATGGAATTATTTCAACACTTCACGATTTTGGAACAAAGTCTTTAGAGCAGATTGAAAAAGAACTTTTAGGTTTTTCTAAAGAAAGAAAGATGGAACTCATCTTGCCATGTCTTTATTCAGAATTAAAAGGAGATGCATTACCTAAAATTGTTGAAGAGATAAGTAAGACTAATTACATCCATCATATAATCATAGGTTTAGATCAAGCAAGTGAAGCACAAGCAAGGAAAGCTTGGACTTTTTTTGAAAAATTAGAAACTCCTTTTACAATCCTTTGGAATGATGGCCCTAATTTAAAAAAATTAGATAAAGAATTACAGAAAAAAGGTTTAGCACCAAATGAATATGGCAAAGGAAGAAATGTTTGGTACTGCATAGGAATGTCTATTGCACGAGATAGTGCAAGGTCTGTTGCATTACATGATTGTGATATAAAAACTTATGACAGAAGAATGTTAGCAAAATTATTTTATCCAGTTGTAAACCCCCTATTTAACTTTGAATTTTGTAAAGGTTTTTATCCAAGGGTAGCTGATAACAAAATGAATGGACGAGTAGCAAGACTGTTGGTGTTTCCATTATTAAATGCATTAGAAAAAACTATTGGTAAGAGTGATTACCTGGACTTTATGAAGTCGTTTAAATACCCTCTTGCAGGTGAGTTTTCATTTAGGAGAAATATTTTACCTGAGCTTAGAATTTCATCAGACTGGGGTATAGAAATTGGAATTTTGTCAGAAATGCAAAGAAATTTTTCACCTCAAAATATTTGCCAAGTTGATTTAGCAGATACATATGACCATAAGCACCAAGATTTATCATTAGATGATGAAAAGAAAGGTTTATCTAGAATGTCTATTGATATTATCAAAACCTTTATTAAAAAATTAGCAACCCAAGGTCATTCTTTTAGCAGAGAGCAATTAAGATCATTAAAAGCAACATATTACAGGTCTGCTTTAGATCTTATAGATGCTTATAGAGCTGATGCTGAAATAAATGGTCTAAAATTTGACTCGCACACAGAAGAAAAAGCAGTTGAGTTATTTTCAAGTAATATCATTAGAGCTGGAGAGGACTTTTATTTAAACCCTATGGATGCACCTTTTATACCCACATGGAGTAGAGTGAAAAGTGCAATTCCTGATTTTTTAATTAGATTGGAAAAAGCAGTAAATGAAGATAATAAGTATTATCTTTAATGTTAAACGAAATAAACCAGGCAAAAAAAGTTTTATTAGGTAATAGAAAAAAGGGTTACACACTACCTACTAATAATAATCTATACCCAGCTCAATGGAATTGGGACTCTGGCTTTATTGCCTTAGGATACTCTCATTTTAATCTCAAGTACGCATTTGATGAAATAAATACACTTTTAGAAGGTCAATGGAAAGATGGTATGGTCCCTCATATTTTATTTCATGATTTAAATACAAATTATTATCCAAATCACTCTGTATGGAATTGTGGAAATAAAATTAAATCATCCGGGATTACTCAACCGCCAGTTCTTGCAATTATATTAAAAAGAATTTTAGATAAAAATATAATTAAAGATAAAGAAAAAATTAAATCAATAATCAAAAAAGTTAAAAAATATCATCAGTGGTTAATGAAATACAGAGACCCAAAGAATTCAGGTCTAGTCTCAATTCTGCACCCATGGGAAAGTGGATACGATAACTCACCCTTATGGGATGAACCATTAAATGAAATTAAAATTGAAAAAAATTTAAAATATAAAAGAGGAGATAATAAAGTTGTTAATCCCGATTTCAGACCTTTAGATATAGATTATGACAGATATGTGACTATTAAAAATCATTTAAGAAAAAATAAGTATAATCCAAAAAAACTCTATGAGACCTCAATGTTTAATGTGGTTGATGTTGGATTTAATTCTATTTTTTTAAAAGCCAATAAAGATCTTTTGTATTTACTTAAAAAATTTAATCTTGGACATAAAGAGATTGAAAAATATGTCTTAAAATCTGAAAATAAAATTGAAAAATTATATGACAAAAAAACAAAGAGTTTTGTTAATTATGATTTAAAGAATAAGAAAAAGATAACAGTACCTTCAATAACTAATTATTTTATTTTGTTTGCAGATTTAAAAAATAATTTAATAAATAAGGAAATTATCCAAACACTAAAAAAACATAACACTAAAGAGAAGTTTTTTTTCTCCAGTATCAAGCCTAATTACACAAGTTATGAAGAAAAAAGGTATTGGAGAGGTCCTGTTTGGATTAATTGTAACTGGATTATTTATCAAGGACTGAAAGATAAAGATAAGAAATTTGCGCAAATGGTAAGAAGTAAAACAATTGATTTAGTCAAGAAAAACGGTTTTTATGAGTACTTTAATACTAAAACGGGTAAAGCTTATGGTGCCAAAAATTTTTCTTGGACTGCTTCTTTATTTTTAGATTTAATTTTAGAAAAAAAATTTAATTAATTTTGATCAGAACTATTCAATGAGTTATATTGATACTTTCTCGCCTCAATTACTTCAGCTGGGAGATTTAGTTCAACATCATCAAGTCTAATTACGTCATCTTTACTTATATCTCTTTTTAATATCGCATTATCAGTAAGGCCTAGTGGTAAAATCATTTCTTTTTTAGATTTTTCTGATGTAATTAATCTACCTCTTGCACAAAAACCACCTTCGCCGTCAAGTTTTTCACCCACTTTTAAGTCTTTCTTGGCAAAACTTGCAACGTCGGCGTTATAATTTTTTGTATAACCTGTTGCTCTGTTATCTAGTGCTATTGAATAAACCGATTGAGCAAGCTCTAACCCAATATAATGATAAGGTCTCCAGATTGCTGAATAGTTTCCAGATGCATCCGTTACCATTCCATAATCTTTAAAACAATTTTTTACATACTCGTTCTGCGCTTTAATGACAATATAAACACCCCATCTTAAATCATTTGGAATATCTTTTTTTTCTAAATCTATGCTTGAGATAACTTCTACTTGCCCATCAAATTCTATTAAACCACCATCATTTTTCGGAATCATTTTTTTTGCAATATCGTAAACACCAACTGATGGGAATGTTAATCCATTGCTAGGGCACTTAAGATTAGCCGCATTACTCACTGCACACATTTCAATGGCTGATTTGTCTCCACATAAAAAACTATTGAACATCTTAGGGTTCATTCCAGACTCTTTTTCAGCTCGTTCTTTAGTTAGACCATAGTGACCCCAAACAGTATCAGGTGTAGAATATTCAAAAGTTGGATGATATTTTGTTCCTTTTCCAGCACAAACTATAGAAAATCCATTTAATCTTGCCCACTCTACTTGTTCAAGAATTAAAGATGGCTGGTCACCATAAGCCATTGAGCAAATTACACCTTTATCTTTTGCAAGATCAGATAAATATTTCCCACAAGTTATATCCGCTTCTACATTAACTAATATAACATGTTTTTTATTTTTAATTATTTTTGCTGCATGAACAGTGCCAACTATAGGGTTGCCTGTTGCCTCGATAAAAATTTCTATATCTCTATCAAGAACCTCATCTAATGAGTTTGAAAAATTTATATCATCAACTGTTTGTTCATTTAATCCACTTTTCAAACAATTTTTCTTTGCCTGATCTACATTGATATCAACTATTGAGTCTATTTGAATTTTGTCTAAATGGTTGTATTGAGCCAAAAACATACTCACAAATTTACCACATCCAATAAAACAAATTTTTATAGGATCTTTTCGATTTTCTAATTTTGTGTGTAAAAACATGATAAATTTTAGGGTTTCAATGCGATATTAAGATACTTTTTATCAAGTTTACAATCTTTATATCCTCTTTTAACAATATTGAGGTATCTCTCTGTTGGAAACTTAAATGGGGATTTTTTAACCATCGTGTAAGTCATTACTTTTTTTCCATAATAAGAAAAATAATGTTTCTTATAAAGTATTGGGTAGTCCTCATATACATCTAATTTTTTTTCATCACTTTTAGAAATCTCAAATAAAGCTCCAGGAACAATTGAGTTTTTCTTAATTTCGATATCTGCAGCTCTATACTTGCTTCTAAAAGTTAATCTAAAGTCTTTTAAATTAATTTTTTTTAAAAAAATACTATCTTTACATCTTCGTTTCATCTGAAAGTGATGCAGATTACTACCGTATGCAAAATAAAGCATTACCTCTCAACAACTTCAATTTTTTTTGCATTAACAAATTTTAGAATTTGAGAGTTACAAACATCTATTTTGGTTTGATCCTCAGATCTTATTACGATTGAAACACCTAATTTTCCTGCATGAAAAAAAGGATAGCTTCCTATTTCGACATCTTGATTATCGTTTTGTACTTTAGTTAAAGAGTTTGCTATTTCACTCTCGACAGTTCTTAAACTGATGGTGTGACTTTTAATTGGTTCACCACCAACTATAGTATTTGTTAAACCACCTAACATCGATTTTAAAATAGATGGTACACCTGGCAAACAAAAAACATTTTCAACATTAAATCCAGGAGCACCGCTTGTTGGATTTAAAATTAAATTTGCATTTTCAGGCATCCAGCACATTTTCTGTCTCCCTTCATTAAATTCACCTGGTTTATAGTATGCCTCTAAAATTTTAAAAGCTTCTTTATGAATTTCATATTTTAATCCAAAAGTTTTTGAAACAGACTCGGCTGTGATATCATCATGGGTTGGGCCTATACCACCGGTTGTAAAAACATAATCATAAGTTGATTTTAATAGATTTAAAGTATCAATAATTGTTTTTTCAACATCTGGAATTACTCTAACCTCCTCTACTTTAACACCAATTGAATTTAACCACACGGCTATTGTCGACGTATTGGTATCTTGAGTTCGTCCAGATAAAATTTCATTGCCAATAATTAAAATCCCAGCATTAACTTTTGTTTTTTTAGACATTTAATATATATAATTTAGAGATGGAATTTACCAAGTCTTTAATAAAAGGCAAATTAATCAAGCGATATAAAAGATTTTTTACAGATGTGAAGTTACAAAATGAAACTGTAACAGCACATTGTCCAAATACAGGTTCTATGAAAGGCTTGTTAGATGAGGGTAATGAAGTTTATTTACTTCCCAATAATGATCCAAAAAGAAAACTTAAATTTGGTCTAGAGATTATAAAATCAAGAAAAAATTTAGTTGGAGTTAATACTCATATGGCTAATAGAATTGCACAGCACGGTTTAGAGAATAACCTAATAAATGAGCTTAAAAATAACGACGTTATTAAACCAGAGGTATTTTATAATAAAGAAACACGATTTGATTTTTTATTAGAAAAGAAAAGCCAAAAAAGCTTTGTAGAAGTTAAAAATGTTACTTTATTTAGAGATAAAAACACTGCCGAATTTCCTGATGCTGTAACATTCAGAGGGTCAAAACATTTATTAACCCTTATTGATGCCATAAAAAAAGGGTATAAAACATATCTGTTATTTTTAGTTCAAATTCAAAATATGAAATATTTTAAAATAGCTAAAGATATAGATGAACAGTATTATAAAAATTATCTACTGGCTAAAAAAGCAGGTGTAATTTTTTTAGCTTACAGATGCAACATAAGTTCAAAAAAAATTTTTATAGATCAAAAACTTAAAATTATTAATGAGTGATTATAAAGAAAAATTCGAAAAGATGAAAGTTGCAGGTAATCTTGCAGCAAGAACCTTGGATATGTTAACAGAAAATATTAAAGAAGGTGTAAGTACGGATTACATTGATAAATTGGGATATGAATTCATAAGAGATAACGGAGGGTACTCCGCTCCACTTTATTATAGAGGTTTCACAAAATCACTATGTACTTCTTTAAATCATGTTGTTTGCCACGGTATACCCTCTAATAGAATTTTAAGAGATGGTGATGCAGTGAATGTCGATGTAACTGCAATTGTTGATGAACATTATGGTGACACTAGTAGAATGTTTTGCATTGGCAAAACTCCTGTAAAATTAAATAACTTAATCGAGACAACTTACGAGTCGATGATGAGAGCAATTAAAATTTTAAAACCAGGAATAAAATTAGGTGATATTGGATATACAATTCAGTCATTTGTTGAAGAAAAAGGTTTTTCTGTAGTAAGAGATTTTTGTGGTCATGGAATTAGCACAACATTTCATGAAGCTCCTAATATTTTACATTATGGAAGTAAAAATACAGGCATGGAACTTAGACCTGGTATGACATTTACTATTGAACCTATGATCAACTCAGGAAAATATGATGTAAAAATGTTAAATGATGGTTGGACAGCAGTTACAAAAGATAAATCTTTATCTGCTCAATTTGAACATACAATAGGAATTACTGAAAATGGTTATGAAATCTTTACAGAATCTGCTAAAGGTTATTTAAAGCCTCCATACTTATAATTAATGATTAAAAGATACTCGCGTAAACAGTTAACTGACATTTGGTCAGATGAAAATAAATATAAAATCTGGTTAGATGTTGAAATTGCTGCAGCAGAGGCGATGGAAAAACTCGGGCAAATTCCAAGTGGTGTTGCATCTATAGTAAGAAAAAAAGCTAAAATTAATGTCTCAAGAATTCATAAAATAGAGTCTGAAGTTAAACACGATGTGATAGCCTTTTTATCTTCAGTTACTGAAAAAGCTGGAATTAAAGCTAGATATCTTCACCAAGGTATGACTTCCTCAGATGTTTTGGATACTAGTTTCAATATTCAATTAATCCAATCAGGAAAAATCATCTTAAACGATATTGATCAAATTTTAAAAGTATTAAAAAGACAGGCTAAAAAATATAAACTAACTCCATGCATGGGACGTAGTCATGGTATTCATGCAGAACCAATTACTTTTGGCTTAAAATTAGCATCATTTTATGAGGAATTTAAAAGAAATAGACAGAGATTATCAGATGCAATTGATGAGGTTGCAACTTGTGCTATTTCAGGGGCTGTTGGAACATTTGCTAATATTGATCCTAAAGTTGAAAAACATGTTGCAAAAAAATTAGGTTTAAAAGTTGAGCCAATTTCAACACAAGTTATACCAAGAGACAGACATGCATTCTATTTTTCGGTTTTAGGAATTATAGCAGGTTCAATTGAGAGGGTGGCTACTGAAATTAGACATCTCCAGAGAACAGAAGTTTATGAGTTACAAGAATTTTTTTCAAAAAAACAAAAAGGGTCATCAGCAATGCCTCACAAAAAAAATCCTATTTTAAGTGAAAACTTAACTGGTCTTGCAAGAATGGTGAGGAGTGCAGTTGTACCTGCATTAGAAAATATTGCTCTATGGCATGAACGAGACATATCTCACTCAAGTGTGGAAAGAAATATTGGTCCAGATGCTAATATCACAACTGACTTTGCTCTAGTAAGGCTTACAAATATTTTGGATAACATGATTGTGTATCCAAAAAAAATGCTTGAAAATTTAAATATAACAAAAGGTTTGATTTTTTCACAAGAGGTAATGTTAGAACTAACAAAATCTGGTTTGACTAGAGAAAAATCCTATAAAATTGTTCAGGGCTATTCAAAAAAGTGTTTTGCAGAAAATCTAAATTTATATGATGTTCTTTTAGAGGATAAATTGATTATGACTAAAATTTCTCAAAAAAGACTTAAATCTATCTTTAGTTACTCCAAACATTTTAAAAATGTAAATTTAATCTTTAGAAGAGTTTTTAAATAATGAAAAAAGGGAAAAAATTATATGAAGGAAAAGCTAAGATCATTTATGCAACAAGTGATAAAGATTTAGTAATTCAATATTTTAAAGATGATGCAACAGCTTTTAATAATCAAAAAAAATCTACCATTGAAGGAAAAGGAGTTCTTAACAATAGAATTTCCGAACATATACTCTCAAGTCTTTCACAAATAGGTATCAAAAATCACTTAGTTAAAAGATTAAATATGCGTGAGCAAGTTGTTAAACTTGTCGAGATAATTCCTATAGAATTTATTGTTAGAAATGTTGCAACAGGATCTTTAACAAAACGTCTTGGAATTGAAGATGGAACTGTTTTGAAGGAGCCTTTAATTGAATACTGCTTAAAAGATGACAAACTTGGTGACCCGTTAATTGCTGAAGAACATATTCTTGCATTTGATTGGGCATCAAAAAAAGAAATAGAAAAAGTAAAAAAAATGATTTTAAGAATTAATGATTTTATGATTGGTATGTTTAGAGGAGTAGGAATTAAGCTAATAGACTTTAAGTTAGAATTTGGAAGACTAAATGCTAATGGAAAAAAAGATGTTATTTTAGCTGACGAAATAAGTCCTGATACTTGTAGATTATGGGACAGTTTAACTGATAAAAAATTAGATAAAGACAGGTTCAGAAAAGATCTAGGAGATCTAATCCCAGCATACACTGAAGTTGCAAAAAGACTTGGTATTCTTCACGAACAATCCAACCTCAGTGCAGTAAATGTAACAAAACTATCTTCAGTTAAAAGAAAGCGTAAATGAAAATATCAATAATTATTACACTAAAAAAAGACGTCCTAGATCCTCAAGGTAAAGTTATTCATCAAGCTCTTGATGGAATGGGATTTGATGATGTCAATGAAGTAAGACAAGGTAAATATTTTGAAATTGACACTAAAGAAACTGATCCCAAAAAAGCAAAAGATAAAGTTGAAGAAATGTGCAAAAAACTTTTAGCTAATCTTGTAATAGAAAATTACAAAATTATTGATGCACAATAATTAATGAAATCAGCAGTCATTACATTTCCAGGTTCTAATTGTGATAGAGATATGGATGTTGCTTTAAAAAAATTTGGTTTTAAAAATAAAATGGTTTGGCATCAAGATGTTGAGTTACCAAAAAGTGACTTGGTGGTCTTACCTGGTGGTTTTTCTTATGGGGATTATCTTAGATGTGGCAGCATGGCTTCTAAATCTAAGATTATGCAATCAGTAATTAATTTTGCAAATTCTGGTGGAATGGTGATGGGTATTTGCAATGGTTTCCAAATTTTAGTTGAAACAGGATTGGTCCCTGGAGTTTTATTAAGAAATAAATATTTAGAATTTATTTGCAAAAACGTTTTTGTAAAAATAAACAATAAAGAGAATGCTTATTTCAGAAAAATTAGTAAAAATGTATTAGAATTACATATCGCTCATAACGAAGGAAACTACTTTTGTACAAATGATCAATTAAAAGAAATTGAAGACAATTCCCAAGTTGCGATCAATTATTGTGATCCTGAAGGTAAAATTGAAGAACCATTCAATCCCAATGGGTCGTTAAAAAATATTGCTGGAATTTTTAACAAAGAAAAAAATGTTTTAGGAATGATGCCTCATCCTGAAAGAATGATTGATCCTTCTTTATCAGGTGAAGATGGTTCTCATTTTTTTAAAAACTTAATTAATAATTTAAAATGATTGTAAACGAACAATTAGCTATCGATCATGGATTGAAAAAAAATGAATATAAAAAAATCTGTGAACTTTTAAAAAGAACCCCTAACATTACAGAATTAGGGATATTTTCTGCAATGTGGAATGAACACTGCTCTTATAAATCTTCAAGATTACATTTAAAAAAATTACCAACCAAAGGTAAACAAGTTATACAAGGACCTGGTGAAAATGCTGGTGTCGTTGATATTGGAGATAATGATGCAATTGTTTTTAAAATTGAAAGTCATAACCACCCTTCGTTCATCGAACCTTATCAAGGTGCTGCCACAGGAGTTGGTGGAATAATGAGAGATGTGTTTACAATGGGTGCAAGACCTATAGCTAATTTAAATTCAATACACTTTGGTTCTACACAGCATAAAAAAACTAAAAACCTCCTTAGAGGTGTTGTCCATGGAATAGGAGGTTACGGAAACTGCATGGGAGTTCCAACCATTGCAGGACAAACAAGTTTTGACAGTTCTTATAATGGAAATATCTTGGTTAACGCAATGACGTTGGGATTAGTTAAGAAAGATAAGATTTTTTACTCTAAAGCAGCCGGTTTAGATAAACCCGTAATATATGTCGGATCTAAAACGGGTCGTGATGGTATCCACGGAGCAAGTATGGCTTCCGCTAGTTTTGATGACAAAATAGAGGAAAAAAAACCAACAGTACAAGTCGGTGATCCCTTTACAGAAAAACTTTTGCTTGAAGCATGTTTAGAATTAATGGCTGGAGACTCAATCATTGCTATTCAGGATATGGGGGCTGCAGGTTTAACTTCTTCAAGTATTGAAATGGCTTCAAAAGGAAATCTTGGAATCGAAATTAATTTAAACAAAGTGCCATGTAGGGAAACAAAAATGACCCCTTATGAAATCATGCTTTCTGAAAGTCAGGAAAGGATGTTGATTGTTTTAGAAAATGGAAAAGAGGAACAAGCCAAAACAATATTTGATAAGTGGAATTTAGATTTTGCTGTAATTGGAAAAACAACTAAATCAAAGAAGATTGAACTTTACTTTGATAGTGAAAAAGTTGCTGACATACCAGTTAATACCCTTGTTGAAAATTCACCGATGTATGATCGTAAATGGAAAAAAGCAAAGCTTCCAAAGAAAAACAAAATCAATAAAGATGATATAAATAATTTAAAAATAATTGAAGTCCTTAAAAAAATTTTGGCAAATCCAAATATCTGTAGTAAAGAATGGATTTGGCAACAGTATGACCATACAGTTATGGGAGACACCATTCAAAAACCTGGAGGAGACTCTGGCGTGGTGAGAGTTCATGGCACTAATAAAGCAGTTGCAGCATCAGTGGACTCTTCAGCGGTTTATTGTTGGGCTCACCCTCTTACAGGTGGAAAGCAAGTAGTGTGCGAGAGTTTTAGAAATTTGATATCCGTTGGAGCAAAACCAATTGCTATTACAAATTGTTTAAATTTTGGTAGTCCTGAAAATGAAGAGAATATGGGAGAGTTTGTTGAATGTGTTCAAGGAATTGGAGAGGCAAGCTCTTATTTAAAATTTCCTGTCGTATCTGGAAATGTTTCTTTCTATAATCAAACAAAGGATCAGGGAATCAAGCCCACTCCATCTATAGGCGGAGTTGGACTTATTAAAGATTACAGCAAAATGATTTCTATGGATTTTAAAGAAGTCGATAATGTTGTGCTAGTTATTGGTAAAACTGAAGGTCATATTGATCAAAGTTTATTTGCAAGAGTTGTATTAGATAAAAAAAATGGGCCTCCACCAGAAATAAATCTTTTTAATGAAAAAAATAATGGAGAAACTATTTTAAAATTAATCGATAATAATTTAATTAAAAGCGCCCATGATATTTCTTTAGGTGGAATAATTACTGCTGTTTCAAAAATGTGTATTAAGGGAAATAAAGGTATTAATCTAAAAAAGCCGAAATACCTTATTAGTGAAATAGAATATTTTTTTGCAGAAGATCAAGGGAGATACATTGTTGAAATCAGTAAAAAAGATCAAAAAAAAGTCCTAGATATATTAAATAAAAATGCAGTTCATTATGATGAACTTGGAACAATCAATGAAAATATGCTATTTTTGAATGAAAAGACAAAAGTTACAATTGACGAATTAAAAGGGTTTAATACAAGTTGGTTGGAAGAATATATGAATAGCTAATGGCAATGAATTTGAATGAAATTGAGAGTTTAATTAAAGAAGCAATGCCTGATGCTATTGTTGAAATACAAGACCTAGCTGGTGATGGAAATCATTACTCTGCAACTATAACGTCATCACAATTTTCAGGTAAAAGTAAAATTGAACAACATAAAATGGTATACAATTCGTTAAAAGGAAGAATGGGTAACGAATTACATGCTTTAGCAATAAAAACAAAGGAAAATTAAAATGGACCAGGAAACAAATGACTTAATTAAAAATGAAATTGAGAATAACGAAGTTTGCTTATTCATGAAAGGAACACCTGATGCACCACAATGTGGTTTCTCAATGGCTACTTCTAATATTTTAAAAGTTTTAGAAGTAAACTTTAAAGGTATAAACGTTTTAGCAGATCAAAAACTTAGAGAAGGTATCAAAGTTTATAGCGATTGGCCTACAATTCCTCAACTATATGTTAAAAATGAATTTGTTGGTGGCTGTGATATCGTAAAAGAAATGTTTGAAAGTGGTGAACTTGCTAAACTGCTTGAAGATAAAAATATAAATTTTAAAACTAAAAACTAATTATCTAGAATAATATTCAATAACTAGGTTAGGTTCCATAACAATTGGATAAGGAACTTCATCAAATTTTGGAGTTCTTACAAACTTAAATTTTTTATTTTTTTCATCCATTTGAATGTACTCTGGAGTTTCTCTTTCCTTATTTGCTAGAGCAATATCAATGATAGCAAGTTGTTTGGACTTATCTCTTATCTCAATTGAATCTTCTTCTTTAACTAAATAACTTCCAACATTAACTTTTTTACTATTAACTTTAACATGTCCATGATTAATTAATTGTCTGGCTGAAAATATTGTTGTTGCAAATTTTGCTCTATAAATTACTGCATCTAATCTTCTTTCAAGTAAACCTATTAAATTTTCACCTGTATCACCTTTAAGCATCACTGCTTTTTTATAAATATTTCTAAATTGTCTTTCATTTATATTACCGTAGTAAGCTTTTAGTTTTTGCTTAGCTTGTAACTGAATGCCATAATCTGAGGGCTTGGATGATCTAGATTGGCCATGTTGTCCTGGTCCGTAAGCTCTAGTATTAAATGGACTTTTTGGTCTTCCCCAAAGGTTAACTTTTAGTCTTCTGTCTACTTTATGTTTAGAGTTTAATCTTTTAGTCATTTAATAGAGGGGGTTATAAACCTACTCATTAGTTTGTCAATCAACGTTTTTTTCCTAAACTAGCAAATACACTTGATAAAATACGTGTTTCCTTTGAAGATAATTCCATCCTATAAAAAATATTTCTCAGGTTCTCAAGCATTATGGGTTTCTTTTCTTTAGGTTTAAAAAACCCTATATCTTCTAAATTTTTAATACATAAGTTGGTCATTGATAATATATCTTTTTTTGAGGCTGACTTTACTTTTTTTGATTTTTTAAAACCATAAACTTTTGAATTAATGATGCTATGTACAACTTGAGCAATTATAATTAGACTGTGAGACAAATTCAAAGATTTAAAATCTGCGTTAGTTGGGATCTGAAGAGTATAATTTGCATAACTTATCTCGTTATTTGAAAGTCCTGAAGCTTCAGAGCCAAATAAAAAAGCCACTTTTTTTTTATAATCAATCTTCTTTAAATCCCCCAACTGAATATGTTTAACATTTTTGTTTCTAAACCTTGCTGAAGTGGCAATTACTATATCAATATTTTTTAAGGCAGGCTCTAAAATATCAAAATTTTTACTTTTACTTATAATGTTTTTTGCTCCAACTGACGTAGCTAAAATTTTATCATTGGGGTAGATGGGTTTAGGATCTACAACTATCATTTTTTGAAAATTAAAATTTTTCATCGCTCTCGCACATGCACCAATATTTTCTGAGAGCTGAGGTTTGTGTAAAATAAATGAAATATTATTGTTTGACATAATTATTCTATGCCGTGACTTCTATCATAATTTGAAATTTCAGATGTATCTAAATCTTTTAAATATTTTTCATCTGTTTTCCATATACTCACTTTTAATGGATAACATTTTGCTACATCAGAGGAATGTTCAGATCCACAATCTCCACCGGGACAAGCTGATAGAGCTCCTAATAAATCAGTCTCTGCAAAAAATTCTAAATAATCACCCGGTCTTACAGGACTTGCCTTCATAAAATATTGTTTAGTATCATTAGTAAATCCAGTCAGCATAAAAACGTTTAAAACATCGTGAACTATTTTTTCAGCTTCATCAATTTTAAGTTTTTTTTCTTTAACTAATGCTCTTGTTAAATTTGAATGACAGCAATAATGATAGTCATTACCTGATAGAAGCTTTGAAGTATATGGATCGCACCTAGTCCCAATTACATCATGTACTGATCCACCATCCTCATCATAATCATACCAATCCAGCGTATCCCATGTAATAGTTGCTAAAGATCTAAGATAGGGAAAACTACTAAACATTTTATCGCCTACTGAAAGATGTGTTCCATAAAGAGCCCGTGTTTTTCCTGAATAAAATTTTTCATTTAAATTATTCAAATTAAAAAGGTTTAAGTCCCCTACTTGCGGCCCTTCAATACTTTCAATTCTAAAGAACTCACCTTTTTTAACTTGAAATGTTTTGGCGTCTCTTGGAGGAATTATAATTTCATTTTTTTTACTCAAATTTTTTCGCGCTAGATGAAAAATAGTTAAGTTTTTTTCTTCAATATTATTATTCGGATAGCAAACAACAGGTTTTGCTCCAATTCTTTCATTGATATCTATCGGTTTATTTGAAAACTTTTTAATCTTCATGCCTAAAGGCTAGCAGGAGCGTTATCTTTATATAGTTTGTAATCCAAACTATCGATGAGTGCTTTAAAAGATGCATCAATGATATTTGGAGAAACTCCTATAGTAAACCAATTTAACCCTTTAGAGTCTGTACTTTCAATACTAACTCTAGTTACCGCCTCTGTTCCTGTATTTAAAATTCTTACTTTATAATCAACTAATCTTAAATCTTTAAGATATTTGGAATATTTATCAAGTTTATTTACGTTTTTTCTAATTGCGTTATCTAAAGCATTAACAGGACCATTTCCTTCTCCTTCACACAATATTTTTTGACCATCTATTTCTAACTTTGCCTTTGCATGAGAAATAATATCTCCCGATTTATCTTTTTTAACAGAAACATCATATTCATTAATTGAGATATATCTTGGTATGTCACCAATTAATCTTCTTGCTAATAATTCAAAAGAAGCATCTGCGCCATCGTAGCTATATCCTATAAATTCTCTATCTTTTACCTCCTCAAGAAGTTTTTTTATTTTAGGATCATTTTTCTCTATCTTTATTCCTATAGAATTTAATCTAGACATAATATTAGACTGTCCTGATTGGTCTGAGACAACTATATTTCTTGAGTTTCCTACCTGTTCAGGATTAATGTGTTCGTAAGTTTTTGGATCTTTTTGAACAGCAGAAACATGCATTCCTCCCTTGTGAGAAAAGGCTGATGCACCAACATAAGGTAAGTGTTTATTAGGTTTGCGATTAAGTAATTCATCTAACAACCTTGAGCATTGTGTTAAATTTTTCAAATTTTCGCGTTTAATATTAAGTTTATAATTTTCATAAAAATCTTTTTTTAAAAACAAGGTTGGGATCAGAGATGTTAAGTTTGCATTACCACATCTTTCACCTAACCCATTTATAGTTCCCTGGACTTGTCTCACACCAGCTTGAACTGCAGTTAAACTATTTGCAACGGCATTTTCAGTATCATTATGAGCATGAATTCCTAAATTTTTTCCTGGTATATGTTTTGCAACTTCCAAAACAATTTTTTCAATCTCATGAGGTAGTGTTCCTCCATTTGTATCACACAAAACAATCCATCTTGCTCCATTGTCATAAGCAGATTTTAAGCAAGCAAGTGCATATTCAGAATTTGATTTATATCCATCAAAAAAATGTTCAGCATCAAACATAAATTCTTTGCCTGATTTAACGATATGTTTTGCACTATCGCTAATATTTTTAAGATTTTCTTGATTTGATATACCAAGGGCTACGTCAACTTGGAAATCCCAAGATTTTCCAAACAAGCAAATTGATGAACTTTTCGAATTAATTAATGAGGATAACATTGGGTCATTTTCAGCACTATGCTCTGATTTCTTTGTCATGCCAAAAGCGGTTAAATTAGCTGATTTAAAATTGTGATCTTTGTTAAAAAATTCTGTATCAGTTGGGTTTGCACCAGGCCAACCTCCTTCAATGTAATCAACACCAAGCTCATCTAAAGCAGAAGAAATTTTCTCTTTGTCGTCAATTGAAAAATCAACACCTTGGGTTTGTGCCCCATCACGAAGAGTGGTATCAAATATATATAGTTGATCTTTACTCATTTAAATTTCCACGTCGTTGTACCATCTTTATCTTCTATTAAAACACCTTTGTCTAAAAGCTCGTCTCTTATTTTATCAGCTTCTTCATAGTTTTTATCTTTTCTAGCTTTATTTCTTTGCTCAATCTTATCTAAAATTTCAGCTTCTTTTATTGAAAGTTTATTTTTCTTAAACTCTAACCATTCGATTTCAGTTTCATTCAATAAACCTATAAAATTACATGCAGATATAAATAATGCTTTGTCAGTGGAATTACCTTTTTGTGCTTTCTCATGCAGTTTATGAAGGTTAGCAATGTAACCTGGTGTATTTAAATCGTCATAAAGTGGTTTTAGAATTTCATCATCAACTTCTTCCTCGTTATAATCAGACGAATAAACATTATACCATTTACTAATTGTATTTTGACAATCATTTAAAAGTTTATCGTTCCAATCTAATGGTTGTTTGTAATGTGCACTCATTAAAGCTAATCTTAATACTTGGCCACTTATCTTGTTCCTAAAATCCTTTATTTTTAAAATATTTCCCTGAGATTTAGCCATTTTTTCATTCGACATTGTTATGAATGCGTTATGTAACCAGTAATTTGCAAATACTTTTGTATCATTTGCACATCTTGATTGTGCAATTTCGTTTTCATGGTGTGGGAACAATAAGTCTATACCACCTCCATGAATATCAAACTCATTTCCAAGAAGCTTTTTTGACATAGCAGAACATTCTAAATGCCAACCAGGTCTTCCTTTGCCCCAAGGGGACTCCCAAGAAGGCTCATCATCTTTAGAAGGTTTCCATAGAACAAAATCTTGTGAATTTTTTTTGTTATCACTTACTTCAACTCTTGAACCAGCAATTAATTCATCAAGATTTTTATTTGAAAGTTTTCCATAATCCTTAAATTTATTTACTTCAAAATACACATGCAGATTTTCCTCATAAGCAAATCCTTTTTTTGTTAAATCAGAAATCATTTCAATCATTATATCAATATGTTCTGTTGCTTTGGGTTGATGTGTGGGGATATCGCAATTTAAGTAATTACAATCTTTATCAAAACTCTCAATAACAGTATTGGTCAAATCAGAAATTGAAATATTTTTTTCCTTTGATGAATTAATAATTTTATCATCAACATCAGTTATATTTCTAACATAGGTGACTTTTCTATATTTTTTTTTAAAAATTTTAAAAAGAATATCAAAAACAACAATAGGTCTTGCATTGCCAATATGAGGATCGTCGTATACTGTCGGACCACAAACATACATCCTAATATTTTTTTCATCTATAGGAACAAATTTTTCTTTTTTGTTACTCAGATTATTAGTTAAAAAAATATCATTACTCATGATTTTAGGAATATACTTAAAAAATAGATTTGTGAATCTATTTGATTAATTTGGAATTATGCATACTGGAATTGGCTCCATTTTATGCATATTTTGTTTTCTAATAGTTTCGTATTTAGATCGATTCGGAGAATTAGGATTGGCCATAGCCTCTTCTAATTCTTCATATTTTAATCCTAGTTGGCCTTCATCAGTTCGTCCATCATCCCACAAACCATCTGTTGGTGCAGCTTCAATTATTTCTTTAAGAATTCCAAGTTCTTTTCCTAGTTCCCAAATTTGAGTTTTATTACAGTCTGCTATTGGTGAAATATCAACTCCACCATCTCCATATTTTGTATAAAATCCTACACCAAAATCTTCGACTTTATTTCCAGTTCCTACAACAATGCCTTTATTAGCTGCAGCTACTTGGTAAAGAGTTGTCATTCTTAATCTTGCTCTAGAATTTGCCATTCCGTGTTCGTTATCAAATTTAGATAAACTGGCTCTAAAAGCTAGAAATAATTCATCTAAATTAACTGTATGTCCTTCAACATTTTTAAAATTTTTTACCAACCATTTTTGATGTTTTAAACTTAAATCATGTTGGTGTGATTTTTGTTTAATCGGCATGGACAAAACAATTGTTTTTAAACCTGTCATTGCACTCAAAGTACTTGATACTGAGGAATCTATTCCGCCAGAAATACCTATAACTAAAGACTCTGCCTTAGATGGCATATTATTTGCATAATCCTTAATCCAATTAGAAATAAATTTAACTTTTTCAGATGAATTCATATTGTTTTAAATATTAATTTTTAATGATTTTGCAATGTTTTAAGATGCCGCTCTATTTGCGTTTTTTGAATAAGAGCTATTCTTTTTAATCTCATCTGATATCAAAAAAGCCAATTCTAAAGCCTGATTTGAATTTAATCTTGGGTCACAATGGGTATGATATCTTGACGACAGATCTTGCTCAGATATTTTTTGAGCACCTCCTATGCATTCTGTTACATTTTGACCAGTAAGCTCAATATGCAGACCTCCTGCATAGCTTCCTTCACTTTGATGACAAGCAAAAACATCTTTAACTTCTTTTAAAACTCTATTGAAAGGTCTTGTTTTAAAACCTGTAACTGCTTGAATAGTGTTCCCATGACATGGATCGCACGACCAAATAACATTAAGTCCCTCTTTTTTAATTGCTCGAATAAGTTTTGGTAAATGTTTTGAAACATTATCTGCTCCAAATCTTGAAATTAATGTAATTTTACCTTTCTCATTTTTTGGGTTAATTTTATTACATAAATTAATTAGATCATCAGCTTTTAATGTTGGACCACATTTAATTCCAATTGGGTTTTCTATTCCTCTGCAAAATTCAACATGTCCGCCATCTAATTGTCTAGTTCTATCTCCAATCCAAACAAAATGAGCTGAGGTATCGTGATTTTCACCAGTTGTAGAATCTGTTCTTGTCATAGATTCTTCAAAAGGTAATAATAAGGCCTCATGTGATGTCCAAAAATTAACAGTATACAATCTGTTGTTAAAATCTGATGTGATTCCACATGCCCTCATGAAAGCAATAGCATCAGCAATTTTATCCTCAAGGTCTTTAAATTTTTTAGCTTGTGGACTTTTTTTAATATAATCTAGGTTCCACAAATGTACTTTGTTTAGATCTGCAAAACCACCTTTTGAAAAAGCTCTTATAAGATTAAGAGTTGCAGCTGACTGAGAATAAGCTTTAAATAATCTTTTAGGGTCAGGAATTCTTCCTTTTTTAGTAAATTCCATTCCATTAATGTTGTCTCCTAAATAACTAGGAAGCTCAACACCATTTTTTGTTTCAACTGGTGAACTTCTAGGTTTTGAAAATTGACCAGCTATTCTTCCAAGTTTTACAACTGGTAAAGATGCTGAATAAGTCAAAACTAATGACATCTGTAACATTAGTTTAAATGTGTCTCTTATATTGTCTGGATTAAATTCTGCAAAACTTTCAGCACAATCTCCTCCTTGAAGAAGAAAAGCTTTTCCATCAACAACATCAGCAAGCTGATCTTTTAAATGTCTAGTCTCACCTGCAAAAACTAATGGTGGAAACGTTCCAATTTTATCTAAAACAGTATCCAATTCTTTTTTATCAGGATACTCTGGAATATGTTTTACAGGATATTTTCTCCAACTATTTTTTTTCCAATTTTTCATATGCAACCTGAAAGTGTTTTAACAGAGTTTATGCTTTATTCAACAGTGACAGATTTAGCCAAATTTCTGGGCTTATCAATGTCATAACCCTTTTTTAAAGCTGAGTAATAAGCCAGTTTTTGAAGAGGAATAGTTAAAAGAAAAGGCAATAAGTCATCATGAGTATTTTCAACTTCGATAGTTTCCCAAATATTTTCTGAGGCAATTTCATCTTTACTCTTATTAGTTATTAATAAAACTTTTGCACCTCGAGCTATTACTTCCTGCATATTTGAAATAGT
>CACNGH010000013.1:0-27741 GCA_902619815.1 uncultured Pelagibacteraceae bacterium
TAGATCTTGGACCTGAAGCTGGAACTAATGGTGGTCAAGTAACATCGCAAGGCACTTATGATGAAATTAAGAAAGATAAAAATAGTATTACAGGTCAATACCTTGCAAACAAAAAGAAAATTGAAATTCCTAAATCTAGAAGAATAGCTAAAAATGGGAGATTTGTTGAAATCAATGGAGCAACGGGAAATAATTTAAATAATGTAAATCTTAAAATTCCAACAGGAACATTCACCTGTGTAACTGGCGTATCTGGTAGTGGAAAATCAACATTAATATTACAAACACTTTTTCATGCCTTAAATTTAACTCTTAACAATAAAGCTAAAAAAGCCCCTAAAGCCTTTAAAGGATATAAGGGTGTTGAATTAATCGATAAAATTATTGATATAGATCAGTCTCCGATTGGAAGAACACCTAGATCAAATCCTGCAACCTATACCGGTGCTTTTGGTCCAATCAGAGATTGGTTTACAAGTTTACCTGAGTCTAAAACAAGAGGCTATAAGCCTGGTAGATTTTCATTTAATGTTAAAGGTGGAAGATGTGAAGCCTGTGAAGGGGATGGTGTAATCACGTATGAAATGCACTTTTTACCGGATGTTTATATTCAGTGTGATGAGTGTAAGGGTACAAGATATAATAGAGAAACATTAGAAATAAAATTTAAGGGTAAAAGTATTGCAGATGTTTTAGATATGTCAGTTGACGAAGGTTGCGAGTATTTTGAAAATATATCAAATATTAAAACAAAATTGTTAACTTTAAAAAAAGTAGGTTTGGGTTACATAAAAATAGGTCAACAAGCAACAACCCTTTCAGGTGGTGAGGCTCAGAGAATTAAACTTGCAAAAGAGTTATCTAAAAGATCCACTGGTAGAACAATGTATATATTAGATGAGCCCACAACTGGTTTGCATCAGCATGATATTAAAAAACTTTTAGAAATTCTTCATACTTTTGTAAAACTAGGTAACACTGTTGTTGTAATTGAGCATAATTTGGATGTTATTAAAACAGCAGATTATATTGTTGATATGGGTCCTGAAGGTGGTGTTAAGGGTGGTAAAATTATCGCAGAAGGTAAACCGGAAGAAGTTACGAAAATTAAAGACAGTTACACTGGTCAGTTTTTAAAACCCTTATTAAATTAAATATAAAAACTTAAAAATAGTCAAAATTTAGTGTATAGTTTTATGAATCATGAGTAATTTATTATCTTCATTATCAAAAACTGTTCACGCATCATTGGCTTTAGCTATTATTTTGTTTGTTGGAATGTTTTTTCAAAATGAAGGTATTGCCTTTGACACATTATTTTGGAGTTGGTTATTTAGATATATCCATGTTCTTGTTGCAATAATGTGGATTGGACTACTTTGGTATTTCAATTTTGTTCAAATTCCAAACATGGCTAAAATTCCAGATGAACAAAAGCCTGCTATTGGAAAAGTGATAGCTCCAGCAGCTTTATTCTATTTTAGATGGGCTGCAGCCTTTACTGTCCTATCTGGTTTAATATTAGCTTGGCTAAATGGTTATCTACATGACGCAATGACTTTTAGTATTGGTTCTGGCATTCCAAAACATACTGCAATAGGGATTGGAATGTGGTTGGGTATTATAATGGCTTTTAACGTTTGGTTTGTAATATGGCCAAATCAAAAAAGAGCATTAGGAATTGTTGAAACTGATCCTGAAACAAAAGCAAAGTCTGCTAAAACAGCAATGTTATTTTCTAGAACAAATACACTTCTATCTTTACCAATGTTACTTACAATGGTAGCCGCACAAAATATTTACTAAAATTTTTATTTACTATCGTCTTCTCTTAAGACAGTTTTTTGAGAAACTCTTAATCTAACCAATACTGTATTGGCTATATAAATTGATGAATAGGTTCCAAAAATAACTCCTAAAATCATTGCTAGTGAAAATCCTTTTAAGATTTCACCACCAAAGAGGTAAATAGCAAGCAATGCAAGTAAAGTTGTTGCGGAAGTAATTATTGTTCTAGATAAGGTTTCGTTTATTGAAATATTGGTTAACTCAAAAATTTTTATATCTGAATATTTTCTTAAATTTTCTCTTACACGATCAAATATTACAACTGTATCATTCATTGAATAACCAACAATAGTTAAAACAGCAGCTATGATTGATAAGTTAATTTCTAAACTAAATAGAGAAAAAACTCCAAGGGTGACGATTACATCGTGAAATAATGCTAAAATTGCTCCAAGACTAAATTGCCACTCAAACCTTATCCAAATGTAAATAAGCATTATTGCAAGTGATAATGATATTGCAATTACACCTGATTTTAATAATTCAGCACTAACTTTAGGGCCTACATTCTCAACTCTTCTAAAATCATAATTATTACCAAAAGATTTATCTAGATTTACCTTTATTTCTTCAATAATGTTTTTCTTATTATCTTTATTTTCGAATTTTATTAAAAAATCATTATCAGAACCAAATTTTTTAACTGAAACATCACCTAGATTCATTTGACTAAATTTATCTCTAAGAGTGCTAACATTAATTTTGGTATCGTTAGATCTTAATTCAATCAAGGTTCCACCTTTAAAATCAATACCAAAATTAAGGCCTTTAAAAATTAATAACAGTAATGAAATAACTATTAGAACAGTAGATAAAACATTAAAGTGATTGTAATATTTGTTAAAAGCAATCATTAGATTAATTTTCCACTATTTTTGTTTTTAGATACATAGAGACTAGTAAATAACCTTGCTATAAAATAAACTGAAAACAATGTTGTAAATATTCCAACACCAAGCGTTACAGCAAAACCTTTAACAGGGCCTGAGCCCATAAAGAATAAAATTACCGCTGCTAATAAAGTTGTTATATTGGCATCAATAATGGCAGTTCTTGACTTAGTATAACCTCCATCAAATGCTAAAATATTATTA
This sequence comes from uncultured Pelagibacteraceae bacterium, assembly GCA_902619815.1. Taxonomy (GTDB): domain Bacteria; phylum Pseudomonadota; class Alphaproteobacteria; order Pelagibacterales; family Pelagibacteraceae; genus Pelagibacter. Next base: position 2,943 of record CACNGH010000013.1, read on the forward strand.
GTCTCATCTTTTAACTCTTCTTTAATCCTCTCAAAAATTAAAACATTTGCATCAACAGCCATACCTACAGTTAAAATTATACCTGCTATTCCTGGTAATGTTAAGGTTGCTTCAAATAAAGTTAAAACACCTAAAAGAATAAACAAATTAATTATTAGTGTAGCGTTAGTTATTAGACCAAAAAATCTATACTTAACAAACATGAATATAATCACTAACAAAAAACCAATTGCTAATGCTATCATTCCGGCGTTAATCGAGTCTTGTCCAAGATCAGGTCCAACTGTTCTCTCTTCTATGATATCTAACGGAGCAGGTAAGGCTCCTGATCTTAGTAATAATGCCAAATCTGTTGCAGATTGAAATGTAAATCCTCCACTAATTTGGCCAGATCCACTTGCTATGGTATCTCTTACGACAGGTGCGCTTATAATCTTACCATCTAAAACAATAGCTAACTGTTTTCCTATACCAGTTGAGGTTGCTTTACCAAATCTTTTAGCCCCTACTCTGTCTAAAGTAAAAGATACAATAGTTTGGTTATTTTGTGTATCCATTTTAGGCTGAGCATCTAAAAGATTTTCACCACTAATTATAATTCTTTTACTTACATTAGCCTCTTGAGTTCCATCTTCAAATTCTAATTTTTCAACTCCAAATCTGTCATCATCATTTTGGGTTACAAACCTAAACGTGAGGTTGGCAGTTTTACCAAGAAGGGATTTAATCCTCATAGGATCATCTAAACCAGGAAGTTCTACTAAAATTCTATTGTTACCTCTTTTTAAAATATTAGGTTCATTTGTACCAACCTCGTCAACTCTTCTACGAACAATTTCAATAGCTTGATCTTGCGAAGAAGTTTTAAGGGTTATAAGACCTTGACGAGAAAAATTAACTTTTAAATTCAAACCAGTATCTTCGATTTCTAATTGATGAGATTTAAATCTTGGATAGTAAGGGTTTATTTCACTATTCTCATCTTGAAAAATATCTATAACTTTTTGCTTATTTTCATCTGAAACGTTAAAGAAAATATTTTTATCATCTATCTTTATATTATTAATTTTAATATCTTTGTCTTTAAAGTAATTTCTAAAGGTAGTTGTAATATTTTGAAGTTTTTGCTCAATTACTGGCTCGTTATCAATTTCGAGTAATAAGTATGAACCACCTTGAAGATCTAGACCTAGATTAATTTTTTTGTTAAAAAAACTATCATCAAACTTAAATAAATTTGAGGATGCTATTAAAACAAACAATAAAGAAAAAATAGTTATAAATACAATTCGTAACTTTGAAAAATAAAGCACTTATCTAAAATTAATTATTTTTTAACTTCTTGGGTATTTTGAAGACTTTGAATACCTGTAGCTTTTACAACTTCAACTTTAATATTTTCAGCTATTTCTACTTCTACTTTGTCGTTATCTATAAGTCTCTCAACTGTGCCAGTGATACCCCCTGAAGTAATAACTTTGTCACCTCTTTTAAGGTTTTCAACCATAGCTTTATGCTCTTTTACTTTTTTTTGTTGAGGTCTAATTAAGAAAAAATAAAAAATAACAAATATTAAAATTAACGGTATAAATTGTCCTATTCCTGAACCTTCCATAATTCTCCTTTTAAATATGGTGCATATTTATACTATCTATATCTCTAAAACAACTTTATTTCTGTGAAATTAATTCTAAATTATTCATATATTCTCTAAGAACTTTAGGAACAACAATCGATCCATCTTTTTGCTGATAATTTTCCAATATCGCTATTAAAGTCCTACCGACTGCAAGCCCACTTCCATTTAAAGTACCAACAAAGACAGTTTCTTTATTTGTATTTTTATATCTAGTTTTCATTCTTTGAGCTTGGAATGTAGAACAAGATGAACATGATGAAATTTCACGATACTTATTTTCTGATGGTAACCAAACTTCAATATCATATGTTTTTTCAGCACTAAAACCCATATCTCCAGAACATAAAATAACTTTTCTGTAAGGTAGTTCTAATTTATCAAGAATATCAGTTGCACAATTTGTCATTCTTTCTAACTCTTTCAAACAATTTTCTTTTTCAACAATGCTTACTAGTTCAACTTTATAAAATTGATGTTGTCTAATCATGCCTTTAGTATCCTTGCCATAACTTCCTGCTTCTTTTCTAAAACAAGGTGTTGATGCTACAAATCTCATCGGAAGATGACTTTGATCAACTATTTTATCTTTGACAATATTTGTTAAAATTACTTCAGCTGTAGGTATTAAAAATTTTCGATCTGATCCTTCATCAAATTTGATTTCAAACTGATCGTTTTCAAACTTAGGTAACTGACCGGTTCCATACATTGTGTTATCTGAAGCAATCAAAGGAGGTGATATTTCTTGATATCCATTTTTATTAATATGAGTATCCAACATAAAATTAGATAAGGCTCGCTCTAATAAAGCTAAGTGGTTTTTTACAAAAACAAATCGAGATCCTGTAGTTTTAGTTGCTAGATCAAAATCCAGCATTCCAAGGTTTTCACCAAGCTCATAATGAGATTTAGGTTTAAAATCAAATTTTGGTATGTTTCCTGTTTTTAATACCTCTACATTATCATTTTCATCTTTACCATCTGGAACATCTTCATGGGGAATATTGGGTATATTAGATAGTAAACTGTCTAACTCTGTTTTTATTTTTTTTTGTAAATCAGTTAATTTATCTAATTCAAATGTGAGTTCTTTAGATTTTTTAAATAAAGTTTCGTCTTTAGATTTTGAAATATCTTTTTTTTCTTTTTCAATAGCCTCTTTTTTTTGAATTAAATTTCTATTTTCTTCATCTAATTTTTGTAATTTTTTAAAATCAATTTTTAAAGATCTTTTTTCTAAAGCTTTTTCAAAACCAGGGAAATCCTTTCTAATTTCCTTTAAATTATGCATCAGTTTTTTCTAAATTTTTGTTTTCTATAAATTTTACTGAAAATATTGATAATTCATATAAAATTAACAATGGTATCGCTAATCCTATTTGTGTAATTGGATCTGGTGGGGTTAACAAAGCAGCAGCAGCAAAAATTATAACCACAACATACTTTCTTCTGTCTTTTAAAAACTGGCTATCTACAACGCCTATTCTTGCTAGAAGACTTAACACAACAGGTAATTGAAAACTAATTCCAAAAGCAAAAATTAATTTCATAACCAATGACAAGTATTCATTTACTTTTGCTTCTAGTTGTATTGGCAAACTTGTTGATAAACCAGTACTCTCAAATGATAAAAAAAACTTGATTGCTAGAGGCATGATCAAATAATAAACCAACATACCTCCAAGAAAGAAAAGAATTGGTGTAAGTATTAAGTAAGGTAAAATTGCTATTTTTTCGTGCTTATATAAACCTGGTGCAATGAATTTCCATATTTGCATTAAAATATATGGGCAGGTTACAAAAAAAGCAGTAAAAAAAGACACTTTTAAATATGTCAGAAAAGTTTCTTGAAGTGCTGTAAAGATTAATCTTCTATCTGAGCCATCATCTTTTACAGCTTTAGCAAATGGATCAACCAAAAAACCATAAATATATTCAGCAAAGAAATAGCAACCAATAAAAAATATAAATAAAAAAATAAAACTATGTATCAGTCTTTTTCTTAATTCAGTTAAATGACTAACAAAGCCACTGTCTTTATCATCATTATTCATCTTTTTTTGTTTCTTTTTTTATATTTTCATTAATTTTTTCATCATCAATTTCTAAATTAGAAACCTCGTTTTGGATATTGCTGACATATCTTTTTGCAGTGCCAATCCATGAACCTGCTTTTTTTAACATAACTGGAAAATCTTTAGGGCCAAGAACAACAATAGCGATAGCAACAACTATCAATATCTCAAACCAACCAATAGTAGGCATGTGAGTTATTCTTTATTGTTGGAGTCTTTATTTTCGTCGGAAATATTTTTTGGCTCCGTATCATCAGTTACATCTGATGCCATACCTTTTTTAAAGCTTTTAATACCTTTGGCAACATCTCCCATCAAACTAGAGATTTTACCTCGTCCAAATAATAAGACTACCAATATTACAACAACTGCTATTTGCCAAATTCCTATGCTCATAGAAACTTATAACCTTTTTATGATTAATTTAAAAGTTACTTTTTTGTTATTCTTTTTCTTCACTATCAAGAGTGCTACTCAGCATCTCATCAATATTAGAATAAATATCTTCCTTTTTTTCTTCTTGCTTTTCTTTATAAAATTTTCCAGTTCCAAAGATATCACTATCAACACTTGAGCTATCAATCATTCCAGCAGCACCTAATTCGTCAATATTTGGAAGATCTGATAGTTTTTGAATATTAAAATGACTTAAAAAATCATCTGTGGTTACATATTGAATAGGTCTTCCAGGTACATCTTTTCTTCCTCCAGGTTTAACCCAGTTTAGCTCCATTAAGATATCAAGTGTATTTGTTCCAAAAGCTACACCTCTTATTTCCTCAATTTCAGCTCTTGTTACTGGCTGATGATAAACAATTATAGCTAAAGTTTCGACTGCAGCTCTTGATAATTTTTTTTCAACAGTCTTTTCCTGAGACATAAGATTAGCTAATTTAGGGGATGTTCTAAAAGACCATTTATCTTTTATACAAACTAAATTTATTCCTCGATTTGAGTACTCTTGCTGTAATTTCTCTAATGATTTTTTAATGTTTAACTTTTTTGAAAGTTTGCTCTCAATGGTGTCGATATCAAGTGGTTCGGCAGCAGCAAAAATTACACCTTCTATTTCTTTTTCAATTTCAGTCAGTTTTGAGGGGAATTTGACTACATTATCTTTATTTATTTTTTGTTTTTTAATCACTTACTTCCTTTACATAGATATCATCAAATAGTTTTTCCTGTTTAATAGAAAGATTACCCTCTTTAGCAAGCTCAAGAGAACCAGCAAAAATTCCTGCTTTGCCAGTTCTTTTATATCTAGAACCAGATTTAAAATTTGAAGGGATTAATTCATCAAGTTTTTTCCAGTCACCTAGTTTGCCAAAAAAATCTTTTATAGTTTTAATTCCATCTTCAGTAGTAAATACTGGTAATTTTGGAATATTCATTCTTTGAAAATCTTTAGTCATAATAATCGTTGAATAGGTTTTTAAAAGTTCAAATAAACTTAAATTATATTCAGTGCTGTAAATAGATCTGATATTTCCTTTCATTCCTCTTGTTCTTATTTCACGACCTAGCCTTTTTCTCTTAAGCATTTGTTCTGAAAGTAAACGAATAAGTTCTAATTTTTTAAGTTGTAACTTTAATTTCTCTGCTACTTCTTGAACTTTAAATTCTTCCTCAGGGGTTCCTGGTAATAATAACTTAGACTTTAAGTAAGCAAGCCATGTTGCCATTAATAAATACTCCGAGGCTATTTCTAAATTTAAATCTTTTTCTTTTGTAATATATTCATGAAATTGATCTGCTAGCTTTGTTATTGATATTTCTTCAAGATCAACTTTTTGCGCTTTAGCTAAATCTAAAAGAACATCTAATGGACCGTTATAGTTATTTATATCGACATTAAACAAAGCAGAATCAGTCTCGGACATATTAAGATATTAACTTAAATTTTTATAAAATAGTGATGTTTTTTTGATAATAAAATTATTTACTAATGGTGAATTTTCAGCGACAACCCTCATTTCATTGTAATTACCATTGCAATGTAAGGCTAGGTTGCATCCTGCTTCAAAACTTTTAATTGTATTAGTAATTAAATCGTATTTTAAACTCTTCATTGATAAATCATCAGAAATTAAAACATTTTTAAACCCTATTTTTTTACGAATAATATTTATAATTTTTTTGGAATGCGTTGCAGTGTTAAGTGGATCAATTTTTTTATAAATAATGTGGGCTGTCATTGCGAATAAACTATCTTTATTCTTAAAAGGAAAAAAGTCATTTTTAATAAGGTAATTAATGGTTTTATCAACAACTGGTGTAAAATAATGGCTATCAACTTTAGCAAGACCGTGTCCTGGAATATGCTTAATTACAGTAGCTATTGAGTTTTGTTTGAATAAATCAATACAAATATCACCTACCGTTGAAACAATTTTCTTATTTTCTGAAAACGATCTATCACCAATAATATTACTCGCTCCTTTAATTCTAAGATCCAGTACCGGTAGTGTATTAATATTTACACCTATTTGTTTCAGAAGATATGAAGATTTATCAACAAATAATTTATAAATAATATTAAATTTTCTTTTATCTTGGACATATAATTTTCCAAAATATTCACCTGTCAAATTATCAAAAGTAATAATATTTTTTAACCTATTCACTCTGCCTCCTTCTTGGTCAATCAAAATAGGATAGTGTGGATCTTTAAATAGCTTCCTGATGCTATCAGTTAATAGTTTGGTCTGGTTTACAGATTTAATATTTCTTGAAAACAATATTATTCCCCAAGGTTTTTGTTTTTTCAAAAATTTCACTTCACTAGTTGTTAATTTCAGTGATTTAATACCCGTAATAAAGGCTTTTCTTTTACTTATCATTTTCTAAAAGTTTCCAGAAATTAAACTTTTTTTTCTTATCTTTATTTGTTTGTTTTACATACTCAATAATGTCTTGGGTGTCATTTTCTAATATAGGTAAGTTTTCTGAATACTGTTTTATCTTCTCATCATTATTTTTATAGGAACGATAAGAATTTTTTAAATTTTCATCAGAAAAATAGTATCTGCCAGTAAAAAAAATAAATACTGAGATAACAATTATAAAAATTAAATATTTGATTTCTTTTAACATTACATTTTGGATGGAGTATCAACACCAACAATATCCATACCAGATTTTATTACATTAGAAATAACTTTTAAAAATACCAACTTATCTAATGGAACTTCTTTTTGTTCATTTATAAATCGTTTTTCTGGTTTTTGTTTTCCAAGGTTCCAATATGAGTGAAATTCTGAGGCTAACTCATATAGATAAACAGGAATTCTATGTGGTTCAAGTTTTGTACTTGATATATCAATACACTTTGGCCACTCAGATAATTTTTTTAAAATTTTAATTTCTTCTTCAGAATATTCAAAATTGAAATTATTAGTTTCAATTTTTTTATTTAAATCTTTATTAATATGTTTGAATACAGATGAAATTCGTGCATAGCAATATTGTACATAATACAATGGATTATCTTTTGATTTTTCTTTTACTGCATCAAAATCAAAATCAAGTTCTGCGTCACTGCTTCTATTCAACATAATAAATCGAGTAGCATCTTTGCCAACTTCTTCTATAAGATCATCAACAGTAATATAGTCTCCTTTTCTTTTAGACATTTTAAAAGGTTTATTGTCTTTTATAAGTTTTACTAACTGACTTATTTTACAAATTAATTTATCTTTTTTTCCAGAGAGGGCTTCAACTGATGATGAAATTCTTTTTATGTAACCAGCATGATCTGCACCTAGTATATTAATCAAATAATCAAATTTCCTATCAACTTTATTTTTATGATAAGCAACATCGCTTGCAAAATATGTCCATGATCCATCTGATTTTTGGAGAGCACGGTCTTTATCATCACCAAAATCTGTAGATTTAAACAGTAATTGCTCACGTTCTACCCAATTATTATTGTCCTCACCTTCTGGTGCTTTGATTTTACCTTTATAAACAAATTTATTTTTTTCTAAAAATCGAACAACATTTTCAACTTCTTTGTCTAAAACAATTTTTTTTTCACTTACAAAATTGTCATGATTTATACCAAGGCTTTTAAGATTTTTTTTAATTAGCAGTAATGCCTGTTTAATTGATAGTTCAGTTAATTCCTCACTAATTTCATCATAATTATCAAAATTCAAATTGGAGTTGGAGGATATATTTTTTGCAAAGTCTATTAAATAATCACCGGGATATAGATCAGCATTATCAGATGGAAAAGTTTCTTTATGAGTTATTTCACGTATTCGAAAATATACTGATTTTGCAAAATTAATGATTTGATTGCCATAGTCATTTACATAGTATTCTTTAGTAACTTTATGATTGTTGAAGGTTAATATATTTGAAATAACATCCCCAAGTATTGCGCCACGACAATGTCCAACATGTAATGGTCCTGTTGGATTTGCAGAAACAAATTCCACAAGATAATTATTTTTTTTTTCTTTTTGATTTATTCCAAAAGTTTTAGAATTTTCACTGATTTCTTTTGTAAAAATTGCCCAGAATGATTTCTTAAACTTGATATTAATAAAACCAGGCTTTGCAATAGTTACTGTTTCAATTAATTTATCTTTATCTTTTAATATAGGTGCAAGTTGCTCTGCTAGTTCAATAGGTGGTTTATTATTAATTTTAGATAAAACCATTGCAACATTTGTTGAGATGTCACAATTAAATTTTTGCGGGGGTATTTCAGCATTTATTCCATTAAAATTATCAGGAACAATTATTTTATTATCTTTTTGAAGTTCACTAAGTATTGATTTTATTTTTTCTAGATAAATTTCAAATATATTCATTTATTTGCATTATAAAGGTTTATTGCATAACGATCAGTCATGCCAGAAATAAAGTCTGAGATAGCTCTATATTTATCTTTAGTCAATTGTTCTTTTGTTAGAAACTTTCTAGGGGAAGATTGAATTATCTTAAATAATTTTTTAATAATTTTCTTACCTCTTAGATTTTTTCTTAAAACAGATTTATTATCATACATATTAGATCTTAAAAATAATTTAATTTCTTTTTCTGAACTTTGAATATTTTTAGAGAAGCAAACTATTAACTCATTTGATTTTGCGATATCTTTATGAGATTTAATTTTAAATCTCTTTAAATTTTTTTGTGTGTTGGTGATTAAGTCTTTAATCATTATATCAATTGAGTCTCTTACTATTTGATTAATTGCTATTTTATAATTTTTTTTATTAATCTTTTTTTTATAATTTATGTAAATGTTTTTAAGAAAATTAATCTCACATAGCTCTTCTAGCTTAAAAAGATTAGCTTTAATCCCATCTTGAATATCATGATTATTATAGGCTATATCGTCTGAAATAGCTGAAATTTGTGCTTCTAATGATGGAAAAGTATTAAATTTAATTTTTTTTTTAAAAACTTTTGATCCAATAAGTTTATTGATTGTGGTTAATTCATTAATTGGTCCATTATGTTTTAAAAGTCCCTCTAAGGTTTCAATAGTAAGATTTAATCCTTTAAATTTTAAATATTTATTTTCTAAAAACATAACAATTCTCAAAGTTTGTAGATTGTGATCAAAACCACCGTGATTATCCATACATTCATGTAAAGCGTCCTCTCCAGCATGTCCAAATGGTGTATGGCCTAAGTCATGAGCTAAGCTTAAGGTTTCAGCCAAATCTTCATTTAGGCTTAAATATTTTGAGATCGATCTTGCTATTTGGGCCACTTCAATTGAATGAGTTATTCTAGTTCTAAAATGATCACCTTCAGTGTTTACAAAAACTTGAGTCTTATGTTTTAGTCTTCGAAACGACGCACTGTGAATGATTCTATCTCTATCTCTTTGAAAAGGTGATCGATACTTAGAGTTAGCCTCTTTATTAAGTCTGCCTTTACTTTTAAATACGCCCAACGAAGTGTCTTTTTTCATCCTTTAATTTAAATAATTAAGTATTATATTAGTAATATCAGTGTTCAGTCATGATTAAAGAAATTAAATTTACGGATAAAGCTTTAAAACAAATAGAAAATTTATTGTCTAAAAAAGACGAAGGTTCTTTTTTTAGAATCGCTATTAAAGGTGGTGGTTGTTCTGGTTTTCAGTATGAATTTACTTTTGATCAATCGAAACAAGCTGACGATCTTAATTATCAAAATATTTTAATAGATAAGGCATCTGCTGACTTATTAAAAGGATCTGAAGTTGATTATGTATCTGAATTAATTGGTGAGTCTTTTAAAATTTCCAACCCTCAAACAAAATCTTCTTGTGGGTGTGGAGTTTCATTCTCTCTTTAATGCTCATCTCATCGTGGAATGTTAATTCTGTTAGAGCAAGAATAGAAAATATCAAAAGCTATCTACTTAAATATAAACCAGATATTTTAATGATGCAGGAAATAAAAACTGAGGATATTAATTTCCCTTATGATGACTTTTCATCAATGGATTATGAAAGTCATGTGTTTGGTCAAAAAAGCTATAACGGTGTAGCAATTATTTCAAAAAAAAAACTAACTAATATTAGAACAGATTTAATTAGGGATAAATTAAAACAATCGAGAATTATTTCTGCTGAAGTTGAATATAAAAAAAAAGCTATTCAATTGATAAACATTTATACTCCAAATGGAAATCCGGTTGATTCAGAAAAATATGATTATAAAAAAAATTGGATGGATCAATTAATTAAACAATTAAAATCCTTATTAAAGAAAAATTCTAACATAATACTTGCTGGAGATTTTAATGTTATTCCTGCTGCAGAGGATGTTTATAATGTGAAAAGTTTTGAAGATGATGCTTTGTATCGACTTGAAATAAGAAAAAAATTTAGAGAAATGTTAAATCTTGGATTTAGTGATGTTTATCGGCATTTTAATGAAGATAAAGAAGGCTATACCTTTTGGGATTATATGAGAGGTGCATGGCAAAAAAATAATGGGATGAGAATTGATCACTTTTTAGTATCAAGCTCAATAATTGATAATATTAAAGGTATTAATATAAATAAAGATCCTCGTGGAAGAGAAAAACCTTCGGATCACACTCCAATTGAGATTAACTTAGCTTAAAGATTTAATTTTATTAACCAATTCCTCGTTAATATTTCTTGGACCTTTGTCTAATCTATTTTTATGTCTTCTCTCACCTGGAAGTCTTACTTCACCCATAGACTTCATTTTATCAAAAAACTCATCTGCATGTTTTTGCCAGTCTGTTCCTGATGTTTTATCTGGACTAATTGCTAAAATAAATTCACCCCCACTTGGAGGACCACCATCATTGTTATCTTTAGCAGCTGTTTCAAAACTAAAATTATCACCAACGAGAGCACCTGCTAATAATTCTACCATCATGGCAATTGCAGAACCTTTGTAGCCACCAAAAGGAAGCAACACTCCACCATCAGCTATTTGTCCTGGATCAGTAGTTTCTTTACCATCTTTCGTAAGTCCTGTTCCTAATGGAACTTTGTGCCCTTCTCTTTTAGCAACTTGTACTTCCCCCATAGCCATTGAAGCAGTTGCCATATCATAAACTACAGGCATCTTTCCAGGTCTAGGCCATGCAAATGAAATTGGGTTTGTTCCAAAAAGAGGTTTAATTGCACCAGCAGGTGCAACAGCAGGCTTATAAGAAGTACACGCAAAAGCAACCAAACCATCTTCAGCTAATTTTTCGGTTTCTGGCCACATAGCAGCCATATGATGTGAATTATTTATTGCTAAGACAGCAACACCGTTTTCTTTAGCAGCTTTACTTAATTCTGGTAAACTTTTATTTAATACCACAGGAGCTAAACAATTATTTCCTGCAACTTTAATTACTGATGGAGATATTTTTTTAATCTCAGGTCTTCCTTTACCGTTTATTTTGCCACTTTTTAATCCTGATACATAAGCTGGTAATCTAAATAAACCATGAGAGAGCGAACCATCTCTTTCTGCATTTGTAATTAATTCTGAAAGTATTGATGCTGTATTTTCATCACATCCATTTGCTAAGAGAGTTTTTTTCGCTAAATTATTAATTTCGTCTAAGGTTAATGAAACAGTGTTCATTCTTTTGATTTACATTTCTTACATAAACCAAAAAATTCTAAATTGTATTTACTGTATTTCATCCCTGCTTCATCAGTAAAGTTTGATAAATATTTTGATAGTTTAGTGTTACTTATTTCAGAAACTTTTTCACAACTTTCACAAATTGAAAATGCTGTAGCCTTAGAAATTTGGCAACTAGAATTCTGACATGCGATGAAGGCATTTCTACTTTCAATTTTGTGGATTTTACCTATTTCAACTAATTTATCTAATGCTCTATAAACTTGTAGAGGCGCATTGATACCTTTTTTCTGTACATTAAAAAGAATTGAATATGCTTTTAACGGCTCATGAGATTTATCAATTAAATCAAAAATAATTTTTTGGTTTTTTGAAAGATTATGTTGTTTTTCCATTTTAAATTTCTACTTAGTTTTTTAATTTAATCGATTGTTTAATTTTAAACAAAGATAATATGAACAATATCAACGCCGCTGCAATAATTGAAGGTCCGGAAGATGTATTAAATTCTAATGAAGAATATAGTCCTAAGATAACAGATAATAGGCCCCCAATTATAGAAAATAGAACCATTTTCTGAGGACTATCAGAGATATTTCTAGCCATTGCAGCAGGGATAATTAACATTCCTGTAATCAATAATAATCCAACCATTTTGATAGAAATAGCAATTACCGCTGCCATTAATATTGTGAAAATAGCCTTTGCTCTATCAGGGTTTAATCCCTCTGCCTCAGCTAATTCATAATTAACAGTTGATGCAAGCAAAGGTTTCCAAATTAATTTAAGTACAATTAAAATTAACGCTCCGCCTGTCCAAATTACAAGTAAATCATCGGTCGTTACCGCTAAAATATCACCAAATAATAAACCCATAATATCAAATCTTATAAATGTTAAAAAACCAATAACTACTAATCCAACGGCTAATGATGAATGAGCTAAAAGACCTAGCAATGCATCACCTGGAAGATTAGTTTTTTTCTGAAGCTGAATTAATATTAGTGCAATAACTGATGAAATTAAAAATACTGAAATAGCGATGTTTAAATCAAATGTGTAAGCCATTGTAACTCCAAGAAGAGCTGAGTGAGAAAGCGTATCTCCAAAATAAGACAATCTTCTCCACACAACAAAACATCCAAGTGGACCAGTTACAAATGCTATTCCAATACCTGCAATTAGTGCTCTTATAAAAAAATCATCAAACATTAATTTTTCTTGATTTCCCCCTCATCAGAATGAACATGATCATGCTTATGTTCGTATGTTGTTAAAATTTGAGAAGCTTTTTCACCAAACAAAGCTTTATATTCATTATTTTTTGCTACATCTATTGGTGAGCCTGAACAACAAACATGACCATTTAAACAAACTACGTGATCAGTTGCTTTCATCACCATGTGCAGATCATGAGAGATTAATAATATTCCACAATTTAAAGTATCAGATATTTTTTTAATTAATTTATACAAATCAATCTCACCTGTATAATCAACTCCCTGCACTGGTTCATCTAACACTAATAATTCTGGTTTTTTAGAAATTGCTCTTGCAATTAAAACTCTTTGAAATTCTCCACCTGATAAACTACCTAAATTTTTGTTTTTAAGATGAATTACACCTGTTAATGATAGTGCTTCATCAATAGCACTATCTTCTATAGTTTCTGTTAAAAGCATAAAATCATAAACTCTAATAGGTAAAGTCCAATCAATTGAAATTTTTTGGGGAACATAACCAACTTTGGTTGTATATTTTTCAACAGTCCCCTCAATATTTTTATAAATTCCTAAAGCGATTTTAGCAGTGGTACTTTTACCAGAACCATTTGGTCCGATGAGAGTTACAATTTTACCTTTTTCAACCGTAAGAGAAACACCTTCCACTAACCATTTTTCGCTTTGACGAAAACCAGCATTATTTAATTTAACTAAAATATTATTATTAGAATTCATTTAACCTTTGACTTGTAAATGTTATATTATTACATAGTGTTATGTTATAACAACCAATTAATAGTGTATTTATGAAAATTTTAAACAAACTCCCAATAATAATATCCATTTTATCTTTATTTACTTTTTTTGTACCAGCTAATGCTGATATTAAAGTAGTTGCCTCAATTAAACCAATACATTCGTTAGCTAGTTACCTTATGAACGGAGTGGCTAAACCTGACTTAATCGTAGATGGATATGCATCTCCACACGGATTTGCGATGAAGCCATCTCATGCAAAGATGTTACAAAATGCTGATTTAATTTTTTGGGTTGGTGAAGATGTGGAAAATTTTCTAGAAAAGCCATTAGGATCAATTGCTAAAAAAGCAGAAAAAATTGAATTAATGCAAATAAAGGGACTTCAAGTTTTAAAGTTTAGAGAAAGAAATATTTTTGATGATCACGATGATCATGGACATGATGATCATGATAAAAAGGAAGATCATGACTCACATGCTAAAAAGGAAGATCAAGATGATCATGGTAAAAAAGAAGATCACGATGATCATGAAAGACATGCACACGGTGAATTTGATCCACACATTTGGTTAGATCCAATTAATGCAAAGGTAATATTAAATGAAATGGTTGAGCATTTAATTGAAAATGATCCAAAAAATGAGGCTAAATATAAAAGTAATTTAGATGAAGCTTTAAAGGATATAGATAAGCTTACAATTGATGTAATGACTGAATTAAGTAACAGTGTTTCCTCGATCGTATTTCATGATGCTTATCAATATTTTGAAAAGAGATTTAACGTAAATATTTTAGGTGCTTTTACAGTTAATACTGATGTAATGCCTGGAGCTGAGCAATTAGCGGAAATTAGAGAAATAATCGAACACGATAAAGTTGCATGTGTATTTTCAGAACCACAATTTAATCCTGATATAATTAAAGCTGTAGCAAAAGATATGAATATAAAAACTGGTGTAATTGATCCATTAGGAGCAACATTAAATCCAGGTAAAGATTTATATTTTTCTTTGATTAAAAATATGTCAGCATCATTTAAAGGTTGCTAATTTGTTAGTTTATTCAAAGCATTAATTAAAATTAATTTTAACAAATCTTTAATATGATATTACTGTTTATTAAAACGATAATAGACTTAAAAAATATTAAGGAGAAAAATGACTACAAATATCAGAGTATTAAAATGGACAAGTACAGTATTAACACTTTTAGGTATATTAACTTTTTATTTGGATTACTATCCTTACAGCATGATACCACACAGCTTAGGTATAATTGGTTGGACAATTGTTGGCACTATTACAAAGGATAAACCATTATTAACAAATTTTTCTTTACAAATACCGATAATGATAGCAGGTATAATTAAATACTCTTATACAACAGGAATATTTTAGCTTACTTGGTATCCATTTGACCAAACATTTTTTACAACAGGTAAATTTTGGTAAATTTTAAACCTTACTAAATCTGCTCTTTTGTTATTGTCAATTAAACCTCTATCATTTAAATTTGTAGCTAAAGATGGAGCGTGACTAGCTGCTGCAAATGCTTTCGGAAGATTATCAATTTCTAAACCCCATTTAATAACAGAAATAATTAATGAGGATGGAATATAATCTGAGCTTAAAATATCTAGACAATCATTTTCTAAAAGCTCTTTTGCTGATATATTACCAGAGTGTGAGCCACCTCTCATTAAATTAGGAGAACCCATCATAATTTTAATATCATATTCCTTTGAAGTCTTGGCTGCTTCTAATGTTGTTGGAAATTCAGCTAACTTTACACCATATTTATTTGAGTTATGTACGTCATTTTTTGTAGTGTCGTCATGACTAGCTAAAATACAATCATATGAGGATTTAAATTCTAGAATTCTATCTATGTGTTTCTTGCTATTTTTTTTTTGGAGATTTTTTAAGTGATCAAAATGAATTTCCATTTCATTTTCTGTCATACCATGTTTAATTGATAGGTATTCTTTATACTTATCTATAACTCTAAATTGCCGCTGACCTGGTGTATGATCCATAATACTAATCAGTTTTACATCGTGAGTTTCATTGTATTCATCTAATTCATCAATCAAATTCTCTGAACATGTTTCGGCTCTTAAATGTATTTTATGATCAATCTTGAGAATATTATCCTTTTTAAAATTTGAAATTATATCTGAACAGTTTTTTGCATATTTTTTATATTTTCCTGTTTTTTCAATAGAGCCAACTCTCAATGCGTCAAAAACTGTAGTTATTCCAACAGATGCTAATTCTCTATCATGAGATAAAATTGCATTTTCTACTGGAAATGAAACTTTAGGTCTTGGTGTCATGTGTCTTTCAAGATTGTCAGTATGTAATTCAACCAATCCTGGAGAGATGTAATCTTTTTCGCAGTCTATTGAAGTTTTGTTATTAGTTAATCCACTACTTATATCGATAATCTTGTTATCTTTTATCCTTATATGACCATGAATAATCTCATCCTTTTTAATTATCATGGCATTATTTAAAATATATTCATGCATCAACTTTTATTACAGATGAATTGTTACAAATATTTTAAATTAGAGAAAATTTATATAAGTATTATAAGTTGAATTATGAAAAAATATTCTAGATTTGCAATTTATTACGCCCCTCCAAAAGGAAGCGTTCTAGAAGAATTTGGCAAATATTGGTTTGGTTGGGATCCCCTTGTCGCAAAATTTATAAATAATAAGCAAAGAATTAATTATCTAAACAGATTTGGAATAAAAAACTTAAAAAGCATAGATAATAATATTTTAATGGCAAAAAAATATGGATTTCATGGGACACTTATACCTCCTTTTAAACTAAACAATAATTATAATAGAAAAAAATTATTTAAAAAAATTGAGGTTGTAGCTAAAAAATATAAAAAATTTAATTTTTATAAATTTAAATTAAAAAAAATTGATAATTTTTATGCTTTTGTACAATCTAAAAAGAATAATAACATTAATAAGTTATCAAATAGACTTGTTAGAGAGTTATTTAAATTTAGGTCACCTCTTACAAAAAAAGAAATTGATAGAAGAAATCCCTATAAACTAAGTAAATTACAATTAAGTATTTTATATAAATGGGGATATCCCTATTTAATGTCAGAATTTAATTTTCACATGACCCTTGCATCTGAGATATCAGGAAACAAATTGTACTTTGAATTAAAAAAAATCGAAAAAAACAAAGAAATTATCTTAAATGAAACAAATGATTTTGATAAAATATATATATTTGGTGAAAACCAAAAAGGAATGTTTGAGAATTTAGAAAATTTTTCACTCAGCTAGAATTATTTTTTTTAATTTATTTGTACCTATAGATATTGATTTATTATTGATTATTGTAATTGTATTTTTTGGAAGTAAATTAATTTTTCTTTTTATCCTTTTAATAATTGATCTTTTGTCTTCTCTTGCTCGATTTACGAGTCTCCTTTTTATAATTGTTGATGAGGCAGTAATGTTTATTATTTTTACGTTATTAACCTTTTTTTTTATTTTAAAAAGTATTTTTCTAGAACCATTAAAAATTACTTTTTTACCTTGCTTTATTTTCTTTATTTCTTTGTACGGAATACCGTATGAAAAACCATGAGCTTTCCAGTAGATGAAGAAAAATTTTTTTGAAATTTTATCTTCAAAATTTTTAATTGATATACTGTAATGATCTTCATTTTTAATATCTTTTTTCCTGGTAATGTACCTTTTAACCAAAATGGAATTAGGAATTTTATTTATTACTTTTTTTAATAATGTATCTTTTCCTGAGCCGGATGGTCCAACGACTACAAAAAGCTGACCGTTAGTTTGCATGTGATATTTTTGTAATATCTATTTCTCTAGCATTTAAATATTTACGTGAAGATTCATCATGAAAAATACCAATTATTGAAGATCCTTTATCTTTTTTTTCATTAATCAAATTCAAAACAATATCTTTGTTAACATTGTCCAAGCTAGCGGTTGGTTCATCTAGTAGCAAGCATGGATAATTTCTAATCAATCCCCTAGCAACATTTACTCTCTGTTGCTCACCTCCTGAAAAAGTAAGTGGCGATAAATTCCATAAATTCTTATCGATATTAAGATCTAGTAAAATTTTTTCAGCTCTTTCACGAACTTCCTCTTGATCAAAATTTATTTCTAACAATGGCTCCATAACAATCTCAATTGTAGGAACACGAGGTATCACTCTTAGAAATTGACTAACATATCCTATTGTATTTTTTCTAAGTTCAATAATATTTCTAGGATATTTATGATCTATTTTGTAATTATTAATTTTAATTTCTCCCGATTGAAAAAAATAATTTCCATAAATCATTTTTAAAATACTAGATTTTCCAACACCTGATGGTCCTGTCAAAGCTACAATTTCTCCAGGATAAATTTTCAAATTCAAATTTTTAAAAACTGATATGTTTGTTCTTCCTTGATTATGAAGTGTAAATTTTTTTGTAATATTGTTAAGTTCAATCATTTTAAACCTGAAGTACTGAGCTGACTAATAACTGAGTATAAGAATGTTGTGGATCATCTAATACCTGATCGCAAAGTCCTGACTCAACAGCCTCACCATTTTTCATCACAATAATTTTATCAGCTAACAATCTAATAACTGCAAGATCGTGAGAAACAATGACAACTGATAAATGTAATTCTCTAACTAATTTTCTTAACAAATCTAAAATTTTTGCTTGAACAGAAACATCAAGTCCTCCTGTTGGTTCATCCATGAAAATTATTTTAGGACTCGTAACCAAGTTTTTTGCTATTTGTAATCTCTGTAACATTCCACCAGAAAATGTTCTTGGAAAATCATCTACCCTACTTTTATCGATTTCCACTTTATCTAACCATTTAAAAATAGTTTGCCTAATCTTTCCATAATTTCTTTGTCCAATAGACATTAATCTTTCACTAATATTTCCGCCAGCACTTACGTCCAATCTTAAACCATCTCTAGGATTTTGGTGAACAAAAGCTAATTCAGTTCTTATCAATAATCTTTTCAAAGACTCTGATATTTCTAAGAAATTAATAATTTCATTATCTTTATTAATTAGGATTTTTCCACGATCAGGGTTCAGATTTCCCGATATTGAATTTATAAAAGTTGTTTTTCCTGAGCCAGACTCTCCTACTACTCCTACGACTTCACCTGGATACAATGTCATATTCATATTTTTACATCCAACTTGATCGCCATAATATTTATTTAAATTTTGAACAGATAAAATTGGTTCCATTTACTTATCTTTCATTCTTTGATTGCAGTAATTTGTATCTGAACATATGAACGATCTATTACCATCATCGTCAGTGATTATTTCATCTAAAAAACTATCATTTGATCCACAAATAGAACATTTATGTGGTGCTTTTGAAGGATCAAATGGATAATCTTCAAAATCAAGACTCGTTACTTCAGTATATGGTGGTATTGCATAAATTCTTTGTTCTCTACCGGCACCAAACAATTGTATAGCAGGATTGTTATTCATCTTTGGATTATCAAATTTTGGTATAGGCGATGGATCCATTATGTATCTATCATTTGTTTTCACTGGATACGCATATGCGGTTTCTATATGTCCATTTTTAGTGATATCCTCATAAAGCTTAACATGCATAATTCCGTATTCTGATAAAGCGTGCATTTTTTTTGTCTCTTGATATCTAGGTTCTAGAAAAGCAAGTGGCTCCGGAATTGGTACTTGATAAACAAGTATCTGTTTTTCATTTAATTGATTCTCTGGTATTCTATGTCTTGTTTGTATTATTGAAGCATCTCCAGTTGTTTCAGTAGTCTCAATATTTGCTGTTTTTTTAAAAAAATTTCTTATTGAAACTGCATTAGTAGTATCATCTGCTCCCTGATCAATAACTTTAAGGACATCGTCTGTTGTTAAACAAGATGAAGTTACTTGCACACCGCCTGTACCCCATCCGTAAGGCATTGGCATTTCTCTGGATGAAAATGGGACCTGATAACCTGGTATACAAAGAGCTTTGATTAAAGCTCTTCTTATCATTCTTTTTGTATTTTCGTCTAAATAAGCAAAATTATAAATTTCATCTTGAGCTACAACATTAGCTTTTTTATTTTTAAATTTAAGTACGTTGTTCATTTTTATTATATTCTTCTCTAATTTTTCTTACTAAATCCAATTCCGCCTGAAAATCTACATAATGAGGTAATTTGATATGTTCCAAAAAACCAGTAGCTTGAATATTATCACAATGTGATATAACAAATTCTTCATCTTGAGCAGCAACACCCAAGTACTCCTCACCAAATTCTTTCCATCTCATTGATCTATCAACCAAAGCCATTGAAATTGCTTTTCTCTCTAATTGACCAAAAACTAAACCATATCCACGAGTAAATTGAGCAGGTATTTTTTTACTACCTTTAAATTGGTTTACTGACTCACACTCAGTAAACATGACATCAGCAATATTTATTTCTATACCTAATTCTGGAATTTCAAATTGAACTTCAACGTAACCAGTTCTTAATTCACCAACAAATGCATGGTTTCTAGCATACCCTCTCTGTGTTGAGTAAGCTAAACCAAGAAGAAAACCTTCATCTCCTCTTGAAAGAGATTGCAGTCGTTCAGATCTTGTTAAAGGAAAATTAATTGGGTTTCTTGTAATATCCTTAGATGTTTTGCCACTAGGTATTTCTTTCTGAATTAATCCTTCTTTATTTAAAAAGCTTAAAACATGGGGGATTTCTTTATCATCATATTTTTCGATCTTAGCTTTTTCATACTCACCATCAGCAAGAAGTTTGAAGTCAAGTAAACGGTGTGTGTAGTCAAATGTTGGGCCTAACTTTTGTTTACCTGGGATATCTTTAAATGTTGCAGATATTCTTCTTAGACATAACATTTTGCTAGTTTCGATAGGTTTGCTTGAACCAATTCTAGGTAAAGTAGTTCTATAGGCTCTCATTAGGAAAATTGCCTCAATCAAGTCACCTCTAGACTGTTTGATTGCAAGAGCAGACAAATCTTTGTCATATAAAGATCCTTCTGACATAACTCTATCGACACTTAAAGTTAGTTGTTCACTAATTTGTTTAATATTTAGTTCTGCTATATTTACATCGCCTCTTCTTATTTCAGATAACCAAGAATGTGCATTATTGATTGCCTTTTCTCCACCTTTTACAGATACATACATTTTATAGCTCTTCTATTTTTAATGATCTTGGTATTGAATAGAATTTTTCATTATCAACAAAATAAAAATCAAGTCCTAATGGAAATTGCTGGTTATTTTTTTTTATAATCTCTCTATCAGGTAAAAATATACTTTTAGAACTTTTAATACCAGGACCAGTAATTATGGCATTTGGTTTTTCAAATTGAGACTGGCAAATAATAGTACACGATTGATCAGGATTTTGCTCTTCCCCCTTTTTAAATTCACCTAGTGGTAAAAGATCATCCCAAGTACCAATTGCAAAATTTGCATTTTTTTTATCTGTAATGTTTGCACCTGTATTAAATTTAATCCAATCAATAGTTTCTGAATTATTAATATTACGACCTAAAAAAATATTTGAATAACTGTCACAAAAAGTTTTTATAATAGAGCAACTGGCTGAAAACATGTTCGAAGGCGAATTTATATTGTCTAATGTTTCGATCGAACCAGGATATGAAGTTGCAAACAAAATACTTCTAAAATAATCAGCACTTGTTTGAGAATTGTTTTTTTTAGAAACAACTTCCATAACTTATTTATCCTCACCTCTTACCAAGGTAAAAAAATCAACCTTAGTAGCTTCTGTTTTAGATAATATTTCATTTCTTTTGTTATTTTTATATTTAATTAATTTATCTATTATATTTCTTTTAATTATTTTTTTTTTTTCAGTTTGCATCAATGCATCACACAAAGCTGCAATTTTGGATTTATATTTATTTCTACCCTGAACATAACCATGTCCTTGAATTTTTTTATCTAAATTTAATGAACATCTCGTTATAGTTACTTCTCCAACATTAAAATTATCACCTGTGGCGCCGGCTTTTCCTTGAACCATAATACTGCCAATCTCAGGTTCTCTTAACCAATTATATTCTATTTTCATATTTAAATTATCCCAAAGCGAAATGAGATAATTTTCATCTGCTGTTGCTAAATAACTTAACCATTGTTTTCTTGATTCATTTTGCATAATACTATACAACTAGACAACTAACAAAATTAAAAAAAATTTCAATAAATTATTTATTAAAATTTTATGACAACAAAAGATTTGCTTTGGAAAGAAATATACAATTCAATCAAAAGAGAAATTGTTTTAAACAAGTACAAAATTAATAAAAAATTAGATTCTGAAGGTGACTATGCAAAACAATTTAATGTAAATAGACACACGATAAGAAGAGCTTTTAAAGAACTTAAAAATGATAATTTAATATATTCAAAAAGAGGTTTGGGTGTTTTTGTTAAATCATCAAAAATTAGTTATTCAATAAGCAAAAATGTTCGTTTTACTGAAAATATTCTTGAAGAAAACAAATCAGCACGAATTGAAATTAAGAGTTTTGATATTGCAGAATGCAATTTATTTGAAAAAAAAGAGTTAGATTTAAAAAAAAATGAAAAAGTGACTAGAATAAATAGTATTGGTTATATAAATAACTCTCCTTCAGTGATAACATTTAGATCTATACCACATAAAAGATTTCCAAAATTTATTAATCATTTTGTTAAAAAACAGTCTGTAACTAAAACATTTAATTTATTAAATGTTAAAAAAATAATAAGATCTAAAACGTTAATAAACGCAGAAATTTCAGACAAAATAAAATCAAATTTTTTAAATATTGATGTTGGAAAACCTTTAATAAAAACAACATCCATTAATGTTGACTTCAACAAAAAACCAATAGAGCTTAGTGAAAGTTATTTTGACGGGTCTAAAATTCAGATACTTGTTAAAGTTTAGATTGATAAAAAACTAGACTTTCTACTTGAGGTTTTATTTTAACATTTACTAAACAAAACTTATAAATTTTATTAATAAAATTTTAACATTTTCTCAAAAAATGAGATGCATAAACTGGTATGCGAATAAGCAAAGTAAATAAATTCTTTGGTAATAATCACGCTGTTAAAAATGTTTCATTTGAGGTCAATAAACCTCAAATGATAGGAATTATTGGAAGATCAGGTGCAGGTAAATCAACTCTTCTCAGGATCATAAATCGACTCACTGATGCAACAGATGGAGAAGTAGAAATCGATGGTCAAAATATATTACAACTAAAAAGCAAAGAAAAAAGATCCTGGCAGAGAAATTGTGCAATGATTTTTCAACAATTTAACTTAGTACCGAGACTAGATGTATTAACAAATGTCATTTTAGGTAGATTAAATTATCAAGGATCATTTAGAGCATCATTAAAAATGTTTTCTCGAGATGAGAGAGCTGATGCTTTAATTTTGCTTAACACCCTTGGTATGGCTAATACTGCACTTCAAAGAGCAGAAACTTTATCTGGTGGTCAACAACAACGTGTAGCTATATGCAGAGCATTAATGCAAAATCCTAAAATGATTTTGGCAGATGAACCTATAGCATCTTTAGACCCAATGAATGCAAGAATGGTAATGGAGTCATTAAGAAAAATTCATGATGAAAAAAATTTAACGGTCATTTCAAATCTTCATACCCTAGATACAGCAAAAACCTATTGTGACCGTATTATTGGAATGAAAGATGGCGCAATTGTCTTTGATGATTTACCAGAAAAATTATCAGACAAACTTGCAAGAGAAATTTATGGTGCAGAAGCTGATGAAGCTTTTGAACCACAAGTAACATCCACTGAGCTTAAAACAAAAAAAAAGATAAATGGAGATGTTGAGAAAGAATTTGCAACTGCATGAGATCAATAACTCATCGTTACAAATACAAATAAGTCGAGAGACTAAAATTATAAAAAGGAGACAATTATGTTTAATAAACTAACAAGAGTTATTGCACTTTTAGCTATGGTGTTTTTTTCAACCCAAGCTAATGCGGTAACTTACACGGGTCCAAAAATGGACTTAAGTAAATATCAACCAGAGTTTAGAGTTGGTTTTTTAGGTGACGAAGCAGCACAAGATATTATAGCTAGAAATGAATGTTTCATGCCGTATATCGAAGCCGCTTATGGTGTACCAGCTAAATTTTTTACTTTTAAAGACTACGCTGGAACAATGGAATCGATGCTAGGTGGTAATCTAGATTACACTTGGTTCGGTTCTTCAGGATACGCAGGTATGTATTTAAAAGATCCAACTGCAGTAGTACCAGTACTAACAAGAATGCAGCCAACTGGTGATATGGGTTACTACTCTGTTGCAGTAGCAACTAAATCATCTGGAATTAAATCAATGGCAGACCTTAAAGGTAAATCCTTTGGTTGGGCTGACCCTAACTCTACATCAGGTTTTTTAATTCCGTCAATTGAATTAAAGGCTATGGGTATGGACCCAGATACATATTTTTCAAAAACACAATTTTCTGGTGGGCATGAAAACAATGTATTAGCGGTAATGAATGGTGATGTTGATGCTGGTGTAACATGGGTATCTGGTGTTGGTAGCTGGGAAGAAGGATATTCGTCAGGGAATTTAAGAAAAATGGTTGATAAAGGGATTTTAAATATGGACGACATTGTTCAAATTTGGTCTTCAAAATTAATTCCTAATGGTCCAATTGTGATGCCTACTTTTTTACCTGTTAGAGCACATCAAGTAATGATTGGAATGAAACAATGGATACACGAAAACGATCCGAAGTGCAGCGAAAACGTTGCAAACGGTATTGTTAAAAAATGGGTTCCGGTAGATCATTCTTTTTATGAGTCGGTTGTAGCTGCTAGAAAAGCTAAAATTGAAGCACAAAAAAATAATTAATTAAGTACCCCATTTAGAGGCAAAGACTTAAAATCTTTGCCTCTAATTTTTTGGTTTTTAAT
>CACNGH010000014.1:0-17732 GCA_902619815.1 uncultured Pelagibacteraceae bacterium
ATTGTGGGCCCTTAGCTCAGTTGGTAGAGCAATTCCCTTTTAAGGAATGGGTCGATGGTTCGAGTCCATCAGGGCTCACCATAATTAATCTAAACTGTCTTAATTGGTGGATAATCTAAAATCACCTCGTTCATTTTTTCATTCAAATCTTTGATTCTATTATCTGAAGAAGGGTGGGTGCTCATAAATTCAGGAGGCTCTTTTCCTTTGTTAAGTGTTTTCATTCTCTCCCAAATTTTAACTGTCTCTCTTATGTCATAACCGGATAAAGATGAAAATATCATACCTAAATAGTCTGCTTCGCTTTCTTGCTTTCTATTAAAAGGATTTAAAATTCCTAATTGAGCCAATAAACCAACAGAGTTCATGCCTGTTGTTCTATTGATATCTGAAAGCACACCGCCAGAGGCAATATCAATTATTTTTGTTCCAACATTTAATAAAGTTCCTCTGCTAGCTCTTTCAACTGAATGTTTTGCAACAGCATGTGCAATCTCATGTCCCATAACAGCAGCTAAACCATCGGTATTTTTTGTTGCTTCAAGTATACCTGTATATACAGCAATCTTTCCACCGGGCATACACCAGGCGTTTCTAACCTTTTTTTTATCTATTAAAATATATTCCCAATCAAAATTAGCAGTAGGATCGCTTAAACCTTCTCGATCAAAATATTCAGATATAGAATTTTCCATTTTTTTACCAATCTGTTTGATTTCATTAAGAGTTTTTTTATCGTCACTCATGTTTTCTTTTTCTTTAATTTTTTCATAAATTTGAGCTGCTTGAGCATTCAGCTTAGCTTCAGAAACTATTTTTAATTGTTTTCTCTCAGTAATTGGTGCGGTAGTACAAGAGGGCAAGAAATATCCACAACAACTGCAACCAACATAAGATAAAAATTTTCTTCTATTCATAAGTATATAAAATTGATAATATTACAATATCATGAATCTTAATAATAAAATTTTAATTGTTTTGTTTATCATTGCAATTATTTTTGTTATTTACGCAAGTTATAATTAGACTTATGGCTAAAAAAAATTCAAAAAAATCAATATCCCTAACATTAAGAAACTATTTTATAGCTGGTGTAGTTGTTCTAATACCAATTGGTTTTACCTTATATCTTAGTAAGATTCTTATTGGTATTTCATCAAATTTAATACCAGCAAATATTAATCCTAATAGTTATTTGCCATTTAATATACCCGGTGTTGAAATAATTATTTCAATTATATTTATTACCTTTGTTGGTGGGTTGTCACTTTCTTTTTTTGGAAGAAGAATTTTAAAACTAATTGATGATCTATTTAAAAGAATTCCTTTTTTAAGAACTGTTTATTCAGCAATAGTTCAAATGACTGAAACATTTTCTAAAAAAGACAACGGTCAAAAAAGTGTCGTGTTAATCGAATATCCTAGAAAGGGAGTTTGGGCTGTTGGTTTCGCAACTAAAGAAAATACCGGGGAGATGGCTCAGAAAACTAATAAGAAACTAATTAATGTTTTTGTTCCCACAACACCAAATCCTACAAGCGGATTTTTACTAATGTTTCCAGTTGAAGATGTTATCTATTTAAATATGTCATTTGAAGAAGCCTCTAAATTTATAGTGTCTGCGGGAACTTCGACAAAATCTTAAGCAATATCATTGATAATATCCGCTCTATCGTAAAGCTTAATCAGCGGTTTAAATTTGCTAATATCTTCGTTGGTCTGTTCAATTCTTTTAATTTCTTTTTCAGCAAGTAAAAAAAGGTCACTATTATGAACAGGGTCAGCTAATTTAAAATTTTTAATACCACTCTGTTTAAAACCAAGTATGTCTCCAAAACCTCTAATTTTCATATCTTCTTCAGATATAAAAAAACCATCATTACTTTGTTTTAATATATTAATTCTTTTTTTTGCATTTTCAGATAAATTTGACTTAAACATCAATATACATGTTGAGTCTTTATCTCCTCGACCAACACGACCTCTAAGCTGATGTAGCTGAGATAAACCAAATTTGTTTGCATTTTCAATAATGATTACGTTTGCATTCGGAAAGTCAATTCCAACTTCAATAATTGTTGTTGAAACTAGAATTTTGAATTTATTTTTTTGAAAATTATTTAATATTTTCTCTTTTTCATTTATTTCAGTTTTTCCATGTAATAATAAAACCTGATTTGGAAATAATTTTTTTAAAAATTCAAATTTATTAACGGCAGAGGTATGATCTAATTTTTTAGACTCCTCTATTAAAGGACATACCCAAAAAATTTGATTTCCTGAATTTATCTCTTTTTCAATAAATTTAAGAACATCATCAATTTTGCTCTCTAATTTACTATATGTTTTAATTGGTTTTCTTGATTTAGGTTTTTCCTTTATTATTGATAAATCCATATCACCATACATTGTCATGGTTAAAGTTCTTGGTATTGGTGTAGCTGTCATCAATAAAACATCACATTCATCACCACCTTTATCAGATAACTTTTTTCTTTGATTAACTCCAAACTTGTGTTGTTCATCAATAATAATTAATCCAAGTTTTTTATAGCTGACTTTTTTTTGAAATATTGCATGAGTTCCAAAAATAATATCTATTTTATTACTTTTTAATTTCTCTAAAATTAATTTTTTATTTTTATAATCGGATTTTCCTGAAATTAATTCAATTTTTATATTATTAGGAAAAATTTCATTTGCTAAATTATAATGCTGTCGAGCTAATATTTCTGTTGGAGCCATAAAAGCAACTTGGTAGCCTGAGTTTATTACATTGTAAGCTGATAGAAGTGCAATAATTGTTTTACCACTTCCAACATCACCTTGTAAAAGTCTAAACATTTTAGTGGATGTAGTTAAATCTATATTAATTTCTTTCAGGGAATTTATTTGGTCATTTGTTAAAGAAAAACTTAACTTATTTATTAAATCATTTTGTAAATTAAAATTAATTTTTTTTCTTTTTTTTTTAATTTTTTTAATTTTTTTTCTTATTTCAGAATTGACCAAAAAAGTTGAAAATATTTCATCATAAGCAAGTCTCTGGTAAAAATTATCTCTATATTTCCCAATATTCTCTGGTTTATGAAGTTCTACAATTGAATTATTCCAACTTAAATTTCCGAATTTCTTTACAATTTGATTAGAATGCCATTCATCTAATTCAGGTAATTCACTAATAATTTGGTTAATAATTTTATTATAAACTTTTTCAGATATTCCTTCTGTTAAAGAGTACTGATTATGTGCTCGTTTTATTAGAGAAGAGTCTTCAGATATATATTTTGGGTTTGTTAATTGATATTTGTTTTTAAAATAACTAATTTTTCCACTTATAGTTATTTCTTTACCTAGTGGGAGAATTTTTTTTACATATCCCTCGTAACTATTAAAAAAAAACACAGTCTAATTTTCCAGAATCATCTGAACAAATAACTCTATTAGGTAAATTTCTTATTCTAGGAAATAAATATTTTTGAGGTATGACCGTAACAGTTTGATTCTCACCAATTTTAAGATCTT
This sequence comes from uncultured Pelagibacteraceae bacterium, assembly GCA_902619815.1. Classification (GTDB taxonomy): domain Bacteria; phylum Pseudomonadota; class Alphaproteobacteria; order Pelagibacterales; family Pelagibacteraceae; genus Pelagibacter. The sequence goes on from CACNGH010000014.1 coordinate 3,526, forward strand.
TTATTTTTGATGACGAGCTTCTATCTGTATAAGATTTTGGAAGTTTCCACAAAAGATCAAATAAATTATTAATATTTTTCTTTTTAAGTAAATTTGTTGTTTTAACTCCAACACCTTTTAATGCTGTTAAATCTGATAATAAATATTTATAATTACTTTTAATAACCATATTTAATTAATATATTCTAATAATGACCATCAACATAGATGAATTAAAAAAAAAAATTATTTATAGATCTAATTATCGTGGCACGAAAGAAATGGATAAACTTTTGGGGTCATTTACTAAAAAAAATATTAATTATTTGAATTATGAAGACTTGATTGATTTAGAAAAATTACTAAATATTGACGACACAAATTTGTATAATTTTTATACCGGTGCTGAAACAGATTTTGAAATAGAAAATAATAAAGTAAATTTACTTTTTAAAAATTTTAAATATTGAAAAATGGCGGAGAGACTGGGATTCGAACCCAGGAAAGAGTTGCCCCTTTGCCGGTTTTCAAGACCGGTGCTTTCAACCGCTCAGCCATCTCTCCGTTCGCAAGGTTTTATAATTATAATTATTTAATTCAACCTTAAAATAGTCTATTAAAACTAATAACGACTAATTCCATTAAATCTTATGAATAAAGAATTCAATAAGGGGTTACTACTAGCTGGTTCTGGCTCATTTTGGTGGGGATTTATCGGTGTTATTTATTTTAAATCTATCACTTATATTGGTCCTATAGAACTTGTTGTTCATAGATGCCTTTGGTCGACTTTTACATTGATAATAACAACTTTTTTTTTTTCTAAATGGCATATTTTTTTTAAAATTATAAAAAATAAAAAAAATTTAATTTATCTTTTTTTTTCAGGTAGCTTGATTTTTATTAATTGGGCAGCATGGATTTATGCAATAGCAACCAATAGAATAATTGATGCTAGCTTTGGCTATTTTATAATGCCAATTCTTAGTGTAATGCTAGGGTATATTTTTTTTAAAGAAGTTCTTAACAAGAAAAGAATTTTTTCAATTATATTAGTTATATTGTCTATTCTTTACTTAATTATAATGAGTTATAATTCTTTACCTTGGTTAGGTTTGGTCGTAGCGTTTAGTTGGGGTTTTTATAATCTTTTTAGAAAAAAAATTAATGTTGATACTGATGTTGGTTTACTAATAGAGAGTTTATTCATATTACCATTTGCTGTTGCCGCATTCTATTTGATATCAATTAATGGTTTTAACGATTTTAAAATTGAAGACCCTCCAATGATGCTTTTCATTTTTTTGGCAGGACCAATGACTGTAATACCTCTTTTTTTATATGTAAGGGGTGTAGAGCTGTGTGGGCTGGGTCCAACAGGGATGATTTTTTATATAACTCCAACTTTACAATTTTTACTTGGTTTTTTTTACTACGATGAGGTTTTTTCATTTAATAAATTAGTTAGTTTTATTTTTATTTGGATTGCTGTAATTGTATATTTGAAAGATTTACATGAAAATAACTAACTATTTATTTATCATCCTACTCACTTTTAACCTAAATGTTTATGCTGATATTAATACAGAGTTTGAAAATTGGAAAAAAAATTTTAAAAAAATAGCTCTTGCAAATAATATTTCTGAAAAAACTTTTGATAAAGTTATGTCTAATACGAAATTTCTTCCTAACGTAATTAAATATGATAGGTTTCAACCTGAATTTTATGAGGATACAAAAACTTATATTTCAAAAAGAACTTCTGACAAGAAAGTTTCTAAAGGATTATCATTTTATAAACAAAACTCAAATTTAGTTAAATCAGTTGAAAATAAATTCAACGTAGAACAAGAATTGCTATTATCACTAATGGGTATTGAAACAAATTTTGGAACTTACGTTGGAAAAATGGATATTTTATCATCTCTTGCTACATTAAGTTTTGATGAAAGAAGGTCTGAATTTTTCTCAAATGAGCTATTAATACTTCTAAATCTCATTGAAAAACAGCAAGTTAACTATGAAACACTTTTTGGATCTTGGGCAGGAGCATTTGGTTTTTTTCAATTTATGCCTTCTACAATGAAAAACTATGCAATAGATTATGATAACAATGGTTCAATTGATTTAAAAGATAACAAAGATGCATACGCGTCAGCTGGCAACTATTTAAATCAAATTGGTTGGAAAGTTGGTCAACCATGTTTTAAGAGAGTTAATTTATCCAATGATATACCTAAAAAATATTTAAATGTCTCAGCTAAGAAACTGCACAACAAACAAAAATTAAAATCATTCAGCAAATTTATTACAAACATAGATGATATTGAAAATAAATACGAAAATCTTCAAGTAGCTATAATCACACCCGATAAAGATATAATACCTGATGCTGACACGTTAAATCCAGCCTTTATTGTTTTTGATAATTATGAAATTATATTACAATGGAATAGATCATTAAGATTTGCGTTAGCTGTTTGTACTTTAAAAGACAAATTTAAAAATGAACTTCAATAAAATTTTAACCATATTTTTGATTTTATTTTTAACAGCATGTCAGCAAATTGATGGTGATAGGAAAGTAATAAATTATTCTAATTATTTAAAATATAGTAATACAGGTTTTACTCTAGTTTATGACGAACAACTTAAAAAGGATAATAAAATATCAAAAAAAATTGATGATAGAGCTTTAGTTATTTTTCATAAAAAAATTAAAAAAAATTCTTTTGTAAAAATTACCAATCCAGTAAATAATAAATCTATTATTGCTAAAGTTATTTCAAATAACGCTCAATTTTCTGACTTTTATAATTCAGTGATAACAACAAGAATTGCTAATGAGCTATCTATTGATTTAAACGAACCTTATGTTGATCTTGTTCTAATTTCTGAAAATTCTACTTTCATTGCAAAAAAAGCAAAAACATTTGATGAAGAAAAAAATGTGGCTGAAAAAGCACCTGTTGATGGCATTACCATTGACAATTTGGGTACTGAATTAAATAAAAAAAACAAAGTAAAGAAAAATAATTTTTTATATTCAATTAAGATCGCTGATTTTTATTATAAAGACTCAGCAGAAAATATGGTCTTGAGAATTGAAAATGAGACAAATTTGAAAAATCCATTAATAAAAAAACTATCGAAGACTAAATATAGGGTATTATTAGGACCATTTAGTGATATAAAAAAACTTGAACAATCATTTGATGAAATAAAATTGTTAGACTTTGATAACATAGAAATATTAAAAGATGCTTAATAGAATATTAATTTATATTTTTCTTAACTCATTTTTCTTCTCAATTTCTCATGCTAATTTTGACATAAAAGCAAGAACCGCAATACTGCAGGATTATTATTCAGGTGAAATTTTGTATGAAAAAGAACCAGATAGATCTATTTATCCAGCTTCAATGACTAAAATCATGACCTCAATCATTGCTTTTGATTTAATCAAATCAGGTGATTTGAGTTTAGATGAAAAATTTATTATTTCAGAAAAGGCGTGGAGATTGTCAACTGCTGGTTATTCCTCTATGTTTATTATGGTAGGAGACCAAGTTTCAGTAAAAAATTTGCTTAAAGGTATAATTGTTGCTTCAGGTAACGATGCATGTATAGCTTTAGCAGAAGGTATTGCTGGCACAGAGGAGGAATTTGCTTTGTTAATGACAGCAAAAGCAAGAGAAATAGGTATGGAAAATACAAATTTTACAAATTCCTCAGGGATTAATGATCCTGATAACTATTCTACTGTCAGAGATATTATGATTATGTCTAGATATTTAATAGAAAAACATCCTGAGTTTTATAAAATGTTTGCAGAAAAAGAATTTACTTGGGATCGGACCGGTGGTGATCCAATTACTCAAGGTAACAGAAATCCTCTACTATATAAAAATCTTGGAGCAGATGGTATTAAAACTGGATATCTTGCTGTTGAAAAATATTCTTTAGCATCATCTCTAGAGAGAAATGGCAGGCGACTGATAGCAGTAGGCAGTGGTTTTAATACAAAAAATTCAAGATCTAAAGAAAGCATAAAACTTTTAACATATGGTTTAACTAATTATGATTTAGTTGAAATAGCAAAATCAAATAAACCTTTTCAAAAAATTGATGTTTGGCTTGGTAAACAAGACACGGTAGATGCTTATACAGACCAGGATATTTATAAAACTATAAAAAAAGCTAAAAAAAAGTTACTGAAAGTTTCTGTCAAATATGAAGGACCAGTAGAGGCTCCAATTCAAAAAAACCAGAAAATAGCAACATTAAGAGTAGTATACGACCAAGAAATAGTTGGTGAATATGATCTTTTGTCCTCAAAAGAGGTTAAAAAAGTAAATTTTATATCCAGATTAATTAAATCAATAAACTATTTAATCTGGGGTGATGTCTAAAAAACCTATAATTGTATTTGAGGGAATTGAAGGGAGTGGAAAAAGTTTTCATTTATCTTCAGTTGCAAGATATTTAAAACAAAAAAAAATTAGCTTTATTAAAATACGCGAACCTGGAGGCAGTCTTAATTCTGAGAAAATCAGGAAACTAATGTTAAATAATAAATCAAATTTTAATAAAAATACAGATTTATTGTTATTTTTATCATCAAGAAGTGAGAATATAAGCTTAATTAAAAAAAATTATAATAAAAAAATTATTCTTATTGATAGATTTATAGACTCAACTATTGCCTACCAACATTATGGTATGGGTATCAATTTGAAATTAATTAATTTATTAAATAAGTATCTGCTTAAAAATATCAAAATAAATTTTACTTTCTTAAATATAGTAAATAATAAAAACTTATTTTTAAGACTTAAAAAAAGAAAATCTCTTAATAGATACGATAAATTTGATTCAGCGTTTTATAGTAAAGTGCAAAAAGGTTTTATTAAATTAGCTAATTCAAAAAAAAATTCTTACATGATAATTGATTCAAATTTAGAAATTAAGAAAAATAGAAAATCAATCTTAGATAAAATAAAAAAATTAATTTAATATATGGAACCTTCATTACAACAAAGTTTATTTGGGCATTATGAAACTTTTGATACATTCAAAAATTTATATTTAAGTAAAAAATTTCCAAATAAAATAATTTTATCTGGTGAGATGGGTATAGGTAAATGTACCTTAGCTTATCATTTAATTAATTATACTTTATCCTTAAATGAAGATCATAGTTATGATACGAAAAATTATAAAATTAATAGTGAAAACAAATCTTTTAAGTTAATTAAGAATAAATCAAATCCTAATTTTAACATCATTGATGTTGAGGAAGGAAAAAAAAATATTGATATTAATCAAATCAGAGATCTTATTTCTAATTTAAACAAATCATCATTTAACGAAGACCCTAGGTTTGTTTTGATAGATAATATTAATTTACTAAACCTTAATTCAGTCAACGCATTGCTCAAAGTAATTGAGGAACCCAATGATAATATAAACTTTATCTTAATAAATAGTAATAAACGAGTACTTCCTACTTTAAAATCAAGATGTATAAATTTTAAAATCTCTCTTTCTAAAAATCAGACTACTGAAATAACTAATATGATTATAAATCAAGATATTTACGACATATTTAATGAGGAATTAATTAATTATTATACTACACCTGGACAATTATTAAAAATTTTAAAAGTTTCAGAAGAGTTTGAAATAGATGTAAAAAATTTATCATTAAAAGATTTTTTATTATTGATAATTAAAAATAAACTTTACAAAAAAGATAAGATATTAATTGAATTGACCTACACATTTATTGAAAATTTCTTTAGGAGCAAAGTTAGTATTAAAAATGTCGAAATATTAAATTATTATAACTATTTTTTAAAAAAAATTATCAATACTAAAATTTATAATTTAGACGAAGAAACTCTTTTTATGGAATTTGAAGATCGAATATTAAATGGATAAAAATTTTTATATAACAACACCTATATACTACCCCTCTGCAAGGCCTCACATGGGTCATGCTTATTCAAGTATTATTGCTGATTTTTTTTCACGATTTAAAACTATTGATGGATACAAAGTTTATTTCTTAACTGGAACTGATGAGCATGGACTAAAAATTCAAAGATCAGCAGAGAAAGAAGGTCTAGATCCTCTTAATTTCTGTGATCAAATTAGTAAAACTTTTAGAGATTTATCTAAAACTTTAAATTTATCCAATACAGATTTTATACGAACTACTGAAGAGCGACATAAGAAAACAGTTCAACATTTGTGGAAAGAACTAGAAAATAATGATGATATTTATCTTTCCAATTATTCGGGATGGTACTCTGTTTCAGATGAAGCTTTTTATAATGATGATGAAATAGAAGAAGTAGAAGGTAAAAAAATTTCAATTAGTTCTAAGTCAACGGTTGAATGGATAGAGGAGGAGTCATATTTTTTTAGACTTTCCAAATGGGAAAAGCCCTTATTAGATTTTTATGAAAAAAACCCTAATTTTATTTCACCTGCATCAAGAAAAAATGAGGTAATAAGTTTTGTTAAAAGTGGTCTTAAAGATCTTTCAGTAAGTAGAAAATCTTTTTCATGGGGAATTAAAGTCCCTGGGAATGATAAACATGTTATTTATGTTTGGCTTGATGCACTTACTAACTATATAAGTGCTTTAAATTACCCCAATAAAGAAGATGAGTTGTTTAAAAAATTTTGGCCTGCCTCAATACATTTAATTGGTAAAGATATATTAAGATTTCATGCTGTATATTGGCCAGCGTTTTTATTAGCTGCTAAAATTGAACTACCAAAAAAAGTTTATGGTCACGGATGGATACTTTCGGGAGATGAGAAAATGTCTAAATCAAAAGGCAATATTTTAGATCCATTGCAAATTATTGATGAATATGGCCTAGATCCATTAAGATACTATTTAATAAAAGAAGTCTCTTTTGGCAACGATGGAAATATTTCACAAGATAAATTAGAGGACTGTATAAATAGTGATTTAGCGAATAATTACGGAAATTTATGTCAGCGTGTTATTGCTTTTGCAATAAAAAATTGTGATGGGAAAATACCAGAAAAAATAAAATTTGAAGAAGATGATTTAAATATTTTAAATAAATTTGGTGACAATTTAGAAAATATTAGATCTAAGATAGATCATCAAAATTTAAATTTTTATATTGACTATATAGTTAATTCACTTTTTGAGGCTAATAAATATTTTAACGACCAAGAGCCATGGAAAAAGAAAGACGATATTATTAGATTAAATACTATCGTATTTACTGCGTTGGAAATTATTAGAAAGATAAGTTTTTTACTCTATCCAATAATCCCAGGATCAGTATTAAAGGCTTTAAAAATATTTAATCTTGGTGAAAATGACATTAAATTAGAAGATATACCTAAAAATGAATTTTTAATTAAAGGAAATAGTATAAATAAAATAGATATACTTTTTAAAAAAATAGAAAAAGATAATGATTGATTCACACTGTCATCTTGATCATGAACCATTAATTAGTGATCTTAATAACGTAATACAAAGATCAAAAGATGTTGGCATTAAAAAATTGCTAACCATATCAACATCAATAGATAGTTTTTCTAAAATTAAACAATTGATCCATAAAGACGACATTATTTATGGTACAGTTGGTGTTCATCCACACGAAAGTGACAAAAATGTTTTAACTTCCTCTCAATTAGTTCAGAACTTTAAAGAAAATGATAAAATTATTGGCATAGGTGAAACAGGATTAGATTTTTATTATAATAATAGTGATCGTGACAAACAAATATCGAGTTTTAAAGAACACATAGAAGCTTCAATTGAGACCAGGTCACCATTAATTGTTCATTCAAGAAATGCAGAAGATGAAACATATGAAATACTTAATTCATATAAAAATAATGACCTTAAAATTTTAATGCATTGTTTTACAGGATCTAAAGAATTTTCAAAAAAGCTTTTACTATTGAACTCGTATTTTTCAGCAAGTGGTATTATTACCTTTAAAAATTCCTTAGATTTGCAAGATACCTTTAAGTCTTTACCTCTAGAAAAAGTATTGATTGAAACCGACAGTCCATTTTTAGCACCAGTACCAAATAGGGGTAAAAAAAATGAACCATCATTTATTGATTTTACAGCTGTTAAACTTGCTGAAATTAAAGAAATACCAAAGTCAAAACTCGTTGAAATAACTACAAATAATTTTAATCAACTGTTCTTTAAATAATAGTTATGAAATTTATTATATTAGGTTGTGGTAGTTCAATGGGTGTACCAAGACCGGATGGTTTTTATGGTAATTGTGATCCAAAAAATAAAAAAAACTATAGAACAAGATGCTCAGCATTGTTTCAAACTTCAGATGAAAATATTTTGATAGATACTTCACCAGACCTTAGACAGCAACTATTAAGACATAAAATTAAAAAGATAAATAAGGTACTTTATTCACATATGCACGGTGATCAAACCCATGGTATTAATGATTTAAGGTCATTTTTTATTAATAGCAGAAAACCTGTGGATGTTTACGCTGATAAATTCACATCCAATTATTTATTGAAAACTTTTTCTTATATATTTAAAAGTTATTCAAGAGAATATCCAGCAACATTGAAACTAAATAAATTAAAAAATAATTTTTTCACATTAAATAATAACAGAAAAATAAAAATTAAATCTATTGAAGTAGAACATGGCAAGGTTAGATCAAATTGCTTTATTTTGGATAAGAAATTAGCTTATATAAGTGATGTAAGTAAAATTTATAATAAAGATTATAAATATTTTAAAAATCTAAAATATTTAGTTATCGACTGTTTGTGGTATAATTTTCATCCATCACATTTTAATTTAGAAAGCTCACTTTCAATGATTAAAAAATTCAAACCTAAACATGCTATTCTAACTAATTTATCACCAGTATTAGACTACAAAGTTTTAAAAAAGCTTTTACCTAAAAATGTAATCCCAGCTCATGATGGATTAACAATAAAATTATAGTATTCCTTCAATTTTTTTTATTAATTTACCTGACATAGGTTTAGTAAATGACGCGAAGGTATCCTCAACTTTACCTTCTTTATTAATTAATATTTTATGAAAATTCCATTTTGGCACAGCAGATTTTCCATAGTTTTTTTTCGCCCATTTAAAAATTTCATGAGCACTATCACCTTTAACTTCAGTAATAGTTGTTAAAGGAAAATTTATATTAAAATTAACCTCACAAAATTCTTTTACTTCATCGTTATTTTTTTTTTCTTGGTTAAATGAATTTGAAGGAACGCCTAGAACTACTAATCCTTTTGACTTATAATTATCCCATAATTCCTGAAGTTCTTCGTATTGATTTGTAAAACCACAATAACTAGCTGTATTCACTACTAAAACTGCTTTATTTTTGTATTCATTAAAATCTATTACCTCTCCAGTTATACTTTGTATGTTAAGATCGTAAAAAATTTTCTCATATTCAGCTTTAGCTAGATTATTAAAAAAAAACATTATTATTGTTATAACTGTTAAAAAGTATTTTTTCATACAGTAGAATTAACTTTTAGGTTTATTAGGTGTAAGTAATATCAAAAAGTATCCAAATAAAGTGGATAATAATGACCCAGTTAGGACTCCTATTTTTACCCCATCCATGTACTGTATATTTTCGGCAAAAGCTAAATTTCCAACAAAAAGACTCATTGTGAAACCAATACCGGTTAGTACACCAACGCCATAAAAATTGTACCAGCTAGTATCATTAGGCATTTGTGCTATTTTAGCTTTAATAGATATATAAGAGAAAACAAAAACTCCTAGTTGTTTACCAACGAATAATCCTAATAAAATTCCTAATGGTACTTTGTTTAATAAGGATGCAAAAGTTAAACCTTCTAGTGATACACCTGCATTAGCGAAAGCAAATAATGGCATTATACCAAAGGCAACATAAGGACTGATGGCATGTTCAATTTTAATTAATAATGAAAAATCTTTTTCTTTTTTTCTATGAGGTATTGTCATAGCTAGTAGAACTCCAGCTATTGTAGCATGAATACCTGAATTATGAGTAAAATCCCAAAGAAACAATCCTACAATTAAATAAGGTAAAAATTTTTTGATTTTAAATTTATTGATCAATAATAAAATAATAAATGCTACCAGCATTAAGAGTAAATATTTAATACTTAAGTCCCCTGAGTAGAAAAGGGCAATAATAACTATCGCACCTAAGTCATCTATAATAGCTAGAGCTGTTAAAAAAACTTTTAATGATAAAGGTACTCGCTTTCCAAGTAGCGACAAAACACCTAATGAGAAAGCTATATCTGTAGCTGATGGTATAGCCCATCCTTTTAAGGTTTCGCTATCACCATAATTTATAAATACATAAAATAATGCAGGCACTAACATTCCACCTACAGCTGCAATTATTGGAAGTAAGGCTTGTTTTATATTTGAAAGTTCACCTTGTAAAAATTCTCTTTTAATCTCCAATGTTACAAAGAAGAAAAATATTGCCATTAATGCATCATTAATCCAATGAATTACAGAAAGTTTTAATCCAAAATTATTAATACCAATGAATAGATATTTATTTAATGTTGAAAAGTATAAATCTGCTAGGTTTGAATTACTTATAAATAAAGCAATAATAGCAGCAAATAACAAAACTAATCCACTAGCTGCCTCTAACTTAAAGAACCATTTAAAAGGTTTAGAGATATAATTGATCATAAAATTATGAAAGGTCTATAATAAATAGTTTAATATCTTTCAATGTTTCATATAGGTTGAATAATAACACTTCTAAGCCAGGAAATATGTTGATTAACGGTGATTTTAGAGTGTCTAATAAAATAATAAGTGCCCCTAATGAGATTATGAAAACAATTAAATATGAAAAAAATTTGCTATTTTGAGTTTGTTTATCTAATTCAGTTTTACTTTCAGATTTTTTGATAGCTGATAATTCAGATTTTAGTTTTTTATTTTCTTTAATTGGTTGTTTTATTTTTTGATAATTAGATTTATCATCATTTGAACTTTCACTTTCTTCATTTTCTTTAGTAGTAATATCCTCATTTATTTGTTGAGGCTCTAGTATTGGATCTTCTTTTTTGTAAAACCAAATACGATCACACGAACCACATTGTAAATTGCGACCCTCAGCTGGGATTAAATTTATGTCAATATTGAATTTTTTTTTTTTACAAGGACATTCAATGATCATGAATTCTTATATATCAGATATTTATTAAAATTCTTTTAATTTTGAAGCTTTAATTATTGAAAATATCAATAACTACTGTATTAGTAATGCTCTCGGAGTGTAGCGCAGCCTGGTAGCGCATCTGGTTTGGGACCAGAGGGTCGCAGGTTCGAATCCTGCCACTCCGACCATCTTTATGAAAAAAGCTATAATTTATATTCCAAATAAAAACCCTATGCAATCAGGTCTTGGTAAAAGAAATAAATGGATATTAGAATTTAAAACAAAAGACCCAACTAAAAATCCTTTAATGGGATGGGAAAGTTCTTCTGATACATTAACTGAATTAAAATTAGAATTTACAACTAAAGAACTAGCAATTAATTATGCTAAAAAGAAAAAAATTGAATACGAAATAATTGAACCAAGAAAAAGAAAAACCATAAAAAAATCATATGCAGACAATTTCTTAAAATAAATATGTTTAGATTTTTTACTGAAAGAAATTGGTATCTGTGGTCTTGGTTAGGTTCTACTATAATACTTTCATCACTTTGGATTCAAGTTAAAATTGATGTTAAAATTAACGAGTGGTTTGGTGAATTCTACGATATGATACAAAAAGCATTGGGCGCTCCTAACGCTATAACTATTGAAGAGTATTGGGCAAGTTTACTTTCATTTATAATTTTAGCAGCTATGTACGTTGGTGTTGCAGTTCTAGTTAGTTTTTTTACCTCACATTATTTATTTAGATGGCGAGCTGCAATGGTTGAATGGTATCATTCAGTTTATGACAAAGCACGCAAAATTGAGGGTGCTGCACAAAGAGTTCAAGAAGATACAATAAAATTTTCAAGAATAATGGAGTCTTTAGGAACAAGTTTAATTGAGGCTTTAATGATTTTAATTGAATTTATGCCAATTCTATTTGGTCTAAGTATAGGTATACCTATTTTCTTTTTTGGTGATTGGGATTATGGGTTAATTGTTGGTGCTCTTATTTGGTCAATTGGTGGAACTATTTTTCTTATAATTTTAGGACTAATTTTAAGGTTGGTTGGCGTTGAATATGATTTACAAAAAAAAGAAGCTGCTTATAGAAAAATATTAGTTATAGCAGAAGACGATGGAACAATAAGACCAAAAACTATAGATGAATTATTTGAAGGTGTGAGAAGTATTCATTATTTAAGTTATCTAAGATATTTATATTTTAACATTGGTAGAATTGCTTATTTACAAGCTAATGTATTATCAGCTTATGTTTTTTTAGCTCCAGCAATTGTAGCAGGGGCTGTTACTCTAGGTGTTATGCAACAAATAATAAGAGCTTTTGGAAGAGTAGAGGGTTCAATGCAATATATATTAAAAGCTTGGCCTACGATAATAGAACTTGCAAGTGTTTATAAACGTTTAAGAGAATTTGAATATAAAATAAAACAAGATGAATTTGTTGATGAAAAAATTTAATGACAATTGACCAAAAATTTATAGATCAATTTATAAACGTTACATCTCAAGCTGCTACCGCTTCATATAAATTTATAGGAAAAAAAGACAAAATTGCAGCAGATAAAGCTGCTGTGGACTCGATGAGAAATGAACTAAACAAGTTAGATATTAATGGCAAAATAGTAATTGGCGAAGGAGAACTTGATGAAGCTCCAATGTTATATATTGGCGAAAAAGTTGGCAAGAGTATTGGTCCCGAAATAGATATTGCTGTTGATCCACTTGAAGGAACAAATTTTGTAGCAAATAATCTCCCAGGTGCTTTATCTGTAATTGCTGTTACTGAAAAAAATAATCTTTTCCATGCACCAGAAACATATATGGAAAAAATATCGACTAAAGTAAAAGAAAAAGGTGTTGTTGATTTAGATTTTTCTACCAAGGAAAATATTTTTAACTTGTCTGAATATTTGAATAAAAAACCGGAAAATATAACAGCATGTATTTTGGATAGGCCTAGACATAATAAAATTATTACTGAATTAAATAAAATAGGAGTTAATATAAGATTAATTTCTGATGGTGATGTATCTGGTGCTTTATTAGTAACTGATGATAAATATGGTGTAGACATATTTCTGGGTATTGGCGGAGGACCAGAAGGTGTATTGGCAGCATCTGCTCTTGATACCTTTAATTGTAATTTTCAGGGAAGATTTTTATTCAAAAGTGAGGAAGAAAAAACAAGAGCTAATAAAATGGGTATTATAAATTTTAATAAAAAATATGAATTGAATGAAATTGTAAAAGGTGACTCAATTTTTTGTGCGACAGGCATAACTTCAAATGACCTAGTTGCAGGTATAAAAATTGAAAATGAGGGATATATTACAGAAACATTAATTACACATAAAAGCTCAGGTACAAGAAAAATTATTAAAAAAAGTTCAAGATAGACTGTGCTAATAACTACCATTAATTTATTAAAGCTTGATTAATAAAGGTTTTTACAATAAAAAAATAGCAATTTGGTCCCTTCGTCTATCGGTTAGGACACGTGGTTTTCATCCTCGAAAGAGGGGTTCGATTCCCCTAGGGACCGCCAAATTAATGACCTATTTTGCTTATTTGCTAAAATCAGTTTCTGTTGGAACTAAAAAAACGTATGCTGGATATAGTGTAGATGTTGAAAAAAGATTAATTAAACATAACACTAACACCGGTGCCAGATCAACAAGAGGGTACAAATGGAAAATTGTTTATAAAAAAAATTTTAAAACAAAAAGTGAAGCTATGTCATATGAGTATAAACTTAAAAAAGATAAAGTATTGAGAAATACTATTTTACAAAAATTTGATAAATGAAAATATCAATATTACTACCTTATAAAGAAAATTTTTCACCATCATCTGCTGGAGCTGTCTCTATTTTTATTAATGATACTCATAAAATTAGTAAATTTAAAAAAAATATAACTATTTTTGGAAATACAAAAAGTAAAATAAGATATAGTAAAAATTATATTAATTTAGAATATAATAAATCTTTAATAAAAAGCT
>CACNGH010000015.1:0-17310 GCA_902619815.1 uncultured Pelagibacteraceae bacterium
GGATACAGGAAAACAATTCGATTAATGAATTTAGCAAACAAATTTAATATTCCAATAATTTCCTTTATAGATACTCCAGGTGCGTATCCAGGTGTTGGCGCAGAGGAAAGAGGTCAAGCAGAAGCAATTGCAAAATCAATAGAATGTTGCATGGAACTTAAGGTCCCAACAATTGCAATAATAATTGGTGAGGGTGGTTCTGGAGGAGCAATCGCTCTAGCATCTTCAAATAAAGTTATAATGTTTGAGAACGCGATCTATTCAGTTATATCTCCCGAAGGATGCGCAACTATTCTTTGGAGAGACCCAAAGAAAATGCTCGACGCTGCAAAAGCAATGAAACTCTCAGCAAAAGACTTATTGAAATTAAAAGTTATCGACGAAATTATTCCTGAGCCTTTGGGTGGTGCTCATCGAGATAGAGATGCAATGCTTGAAAACTTGAAAACTTCTATCACACAAAATTTAGATTACTTCAAAGACTTATCTCCAGAAGAGATAGCAAATGAAAGAAAAAATAAGTTTTTAAAGATTGGAAGGAATGATGGATTTATAAGCACAACTGAAGATTTAAGTTCATTAACTGTCAAAAAAAATAAATTTGGAAATATTTTAAAATCAAAAAAAATACAAATTGGTTTTGGTATAAGTGTTATTTTGTTAGGTTTGATTATTTTATTAATTTAAAATTATAAAGCACCATGACAGTGTTTAAATTTTTTACCTGAACCACAAAAACATGGTTCATTTCTTCCCATTTTTTTGTTTTTATTTTTTTGATGTAAAATCTCAGTATTATTTTTCTCTTTTTCAGTTTGCTCTGTAACAACTTTTAGGTTCATTAAAATTGTAACATAGTCTAATTTTAGTTTTTCTAAGAGATTTGAAAATAAATCAAAAGCTTCTTTTTTATATTCAACTAGAGGATCTCTTTGACCATAAGACCTTAAACCAACAACTTGTCTTAATTGTTCTAAGTATTGAATGTGGGACTTCCAATTTAAATCAATGGATTGTAAAAAAATTCTTTTTTCAATATCTTTTGCATAATCTTCTCCAAGAATCTTAATTCTTTCATTTCTTGTTTCATTAAATTTTGAAAGTATTTTTTCTTTAAGCTCTTCATCTTTAGACGAGATTAATTCCCCAAACTCTTTATCTGTGAAACTTTTTCCTAGTATTTGCTTAATTCTGTTACTAAATTCTGTACTCTTTGGATTAGAAAGTTTTTGAATTTTTAGTTTAATTAAGTCCTCTATTATTTCTTTTAAAAATTCATCAGAATAACTAAAAATATCACTGCTATTTATTGCGTTTTTTCTTTGAGAGAAAACGACATGTCTTTGATCATTTAACACATTATCAAATTTAATAAGAGTTTTTCTAATATCAAAATTTCTTGCTTCTACTTTTTGCTGCGCTCTTTCTAATGCTTTATTTATCCAAGGGTGATCTATGCTCTCTCCATCTTTAAGTCCTAATTTTTCAAGCATATTGTTCATGGACTCTGATCCAAAAATTCTCATTAAGTCATCCTCTAAACTTACATAGAATACTGAGCTACCTTCATCTCCCTGTCTTCCAGATCTGCCTCTTGCCTGATTATCTACTCTTCTAGATTCCATTCTTTCAGTACCAATCACAAACAGACCTCCTAAGGACTTTATTTTATCTTTATCAATTTTGAGTTGGTCATCAGGAATTGAGCCTTTTTTTCCACCAAGTTGAATATCAACACCTCGTCCAGAAATACTAGTTGTAATAATTAATGATTTTTCTTTACCTGCATTGGCTATAATTTCTGCCTCGTTTTCGTGATTTTTAGCATTAAGAACAACATGTTTAATATTTTTCTTGTTCAATAAATTTGAATAAACTTCAGATTTATTAATACTCGATGTAAAAACTAGAATTGGCTGTCCAACTTGATTACGTTCTATAATTTTATTTATTATTGAGTTGTTTTTCTCTTCTTCAGTTCTAAATATTAAATCATTAAAATCTTTTCTGATCATTTCTTTGTTAGTAGGAATGACCACAACTGATAAATTGTATATTTCAAAGAATTCTTCAGATTCTGTTACAGCAGTACCAGTACAACCTGCGATCTTTTTATAAAGTTTAAAATAATTTTGATAGGTAATCGAAGCTAGGGTTTGATTTTCCGCCTGAACATCAATTTTTTCTTTTGCCTCAAGTGCCTGATGTAAGCCATCTCCAAACCTTCTACCTTCAAGAATTCTTCCTGTTAATTCGTCAATTATTTTTAAACTTCCATCTTTTACAATATAGTCTTTGCCTTTCTCAAATAAATGATTTGCTCTCAAAGCTTGATTAACATGATGAACTAAATGTAGATTTTCTGGATCATAAAAATTATCATTTTTTAAAATTCCAGCATTAGAAAAAAGTTTTTCAACATTATTAATTCCATCATTAGTTAAAAGAATACTTTTTTCCTTTTCATCTATTTCAAAATCTTTGTCATTTAAAATTCTTACTAGTTTATCTATTGCTAAATACTGTGCTGTCTTATCATCTGCTGATCCAGATATTACTAAAGGAGTTCTTGCTTCATCGATTAAACACGAGTCTATTTCATCAACAATTGAAAATGAATGTTCTCTTTGAACCATCTCATTTTGTGAAAATTTCATATTATCACGAAGATAATCAAATCCTAATTCACTGTTTGTTGCATAAGTTATGTCGCAATTATAATTTTTTTTACGCTCTTCATCGCTTTGGTCGTTATTTATAAATCCCGAAGTTAGTCCAAGAAAATTATAAATTTGACCCATTTCTATTGAGTCTCTTTTAGCCAAATAATCATTTACAGTTACTATATGAACACCTTTTTCACCAAGCGAATTTAAATAAGCTGCTAACGTAATTGTTAAAGTTTTTCCTTCACCTGTTCGCATCTCTGCTATCTTCCCTTCATGCAGAACCACACCCCCAATTAGTTGAACATCGAAGTGTCTTTCTTTTCGAGTTCTTTTCGAAGCTTCTCTTACAAGCGCGAATGCATCAGGCATTATATCATCTAATGATTTTCCACCTTTAATTAGTTCTTTAAACTCTAAAGTTTTTTTAGGAAAATCTGCATCATCTAAATTTATAAATTTTTCCTCTAATGAATTTATTTTTTCAACAATTTTATTAATCCTATCAAGCTCTTTTTGGTTGCTAGATTTAATAAATTTGGAGATTAGATTTAATGGATTAAACATGACTATTTGATTTATTCTTTAAGTATTATGTTTAATATATGTATTAAATAAATAATTTAAACAATATGGGAATTAATTTAACCAATTTTCTATCTTCACAATCAAAAAATACCAAAATGATTGATTTTCAAGACCTAGATCATATAGACGGTTTGTCAATTTCAGTACTGAGTGCAAATTTATATAAAAATGACAGAGATGATTTATCGATGTTTTATTTCAGAGATGGCGCAAATCACGCCTCACTTTATACGCAGTCTAAAATTATTTCTGAAAATATAAAATGGAACTTAAATCAAAAAACTAAAAAAGTATTTTCCTTAATTGTTAATACTAGAAATGCAAATGCATTTACAGGAAAACAAGGATATGAAAGTTTAAAAAAATTAGCAGATCTAGTTTCAAAAAATTTAACAGAAAAACAAAAACAAGACGAAGAAATACCTAAAAAAATAAATCCAAAAGAAATTCTATTTGGTTGTACAGGCACTATTGGAGAAGAGTTTCCATTTGAAAAAATATATCATCAAATACCAAATTTAATTAATAAAATTCGTTATACACAAAATAAATTTATTTGGATGAAAGCAGCACTTGCAATCATGACCACTGACACAAAGCCAAAAATTGCCATGGAAGAATGTAAGATAGGCAGTGAGAAAGTTAAAATTTATGGAATTTCTAAAGGTTCTGGCATGATACATCCTAATATGGCGACAACCTTGGCTTATATTTTTACAGATGCAAGTTTATCTAATGATATTTTAAGTAAATTATTAAAAAAAAATATATTTAACACTTTTAATGCTATTTCTTGTGATGGAGATACTAGTACGAACGATATGGTATCTATTTTTGCAACTAATAAAATAAATAATTTACAAGTAAAAAATATAAATGAAAATAAAATTAAAAATTTTGACATAGCTTTGAATAATGTTTTATTAAATTTAGCTAAAAGAGTTGTTTCAGATGGTGAGGGAGCATCTAAATTTATCTCTATAAATGTTTCTAAATGTAAAAATGAATTAGATGCAAAAAAAATAGCTTTTTCAATAGCAAATTCACCTTTAGTAAAAACAGCAATTGCAGGTGGAGATCCAAACTGGGGAAGAATTATTATGGCAATTGGTAAGGCTGGACCAAAAATTAATTTAAAAAAACTTTGTATAAAGTTAGGAAATTTAAAGATAGTACAAGAAGGGAAACTCTACCAAAACTATAGTGAAGAGGTGGCATCTAAATATATGAAAAAAGAAAATATAGAAATTAGTGTTGAAGTTTACACAGGTACAAAAGATTTTACTGCGTACACTATGGACTTAACTAAGAAATATATAGATATTAATGCAGACTATAGAAGCTAAGCAATATTGAAAATTTTTATCTAATTATTACTTATATATCATGATCAAATATAAGCTTATATGCAAAGACTGTAATATAAAATTTGATAGTTGGTTTGCATCATCTAACGAATATGAAAAATTAAAAAAAAGAAAATTTTTAACTTGTCATAGCTGCAACTCATTAAAAGTAGAAAAAACTTTGATGGCTCCACAATTAATTAACAGCAAGTCTAAATCTGAAACAAAATTAGATACTTTAAAACATCAAAAAATAAAAAATACTATTAAAAACTATCAAAAGTTCATTAAAGATAATTTTCAATACGTGGGAGATAATTTTGCTTATGAAGCAAGATCAATCCATTATAACAGTAAAAAAAAATCAAAAGGCATTTATGGAAAGGCCTCAAAACAAGATCTTAGAGAGCTTAAAGAAGAGGGAATAGATGCGCAGATGATTCCTTGGATAGAAGATAAAAAAAATTAATTTTTTAAAAATTTTGCAATATAATTAATTGAAAGGTCATTTGTAATACTCCACTCATCTTTAATTATATTAAAATGCATTCCATCTAATTTTTTTAAGAATAAATTATTTTTGGATAAAATTTCTTTAAGTTCTTCTGGTTTAACAAATTTTTCCCAGTCATGAGTTCCTATAGGTAACCACCTTAAAACGTATTCTGCCCCAACTATAGCGAATACATAAGATTTTAAAGTTTTATTAATCGTCGCAACAAACATTAATCCATTTTTATTTAAAAGCTTAGAGCATGATTTTAAAAAAAAAGAAATATCCTCTACATGCTCAACTATTTCCATATTGAGTATTACATCAAATTTTTTACTAATTTTTAATTTTTCAGGAGACGAACAAATATAATTAATTTTAAGATTATCTTTTTTTGCATGGAGTTTTGAAATTTTTACATTCTTTGTTGATGCATCAATTCCAGTTACATTAGCACCCAATCTACACATTGGTTCAGAAAGCAAACCACCACCACAACCGATATCCAAAATATTAATTCCAGAAAGAGGCTTATTCTTATTTTTTATTTTAAATTGTCTAATTATGTTTTCTTTAATATATTTAATACGTATTGGATTGAATTTATGTAAAGGTTTAAATTTTCCATGCGGATCCCACCATTCATCCGCCATATTTGAAAATTTTTCTATTTCTTTTTTATTTACGCTACTCATTGAAGATAATTAGTTGACATAGCAATTAAGATGTATTTTATCAAATATTAATTAAATAATAATTAATCAGCTGATCATGAAAACTGTAGTATTAAAATTTGGTGGAACTTCTGTAGGAAATATCGATAGAATAAAAAAAGTGTGTAAAATTATAGCAACCTATAAAAAGAAAAAATATAATGTGGTTGTAATTTCCTCTGCTATGAGTGGTGTTACTAATGAACTAGTTTATAAATCTAAGTCATTAAGTAATAATTTTGATTTGGCAGAATATGACGCACTATTATCTACTGGTGAGCAAGTTTCTTGTGCACTTATAGCAGGAAGATTAAATCATATTGGATTAAAATCTAGATCTTGGTTGTCTTGGCAATTACCAATTGTTACAGAGGGAAATCATTCAGGTGCTCGAATAAATAAAATAAATATTAATGAATTAAACAGATATATTAAAAATGGAGGAATTCCAGTTGTAACTGGTTTTCAAGGTATCAATAAAAATTATAGAATAACTACTATTGGTAGAAGTGGATCTGACGCAACAGCAATAATGTTAGCTAAATATATTAAAGCTGACGAATGCATAATATTCACTGACGTCGAAGGGGTTTATACAACTGATCCACGACAGCATAAAAAAGCAAAAAAAATAAAAAAAATTTTTTATGATGAGATGCTCGAAATGGCATCATTGGGTTCAAAAGTTATGCAACCAACTTCAATTCAGGACGCAAAGCTAAATGAAATCGATATAAAAGTTCAATCTTCTTTTGCATCGAAGTCAGGAACTTTGATTACAAATTCAAAAAAATCATTTAGTGATCAAATAATAACTGGAATCTCATCAACAAAAAATGATGCTAAAATTACAATAGTTGGTGTTAAAGACAGACCTGGTGTTGCCGCATCAATTTTTAAACCATTATCTAAAAATTTGATTAATGTTGATATGGTTGTTCAAAACATCTCACAAAATGGAAAAAATACTGATTTGACTTTTACAATCAAATCTGAGGACCTTAAAAAAACTGAAAATCTAATAAAAGAAAATAAAAGTATTTCATATAAAGAATTATCTTTTGACAAAAATGTATCTAAAGTCTCAATAATTGGTGTTGGAATGATTACAACGCCAGGAATAACTTATAGAATGTTTCAAGCTTTAGCATCAAAAAAAATAAATATTTTAGTTATCTCAACATCTGAAATTAAAATTTCAGTTTTAGTATCAGCAAAGCATGTTAAAAAGGCAATTGCATCTTTACATAAAGAATTTAAATTAGATTAATTAAATGAGTGTTAGACCATTTAGAGATATCAGTAGAAGAAAAACAAAAGTAATAAATGTTGGAGATGTCAAAATTGGTGGAGATAATCCAATTTCTGTTCAATCTATGACCAACACTTTAACAACGGATGTTAAAGCAACAATAAATCAAATTAATGATATTGCTGAGGAAGGAGCTGACCTAGTTAGAGTTTCGTGTCCAGATACAGAGTCAACCAAAGCTCTTAAAGAAATAGTTAAACATGTATCTATTCCAGTAGTAGCGGATATTCATTTTCATTATAAAAGAGCGATCGAAGCAGCTGAAAACGGAGCTAAATGTTTAAGGATTAATCCTGGTAATATTGGCGAGGAGTCAAAAATTCATGATGTTCTTAGTGCTGCGAAGAATAATGGTTGTTCAGTTAGAATTGGAGTAAATGCTGGATCATTAGAAAAAGATATATTAGATAAGTTTAAAGAGCCTTGTCCAGAAGCCCTGGTGGAAAGTGCTCTAAGAAATATAAAAATATTAGAAGATAAAGATTTTTTTAATTTTAAAATAAGTGTTAAATCTTCAGATGTTTTCTTATCAATTGGTGCTTATAGACAATTATCCAAAGTCTGTGATTATCCTCTTCATTTAGGCATCACTGAGGCTGGGAGTTTTGTATCAGGAAGTATAAAGTCTTCTATAGGACTTGGAAGTCTATTAATGGATGGAATTGGAGATACTATAAGGATTTCTCTATCAGATAATCCTACAAAAGAAGTAACAATTGGAAATGAAATTCTAAAATCATTAAATCTAAGAAATAGAGGTGTAAAAATCATATCATGCCCCTCTTGCGCAAGACAAGCTTTCCAAGTAATTGATACTGTAAAAATATTAGAAGAAAAACTTTCTCACATAAAAACACCAATAACCTTGTCAATAATAGGGTGTGTTGTAAATGGACCTGGAGAAGCAGCTATGACCGACATAGGTATTACTGGAGGCGGAAAAGGTAGTAATATGCTTTATTTATCTGGAGTTCAGAGTGAAAAGGTTTTGACCAAAGATATTATTGAGAAAGTTGTTAAAGAAGTTGAAAAAAAAGTTTCTGAGCTGGAAAACTAAAAATGATACCCAATAAAACAATTGAAGAACTTATATCAAGACATTCGACATTAGAAAAAGATTTGTCCTCTGGGACTATAGATAAAAAGTTATTTGCAGAAAAATCAAAAGAGTATTCAGATGTAAATGAAATCATTGAAAATGCAAAAAAATATATTTCATTTAATAATGATAAAAAAGAATTAGAAAAAATATTAAACGATAGTTCATCAGACGAAGAATTAAAAAATATGGCTGAAGCTGAATTAAGTGACTTACAAATACAATATGAAACAAACGAAAAAAAATTAAAATTATTTTTGCTTCCGAAGGACGAAGCAGATAAAAAAAATGCTATTATTGAAATAAGAGCAGGAACTGGTGGATTAGAAGCGAGTTTGTTTGCTTCTGATCTCTTTAAAATGTATGAAAAAGTAAGCCATAAAAAAAAATGGTCATTAGAACTCATTTCAATTTCAAGAAGTGATGCCGGTGGCTTAAAGGAAGTTATAGCCTCAATTAAAGGTAATAATATTTATTCAACACTTAAATATGAAAGTGGGGTTCATAGAGTTCAAAGAGTTCCTGATACTGAAACTCAAGGAAGAGTTCATACGTCAGCAGCAACAGTTGCAGTATTACCTGAAGCAGAGGAAGTTGATTTAAAAATAAATGATTCGGATTTAAGAATAGATGTTTTTAGAGCTGGAGGGCCTGGAGGGCAATCAGTAAATACAACGGACAGTGCTGTAAGAATAACTCATATTCCTACAGGATTATCTGTCTCTCAACAGGACGAAAAATCACAACATAAAAATAAATCAAAAGGAATGAAAATACTAAGAGCACGTTTATATGAATTAGAGAGATCTAGAATCGATCAAGAAAGATCAAAAGATCGTAAAACTAAAATTGGGACTGGAGATAGGTCAGAACGTATTAGAACTTATAACTTTCCCCAAGGAAGAGTGACAGATCATAGAATAAATTTAACACTACATAGATTAGAAGAATTTTTAGAGGGTGAAGCCTTTGATGAGATGATTGAGTCATTAACTTTACAAGCTCAAGAAGAAAGCTTAAATAATTTAAAATAATGAATATTAATTCAGCAATTATTTATGGTGCAAAAGTGTTGAAAGATAATTTAATAAAAAATCCATATTTAGACTCCGAAATACTAATGACGAAGGCAATCGAGAAAGATAGAAAATATGTTTTACTCAATTCTAGAAGAAAAATTGATAAAGAGGATTTAAATACTTTTGAAAATTTGATAAAGAAAAGGTCTATTGGAAGGCCAATTGCTTATTTAACAAATAAAAAATCCTTTTGGAACTCAGAATTTGCTGTCTCAGATGATATTTTGATACCTCGACCAGATACAGAATTGGTTATTGAGAAAGTTTTAGATTTAACAACAAATAAAAAGAAATTGAATATATTAGAGATCGGCGTTGGATCAGGATGTATACTCTTATCAATTTTAAAAGAGAAAAAAAGTTTTTATGGAACAGGAATTGATATAAGCAAAAGTTGTTTAAAAATAACTAAATTAAACGCAATTAACCTTAAAGTAAGCTCTAAACTTAAATTATTTAAATCAGATGTTGACAAATTCAATTTTGGCAAATATGACTTAATTATATCTAATCCTCCATATATTAAAAATTTTGATTTAAAATATTTGGAAAAAGATGTTGCTAAGTTTGAACCAAAACTAGCTTTAGACGGCGGATTAGATGGTTTATCAGCAATCAGAAAAGTAATTAAGAAATCATCTGAACTGATTAAGAAGAACGGTAGGTTTGTTTTAGAGATAGGTTTTGATCAAAAAAATAAAGTAATTAGTTTATTAAAAAAAGAGGGATTTTATATTAATAGTATTAACAAAGATCTTGCCAATAACGATCGATGTATAGTTTGTACAAAAATATAGTTTTTAGAAATCATGGTAACATTTAGAAATAATAATAATAACAATAGAAGAAATAATTTTAGAAGAAACGACAGAAGCTTCAAATCAAACGGGGACAGACCAAAATTTGGATCAAATTTCTCAAATAATGAGAATTTTAAAAGAAAAGTTCCTGGGAGAAACAATCATAACGCACCAAAATTAATTGAAAAATACAACGATTTAGCAAGAGAAGCTTCTTCAAATGGTGATAAAATTTTATCTGAAAATTATCTTCAATATGCAGATCATTTTACAAGAGTTTTGAATGAAAGAGAAAGTATCAGAAGAGAACGATTTTCTGAAAATAAAAGTGAGGGCCAAGCTAATCTTTCAGAGGAAACTAAGACACAAAATGAGGAAAATTTAAAAAGTAATTTAGCTAATGAAGCAAAAAAAGAGAACGAGGAAGAAAAAATTTCAGAAACTCAAATTTAAGTCCTTAGTTTAACCCTATAATTTTTTCAGATTTTAAAACATCTAATTTGATTTTCTTAGTCTCAAAAATTTTTCTTTCTTTACCTTTTAATATCTTTCCAGATGGCAGTTTTAGTTTTTGAGAATTAACTTTTTTTCCATTAACTATAACTTCGTAGTGTAAATGAGGACCAGTTGATTTACCTGTTGATCCTACATAACCTATAGTTTGACCTTGTTTAACTCTTACGCCTGTTTTAATACCACGAGCAAATTTTGACATGTGTGCATAAATAGTTTGATAGGTAGAATTATGTTTTATTTTTACACAATTTCCTCCACCACCACACCAACCTGCCTTTTTTATTACACCATCTCCTGATGCCATAATAGGAGTTCCCATTGGTGCTGCAAAATCAGTTCCTCTATGCATTTTATTAAAACCATCTATAGGATGTTTTCTCATCCCAAAAGGAGATGAAAGTCTCGCACCATTTATTGGAGTCTTCATTAATGCTTTTTTAACACTTTTTCCATTTTTATCATAATGACCTTCACTGCCATCTTTATCAAAATAATAAAAACTATTATCTTGACCACTAAGTTTTAGATTAGCAAAAAGAATCTCACCTGTTTCAATTATCTCATTTTTTTCGTTTAAAAATATTTCATACATAATCTGAAATTTATCTTGTTTTTTTATGTCTCTTTGAAAATCTACTTGAAATCCGTAAATTCTTGCAAACTCAATTATTGTATTAGCTGGAATATTTTCATCAGTTGCAGCTTTGTAAAGACTTTGTAAGATTATGTTTTCATTATAAACTATTTTTTTATCTAGTTTTATTGATAAAATTTCTTTGTTAAATTTATCACTCTCAATATTTCTTTTTAAAAATATCTTTTGAGTATTTGAAGTTTGATACACAAATTCACTAATTTTATTATTTGTTTTGTCTAAATTAAATTGAATTATTTGTTTTGTATTTAATTTGTTGAGATTAACTTTGTCTTTAAGAGAGTTTTTTATTTTAAGTATTTCACTTTTTTCTATTGAATAGCTTTCTAAAATTTTATCAAAAGTTTCTCCAGATTTAATTTTATGTTTAATTTTTTTGTATTTAGGCTCAAGGTTATCAACTATATGACTTAAGGTTTTTTTAAAATAAACATTATCAATAAAATTATTGTAAGTTTGGCTATTTTTTTTTTTTAAATTAAAGTAACTCGTAGAAACAACTGTAATAGTAATTAAAAAAATAAGACCAAAAATTTGACTATTTTGTATGATTTTATTTTTTAAATTTTTTAGCATTTGAAAATGGATTAATTACAATTATTAGTTTAGAGAAACTTAAAAATCAAAAAAAACCCATAAAAATTGGACATTTTAATCCAATTTATTAATGTTAAACGCTTGATTTCCTATTAATTTAGCCTATAAGCACTGAACTTTCTCAGTAAAATTATTGTTATCACAATAAATAAGTGAGGATTATTGAGCTTTTTTGCTCAATTAGCTATTTAAAAAGTAAAAATTTAAGAAGAGAAGTGTGGACGGTTAAGGTTACCAAAAATTTGTCGTACACACTTCAATATCATATAAATTTTATTCTTAGAATTTATATAGAAGCTAGTGTGCGCCGTTTTTAAACTTGAGAGTTTGATCATGGCTCAGAACGTACGCTGGCGGCACGCCTAACACATGCAAGTCGAACGAAGTAGCAATACTTAGTGGCAGACGGGTGAGTAACATGTAGGTATCTGCCCTTTGGCCTGGAATAACACGAGGAAACTTGTGCTAATACCGGATAAGTCTTTACGGAGAAAGCTTTATGCACCATTGGATGAGCCTGCACTTGATTAGTTTGTTGGTGGGGTAATGGCCTACCAAGACTGTGATCAATAGCTGATTTGAGAGGATGATCAGCCACATTGGGACTGAGACACGGCCCAAACTCCTACGGGAGGCAGCAGTGGGGAATCTTGCACAATGGAGGAAACTCTGATGCAGCGATGCCGCGTGAGTGAAGAAGGCCCTTGGGTTGTAAAGCTCTTTCGTCGGGGAAGAAAATGACTGTACCCGAATAAGAAGGTCCGGCTAACTTCGTGCCAGCAGCCGCGGTAATACGAAGGGACCTAGCGTAGTTCGGAATTACTGGGCTTAAAGAGTTCGTAGGTGGTTAAAAAAGTTGGTGGTGAAATCCCAGAGCTTAACTCTGGAACTGCCATCAAAACTTTTTAGCTAGAGTATGATAGAGGAAAGCAGAATTTCTAGTGTAGAGGTGAAATTCGTAGATATTAGAAAGAATACCAATTGCGAAGGCAGCTTTCTGGATCATTACTGACACTGAGGAACGAAAGCATGGGTAGCGAAGAGGATTAGATACCCTCGTAGTCCATGCCGTAAACGATGTGTGTTAGACGTTGGAAATTTATTTTCAGTGTCGCAGCGAAAGCGATAAACACACCGCCTGGGGAGTACGACCGCAAGGTTAAAACTCAAATGAATTGACGGGGACCCGCACAAGTAGTGGAGCATGTGGTTTAATTCGAAGATACGCGCAGAACCTTACCAACACTTGACATGTTCGTCGCGACTCTAAGAGATTAGAGTTTTCGGTTCGGCCGGACGAAACACAGGTGCTGCATGGCTGTCGTCAGCTCGTGTCGTGAGATGTTGGGTTAAGTCCCGCAACGAGCGCAACCCTCACTTTTAGTTGCCATCATTAAGTTGGGCACTCTGAAAGAACTGCCAGTGATAAGCTGGAGGAAGGTGGGGATGACGTCAAGTCCTCATGGCCCTTACGTGTTGGGCTACACACGTGCTACAATGGTATCTACAACAGGAAGCAAGACTGCGAGGTCAAGCAAATCCCTAAAAGATACCTCAGTTCGGATTGCACTCTGCAACTCGAGTGCATGAAGCTGGAATTACTAGTAATCGTGGATCAGCGTGCCACGGTGAATGCGTTCCCGGGTCTTGTACACACCGCCCGTCACACCATGGGAGTTGGTTCTACCTTAAGGCAAGGTTTTAAACCCTTGACCACGGTATAGTCAGCGACTGGGGTGAAGTCGTAACAAGGTAGCCGTAGGGGAACCTGCGGCTGGATTACCTCCTTTCTAAGGATGAATGAAAGTAAATTTCATTCTAAATAATATACAGGTAATGTTGACCGTCCTCATTTCTCTTCTTAAAGTAGTGTTTCTCTTGCATGGGGGCCGGTAGCTCAGTTGGTTAGAGCACACCCTTGATAAGGGTGGGGTCGAAAGTTCGAGTCTTTCTCGGCCCACCAATTAAAGATCATGGGGGATTAGCTCAGCTGGGAGAGCGCCTGATTTGCATTCAGGAGGTCAGCGGTTCGATCCCGCTATCCTCCACCAAAAACACCTAGTTATAAAACATTGTAAATATAAATAATAATTAATATCAATATCTATATCCGAACATTAGTAATGTTATTAACTAGTGTTCAAAATAAAAATTTGATCACAACATAGATAATTTTTTTTTTAAAAAATTTTTTTCTGTGCATAAATCAAGCGTTTAAGGGCGTGTAGTGGATGCCTTGGCACTGAAAGCCGATGAAGGACGTGATATACTGCGATAAGTTTCGGGGAGCTGTATGTAAGTTTTGATCCGAAAATTTCCGAATGGGGAAACCCACCATTTTATGTGGTACTTTAAACTGAATACATAGGTTTAAAGAGACAACCTGGAGAACTGAAACATCTAAGTAACCAGAGGAAAAGAAATCAATTGAGATTCCGTTAGTAGTGGCGAGCGAACGCGGACTAGGCCAGTAGTTTTGTTAAAAAAATTTGAATAGTTTGGAAATGCTAACCATAGAGGGTGATAGTCCCGTATGAGTAATGTTTAACAAAATTCTTGAGTAAAGCGGGACACGTGAAATCCTGCTCGAATATAGGGGGACCACCCTCTAAGCCTAAATACTCTTCAGTGACCGATAGTGAACTAGTACCGTGAGGGAAAGGTGAAAAGAACCCCTATTAGGGGAGTGAAATAGAACCTGAAACTGCATGCCTACAATCAGTCGAAGCTCTTTTTAGAGTGACGGCGTACCTTTTGTATAATGGGTCAGTGACTTAATTTATAAAGCAAGCTTAAGCCATCTAGGTGTAGGCGCAGCGAAAGCAAGTCTTAATAGGGCGATTAGTTTTATGAATTAGACCCGAAAACGAATGAGCTTACCATGAGCAGGTTGAAAGTTGGGTAACACCAACCGGAGGACCGAACCAGTTGACGTTGAAAAGTCTTTGGATGACTTGTGGTAAGGGGTGAAAGGCCAACCAAATTCGTAGATAGCTGGTTTTCCGCGAAAACTATTTAGGTAGTGCGATGAATAAATAGACGTTTAGAGGTAGAGCACTAAATGGGCTAGGGGGAAGAGATTCTTACCAAACCTAATAAAACTCCGAATGCTAAACGTTGTTCTTCATCAGACAGACTGTGGGTGCTAAGGTCCATGGTCGAGAGGGAAAGAGCCCAGACCACCAGATAAGGTCCCCAAATTATGATTAAGTGTGAAAGGATGTGGAAATTCCTTAACAGCCGGGAGGTTGGCTTAGAAGCAGCCATCCTTTAAAGATAGCGTAACAGCTCACCGGTCTAATAGAGTTTCTGCGCCGAAGATGTAACGGGGCTAAAATCATATACCGAATCTGTGGGTTTATAAAATTTTCGAATTTTATAAGCGGTAGCGGAACGTTCTGTAA
Source organism: uncultured Pelagibacteraceae bacterium (assembly GCA_902619815.1). GTDB lineage: Bacteria > Pseudomonadota > Alphaproteobacteria > Pelagibacterales > Pelagibacteraceae > Pelagibacter. Next base: position 15,269 of record CACNGH010000015.1, read on the forward strand.
GCCTGTGAAGGGATACCCGTGAGGGATCCTGGAGGTATCAGAAGTGCGAATGCTGACATAAGTAACGATAAAAGAAGTGAAAAACTTCTTCGCCGAAAATCCAAGGGTTTCTGCGCAAGGTTAATCCGCGCAGAGTTAGTCGGCACCTAAGGCGAGGGCGAAAGCCGTAGTCGATGGAAATAAGGTTAATATTCCTTAACCAGATGGTAGTGACGGATCTTGTAAGTTGTAAGTTCTTAATGGATTGAGCTTGCAGCGAAAAGGTTCCAAGAAATAGCTCCATCATTAGACCGTACCCTAAACCGACACAGGTGGATTAATAGAGTATATTTAGGCGCTTGAGAGAATGATGTTGAAGGAACTCGGCAAAATACTTCCGTAACTTCGGGATAAGGAAGACCTTCTTGTAGGCAACTATGGGAGGGTGGCACAAGCCAGGGAGAAGCGACTGTTTATCAAAAACACAGGGCTCTGCTAACACGTAAGTGGATGTATAGGGTCTGACGCCTGCCCGGTGCTGGAAGGTTAATGCGGTTGGTGCAAGCTAACTTCTGAAGCCCCAGTAAACGGCGGCCGTAACTATAACGGTCCTAAGGTAGCGAAATTCCTTGTCGGGTAAGTTCCGACCTGCATGAATGGCGTAACGATTTCTCCGCTGTCTCCAACATCAACTCAGTGAAATTGAATTCTCCGTGAAGATGCGGAGTTCGCGTAGTTAGACGGAAAGACCCCGTGCACCTTTACTGCAACTTTACATTGGTATTAGGAAAAACATATTTAGCATAGGAGGGAGACATTGAAGCATAAGCGTCAGCTTATGTGGAGTCACCAGTGAAATACCTCTTTTGTTTTTCTTGGTATCTAACTGATTGCCGTTATCCGGCATCAAGACATTGTATGGTGGGTAGTTTGACTGGGGCGGTCGCCTCCCAAATAGTAACGGAGGCGTGCGAAGGTAGGCTCAGAACGGTCAGAAATCGTTCGTAGAGTGCAATGGCATAAGCCTGCCTGACTGTGAGACTGACAAGTCGAGCAGAGACGAAAGTCGGTCATAGTGATCCGGTGGTTCTGAGTGGAAGGGCCATCGCTCAACGGATAAAAGGTACGCCGGGGATAACAGGCTGATACTGCCCAAGAGCTCATATCGACGGCAGTGTTTGGCACCTCGATGTCGGCTCATCACATCCTGGGGCTGGAGCAGGTCCCAAGGGTTTGGCTGTTCGCCAATTAAAGTGGTACGTGAGCTGGGTTCAGAACGTCGTGAGACAGTTCGGTCCCTATCTGCTATGCGTGTAGAAGAATTGAGAGGAGTTGACCCTAGTACGAGAGGACCGGGTTGAACATACCACTGGTGGACCGGTTGTAGCGCCAGCTGCAGTGCCGGGTAGCTAAGTATGGACGAGATAACTGCTGAAAGCATCTAAGCGGGAAACTCACCTCAAAACTAGTTCTTCCCATAGAGCCGTGGTAGACCACCACGTTGATAGGCTGGATGTGGAAGCGCAGTAATGCGTGCAGCTGACCAGTACTAATAGCTCAATTGGCTTGATTTATGCACTGAAAAAAATTTTAAATTAGATTACTTTGATATAAAAAATATCATCAGAATGATGAAAAAAAGTTTTATAACAACCATAGAATGTAGAATGACCTCTACACGTCTTCCTGGAAAAGTTATAAAAAAGTTTGGAAAATACACATCATTAGAAATCTTAATTAGTAGGATTAAAAAATCTAAATTTGTAAATAAAATTATTCTAGCCACAACTAAAAATAAGTCTGATGATATATTGGTTAGGATAGCAAAAAAAAATAGGATAAATTTTTTTAGAGGAAGCGAAGATGACGTTTTGGGCAGATTGTCAAATGCCTTAAAAAAAAGAAAAGAGAAACATGTAATTCAATTAACAGGAGATAACCCTTTTATTGATCCTGAGATAATAAATTATATTTGTAAAATTTATTTGAGTTCAAATTTAGATTTTTTGACTAATAATGGCTTTATGAATATGAAAAAACATTATTATCCTTTGGGGATGGAT
>CACNGH010000016.1:0-12119 GCA_902619815.1 uncultured Pelagibacteraceae bacterium
TTTTTTCTTTCTGTTTAAACCCACCCTTTGTATTCGAGTGGTATCTTGCTTTTTTTCTAGATAAATTTTCTAAAATAAAAATTGCAAATATAAATATTAAAAGAAAGAAAGATATTCGATTTGAAAAAGCTAAATCATCAAAAGTAATCCATGCATTATAAATTCCAGTTGTTAAAGTATTGATCGAAAAAAAGTCTACGGCACCAAATTCAGCTAAAGTTTCCATTGCAACAAGTGATAAGCCAGTAACAATTGCTGGCCTAGCTGCTGGTAAAATTAAATAATAAAAAGATTTTAATTTTGAAAATCCCAAACTTCTTCCTAAATCAATTAAATTTTGAGATTGATAAAGAAATGATGCTCTTGCGAGAATATATACATAGGCAAATAAAGAAAAGGAAAGTGAAAGAACAGCTCCAAACAAGCCATCAAATTTTGGTATATATTGGTTATAATTTCCTGGTCCAAATAAATTTTTTAAAATTGAGTACAATGTTCCATAATTCTCAAAAAAGGCTGTTAATGAATAAGCATATATATAAGGAGGCACGGCAAAAGATAAAATCAAGGCCCATTTAAAAAAATTACTAAGCGGAAATTTATAAAATGAGACTAAATAGGCTGTGCTAGTACCAAATATAAAAGTTAGAACTAAAACACAAACTAATAAAGTAAAAGAATTAAATATATATTCGAATAAAAAGGTATCTTTTAAAATTTGATAATAATTAGAAGTATCCTCAAAAAAGCTTGAGAAAACAGTAATAATTGGGATCGCAACAATAATTGAAATCAATAAAGAACTTAGAAACCAAAAATTAACTTTTCTTAAATACATATTTACCCTTTTTATTATTTCCAACCTGCCGCAGTCATTACTTCTAATGCTGCTGCTTGATTTTTTCCATAAGTAGAAACTTTTGTCGCTAGATCTTGTTTAAAATCTAATCCCAAGTTATTTACTACTAATGGGCTTGGTGAAACCCCTGATATCATTGGAAACTCAAAAGTATTATTTGTAAAATGCTCTTGAGACTCTGGTGATAATAAAAAGTCAACTAAAGCAATAGCATTTGCTTTATTTGGTGCACCTTTAACAAGGGCAGCACAACTAATATTCATGTGTGTTCCTCTACCATCTTGGTTTGGAAAGAATGCTTTGACTTTTTTAGCTGCCTCTTGTTGTTCTGGTCCTTTTTTACCAGATAACATTAGCGCTAAGTAATAAGTATTAGCAACAGCAATGTCAGCTTCTCCAGCTGCCACAGCCATAATTTGAGCTCTGTCATTTCCTTTTGAGTCTCTAGCCATATTAGCTACAACTCCTTTTGCCCAATCTGCTGTTGCTTTTTTTCCATTATTAGCAATTAAAGAAGCTACAAGAGATTTATTATAAATATTGCTTGATTTTCTTATTACTAATCTACCCTTCCATTTTGGATCAGCTAGACCTTCATAAGACATTCCAGATAATTCAGCGCCGGTTACTCTTTCTGGTGAGTAGTAAATAATTCTTGCTCTTTTTGCTACTCCAACCCAGTGTGTTGTTCTAAAGTTTTTTGGAACGGATGACTTAATTGTTGATGAAATTAATCCACTTTGTGTCATGCCTTTTGCTTGAAAAGCACCACATCTTCCAGCATCAGCAGTAATATAAAGATCTGCAGCAGAGTCGGCACCTTCTTCGATCATTCTTTTTTCTAAAGCGCCTGATTTACCATTAATTAAATTTACTTTAATACCTGTAGCTTTAGTGAATTTTCCATAAAGCTCAGCGTCGGCTTTATAGTGTCTTGCGTTAAATATATTGACTTCGTTTGCAGCCAAAAATGCTGGGGCAAAAAAAGTTAAAATTAATGTTAAAATAGTTATTTTTCTCACTTGTTTCCTTTTCTTTACCCTTATTGATTTGCGAATGAGAATTATTCTCAATGCGAATGATTATCAATCGCATATTTTGTCGCAGATTACAATGAATTTTTTAGTATTTTAGATTTATTTCCAGTCGCCAATCTTGCTGAATAAGAAGTTCCTAAAAGCTTGAACTCTAGCAGTATTTTTTAGGGACTGAGGGTAAACGAAATGTGCTTCTGTAATTGGTCCTTCTGATTTTGGTAGTACTTTTATAACTTTTGAAGAATTTGTTACTAAGTATTCTGGCAAAGCAGCCAAACCGACACCCGACTCTACTGCAAGCAATAATCCCATTACACTATTCACCTTCATAATTGTTTTTCTTTTTTTTCCGTCATGCATTCCAAGTTTTAAAGCCCAATCAGGATTGTAAACTGGTGATGGTGCTCCCTTTCCAAAAGAAATGAATTTATGTTTGTTTAAATCACCAATTGTTTTTGGCATTCCATATTTTTCTAAGTATTTGTTTGATCCATAAATATAATATTTTATATCAACAAGTTTTTTTTGAATATAATTAAGTTGTTTGGGTCGTCTCATAAATATTCCAATATCAGCTTGTCGTGTACTTAAGTCTAATTCTTTATCATCAAAAACTAAATCTATTTCTATTTCAGGATTTAAAGTCATAAATTCCTGAATTCTTGGAGTTAACCAGTGAGTTCCAAAACTTCTTACAGTTGTGATAGTTAATTTTCCAGTTGGTTTGTTTTTTTGATCTCCCAATGATGTTTCAACTTCTTTAAGTTTGCTTATAACTTCATGAGCAGTTTTAAAAACATATTCACCGTTTTCAGTTAAAGTCAAACCTCTTGCGTGTCTCTCAAATAATTGGACTTTTAAATCTTGCTCTAATGATTGTATTTGTCGACTTATTGCTGACTGACTTAAATTTAGGTTAACTGTGGCATTTGTAAAACTACCAGCTTCAGCTACTGCATGAAAAATTTTTAATTTATCCCAATCCATTATTTATTTAAGTCCACTAATACTCTTCCAGAAATCTCACCTTTTAAAATTTTTGGATAAGTTTCTAATAATTCCTCTAGACCAACGGTTAAGATTGATTTTTCTAACAACTCAAAATCAATTAATTTTGAAGCTTCACCCCAAATAAATTCTCTTCTCTTGATGCTACAATTAGCTGAGTCCATACCCCAAAGCTTAATTCCTCTTAACATAAATGGAACTACACTTGTGTTTAACTCATTGTTATTTGCATTACCACAAACTGCTACAATCCCATTTGGTTTAGTTTGAACAATTGCGTTTGCTAAAATTTTTCCACCAACGGTATCTACTACTCCGTCCCATAATCCTTTATCTAAAAGTCTTGGATCTTTGTCAAATTCAGCTCTATTTACAATGTTTTTAGCTCCAAGTGACTTAAGGTAATCTGTCTTAGAGTCTTTTCCTGTAACTGCAGTTACGTTGTATCCTAGTTTTGTTAAAACCATAATTGCTACACTCCCTACTCCTCCAGTAGCACCTGTTACCAATACATCGTTAACTTTTTCTCCTAATAAAATACTTTCCCTCGCTTGAATTGCAAAAGCACTCATTAATGAAGTAAATCCTGCTGTTCCTAGGATCATTGCTTGTTTGGTTGTCAAACTATCAGGCTTTTTAACCAAAAAATCTGCATTTACTTTTGCAACCTGCGAGTACCCACCATAGAAAATTTCACCTACTCTAAAGCCTGTTAATATTACTTCATCACCTTCTTTAAATTTTGAATTTTCGCTTTCTAAAACTTTACCTGCAAAATCAATACCTGGAATATGAGGAAATTCTTTTACTAATCTACCACCGTTTTTTAAAATCATTCCGTCTTTAAAATTTAAATCAGAATAATCTACTTGAATAGTTACATCGCCGTGTTTTAAAAAACTTTTATCAATTGTTTTAACTTCTCTCGTAAAATTTTCACCCTCTTGATTTACGATTAATGCTTTAAATTGATCTGGCACTTTAATCTTTTGGTATGCTAATAAATCTTAAATATCTATTTTGATAACTCAGGTCCTCTTTAAACTGACCTAAATAATAATTAGTTACAGTGGTTGCTTGTTCTTTTTTAATACCTCTCATAGTCATACATTGATGAGTAGAATCTATTGTTACCGCTACACCTTTGGCATCTAAAGACTCCATTAAAGTTTTAGCAACTTGCATTGTTAATCTTTCTTGTGTCTGTAATCTTTTTGAAAATACTTCTACAACTCTTGCAAGTTTACTTAATCCTACAACTCTTTCTTTTGGAATATAAGCAACATGAGCTTTTCCAATAATTGGAGCCATATGGTGCTCGCAATGACTTTGAACAGAAATATTTTTTTGTATAACCATGTCGTCATAACCATCGACATCACCAAAAGTTTTATCTAAAATTTTATTCGGATCAACTTTATATCCCCCAAAATATTCTTTGTATGCCTTCATTACTCTTCTTGGAGTTTCAAGTAGTCCTTCTCTGTTAGGATCTTCACCCAACCATTTCAAAATTGTTTTAAATGCCTGTTCAGCCTCTTTGTCAGAAACATCAAGTGTTTCAATTATTTTATTGTCAGTATCTTTAACTAATTTCATAGCGGCCTTTTATACAGTAATTACTTAATTTTAAAATATTTAATATAATGAGATTTATGCTAAATAGTCACTGCATATGTTCAAAAAAAGAGAAAATGTAATAGAAATTGAAGAGGGTAATCTTTTATCACCTAAATTTGATAATGATGGGTTGATCCCAGTAATTACAATGTGCTCGCAGACAAAGGATGTTCTGATGCATGGATATATGAATGTTGAGGCATTAAAAAAAACAATAGAGACTAAAGAGGCTCATTATTTTAGTCGATCAAGAAATGCTATTTGGCACAAAGGTAAGACAAGTGGTTTCACACAAAAAGTTATAGAGATTAGAATTGATGATGATCAAGACTCTATTTGGTTAACCGTTGATATTGGTGATGGAGCAAGTTGCCATGTTGGTTATCGATCATGTTTTTATCGATCTATTCCGATGGGACCAATTGAAAATGGTCGAAAAGTTGAAATGAAATTTTTAGAAGATAAAAAAAAATTTGATCCCGAAGAAGTCTATAAAGGTCAACCCAATCCCACTAAGATTTAAATGAAAGAAAAACAAAAAAATGTTCTAGGTGAAGATCTAGAAGAATGTTCTAATGATCCATTAACTGGATGGTTTAGAGACGGTTGTTGTAATACAGATGAAAATGATCATGGTGTGCATACTGTTTGTGCAAAAGTAACAACTGAATGTTTAGAATGGTTAAAAGAAGCAGGTAATGATTTAATTACCCCTCACCCAGAATTTGGATTTCCTGGTTTAAAGGATGGAGATGGTTGGTGTTTATGTGCTAGCTGGTATGCAAAAGCTGTTGAGGCTGAAAAGGCTTGTCCTATTTTCTTGAAAAGAACTCATCAAAATACCTTGAAATATGTTCCAATTGAAACTTTAAAAAAATTTGCAATAGATTTATCTTAATTTACATATTTCCGTATTTTGGTCCACCTCCACCTTCTGGAGTTACCCACACAATATTTTGTGAAGGTTCTTTGATATCACATGTTTTACAATGAATACAATTTTGAGAATTGATCACAAATTTATTTACATCATTTTCTTTTTGAACTTCATAAACACCTGCAGGACAATATCTTTGAGCAGGTTCATCAAATTTTTCTAAAGTATAATTAATTGGTAAATTAGGGTCTTTAAGTTTTAAATGAACTGGCTGATTATCTGCATGATTTGTACCTGTTAAATAAACTGAACTTGTTTTATCAAAAGTTAAAACATTGTCGTATTTTGGGTAATCTATTTTTGGCATATCTTTAGCAGTTTTTAAAGTTTCGTGATCCGCATGTTTATGTTTAAGAGTGAAAGGCAATTTTCCTCTAAATAAAATTTGATCTATACCTGTAAATATTATTCCTAAAATTAATCCCCAACTAAAACTAGGTTTGACATTTCTTGCTTCAAACAATTCTTTGTAAAGCCAACTATTTTTAAACTTTTGATCAAATATGGATAAATCTTTATTTTCTTTTAAATGTTCATTAATAGTTTCAGCAGCTATCATTCCACTTTTCATAGCTGTATGAGAACCTTTGATTTTTGGCATATTTAAAGTCCCCGCATCACAACCAACTAGCAATGCTCCTGGCATAAACATCTGGGGTAAACTTTGAAAACCCCCTTCAATTAAAGCTCTTGCACCGTATGAAATTCTTTTTCCACCTTCTATAATTTTCTTAATAGCTGGATGAGTTTTAAATCTTTGAAACTCATCATATGGAGATAAGTGAGGATTTTTGTAATCTAAACCAATGACATATCCTAAGAAAATCTGTTTATTTTCTGCATGATACATAAAGCTTCCTCCATAAGTACTGTTATCTAATGGCCATCCGGCTGTATGCATCACTAGACCTTCTTCGTGATTATTCTCATCGATCTCCCAAATTTCTTTAAAGCCTATTCCATATTGTTGTGGATCTTTACCTTTGTTTAAGTCAAATTTTTGAATTAGCTCTTTTCCTAAATGACCTCTACAACCCTCAGCAAAAACTGTAACCTTTCCTAATAATTCAATGCCTGGTTCAAAACTGTCTTTTTTATTTCCCTCTTTATCAATACCCATATCTTGAGTAGCAACACCTTTTACAGATCCATCATCATTATATAAAACTTCACTAGCTGGAAATCCTGGAAAAATTTCTACACCTAAATTTTCTGCTTGTTCAGCAAGCCATCTACATAAATTTGCTAAACTTATAATATAATTTTTATGATTTTGTTGTACCGCTGGTAGCAACCAAGTTGGCCAACTTAATGATTTTGTTTTTCCTAAAAATAAAAACTTTTCTTTTGTTACCTTAGTTTTAATTGGTGAATTTAATTCTCTCCAATTAGGTAGTAGTTCATCTAAGGCACGTGTCTCAAAAACATTACCACTTAAAATATGTGCTCCTATTTCTGAAGCTTTCTCAAGTATGCAAACATTCAGATTAGGATCTAATTGTTTTAATTTTATTGCTGTTGATAAACCTGATGGCCCCCCACCAATGATCACCACGTCATATTCCATCGATTCCCTAGACATAAACTAGTTTTTAACTGTAAGGATTATTTTTGTATAGTGTTTAATTTGTTCAGCTCTGCCATGAACTGCGGCAGTGCTTCAAATAAATCAGCTTCGAGACCGTAATCTGCAACACTAAATATTGGAGCCTCTCCATCTTTATTAATTGCGACAATTACTTTACTTTCTTTCATTCCTGCTAAATGCTGGATGGCTCCTGAAATTCCAATTGCGATATATAGATCAGGCACAACAACTTTTCCAGTTTGACCAACTTGATGATCATTACTTATATAGCCAGCATCTACAGCAGCTCTTGATGCGCCGATTGCTGCTCCTAGTTTGTCTGCAACTTCTGTTATTAATTTAAAATTATCTCCACTCTGCATTCCTCTCCCACCTGAAACAACAATTCTTGCAGTGCCTAACTCTGGTCTATCGGATTTAATTTCTTCTCTCTTAATAAATTTTGTATTTGAAAATTCTTCACCAGCCTCACCTTTTTCAATTACTGCATTTCCACCAGAGCTTTCACAAGGCTCAAAAGATGTAGGTCTAATTGTTATGCATTTCTTAGCATCATTTGTTTTCACTGTAGCAAAAGCATTTCCTGCATAAATTGGTCTTAAAAAAGTATCTGGTGAAATCACTTTTATAATATCACTGACTTGAGAAGTGTCTAAATGAGCTGCAATTCTTGGCATCAAGTTTTTACCAAATGTATTTGCAGAACAAACTATGTGAGAATAGTTTCCTGCAAGTTTAACTATTGCTGGTGCAAAGTTTTCTGCTGTAAAATTTTCATAATGCGGTGCTTCTATGCTAATTACTTTCTTAATTAGTGGTAATTCGGAGAGTTTTTTAGCAGCGGTTTCGCTGTTTTGACCAATAATCACGGCATGAACATCGGCATCAATTTGGGACGCGGCGGTTGCAGCATTTAATGTAAAGGGCCTAAGCTCTTTATTATTATGCTCTGCTATAAGTAAGACTGCCATTATATAACTTTTGCCTCATTTTTTAATTTTTGAACTAATTCAGCAACATTTGCTACTTTGATACCAGCTTTTCTCTTAGGTGGTTCTTCAACTTTTAATTGCTCAATTCTGGGTGTGATATCAATTCCTAAATCTGAGACATTTATTTCTTCTATTGGTTTTTTCTTAGCCTTCATAATATTTGGTAACGATGCATATCTTGGTTCATTTAGTCTTAGATCACAGGTTACAATTGCTGGAGTATTAATTTGAATAGTTTCAAGACCTTCATCGATTTCCCTAGTTACTTCTAATGAATTATCTTTTATTTCTATATTTGATGCGAAGGTTGCTTGCGGCCAATTTAGTAAAGCACTTAACATTTGACCAGTTTGATTACAATCATCATCAATTGCTTGTTTACCCATAAAAACTAAGTCAGGTTTTTCTTTTTCTACAATCTTTTGTATAATTTTTGAGACAGCTAAAGGTTCCAGTGCACCTTCTGTCTTTACATGAATTCCTTTGTCTGCTCCAACCGCTAAAGCTTTTCTGACGGTTTCTTGGGCTTTCTCTTCTCCAACTGTTATTGCAACAATCTCTGTTGCTTTACCAGCCTCTTTTATTTTAACTGCTTCTTCAATAGCATTGTCATCAGGTGGATTAGTTGACATTTTTACGTTATCTGTAACTACACCTGAACCGTCTTCTTTAACTCTGATTTGAACGTTGTAATCAATTACTCTTTTTACAGCGACTAAAATTTTCATTATGCTCTCAATAATTTATTTTCTGTATCGTACGGGCTTTCTTCTAATACTGTAGCCTCATACATTTCTCCCAAGATATCAACTTGTAATTTGTCGCCCACATTTGCAAAATCAGGTTTAACCATTGCTAACGCTATTGATTTATCTAATCTAAAACCAAACTCTCCTCCTGTAGCTCTTCCAACAACCTTGTTATCTTTATATATGGGGTTATTCCCTAAAACATCTGCATCTTTTGTGTCATGCACTTCAAGAGTAACTAATTTGTTGTTAAATCCCTTCTCTCTCCATTTATTTAAGGCTTCCAATCCAATAAAATTTCCTTTGTTTGGATGAATAAATCTATCCAAACCAGATTCGTAAGGTGAGTATTCAATTGATAATTCTGTGCCGACAAGTTTGTATGATTTTTCTAATCTCAAGCTATTCATTGCTCTTATGCCAAAAGGTTTTATTCCTAAATCCTTACCTGCATCCATTAATTTATCAAAAATATGATTTTGATACTCAATTGGATGGTGCAATTCCCATCCGAGTTCACCAACAAAATTTACTCTCATTGCATTAACTGGAGCGTAACCAATATTAACTTTTTTAGCAGTTAACCATTTAAAATTTTCATTAGAAAAATCATCAGTAGAAACTTTTTGCATTAGATCTCTAGCTTTTGGACCGGCCACCACAAGTACACCAGTACTATTAGTCAAGTCCTCAAATATTACCGAACCATCTGTTGGCATCCATTTTTGTATCCAATCATGATCCAGTCTTAAATTTGCTCCTGCAGAAACAAGGTAATAACAATTTTCAGCCTCTTTCATAATAGTAAACTCAGAATGCACGCCACCTTTGGTATTTAAAGCGTGACATAAATTTATTCTGCCAATTTTTTTTGGTAATTTGTTTGCAACTAAGAAGTCTAAAAACTCTTCGGCCTTAGGCCCTTTTATTCTGCATTTTGCAAATGCTGTCATATCTAATAAACCAACATTTTTCCTAACATTTTGACACTCTTTCTTGATTGCATCAAACCATTTTGATCGTCTAAACGACCAATCATCTTTTTGTTCCATGCCATCTGTTGCAAAAAAATTAGGTCTTTCCCAACCAAATTTTTGTCCAAAAACTGCTCCCAAATTTTTCATTCTTTCATAACAAGGTGCTGTTCTTAAAGGTCTTGCTGCTGGCCTCTCTTCATCAGGATAGTGAGTAATAAATACATGACTATATGCTTCTTCATTTTTTGCTTTTAAGTATGACTTAGTTGCATAATTTCCATAACGTCTTGGTTCAACTCCCAACATATCAATAGTTGGTTCGCCGTCCACAATCCACTCTGCTAACTGCCAACCAGCTCCACCAGCTGCAGTAATTCCAAAACTGTGACCTTCATTAATCCAAAAATTTTTTAATCCCCACGCTGGACCAACTATTGGATTTCCATCAGGTGTATAACAGATTGCACCATTATAAACTTTTTTTACACCTACTTCACCAAAAGCAGGTACACGGTGAATAGCTCCTTCTATATGTGGTGCCAATCTATCAAGATCTTCTTGAAATAATTCATATTCTGAATTTTTTGACGGTCCTTCTACGTAACAAGCTGGTGCACCATCTTCATAAGGTCCTAAAATTAATCCACCTGCTTCCTCTCTCATATACCACCTGCTATCACTGTCTCTTAAAACTCCCATTTCTGGAAGACCTTCTTTTTTTCTTTTTTGAATTTCTGGGTGAGGTTCAGTTACTATGTATTGATGCTCGACTGGAATTACCGGGATATCTAAACCTACCATTTCACCGGTTTGTCTTGCAAAATTTCCAGAGCATGAAATTACATGTTCACATTCAATTGAACCTTTATCTGTTTCTACAACCCAACCATCTTTAGTTTGTTTCATACTAATTACAGCTGTGTTTCTATAAATTTCTGCGCCCCTATTTCTTGCTCCTGTTGCTAGAGCTTGGGTTAAATCAGCAGGTTGAATATATCCATCTTCTGGGTGCTGTATTGCACCAAACAAATCATCCGTATGACATAGAGGCCAAATTTCTTTTACTTGTTTTGGTGTTAAAAATTTTACATCAACTCCAATAGTTCGAGCAACACCTGCATATTGATGATACTCATCCATTCTATCTTTTGTGCTAGCTAATCGAATATTTGAAACAACGCTAAATCCAACATTTTTTCCTGTTTCTTCCTCTAATGTTTTATAAAGATTAACAGCATATTTATGAAGCTGTCCGACTGAATAACTCATGTTAAACAAAGGTAATAAACCAGCTGCATGCCAAGTTGAACCTGAAGTTAATTCTTTTCTTTCAACTAAAACAGCATCAGACCAACCTTTTTTTGCTAGATGATAAAGAGCACTAACTCCTACAACCCCACCACCAACAACTACAACTTTGGTTTTTGTTTTCATTGAGCGATTCCTACTAAATTTTCATTAATTACGAAACAAAAATCTATCAACAAGATATCAGATTGAGCTACCTAGAGGAATTGGATTTGAGACCATAGTTGTGAGCCAGCAGTCCTTTAATTCTCCATCCAAAATATATTTCTCAACTTGCCAGTTAAATTTATGATAAATTTTATTTTTATCTAGAATAATAACCTCAAATTGTGCCAATTTATCATTACTACTTAATTCGGTTATTGTATGACTTAAATGGTCAATCATCATTTGATATGAATTTCCTTTAAGCATTCTTTTAAAGTTATTTAATGGCCCTGTAACTTTTTTGTTATTTGGATGTGCAAAATTCCATGTCTGTTCAATGCCGCTATCTTGATAATTTAAATCATTTTGTTGAAGTCCAGTTAGTTGAATTTTAACAACTTCTTTAGGTTTGATATTTTTATCAGGATTTAACAAATCAGCTTTGGAAAAACTTGTTAATAGAAATAATAAAATAAATACTTTAAATGTTATTTGCAGTTTCTTTAACATCTTCTAAAAATTCTTGTCTCTTTGCATCGCTAACAAATGGTACCGCAAAATACCTTCTGTAGATAATGTTATATATGCCACACATGTGAAAAACTCCTCTTTTCAATCTTCGAATAGGCAAATTTAAAAAGAAAGTTGTGATAGCTAATCTTGGAGAGCCATATGTGCAAAATATTATTGCTTTTTTTTGTTTTAAATTACCAATTGGATATCCGTAGTTTCCAACCAACTTTTTAAATTTAAATGCCCAAGGTGGTGCTAAAACTTTATCAATCCAACCTTCAACAATAGCAGGCATTCTAAAATTCCAAATTGGAGCAATCAAGACAATGATATCAGAATTTTCAATTCTTTTTCTATGATCAAGAACTTCTTGATCAGGTTCCT
>CACNGH010000017.1:0-9542 GCA_902619815.1 uncultured Pelagibacteraceae bacterium
GTTGGAAAAGAAGAGCAGAAACTAATGAAAGATATGTTGGAGACCATGTATGCTGCCAACGGAATTGGTCTTGCTGCAATACAAGTTGGAATTCCACAAAGGATTATAGTCATGGATATTTGCAAAGAAGAAAATAAAAAAGAGCCAAGATATTTTGTAAATCCTATAATTAAAAATAAAGACCCTTTAAAAGCAACTTATGAAGAAGGATGCCTTTCGGTTCCAAACCAATTTGCAGATATAGATAGACCAAGTAAATGTGAAGTAGAGTATTTAGATTATAATGGACAAAAACAATTATTAAAGGCTGAAGGTTTACTTGCTACATGCATTCAACATGAAATGGATCACCTAGAAGGTATATTATTTATCGATTATCTCTCAAAATTAAAAAAATCGATGATAATTAAAAAATTATCAAAATTAAAATCAAGTACAGCCTAAGTTTAATTTATGGCTAAGAAAATTATTTTTATGGGTACACCCATGTTCGCTGTACCAATTTTGAAATCTCTATATCAAAATGGATATCCTGTGACATGCGTTTACACTCAACCCCCACAAAAATCACATCGTGGACAAAAAATTAATAAATCTCCTATTCAAGGAATTTCTGAAACTTTAAATTTAGAGTACAGGGCACCATCAACTTTAAAAGAAAATAAAGAGGAATACGAATTTTTTAAATCAGTAGATGCAGATCTAGTAATTGTTGTAGCCTATGGACAAATTATACCTAAAGAATTTTTAAGTTTAACAAAAAAAGGATTTATAAACATACATGCATCTATTCTACCTAAGTGGAGAGGAGCGGCACCTATACAAAGAGCTATAATGAATTTAGATAAAGTAACTGGGGTCAGTATTATGAAAATAGAAGAAAAATTAGACACAGGTCCAGTTTGCAATACCTATAAAATCAATATGGAGAATAATTTTAATTCTGCTGAAATTGCTGAAAAGTTATCTTTTATTGCCGCAGAAAAAATTTTAGATAATATTGATGACATACTTGAAGACAAAGCAACTTTCGTGGATCAAGATCATTCAAAAGCAACTTATGCTCCAAAAATTCAAAAGACAGAGGGTTTAATTGATTGGACTAGTAATGCAGAGAATATTATAGGGAAAATAAATGGTTTATATCCGGTACCAGGTGCTTTTTTTATATCAAGTGGTGAGAGATATAAAATTCTAAAAGGAGAAATCAGCAATGGGGTTGGAAATCCGGGAGAGGTTCTTAACGATTATTTAGAAATTGCTTGTGGAGATAAGAAATCAATTAAAGTCACAGAGATACAAAGACAAGGAAAAAGAGCTCAAAATATTGGTGAATTTATGCTTGGTTCAAGAATTAGAAAAGGCCATCAGATTTAAATGGCGAGGTATCAAGTTCTTATTGAATATGTTGGAACGAGTTTTAGAGGTTGGCAGATTCAAAAAAAAGGCTCTACTATTCAAGGATTAATTCAACAACATTTATCAAAACTTTTAAAAGAAAAAATAATTCTAAATGGATCTGGCAGAACAGATGCAGGTGTACATGCTCATGCTCAGTCAGCTCACTTTGATTGTCAAAAAAAAATTTTAGATTTAACAAAATTTTTAAAATCAATTAATCATTTTCTTAATAATAAAGGTATAGCAATTACTCAAATTAAAAAAAGAAGTGAAAAATTTCATTCACGATTTTCTGCTAAACAAAGAATTTATAGATATATAATTTTTAATCAAATAAGTGCTCCTGTAATTGAAAATGGAAGAGGGTGGCATGTGAGGAAAATACTAGATGTTGACTTAATGAAAAAAGGAGCAAAAAAATTATTGGGAACGAATGACTACTCAACCTATAGATCATCAAGTTGTCACGCTAAAAGCCCAATCAGAACAATTAAATCAATCAAAATAAGAACATTTAAAAATAAAATTGAAATTGAATTTAAGTCACAATCATTTTTACAACAGCAAGTAAGATCTATGGTAGGTTGTCTAAAATATTTGGGTGAGAAGAAATGGGATCTAAAAACTTTTGACAAAGTATTTAAATCTAAAAAAAGAGTACTGTGTGCTCCACCAGCGCCACCCGAAGGGCTTTTTTTATATAGAGTTATTTATTAATTTTTTTGTTGCTCATTGCAAACTTTTTATTAATTCTCCATCTAGACTCAGCTCTTACTATATAGCCACAACAGTTTTTAGATTTGCATTTACATGGAAATTGTTTGTAATTTTCATCATAACCAAATCCATAATCACAAGTAAATTCCTCACCCTTTTTAATATCTCTTATTGCTTTAACCCAAATTTTTAATCCCTTACCATCATAGTCACAGTTGTTGTCACATGAATGATTGATTAAACCTGCAGTATTCCATGGAAAATCTCCATCAAGATCGTATCTTTTATTTATAGTAAATAAATAAATGGGTTTACCATTGTCATATTTATCAGATTCTTCAGTTTGTTTTTTTGTAATTAATTTACCGATATAATCAATTACTTTAGTTCCAGCTTTTATATCTTTAGTTGCGTAAAGTCCTTTTCCTTTTTTATCTATTGCTGACTTTTTAATTCTGTACAGTTTCATTTAGAGTGTGTTTAGATAGTTATATTAAATTATCAATTAAATTCTATGAGAGCATCAACATGTCTCTTGGTACTTTCTTGTAAAGCTTTAAGATCATATCCACCCTCAAGTATTGATACAACATTTCCATTACAAAATGGTTTTGAGATCTCCAATGTTCTTTTGGTAATTTTATAAAAATCCTCAGAACTAAGCTGCAGTTGGGCCAAAGGATCATCAATGTGTGCATCAAAACCCGCAGAAAACAACAAGAATTCAGGCTTAAACTCTCTCACTTTATTTAAAACATTTTCGTAAGCGTTTAGATACTTTACTGCAGATGTTCCAGCTTCAAGAGGAATATTTAATACGTTATTAAAATTACCTTTTTCTTTTTCAGAGCCAGAACCTGGATAGTAAGGGTATTGATGAGTAGAAATAAATAAAACTTTTTCGTTATCATAAAAAATGTCTTGAGTACCGTTTCCATGGTGAACATCAAAATCAATAATTGCTATTTTATTATATTTATATTTTTCGATTACGTAATTTGCTCCAACAGCAACATTATTGAAGATACAAAAACCCATTGCTTTTTCTTTTTCTGCGTGGTGGCCGGGCGGTCTTACCGCACAAAATGCATTTTTAAACTCTTTATTCTGCACCCCATCAATTGCAGTAATAATTGAACCCACAGCATCCTTAGAAGCATCTTTACTACCAGGAGAAATTACGGTGTCACCATCAAGAAAATTATATCCTTTTTTTGGAAAAGATTTATTTACTTGATCTATATAATTGGAGGTATGAGTTTTAATTAAAAAAGAATTCTCAAATTTATTCGGTTTCTTCCAAATCAATTTTTTATTATCTAATTTTTTAAAATTATCTATTACAACAGTAACTCTATCAATATTTTCAGGATGTCCATCCCCAGTATTGTGATTTTGATATGTATCTGATGTAATTAACCCGGTTTTCACTTAAAATAATTTTTCAATATATTTAAATAAATTAGTGTCAATTTTTTTAAATCTGACAGTGAAACTGCCTCATCTACTTTGTGCATGGTTTTACCAACTAAACCAAATTCTAAACAAGGTGCAATATTCCTAATAAACCTTGCATCTGAAGTTCCCCCTGTTGTTGAAAGTTTAGGTTTTATTTTTGTAATTTTCTTAATTATATCTTGTATCATAAAAGTTGTTTTATTAGGATTTGTTAAAAAAGCTTCTCCAGATACACTATATTCAATTTTATATTTAGATTTATTTTTAGCTGATATTTTTTTAATAACTTTATTTACCTTACTCTTCAGGGAAGAAGAAGTGTGTTTATTATTAAATCTTATATTAAATGTAGCTGTAGCGAGACCTGGAATTACATTATCAGCGGTGTTATTAATATTTATTTTTGTTATTTCCAAATTAGTTGCTTGAAAATCCTTTGTTCCTTGATCAAATTTGATATCTTTTATTTCTTTAAGAATTTGTACAAGCGCTGTTGAAGGATTATTTGCTCGTTGAGGATAAGCTACGTGCCCCTGTATTCCAGTAATAATTAATCTACCGTTCATACTTCCTCTTCTCCCAATTTTAATCATTTCACCCAATTTACTTGGGTTAGTTGGCTCACCTACTAAACAAAAATCGATTTTCTCTTTTCTTTTTTTTAAATACTCCACAACTTTTTTCGTCCCATTAATAGCGACACCTTCTTCGTCCCCGGTAATTAAAAGACTAATTGAGCCTTTAAAATCAGAGTAATTTTCAATAAAATTGCTAATTGCTGCAACGAATGCTGCTATGGAGCTTTTCATATCATTTGCACCTCTTCCAATTAAATGGCCTTTTTTAATCGAGGGCTTAAATGGATTGACTGTCCAGTCCTTAAGGTTTCCAGCAGGCACCACATCTAAATGACCTGCATAACAAAAGTTAGGACTTTTATTACCAAGTCTTGCGTAAAGGTTTTTTACTGGTTTGCTGTTCTTTTCTCTAAATTCAAGTACTTTAGTTTTAAAACCAAGTAGTTTTAGCTTTTTTTCTAAAAAACTCATTATACCTGCATCAACAGGAGTCACCGAAGGAAACCTAATTAGCTCTTTAGCTAATTGAAGTTCGTTGATTTTTTGCATTTTTATTCTCTCAAAAGATCGTTTACTGATGTTTTTGATCTAGTTTTTTCATCAACTTGTTTAATAATTACCGCACAATAAAGTGATGGCGCTGCAGGATTATTTTTATTTGGTAAAGAACCAGGTACAACAACTGAATAAGGTGGTATTTTTCCATAAGTAATTTCACCAGTTTTTCTATCAACTATTTTTGTGGATTGACCAATATACATTCCCATACTTAATACAGATCCTTCTCCAACTATTACACCTTCAACAACTTCAGACATAGCACCAAGGAAAACATTGTCTTCAATTATCGTGGGTAATGCTTGAGCAGGCTCCAATACACCCCCGACACCAGAGCCAGCTGAAATATGACAATTTTTCCCAATTTGACAGCAACTCCCAGCTCTTGCAAAAGTATCAATCATAGTGCCCTCATCTATGTATGCACCAATATTAACATAGCACGGCATTAATACTGCATTTTTGCCAACGTAAGATCCTTTTCTCACAGGTGAATTGGGGACCATTCTAAAACCAGCCTTTTCATGATCTTCTTTAGTCCATCCTGCTGTTTTACCTTTTAAAAGATGAGCTTTATCATACCAACTACTGTATGGACCATTTAAATTTTCCATTGGGTACATTCTAAAACTTAACATGATTGCTTTTTTAAGATATTGATGAGTTTTCCACTCACCATCTATTTTTTCAGCAACTCTGACTTTACCACTATCTAAATCATCAATAATTTGATTTACAGTATTCTTTAAATTTTCATCTGAACTTGGGGTTATTTGGTCTCTTTTTTCCCAAGCTTCGCTAATAATATTTTCTATACTCATAACATTTATGTGTTTTTTAATAACCTTATTTCTTTTAAAAATAAAGAAAGATTTTCTATCTTATAGTCAATGTATTCTTTATCTGACTCTTTTTTACCCCAGTATTCGTCATTGATTAACCATGCAGTTATTGTTCCTCTTTCTTTTCCAATTGATAAATTTTTTGCAATATCTTCAATATAAAGTGTTTCTTTTGGATCTATTTTGAATTTTTCTATCATTAGATCAAAAGCTTTTGCTGCAGGTTTGGGATTATATTTGGCATCTACTATGTCGAAAACATTCTCAAATTGATCATCAATACCAAGTGCTGTGGTTATGTTTTTCACATGCTCTTTGCTTCCATTAGTAAAAACAAATTTTCTTAAAATTGTACTCTCAAGCTCTTTTCTTAAAGTTTGATCTTTTTCCAAGAAAGATAAATCAATATCATGGACATAATCTAAGAATTCTCTTGGAGGGATATCATGATGAATCATTAAACCATTAAGACTGGTGTCGTATTTATGAAAATAACTTCTCTGCAATTCTTTGGCCACTTTTAAATCTAAATTTAACTTTTTAGATATATATTCTGTCATTTTTTTACTTACTTGACCAAAAACAGCTTCAAGATCTTGATATAAAACTCCATCACAATCAAACAGTATATTTTTAATATTCTTTAATTTTATCATTTTCTAATCAATGTACCTGCACCTTTGTCAGAAAATATTTCCCATAAACATGAATGCTTTTTTGTGCCATTAATTATTCCAACTCCAGTTACTCCATTATTTACAGCATCTAGACACGCATTAATTTTAGGGATCATGCCTTCTGTTATGGTTTCATTTTTAATCATTTCTAAAATTTCTGTGGAAGATATTTCTTCTATTAACTTTTTTTCTTTGTTAAGAACGCCATCAACATTTGTCATTAATAATAATCTTCTAGCTTTTAAAGATTTAGCTATAGCCATAGCAGCTGTATCACCATTAATATTATAGGTTTGACTATTTTTATCTAAACCTAATGGAGATACAATCGGAACTTTATTTTGCTCTAGGATATTAAATATTATTTTATTATTAACCGATGTTGGTATCCCTACAAAGCCTAACTCTTTTGCTTCAGGTATTACCTCTATAATATTGCTATTTTTTGTGTGTATTGAAACACCTTTAGAGCCTTTTTTGTCTAAATTTTCGACAATATCATCATTAAAGTCAATTAAAACAGATTCTACAATATTGATTATATTTTTATCAGTAACTCTTAAACCTCTTATAAATTTTGATTGAATATTAGATTTTTCTAATTCTCTTTTTATTCTTGGTCCGCCACCATGCACAACTATTGTTGAAATACCTAATTTATTTAATACATATAGGTCTGTTATAAAATTATTAAATACGTTTCTATCAATTAAAACATTTCCACCATATTTAATTACAATTAAGTCATTTTTATATTTTTCAATATATTTATTAACTTCACTTAAAGGTGGCCCATCTTCGGGCAATATATTTTTAAGATCCATGCGTTTTTAACTATTTACAATTATTAGGTTACAGTTTTGACTGTCGTACGCTTCATGATGAAGACTTGTTGTGCCATAGTTAAAATATTATTAACTGTCCAATAAATTACTAATCCTGCAGGGAAAGGAGCTAATATTATTGTTAAGAAAAGTGGAAAGAACATGAATATTTTTGCCTGCATTGGATCAGTAGGCGCTGGGTTAAGTTTCATCTGCACAAACATACTGATACCCATTGCTATTGGCCAAGCTCCAATCATTAAAAATGATGGAACATCATACGGAAGCAACCCAAATAGATTAAATAATGAAGTTGGATCTCTTTCAGATAAATCTTGTATCCAGCCATAAAACGGCATGTGTCTCATTTCGATAGTCACAAATAATACTTTATATAAAGCAAAAAAAACTGGGATTTGGACCAGAATTGGCAAACATCCTGACATGGGGTTAACTTTTTCTTTCTTATATAGTGCCATCATTGCTTGCTGTAATTTCATCTTATCGTCTTTATGTAGTTCTTTAAGTCTTGTCATTTCCGGAGTTAATGCTTTCATTTTAGCCATACTTCTAAATGAGAAATTTGCTAAAGGGAAAAATGCTAATCTTATGCAAATAGTAATTGCTATGATCGCTAAACCATAATTTCCAAGAAGTTTGAAGAAATAATCTATTCCAAAAAATAATGGTTTAGTTATAAAATACAAAAATCCCCAATCAATTGTTAGGTCAAATTTATCTATTTTTAAAGATTCTGCGTAACCATCAATAACATCTACTCTTTTAGCAGCTACAATTATCTGCATTTTATCCTCAATAGATGAATTGCTATTTAACTCGAGAGGCTCAGTTGCTACAAAATTTGCTCTAAATTTATTTTTGTAATCAAAAGTAGTTTTGAACTCTTTTCCTTTTGGAGGAATTAATGAAGTTATCCAGTACTTATCTCCAATACCAAGCCATCCTTTTTGAGCAGTTCTTGAAAATTTTTTTTCTTCAATATCATCATAATCTTCCTCAATAAGCTCATCATCAAGTGTTGCAACTAAACCTTCATGAAGTATATAAAAATTTGTTATTTCAGGAGCTTCATTTCGAATAATTTGTCCATATGAATAAAAATCATATTTGTTATTTGTAGAATTAATTACTCGTTGTTTAACTGTAAATAAGAACTTATCATCAATTGATATTTCTTTTTCAAAAGTAATACCCTGATCATTCGTCCATGTTAATTTAATTGGGGATTTCGCAGTTAATTTTTTATTTCCCGATACAGACCAAATTGAATTCGAATTTGGGATTTTAACATTTTTATCAGTTGTTATAAATCCACTCTCTATTAAGTACCCTTCTTTAGCATTTCTTGGTGCTAATAAGTTTACCTTTTCATCTCCGTTTAAAACTACATTATATTCTTTAAAAGTTAGGTCATCTATTGCAGCTCCTTTCAAAGATATTGAACCAATTATACTTTGATTCTCAAATTGAATTCTTTCACTTTCACTTAATGCCTGTTCTCTTGAAATTTCTGTAATGTTTTCTTTTTGATCTAAACTAGGAGCATCTGAACTTTGTTCAGTTTTATTTTTTTCAGCTATGCTCTCCTGAGTTACTGGAGGAGGCGCAAAAAAAAGGGTGTAAAGTAGAATAACGGCTGCGGATAAACTTATGGCAGCTATAATATTTCGGGTCTCCATTATTTATTATCCTTTGCTTCTTTTTTTACAGGATCAAATCCCTCTCCTCCGCCTAAAAATTTAATTGGATGACACGACAAAATTCTTTTAATACTCTTGAAAAGACCTTTAACCAAACCAAATTCCTTTAAAGCATCAATGCTATATTCGGAACATGTAGGCAAGTATCGGCAAGAGTGTCCAAATAAAGGACTAATTAGATATTTGTAGCCCTTAATAAGTTTAATTAATAATTTAGTAAATATATTCATTATTTAATTTTTTCTAAGTCTTGAAATAAGGTTTCTTTTATATTTTTGTATTCATTGTTTAACATACTCTCCTTTGCAAGAACAAGGATAGAAAAATCAAAGTTTATTGATATTATTTTAACTGCATCGTTAACAATATTTCTTAACCTTCTTTTAATTTTATTTCTTTTAACTGCATTTCCAATTTTTTTTTTAACTGAAAAACTTATATTGAGTTTTTTATTGTCTTTATGTGGCAATTTTCCAAAAAAAATAGTCACATACTTATTTGAAATTTTCTTTTTTTTTAAAAGACTTTTAAATTCTTCATTCTTTGAAAGAGCAAGGATTTTGCTTTTCATTTATTTAAACAGAAACTGTTAGTGACTTTCTTCCTCTAGCTCTTCTTCTGGCTAAAAGTTTTTTACCACCTTTTGTTTTCATCTTTGATCTAAAGCCGTGTTTTCTGGCTCTTTTAACATTCGAGGGCTGGTATGTTCTTTTCATAATAAGTGGTTAATTTTTTATTAAATTTCGCCCTTTATAGTAATTAAATA
>CACNGH010000018.1:0-8170 GCA_902619815.1 uncultured Pelagibacteraceae bacterium
AAAAGATGAATATAAGGTTTCAGTATTTTCATGTAATGTTCATCCTCATAATACTTATATACAGGTTATTACAGAATTAGGTTTAATTGGGATTACATTTATAATTTTTCTATTTTTTTATTTTATGAAATATGTTTTTATTCATTTTAAAAGACTTATTTTTGGCAGCTATTATTTTAATGATTTTGAAATCTGTTTAATGTCGGCTTTTTTAATTTTTTTATGGCCTTTGGTACCAACAGGTAATTTTTTTAATAACTGGCTAAATATTATAACTTATTATCCTTTAGGCATATTTTTTTGGAGCATATTAGATAGAAATAAACAATATTAAAAAGTTGCAAATTAGTTTTTTTATTATATAAGACCGTTGCCTGGTGATTATTGCGAAAGTGTAACACCCGATCCCATTCCGAACTCGGTAGTTAAGCCTTTCAGCGCTGATGGTACTTTGTCTTAAGACACGGAAGAGTAAGACGTTGCCAGGCATTTTCTAAATGAAAAA
Organism: uncultured Pelagibacteraceae bacterium; assembly: GCA_902619815.1. GTDB lineage: Bacteria > Pseudomonadota > Alphaproteobacteria > Pelagibacterales > Pelagibacteraceae > Pelagibacter. The sequence goes on from CACNGH010000018.1 coordinate 506, forward strand.
ATTTCATTGTAGTAACTGGAGGTGCAGGTTTTGTTGGTTCAAATTTAATAGAACTTCTTCTTAAAACCAGGATTAGGGGAAAGATACGCTTCTGCCCTGACTAAGATCTCATCTAATAACAAAATAATTCAAAAATATGGAAAAATAGAATTGAAAGATTATATAAGTTACTTTATTAAGTCCCATAAATTATGAAAATTAAAAGCTCATTAAAATCTATCAAAAAAAGAGATTTGAACTCCAAACTTGTCAGAAGAAGAGGAAGAGTTTACGTGATTAACAAAACAAATCCAAAGTTTAAAGCAAGACAAAAATAAATTTATGGATAATAAAAACCATAAAAACACTTGGATTAATTTTACTAAATTTGTTTTATGGGGAACTGTTGCTGTAATTATAATATTGGTTTTAATGGCAATATTTCTTTTATAAAATTTGATTTATATTTATTATGAATTTAGCCTCAGTTTCAGAAAATCGAGATATAGAAAAGCGAATTGCAGTTACACCAGAGATTGCAAAAAAATATATTAGTTTAGGATTTAATGTATCATTACCAAAAAATTATGGAACAAACTTAGGTTTTAGTGATGTAGATTATAAAAATTTAGGAGTTAACTTATTAGATAATGAAGAAGAAATAATAAAAAGTTCTGAGATTGTTATTCAATTGGGTTTACCTAGTGAGGAAAAATTATCAGTATTAAAAGAAAATCAAACTTTAATTGGATCGTTAAATTCTTTTTTAAATAAAGAAAAATTAGAGAATTTAAAGTCAAAAAAAATAAATTGTTTTTCTTTAGAGTTGCTTCCAAGAATTACAAGAGCACAATCAATGGATATTTTATCTTCTCAAGCTAACCTAGCTGGTTATAAAGCAGTTGTGGAAGCTTTTCAAATTTATGAAAGAGCAATTCCAATGATGATGACAGCAGCTGGTACAATTCCTGCAGCAAAAGTTTTAGTGGTTGGAGCAGGAGTTGCTGGACTACAAGCTATTGCTACAGCTAAAAGAATGGGAGCTGTTGTATTTGCAACTGATGTAAGAATGGCATCCAAAGAACAAGTTGAAAGTTTAGGTGGTAAATTTCTAACTGTTGAAGGATCTGAAAATTTAGAAACCGAAGGTGGTTATGCGAAGGAAGCTTCAGATGAATTTAAAAAGAAACAGGAAGAATTATTAACAGAGACATTAAAAAAAATTGATATAATAATTTGTACTGCTTTAATTCCAGGTAGAGAGGCGCCTAAAATTATTAAGGAAGATATGTTTAAAAATTTACAACCAGGCTCAGTCATTTATGATTTAGCAGCTGTTCAAGGAGGAAACACGGTTTTTACTGAAGTTGATAAAATTGTTGAAAAAAATGGTGTTAAAATTTTAGGGGAGGCAAATATACTAAATAAATTACCTGTATCAGCTTCTAATTTGTATGCAAAAAATGTATTTAATTTTATCTCTAATTTATATGATAAAGAAAATAAGAAATTAAATATTAATTTAGAAGATGAAATAATCGAGAAAACACTTATTAAATAGTATTATGGAAATAGATCCTTTTATATTCAGATTAAGCATATTTATATTATCAATATTTGTTGGATATTACGTGGTGTGGAGTGTTACACCCTCGTTACATACACCATTGATGTCTGTTACAAATGCAATCTCATCAGTAATTATTGTAGGTGCAATTATTGCGGCTCTATCTGGGAGTGATGGAGCAGTTTTTTCATCATCTAGTATTTACGGATTTTTAGCGATTATATTAGCAGCAGTTAATATTTTTGGTGGATTTTTAGTTACTCAAAGAATGCTTGCTATGTATAAAAAAAAGAAAAAGGATAAATAATTAATGTCAGCAAATTTATCTGCAATTTTATATTTGGTATCTGGGGTATTGTTTATCTTAGCTTTAAGAGGTTTATCATCTCCTGAAACTTCAAGACAGGGAAATTTATTAGGAATTATTGGAATGATTATAGCTGTGACAGTTACATTCTTGTCTGTTGGAAATTTTAGCTCTGGTTTTATTTATGTAATTATATTTTTAGCAATTGGTGGAAGTATTGGAGCATTTATTGCATATCGCATCCCAATGACTGCGATGCCAGAGTTAGTTGCTGGTTTTCATAGTTTAGTTGGTTTAGCTGCAGTATTTGTTGCAATCTCTGCATTTATTAATCCAGCTTCATTTAATTTAGGGACACCAGGAAATATTAAGCTTGCAAGTTTAATAGAAATGGCAATTGGAGCAGCAGTTGGTGCAATTACTTTTTCTGGATCTGTTATAGCTTTTTTGAAATTGCAAGGAATAATGTCTGGTGCGCCTATAACCTTTAAAGGTCAGCACTTATTAAATGCATTGTTATTAATATTAGTTGTAATATTGACAGTTTATCTTTGTTCAACTCAATCATCTAATTTATTTTGGATATTGATTGCAGTTTCATTTTTAATTGGATTTTTAATAATTATTCCCATTGGAGGTGCAGACATGCCAGTTGTAATTTCAATGTTGAATTCTTATTCAGGCTGGGCTGCAGCAGGTATTGGTTTTACTTTAGAAAATACTGCTTTAATCATTACAGGTGCGTTGGTCGGATCTTCTGGTGCTATACTTTCATACATTATGTGCAAAGGAATGAATAGATCGTTCTTTAATGTAATATTAGGTGGTTTTGGTTCTACCGAACAATCATCTGGAGGCCAGAGTAAAGAACAAAAACCAGTAAAAAGTGGGAATGCAGATGATGCAGCTTTTTTAATGAAAAATGCTTCTTCAGTAATAATTGTTCCTGGGTATGGAATGGCAGTGGCTCAAGCGCAACACGCTCTTAGAGAAATGGTAGATACATTAAAGAAAAACGACATCAAAGTGTCTTACGCTATTCACCCTGTTGCTGGACGTATGCCTGGTCATATGAATGTTTTGCTTGCAGAGGCAAATGTTCCATATGATGAAGTGTTTGAATTAGAAGAAATCAACAATGATTTTGCAAATGCCGATGTAGCATTTGTTATTGGTGCAAATGATGTAACTAATCCAGTTGCAAAAACAGACCCACAAAGTCCAATATATGGTATGCCAGTTTTAGATGTTGAAAAATGTAAATCAGTTTTGTTTGTTAAAAGAAGCTTGTCTCCTGGTTATGCTGGTATTGATAATGACTTATTTTATAAAGAAAATACTCTTATGTTATTTGCAGATGCAAAAAAAATGACAGAGGATATTACAAAGAATCTATAATATTATAATGAAGTCTAAAATTTACTGTGATAGCGCAGAAATTAAAATCATTAAGAATTTTGTAAAGAAAAAAATTGTCAAAGGTTTTACAACCAATCCAAGTTTGATGAGAAAAGCAGGAGCAAAAAATTATAAAGATTATTCAAAAAAAATTATAAAAATTATTGAAAACAAACCAGTTTCTTTAGAAGTGTTTGCCGACAATTTTAATGATATGAGAGAACAAGCTTTGAAGATTAATAAATGGGGAAAAAATGTCTTTGTTAAGATACCTATTATTAATTCGAAAGGACAGTTAACAAGTAGAGTTATTAAACAACTTAATAAAGAAGGAATTAAATTAAATATTACAGCTGTTTATACAGCAAAACAAACAAAGGAAATTCTTAAAAATATTAACAAAAAAACTAAAGTAATAATCTCTATATTTGCAGGCAGGGCAGCTGATGCTGGGCATGATCCGGTACCAGAGATATTAGAAAGCATAAAAATGAAAAAAAATTTTAAAAATGTAGAAATTTTATGGGCAAGCGTGAGAGAACCATATAATTATATCCAAGCTTCACAAATTGGATGTGATATTATTACTGTACCACCAAATATAATTGAAAAAATTGAAAATTATGGCAAAACGTTTTCTCAACTCACAAAAGAAACTGTTAAGACCTTCTTGATAGATAGTAAAAAATCAAAATTTAAACTTTCTTAAACTTCTCAATTTAATCAACAATCATTATATCTAAAGTAGAAGGGATACTTTTTTGTTAAAATATATGAAAATTAGATTTAGTATTTTAAACCTATGTTTTGCTCTTCATTTATCCCTAATAATTTTCTTATTTTGTAGTATGCTTTAATTAAATTTTTAATACTACTTGGGATTGATTTTTGAGTTAAAAAATAAGAATTAAAGGGAAATACAGAGATTTTTCCAATATTTTTTTCAGAAACTATCCTATCAACACCATGTTTTAATGTTCCATTAAAAAAAATAATTGATCCTGGTTTAGATATATCGTCTAAATTTATTTTTTTACCCTCTGGGTTAATGATATAAAGACCACCCTCTTCAAAATGTTTTCCTTTTTGTGTTAGATTAAATATCATCCATAGAAGCATTTTCTTATTTGAAACATCTCTATGTTCAGATAAATATCCATCGTTAGGAGGATAATAATTAACCGACAATGTAAGCACATTTTTATCACTACTATAATTTAGTCCAGAATTTTTATTTTGGTTTAAACACTTATTTAAAAATTTATGCATTTTTATTAATAGGCTTCTTGTATTATCATCCATTTCATTCCATAAAAATTCCTGCCTTTTAATTCTATAATCTGTTTTTTTGTCTGAAAATGACCAAAAATTTTCTTCTCCAAGTCTATACACAAAAGATCTGTAATATTTTTTAAGTTTGTTTGTATTTATTTTTTTAAATTTATTTATCCAATAATCTTGAAGTTCTTTGATGATTTTATCGTCAATAACATCGTTACATACTAAGTATCCATTATTTATAACTTCATTTACTACTTTACTTGGCTCTGGAATATTTTGAAAATTTAAATTATTCATCTAAAATTTAATTATTTGATTCTAAAGAACTTAGTTTATATTAAAATTTAAATATCTAAACAAAATTAATGACTAGACCTAAAAATGAGTAATCATAAAATATGTAAAATATGTTTGATAGACAACATTTCATACAAATATACTGAATTTAATTCTGAAGGAGTTTGTGAATATTGTATAAATTTTAAAAAAAATACACAAAAAATACTTGTAAATAATCTTAAAAAATCTCAAAAATATAAAAATAGTCTTTTAAAAAAATTAAAATTTTCAAAAAATAAAAATAAAGTTGATTATGATTGTATAATCGGTGTTAGTGGGGGGATTGATAGCTCTTATTTAGTTTATTATGTAGTAGAAAAATTAAATTTAAAACCTATTCTTTATCATGTTGATGTTGGGTGGAATAATAGAATAGCTGTTTCAAACATTGAGAAAATAATTGATAAATATGATCTTGATTTACAAACTGATGTTATTGATTGGAATGAGATAAAAGATCTAACCAGATCTTTTTTGTTTGCTCAAGTTCCTTACATGGAAACTGTTCAGGATCATGCAATATGGGCTAGTATGCATAAATTTGCTAAAAAAACCAAAATTAAAAATATTTTAACTGGAGGCAATTTGCAGACAGAATCTTACAGGCCACCACTATATATAGCTTATTATGCGGGTGACTTAACATTAATTAATGATATTCAAAAAAAATTTGGAACTATACAATTAGATAAATACCCAAGGCTAGATATTTTAGAATATAAAATTTTATATAAGTTTATTTATGGTATAAAAATTCATCAGCCATTGAACTATATTAATTATAATAAAGATGAAGCAATGAAAACTTTATCAAGAAAACTTGATTGGGAAAATTATGGTGGAAAACATTACGAGTCAAATTATACTAAATTTTTTGATGCTTATTGGAAAAAGTATAAATTTAACCATGATCCAAGAAAAGGTCAATTATCAAGCCTAATTTCCACTAACCAGATATCAAGAGAAGATGCATTGGTCGAGATATCAAAAAATACTTATAATGATGACAATATCAAGAAGGATATAAAATATATTTGCAATAAACTTGATTTTTCAACTGATGAATTGCAAAAACTTTTTGAAGGTCCGAACAAATATTATTACAACTATAAATCAAAATCTTTTATTTTAAAGTTAATAACTTATCTACTTAAATTTTTTAAAAAAGAAAATAGAAACATTAAATGATCGGTATTATTAATACAAACTTTGGCAATATTAACGCAATTAAAAATATTTATTTTGAAGAAGGTATAGACTGCAAGTCTGTATCAAATATAGATGAAATTGAAAACGTATCAAAATTAATTATACCTGGTATTGGTAATTTTGATAATGTTATGAAAAATCTAAAAAATCATAACTTATTTAGTTCAATTAATCATTTAGTAACAAAAAAAAAAATTCCTATTTTAGGTATTTGCATTGGAATGCACTTATTCTTTGAATCTAGTGAGGAAGGAGAAGGTAAAGGTTTTGGTTGGCTGAAAGGAAGAGTAGAAAAACTAAATAATCCAAATATGAGATATCCTCATATGGGGTGGAATAATATTTTAAGCACAAATAATAATACCTTATTTAAAGATATAAAAGATGGCAGCTATTTCTATTTTTTGCATAGTTATGGAAATCAACTAATTCAGAATAAACACTATTCATATTCTTCAACTATGTATGGAGATAAATTTTTGAGCTCAGTAAATTTCAAAAATATATATGGAGTTCAATTTCATCCTGAAAAAAGTCATCAAAATGGAATAAAACTTTTAACAAATTTTGCAAAATATTGTGCTTAAAACAAGGATAATTCCAGTAATGCTTCTCAAAGAGGGATATTTTGTGAAAACAACAAAATTTGAGAACCCAGAATACGTTGGAGATCCATTAAATATTGTAAAAATTTTTAATGACAAAGAAGCAGATGAAATAACAATTTTTGATATAGGTACTTCCAATATTGAAGATAATATCAATTATAAACTAATTGAGAATATAGCATCAAATGCAAGAATGCCTCTCTGTTATGGAGGTGGTATCATAAATATTGGTCAAGTCGAAAGATTATTTTCTCTGGGTATAGAAAAAATATCTATATCAAGAAGTTTTATAAAAAATCCAGATTTACTTGATATAATAATTAAAAAATTTGGCTCACAAAGCGTAGCGGTAACAATTGATATTTATAAAGATATTAACAACAATTATGTTATTAACAATTATAAATCAAAAAATCATAGTGAATGTATTAATTTTATTAAAATGATATCAAATAAAAAAGTCGGCGAAATAATAATCAATAGCATGCATAAAGATGGAACAAAAAAAGGCTATGATGTAAATTTGATTGATTTAGTTTATAATCTCACCAGTACCCCTATAACAATTGTTGGTGGTGCAAAATCTTATGAAGAAATTAGGGACATATCAAATAAATATCCAATATTAGGATTTGGTGTAGGAAGTTTATTTATTTATAAAGGCAAGAATAAAGCGGTATTAATTAGTTATCCTAAAGAACACTCTAAATGTAATTAATTTTTTTTAAACTTATTAATTGAAAAAATAGATATACACGCAGCAATTAAGCTTGATATGTTTAAAAGTCTAAAGCCAAATCCTACAATTATTATATCAATATAATTTTCTATTATTAAAGATGCCGAAAGACTTAATATTAGTTCAAAAAAACCAATAAAATTCACTATTGATAAGAGTGTAATTATCGTTGAACTTATATAAAGATAACTTGTATTAATAAAACTTAAATCAAAATCAAAGAGTAAAACTGTTTGAA
>CACNGH010000019.1:0-6034 GCA_902619815.1 uncultured Pelagibacteraceae bacterium
ACTTTTTAATGTTCGAGTAAGAAATTTTTTCTTTGCAACACTGATAGGGATCGTTCCACAAATATTTTTAGCAGTATCGATTGGAAGTGGATTTGAAAAAATTATCGATCAAAACTCTGAAGTTCCAGGTATTACTGAAATTATATTTTCACCAGATATTTACATTCCGCTTGTAGCTTTTTTTAGTTTAATCTTAGTGACTATTTTTTTGAGGAAGATATTTTATAAAAATTAGTGGTGCTCCCACCCTGTACTGACCAGGGAACTAGTCATTACCAATGACTTGTTATGCCATTTAACTACAGGAGCAAAGAAACAATTTATTTCTTGTGGATAATAACGTATTTTTCTCAAATTATTGCCTTAATTTTTTGACTAATATGATTTATATCTATTTAAGGAAATGTTATGGGAATTCACTACGATTATAAATCAACCAAAGGAAACAAGCTTATGGAAAAGCAAGCTAAAAGAGAAAAGAAGCTTGCAGAAAAAAAAGCTAAACGTTTAGCTAAAGAAGGCCCCAAACAAGAAGAACCTAAAATAAAAGCTTTAGATCCTAATAAGCCAATATCTTTAGATTTTTTGACAAATCCAAACAAAGAATGAGTTCTAAAGATAAAAATGAGCGTTTAAGTCTTGCTCTAAGAAAAAATCTGAAAAAAAGGAAAATTTTCCAAAAAAAAAATAAGAAAAAAAATAAATAATGTCAGTTCTCTCCGATAAATGGATTAGAAAAATGTCCAAAAAACACAACATGATTTCACCTTTTGAGGAAAAACAAGTAAGAGGCAAGAGTATTTCTTATGGACTTTCGTCTTTTGGCTATGATGCAAGAGTATCAGACGAGTTTAAAATTTTTACAAATGTTAATTCTGAGATTGTTGACCCTAAAAATTTTAAACCTACAAATTTTGTAACTAAAAATGTATCTGAGTGTGTTATTCCACCAAATTCATTTGTTTTAGCAAGAACTGTGGAAAAGTTTAAAATTCCAAATGATGTATTGGTTATTTGTCTAGGTAAATCAACATATGCAAGATGTGGGATCATTGTAAATGTAACCCCACTAGAGCCTGGGTGGGAAGGATATGTTACGCTTGAATTTTCGAACACCACACCTTTACCTGCAAAAATTTATGCAAATGAAGGTGTTGCACAATTTATTTTCTTAAAAGGAAATGAAAAACCAGAAGTGACTTATGCAGATCGAGATGGAAAGTATATGGGTCAAACTGGGGTAACATTACCTAAAGTTTAAATATGCAAAGACTAGAGGTTCTTGGAGCGAATAAGCTCAAGGGACAAATAAATATTTCAGGATCGAAAAACGCATCATTACCAATTTTGGCAGCAACATTGCTTTCAAAAAATAAAATAACTTTAAAAAATTTACCAAAAGTTAAAGATATAGAGACAATGATTAATTTACTTCAATCATTGGGATCAATTACTAAATTTACTAAACAAAGTCTTGTTATAGATAATTCTAAACAAAAAAAAGTTTTTGCATCTTATAATTTAGTAAAAACTATGAGAGCTGGAATACTAGTGCTTGGACCATTACTTGCTAAGTTTGGCAACGCAAAAGTTTCACTACCAGGTGGTTGTGCAATTGGTACCAGACCTGTTGATATTCATCTTAAAGCCTTATCAAAACTTGGAGTTAAATTTAAAATTTTAAATGGATATGTTCATGCTAATGCTCCAAAAGGACTAATAGGGACAAACATAAGTTTCTCAAAAATATCTGTTGGTGCTACAGAGAATTTAATTATTGCTGCTTGCTTTGCAAAAGGAAAAACTATTTTAAAAAATTGTGCAATTGAACCTGAAATAAAAGATTTAGTTAATTTTTTATTAAAAACGGGTTGTAAAATTAAATGGATTGGTAAACGTTCAATAAAAATCTCTGGAGTAAAACAAATTAAAGAAATTAGTTATTCAGTTATGTTTGATAGAATTGAGGCTGGAACATATTTGATTGCGGCAGCATTGACAGAGGGAAAGTTACAAATAAAAAATGTGATACCTAAAATAATTAAAACAGAAATTGATATTTTAAAGAAAATTGGGGCTAAAATAAAAGTTAACCACGATAAGATAAACATTGTAGGCAATAAAAAGATAAAAAATTTAGAAATTAAAACAGCTCCGTATCCAGGTTTTCCAACTGATTTACAAGCCCAAATTATGGTTTTGTTATGTAAAGCAAACAAAAAATCAATAATCAAAGAGGATATTTTTGAAAATCGATTTATGCATGTTGCTGAACTAAACCGTATGGGTGCACAAATTTTAACTAAAGGAAACAAAGCTGTAGTTCAAGGAAATATAAATTTTGTACCTGCTGAATTAATGGCCACAGATTTACGAGCATCAGTTTCATTGGTCCTTGCTGCTTTAACAGCTAAGGGGAAATCAGTTATCAATAGAATTTATCATTTAGATAGAGGTTATGAAAATTTAGAAAAAAAATTAAAAAAGGTTGGAGCAAAAATACGCCGAGTGAACTAATGGAAAAAAAATATCTAGCAAAAATTATTGCAAACGATCAGGAGGGTTTACAAATGATTTCTGCATGTAGTGCCGGGGCAAAGGTAAAGGTTCTTGATATAAAATATCTTGCATCAAACAAAGTATTTTTACTCTCAATAGAGAGAACAAAAGTTGAAACTGGCCAAGATAATAAAAAAATTAATAGTATTTGTAGGTTTGATTTCGTTGATAAAGTAAAATCTAAAAATATAGATCAGTCAAATCAGGAATTAGTTTTAGAATTAATTGGAATTGATTATTTGAAAAATAATACTGATTATGAAATAAGCTTAATTTTCAGTAACAATGCGCACATTGCTTTGACTACAGAAACAATTGAAGTAAGACTAGAAGATCAAAATGAAATTAAAGATTAATGAAAATACTAAATAGCACTAATAAGAATTTTAGTAATTCTTTAAATAAATTACTTTCACTGCGAAAAAAAAAAGTTCAATCTAGTTCTATCTCAGTGACAAGTATTGTTAGAGATGTGAAAAAAAATGGTGATAAAGCTTTATTGAAATATGAAAAAAGATTTAATCAAAATAGAACTATTGTTCCTACGTCAAATCAAATTAATAATTCAATAAAATCTTTAGATCAAAAAGTAAAAAAAGCAATTGATATTGCTTATGATAGAATTTACAAATTTCATTCTCTTCAAAAATTCAAAAATATTTCTTTCATAGATAAGTTTAAAAATAAACTTGAATATAAATATTTACCAATAGACTCAGTTGCAATATATGTCCCTGGTTCTTCTGCATCTTATCCATCAAGTGTTTTAATGAATGCTGTACCGGCAATTGTTGCTGGTGTTAAAAGATTAATAATGATTAACCCTGGTTTTAAAGGAAAGCAAAATCCAGCAGTTTTGTATGCAGCAAGAAAATGTAAAATAAAAGAAATTTATTCTATTGGTGGTCCATCTGCAGTTGCTGCTGCTGCCTACGGAACAAAAAAAATTAAAAAGGTTGATAAAATTGTTGGTCCTGGAAACGCTTACGTGGCTGCAGCAAAAAAAGAGGTTTTTGGAGATGTGGGCATTGAAGGTATGACAGCTGGTCCCTCGGAGGTAACTATTGTTTGTGATAAATATTCAAATCCTGAATGGGTTGCAAGTGATCTAATTGGTCAAGCAGAACACGATAATCTTGCTCAATGTATTTTAATTTCAAAAGATAAAAAATTATTAGAAAAAGTAAAAATTGAATTAATTAAACAATTAAAAAAAATTCCAAGAGTATCTGTAGCTAGAAAAAGTTTAAATAGTAATGGAATTTTGATGTATGTAAATTCGGACAAAAAAATTATTGAGATTGTAAATAAAATTGCGCCAGAACATTTAGAGTTAAATATTCAAAATTATAAATCTTATGTTTCTAAAATTAGAAATGCTGGATCTATATGTTTAGGAAAATATGCTGTAATGGCAATGACAGATTATAATGTTGGTTCTAATCACGTTCTGCCAACAAATGGATCTGCAAAATACTCGAGCGGAATTAGTGTGAATGAATTTTATAAAAGAATTTCTTACATAAACCTATCAAAAAAGGGTATTGAAAGTCTTGGACCATCAGTTATAACACTTGCAAATTATGAAGGGCTTGTTGGACATGCTCAATCAGTAATAAAAAGAATTAGGAGAAAATAAATTTGTCAAAACAAGACTTACTGGAATTTAAAGGTAAAGTAATTGATCTACTTCCAAATGCTATGTTTAGAGTTAAGTTAGAAAATGGACATACGCTTACAGCTCATACAGCAGGTAAGTTAAGAAAAAACAGAATTAGAGTTCTTCAAGGTGATAACGTGACTGTAGAAATGACACCTTATGACCTAACAAAAGGCAGAATAATCTTTAGAGGTTAAAATCCTGCCTCGGTAGCTCAGGAGTAGAGCAGAGCCCTGAAAAGGCTTGTGTCGGAGGTGCGAATCCTTCCCGAGGCACCACCATTTACTTTTCGTCTTGAAATAATTAAAAAAAAAATTAACCTATTTAGTATAATAAATAACAAAAGGACTAAGTAATAAGATGAGTACACTTACTGGTAAAATTAAATGGTATAATGGAAAAAAAGGATATGGCTTTATTGAAAGAGACGATAAAGAAAAAGACGCCTTTGTTCATGCCTCTGCTGTAAAAGATGCTGGAATGAGATATCTTAATGAGGGTGATAAACTTGAATTTACATTAGAAGACGGACCCAAAGGTCCTTCTGCAGTTAATTTAAAGAAAGTAGACTAATTTTTTTTTAATATTTTAAGGACGTTTTATCTAATTATACTAGATACACGTCCTTACTAAATTAGCTCTTGTGTTATAGTAGTTTTTGTCTAAAAGACTACTCATGATTATAAATATTACATTTAGAGAGACTTCAAGAAGTACTCATAGAAATAGCCTACATAGCCTTTAGGCTATTTATTTATAATATAATTTTAAATCCACAGAAAATAATATAAAAACAAGGGATGCCTGGGTGGTGTAACGGTTAGCACGAAAGTTTGTGGAACTTTAAGTTTGAGTTCGATTCTCAGCCCGGGTACCAAAAAATGGATAAAGAAAATAAATTAGTACCTGGATTACCTCCAGGTTTTGAAGATCGTTGGAGTAATAAACTTCTTCTTAAAAAAAAGCTAATAAAAGCTATTGAGAAAAATTTTATCAAGTTTGGAGCTGAGGCTCTAGAAACACCTTCGTTCGAAATTAGTGAAAGTATAGGATCTTTTTTGGCAGAAGATGAGGCCAATCCTATGTCTGATGTATTCTCATTCCAAGATGGTGAAAAAACTATTACGCTTCGATATGATTTATCAAGCCCACTAGCGAGATTTGTAGCTCAAAATAATCAAGAACTTCCATCAATTTTCAAACGATATCAAATTCAAAATGTTTTTCGTAACGAAAAAGCTGGAAACGGAAGGTATAGAGAATTTATGCAAGCAGACTTTGATATTGTTGGGAATGTTGATCCAGCTCAGGCAAATGCAGAACTTTGTAATCTAATATCAAACACATTATCAGACTGTGGTTTGAACAAAGATCAATTTACAATTAATGTAAGCAATAAAAAAATTGTGCAAGGTTTAATTAATGAATTAAAAATATCTGAAGAAAAACAGATCAAAGTTATTAGAGCTATAGATAAATTGGATAAACCAGGATTTGGTCTAAAAGGAGTTGAAGACTTATTAAAGAAAGAGAGGAAAGATCAAAGTGGAGCAATTACTAAAGGGGCTGATTTAACTGATCAACAAGCAGCACAAATATTAAATTTCTTAAAAATAAAAGATTTAAAAGAATTAAAACAAACCTTAAAAAATCAATTATCTCAAGAAGGAATAAGTGAATTAGAAAATGTATTTGAGATACTTGGATATGGATCAAATTTAAATCAGGTTAAAACAAACTTTACGATTGTAAGAGGATTAGCTTACTATTCGGACTTTATTGTTGAAACAAACTTGAATTTCAAAGTCACAAATA
>CACNGH010000020.1:0-3980 GCA_902619815.1 uncultured Pelagibacteraceae bacterium
GCTGTAGCAAAGATTATCTGATAATTTTTAGATTCTGTTTCATCTTCAGGCATTGGCATAATTGAGCTGATTGCTTGATGGCTCTTCAATGGTAAAATATTAAATAAGGATTTACCCTTTGATGTAGATGATCCTTCGGGTATTTTCCAAGCTTTAACCTTGTAAACCAACCCTTCTGTAGAAAAAAACAAGACTGAAGTAAGTGTATTTACAGATAAGGTTTGTATTACAGAGTCTTGGTCTCTAGTTGTTATTCCTGATTTACCTTTACCACCTCTTTTTTGTTTTTTAACACCGTCCAATGAACCTCTTTTAATATATCCTTGAAGTGTCACTGTAATAATTACAGATTGTTTTTGAATTGTTTCTTCAATATCGTAATTTAAAACTGCATCGATTATTTTAGTTCTTCTTGGTACTGCAAATTTTTCTTTTATATTTCTAAGCTCTTCACCTATCACTTTTAGTAATTCTTTTTTGGAAGATATGATTTTTTTAAAGTTTGCAATCAGTGCTGCTAGTTTTTTTATTTCAACTTCAATTTCATTTATTCCAAGTGCAGTTAATTTTTGTAATCTTAATTCTAGAATAGCTAGAACTTGAGGCTCAGATAAAGAATATAAGTTTTTGCCTTTTTTGCCCTCTACCAAGGAGATTAATTTTTGAGATTTATTAATTTTCCACTTAGTTTTTAATATAGATCCTTTAGCATCATCAGGTGTTTTTGAGGATCGAATCATTTTTATAATTTTATCTAAATTTTCCACAGAAACTGATAGCCCTATTAAGATATGCGCTCGCTCTTCTGCTTTTTGTAAATCAAATTTTGTTTTTTTAATTACAACATCTTCTCTGAAAGATAAAAAGTTTGCTAAAAAATCTTTAAGTGTGCACGTTTTAGGTTTACCCTCAACAATAGCTAGAGTGTTAAATCCAAAAGAGCTCTCTATTTGAGTATTCTTGTATAGTTGTCTTTTAATAGTTTCTGGTTCAACACCATTTCTTAGATCAATAGCAACTCTAATTCCCTCTCTATTTGACTCGTCTCTGATATCTTTTATCCCTTCAATTTTTTTTTCTCTAACGAGCTGAGCAATTCTTTCATTTAAAACCGATTTATTTACCTGATATGGTATGGAGGTAATCACTAGTCTTTCACGACCATTTTTTTGCTGTTCTATTGAGACTTCACCTCTAATTTTAAAAGAGCCTCTTCCGTTCTTATAACCTTGTTTAATAATATCTTTACCAATTATCACACCACCTGTTGGAAAATCTGGTCCAGGAATATATTTCATTAACTCTTTAATTTTAATGTCTTTGTCAGCGATAAGTGCCAAAGTTCCATCGATTATTTCACCTAAATTATGTGGAGGAATACTAGTTGCCATACCAACTGCAATACCACCAGCGCCGTTTACTAATAAATTTGGAAATTGAGCTGGTAAGACACTTGGTTCTTTTTCTGTTTCATCATAATTACTCTTGTAAGAAACAGTATTTTTCTCAATATCATCAATCAAAAATTGTGAAACTTTAGATAAACGTGTTTCAGTATATCTCATAGCAGCAGCTGGATCTCCATCAATTGAACCAAAGTTTCCTTGACCTTGTACCAAAGGCAGGCTCATTGAAAAATCTTGTACCATTCTAACCAGAGCATCATAAACAGATTGATCACCATGTGGGTGATATTTACCAATTACATCACCAACTATTCTTGCAGATTTTCTAAATTGTTTTGACCAATCATAACCACCTTTATACATGGCGTATAAAATTCTTCGGTGAACAGGTTTAAGTCCGTCTCTGATATCTGGAAGAGCACGACTTACAATTACACTCATAGCGTATGAAAGATATGATGAGCTCATCTCATCATGCATTGAGATTAATTTAATATTGTTGTCTTTTGTTTCTTCAGATTTTTGCATAGACACTAAAATGGAATTTCGTCATCCATGTCGTTAGGGACTTGAGAAGAGTCTTCCATATTATTTTGTGGATTAGGATCGTTTTGAATACCTCCACCGCTATTGCCACCGCCTAACATTGTTAATGAAGAATTGTATCCTTGGATAACAATTTCAGTAGAGTATTTATCCTGACCAGATTGTTCATCCTTCCATTTTCTTGTTGTAATTTGACCCTCTACATAAATTTGTGCACCTTTTTTTAGATACTGTTGAACGACATTAACAAGACCTTCATTAAATACAACTATACGGTGCCACTCTGTTTTTTCTTTTTTCTCACCTGTATTTTTATCTTTCCAAGACTGACTAGTTGCAAGACTTAATCTCGCTACACTCTTACCATTTACCATTTGTTTGATTTCAGGGTCTGCGCCCAAACGACCAATTAATAACACTTTATTTAAACTTCCAGCCATAATATTTTAATATTTGTTTATTTAATTAAATAGATTTATACCACAATTCTTCTGAATATTAATTTTATTAAGTCAAAACAACAAAAATTATGATGAAAAAGATAGTTATTAAGGGTGCTAAAGAGCATAATTTGAAGAATGTTTCAGTTGAGATTCCAAAAGATAAATTTGTTGTAATTACAGGTCTCTCAGGGTCAGGAAAATCTTCTTTAGCATTTGATACTATCTATGCTGAGGGCCAAAGAAGATATGTGGAAAGTTTATCAGCATATGCAAGACAATTTTTGGACAAAATGAAAAAACCAAATGTTGATCTTATCGAGGGATTAAGTCCTGCAATTGCTATTGAACAAAAAAATACTTCAAAAAATCCAAGATCTACAGTTGCTACTGTTACTGAGATTTATGACTATATGCGTGTACTCTATGCAAGAGCGGGTATTCCCTACTCTCCATTTACTGGTAAACCAATAACTTCACAAACCATAACTCAAATAGTAGATTTAATTAAAAAACTTCCTAAAAAATCTACAATTTATATATATGCACCTGTTGTTAGAGGACGTAAAGGTGAATATAGAAAAGATATTTTAAGTTATAAGCGAAGAGGTTTTAGAAAAATTAAAATTGATAATGTTTTATATGATATTGATAAATCTCCTAACCTAGACAAAAAACTTAAACATGATATTTCAGTTTTAGTTGATAGAATTGTTTTAAATTCAAAGTTGGGAAATAGACTGGCTGAAAGTGTTGAAACAGCGGTAAATCTTGCAAACGGGCTAGTTTTTGTTGAGTATGAAGATGAAACATTACCTCAAAAACATCGAAAAGTTGAAAAATTAATTTACTCAACAAAATTTGCGTGTCCAGAAAGTGGATTTACTATTGAGGAAATAGAGCCAAGATTATTTTCATTTAACAGTCCTTACGGTGCTTGTGAAGAATGTGAGGGTATTGGTATGAAATTAAATGTTGATCCAAACCTTGTTATACCTGATGAAAGGAAAAGTTTAGCAGATGGAGCAATTGAACCTTGGGCAAAATCAACAACCTTATATTATGCACAAACTTTATCATCTTTAGCAAAACATTATGGTTTTTCTTTAGATGAAAAATGGAAAAAAATACCAAAAAAAATTAAAGATATTATTCTTTATGGATCAGATGAAGATGAAATAAAATTTAATTATGACGATGGTTATGAAAAATATTCTTATAAAAAAACATTTGAAGGTGTTATCAATAATCTTGAGCGAAGATTTTTAGAATCTGATAGCGAATGGAAAAGAGAAGCTATAGCTGAATATCAGTCAGATACTGCGTGTGAGGCTTGTAACGGTGACCGTCTTAAAGAAGAAGCATTATGTGTTAAAATTAATGGTCTTAATATTAGTGAAGTAACCAAAAAATCAATATCTGACTCTGCTGAATGGTTTAAAGATTTAGTAAATCATATAGATAAAAGACAATTTAAAATTGCAGAACATGTACTTAAAGAAATTAACGAAAGATTAAATTTTTTACTTAATGTTGGATTAGATTACTTAACTCTATCAAGAGAGTCTGGCACATTATCTGGTGGAGA
>CACNGH010000021.1:0-3629 GCA_902619815.1 uncultured Pelagibacteraceae bacterium
ATATTCTGATTTTTTTGGTTTATTGCTTTGTTTGAAATCTATTATCGTTTCTCGTCCCTCATAAACTCCAACACAATCCGCTGTACCAGCATATTTGTTTGGATAGTAAAGTGTGCATTCTACTCCGTATATTTCTTCCAATCTATTTTTTAATCCTTTTTCGATAATTTCTTTTGCCATTAATTTATATTGTTCATTGTCATCAAAAAAACTTAAGTTTTCTCTTCCAAGAAGGTAGGACTCTAAGTAATTATGCATCTGTGAACCCCTGCTACTTGCCGCTTTTGTAATTGCCTCAGCCTCTTTATAGCCTGTTCTCTCACGCCAATTGGCTAATGCCGCCTTATCCTCCTCTGATCTTGTTGCATCTAAAATAGATGTTACACTTGGTAACTTTGTTTCACCTAATAAATATCTTCTTATACCGTCTACTGTAGCTCTTGAGGATTTTGGATAATCATATTTCTTATTCCACTGCATGAGATTTCTTATATTCTTTATTGGAGAAAAATTGAAATTAATTATTTGCTTGTTTTGAACGATCAACAAATTTTTCTACATTTTCAGTTTGAACAGCTTTTTCAAGTTGTTCTGGATCTTTAATACTTTCGAGTGTTCTAGTAATTGATCTTGCATCTGTTCCAAACTTATCAACTACTGCCATTGCTTCTTCTAATTTTTTTCTAAGAGAAATTATATTATCAAAATGTTTACCAAATCTTGTACTTATTGTTTTTAAGTGATTATAAATTTCTGTTGCACCCTTTTGAACTTTCAATGATTGAAAACCCATATGAAGAGATTGCAAATAAGCAGATAAAGTATTAGGTCCACAAATTACAACTTTATATTTTTTCATTAATTCTTGAGTTAATAATTCTTTAGTACTTGGATCTTGATAATCAGTTAACTCTTTATATAAGCTTTCTGTTGGTGCATAAACGATTGCAAAATCTGTTGTTTTTGGCGGCACGATATATTTTTCATTAACACTCTTAGCTTTAGCTTTAAAAGCAGTTGCTAATTTAGCTCTTGCATCTGCAATAGCTCTTTTATCATCCGCGTCATAACCATCGGTAATTGCTTTAAATTTTTCTACTGGAAAATGGCTATCAACTGGAACTAAAACATCTCCTTGAAGTTTAATGGCAAATTCAACATTTTCACTGGTATCCTCTTTCATCTTAACATTAGTCATAAATTGAGAAGCAGGTAATAAATCCTTAATTAAAGCATCTAATGAAAACTCAGCAAGTGTTCCATATTTTTTAACTCCAGCTAAAATTTTAGTGATCCCCTCTTGGCTTTGATTTAATAATTGCACTTGTTGGTTAAAGTTTCCAACTTTCTCATCTACTTTAGTTAAGGCCTCAGTCATATCTTTTGTTACACCAGTTGAGAGATTATTAAAGGAGGTGGACATTGTACCAAGGGAAGTATTAATAGTATTATTTAAGGTATCTTTAAGAGTAACTATTTCTGTTTTTAAATTAGCTATTTCTTCAGCCTCTTTATTCTCGTTTTGATCATCCTTATTACCTTTTTGTTTTAATAATAAAAAAATCACCACAATAACGAGTGCCAAAAGTAGATATATTAACGAATCTTGCATAGTAAGGTAATTATTCTCCTTTTATTAAATGTAAACAAGAAAAAAATAATTTTATAGTTAAATGAGAAATATAGATATTATAAAGATTATTTTAATATATTGGAAAGATTTAATACTTCGTAGAAAGTAGTTTCGCTAATTTTTTTACTCCTTGATTTTTAAAAGAAGTTTTACCCATGAACATGCAAAGCTCAGATTTTAAAATATAGCCATCATTTATTATACGTAAATTATTTGCAGCTAGAGTCGACCCAGTACTAGTGATATCAGTTATCAATTCACAACCTCCAGTAAAAGGCTCTATTTCAGTTGATCCAATTGATTTTACAATTGAAAATTGAGTAACACCCTTATTATAAAAAAATTCACGTGTAAGATTTGGATATTTAGTAGAAACTCTTATTCTTCTATTTTTCTTTTCCTTAAATTCAAATGCTACTTCCTCTAAATCGGACATGGAGTAAATATCAATAAAATCATCTGGTATTGCAACTACAAGAGTGGCTTGTCCATATGGATATTTTTTAAATATTTTAATATTTCTCTGAAAATTGATTTCACTTTCTTTTAATAAATCTAAACCTGAAAAACCAATGTCTAGAGATTTATCCGATAATCTTTCGATAATTTGACGAGCGTGGAGATAAATAATTTGGATATTTGGTTTTCCTTTTACTGATCCAAACAAATCTCTTTTACCTCTCTCCGAGATAAGTTTAAGATTATTTTTGTTAAAAATTTTAAGAACATCTTTACGAAGCCGTCCTTTACTAGGAATACCAATTTTAATTAAATCCTTCATAAATTATAAATTAAAAGCAGCTCCAACTGCAGGTACCTGCTTTTTAGAACCAAAATCAGATATTAATCGATCATAACGACCACCAGCACACTTGATTGTTGTAGATTTTGATTTCACATCTATTTTGAAAACCATTCCAGAATAATATTCTAAATGTCTTCCAAATGAGGTCGAAAATTTAACGTTTAGTTTTGATAATTTGTTTGATGAGATTGGAAAATATCTTTGATCAACTACAAGATTAATCTTATTTTTTTTAAAGAATTTATTAAGCTCCATAGCTGCTTTGTTAATTGGACAACTAATTTTTAAAAAAGATTTAATTATTTTTGATACTTTGTTGCCTCTCTTTGCTTGTCTGGGATCTTTAATTTTTGTATCAAATCTTTTTAATATTTCTCCAACTGATCTACCCGCAATCATAGTTTCAGGATTTTTATTGAGCAAATCTAAATAGCGTTTTTTATCAATTTCTACAATTGTGGGGTCAATATCAGCATTTGTTTCTAGACGTTTTAACAAATCATTAAAATATTTCTCTCTCCAAAAATGTCTTGACAATCTAAGTTTCCACCTTTTTGGAATATCTAATTTCGAAATAAGTAAATTAAAAATCTCAATGTTTCCAATGGTCAACGTACCTGATGAAAAATTTAAATCTTGAAGTATTTTTATTGATGTATTTATAATTTCTTTATCATCATTTTTTTCATCTTTAGATCCTAGAATTTCAAATCCAACCTGATTTCTTATAATTTTGTCTCTTTTGCTTTCAACTTTTCGATAGGCCTGGCCACTATAAAAAATTTTCTCTTTACCTTTAAAATTTCCCTCTAAGTATCTTAGACAAGAAGCAATTGTTAAGTCGGGTCTTAAACATAATTCCTTGCCGTTTATATCTGTGAAGGAAAACATGAATTTCCTAAAGTTCTCTCCTGATCTTTGAACAATATGATTTGCCTCTATTACAGATGGTAGCTCAATATATTTAAAACCCTTAGATTTTACTGACCTAAGGATTTTTTCAGATAAGTTTTTTGACTTCATTGATTAAATCTTCTTTTGGAATTGTTTTGTTATTTTCGCCCTTGATACCTTTTAGATTTTTTATGGTGACAGTCTTTTCTTTAAATTCATTTTCACCATAAATAATTGCAACTGATAAATCTCTTTTATTTGCAAAAGTTAATTGTTTACCTAGATTTTTTTTACTGT
>CACNGH010000022.1:0-3091 GCA_902619815.1 uncultured Pelagibacteraceae bacterium
TTGTTACATGGTTTTTTTTTGGAAGATTCCGCGTCCATCCATGAGCTCTCAGAGATAAAAGTATATGATATAATTCTTCATTATCAGTAGTTACCAAACCTCCCTCCATTGTTGAAATATGATGAGAAAAATAAGTTGAAAAAGTCCCTAATAAACCAAAAGTTCCTGTTTGTTTACCTTTGTATTCTGCTCCCAAAGATTCACAGTTATCCTCAAAAATAATAACATTCTTATTAGCTATAATATCGTAAATTTTGTCAAAATCATTTGAGTTACCTAGTAAATTTACTACTACAATCATCTTTGTTTTTTTTGTTAAAGATGTCTTAAGTGCTTCTAAATCGTAATTTAAAGTCTCTAGATCTATATCAACAAATTTTAATTTAAGACCAAATTGTTGTAATGGAAAATAAGTTGTTGACCAAGATACAGCAGGGACTACAATTTCATCACCAGTTTTGAGCATTGGTTTATTTGTATAAAACAATGAAGCAATTGAAAGTAAATTCGCAGCAGATCCTGAACTTACCATGACAGAATATTTTCTATTTATAAAATTCCCAAAATTATTTTCAAAAGATTTTACATGATCGCCCATAGTAAATTTGTTACTATCCATGACGCATTGTATTGCTTTCAATTCCTCATCGTCCCATGTACTTGTTGCTAAAGGGTAGTTGCTCATTTTCCTTCCATTTTTAAATAATATTCATAGGTTTTTTTAATACCATCTTCTATTGAAGTTTTATGCTTCCACCCAAATTCTTTTAATTTTTGAATACTAATTAATTTTTTTTTCATGCCAATAGGTTTAGAAAGATCATTTTTAAATTCTCCTTTGAAACCTATTATATTAGCTATTTTATTATAATATTCATTGATACTATGATCTTTTCCAATTCCAACATTAATATTTTGAGGCATTTCATTAAAACTTTTAATTGCAAAATAAATAAAATCTGCAAGATCAGACGCATACATAAACTCTCTTCTTGCTAATCCATCACCCCAAATATCAACAAATTTTAATTTATTTTTTTTTGCTTCATGAATTTTTTTAATTACTGCAGGTATCATGTGAGAGGAATTATTATCAAAGTTATCATATTTTCCATATAAATTGCAGGGTATGATCGTTTTATATAAAAAAGAATTATCTTCACTATTTATATATTCACAAAGTTTTGTTGTACCAATTTTTGCTAATGCATAACCTTCATTAGTAGGTTCAAGCTCACCTGATAAAATTTTTTCTTCTGATAAAGGATTATTTGAATTACGTGGATACATACATGAACTACTAAGATTTATAAGACTTTTGATTTTCATTTCTTTTGATGCAGTTAAAATATTTATTCCCATTTGAGTATTTTCAACAAGGAATTTTACTGGATTATTGATATTTGCATCTATTCCACCAACTACTCCTGCAGTGTGTATGATTATATCAGGCTTATTGTTAGTTATAAAATTTTTAGTCTCATTATAATTTAACAAATTTAAATCTGAACTTTTAGGAGATAATATTGTATAATTTTTTGCTTCAATATGATCAGTTATATTTCTACCAACCATACCGTTTCCTCCGCTTAGATAAATTATTTTTTTCATTTATAAATGGCTTTAACTATAAAGTTTTAAATCACTTTCAACCATTTCTTTTACAAGTTGTTTAAAAGAAATCTTTGGTTTCCATCTTAACTTTTTTTTTGCTTTGCTTGCATCACCTAATAATGAATCTACCTCTGTAGGTCTGTAATAACTTTTGTCAACTCTAACGATTTCTTTGTTTTCATAAATACCAATCTCATTTTCATTTTTACCTTTCCATTTAATTTTCATATTTAAATTTTTTGCAGCTATATTAATAAAATCTCTCACAGAATATTGTTTACCAGTCGCTATAACAAAGTCTTCTGGTTTTTTTTGTTGCAACATTAACCATTGAACCTCTACATAATCCTTTGCATGCCCCCAATCTCTCTTTGAGTTAAGATTTCCAAGATAAAGTGTTTTTTGCAAACCTAATTTAATACGAGATAAAGCTCTTGTAATTTTTCTTGTAACAAATGTTTCTCCTCTTACAGGAGACTCGTGATTAAATAAAATTCCATTACATGCATAAATACCGTAAGCCTCCCTATAATTTACTGTTATCCAATAGGCATATAACTTTGCAACACCATAAGGGCTTCTTGGATAAAAGGGTGTTAATTCATTTTGTGGATTTTTTTTACTTAAACCATAAAGTTCTGATGTTGATGCTTGATAATATTTAGTTTTTTTTTCAAGTTTTAAAATCCTTATTGCTTCTAGAATTCTGAGTGCCCCTAATGCATCTGAATTTGCAGTATATTCAGGCTCTTCAAAAGAAACTTTAACATGACTTTGTGCTGCTAAATTATAAATTTCATCAGGTTGAACCTCTTGTATTATTCTAATTAAAGACGTTGAGTCAGTTAAATCTCCGTGGTGTAAAATAAATCTTAAATTTTTTTCGTGTGGATCTTGAAATAAGTGGTCAATTCTATCTGTATTAATTAAAGATGTTCTTCTTTTTATGCCATGAACTTCGTATCCTTTTCTCAGTAAAAAATCAGCTAAGTATGAACCGTCTTGTCCAGTAATACCTGTTATTAAAGCTTTTTTCATAAAATGTTGATTCTAATATTATTACATAGATATTTTTTAAAATCTCAAATTTTAATTTTATTTAGTGGGTTATTTTTAAATAGATTTGCTTCTTTAATGTATCTTCTAACCATTTCAGGAGACTTATGACCCGTCATAGCCATTATATGTCTTTCCTCAACACCAGATTCTGCAGCTGAAGTTGCAAAACCTGACCTTAAACTATGTCCAGAATAATTTTTACTATCTATACCTCCCTCTGTTAAATATTCTTTGATAATTAATGCTACCGTTTGATCTGTTAACCGTTTTTGAGACAATTTTGATCCTTTAAGAAATCTTCTAAATAATGGACCAGAATTTATTTTTGAAAAATTTATCCAATTTTTTAAAGACACAACTGGGCAAAAGTCAGAATTATGGAAATAGGGTAGACCCTTTAATGAACCTTCTCCAAATT
>CACNGH010000023.1:0-3024 GCA_902619815.1 uncultured Pelagibacteraceae bacterium
GTGAATCCTGATACCGACTCAAAAATTGAGTTTAAAAGAGTTAAATTATAAATACTTAAATAAAATGGAATACATAATACTAAGGGTATTAATATATAGCCAAGTAATACTGTTAAAATCTTCTCAAAAATTGATGGTTTTTTTAAACTTGATTTTAAGTAATAAAAAAGAATTCCTATTATTCCTGAAATTATTAAGCTTACGTAGTAAGTGTTTAGATTGAGATATAAGTTAAAATAATAAGAATAAATTATATTAAAAAAAGAAAATACAGAGATAAGTATAAAAAAAAAACTTAAATATTTAACTCTAAATAATGACATTTAGTTAGATTGAACTAATTCTAAAAATATTTTCCACCACTGAAATAGAATCTTTATTTGCCAAAAAAACAACTTTATCTTCTTTTAAAAAAACAAAATCGGATCGGGGAATTATTATCTTATCTCCTCTTAAAACTGCGCCTATTCTAACTTCTTCTGGTAAATTTGAATTCTTCAATTCTTTATTAATTAATTCTGATGTCTCAATAATTTCAGCTTCAATTACTTCATATTCACCATTCATAATTGTGTAAGCTGTTTCTATGGTACCTTTATGAACATGTTTTAATATACTAGAAACAGTATTCATTCTTGGATCTATTAAATCATCAATTTTAAGAGAGTCTTGTAATAGAGAATAATTAGGTTTATTCACTAATGCCATCGTTCTTTTATCTTCAATTTCTTTTTCATCTTTAGCGAATTTTTCAACAAGAACACTAACCATCAGGTTATCCTCATCATCATTGGTTAAAGCAAGGACAGTTTCGGCTTCCTCTAAATTTGCTTCCGCTAACACTTCTTCATCTAAACCGTTGCCATTAATCACTATTGTATTGTTTAATTCTGATGCAAGGAATTCAGCTCGCTCTTTGTCTTTTTCAACAATTTTAACTCTTGCAGCATCTAACGTTTCCTCAATATTCTTTGCAAGATTAAAACCGATGTTACCACCGCCAACAATAAGAATTTTTTTAGATACTTTTTCTGTATGACCAAAAGCTTCTAAAGTTTCAGCTGTTTGGGAAGAATTAATAATTACATAAATTTTATCATTTTTTTTAATTTCATCTTCTTTTTTTGGAATTAAAAACTTATCATCTCTAATAATTCCAATTACATTTGCATCTAAATTAGGGTATTTTTTTGTTAAATCATTAAGCTTTATGTTAATCAAACTACAACCATGATTAATTAGAATTTCTAATAATCGAATTTTATTACCAGCAAAAGGAACACTGTCTAATGCTCCTGGAGCCTCTAACTTTCTTTGAATTGATTTTGCAATTTCAAGTTCTGGTGAAATAATTACATCAATTGGTAAATTTTCTTTATTATAAACTGTAGTAAACTTAGGATTTAAATAATCCTGTGACCTTATTCTTGCAATTTTCTTTGGAATATTAAATATGGAAAAAGCGATTTGACATATAACCATATTAATTTCATCGTTTCTGGTAACAGCGATGATCATATCTGTTTCAGCTGCATTCGCCTTTTCAAGTATAGTTGGATAAGTTGCCTTACCAACAATTGCCTTAACATCTAAAGCATCATCTATTTTTTGAATATCTTCACTAGATGTATCAATTACAGTTATAGAATGACCTTGTTCACTTAATTGTTTGGCAATAGTGAACCCCACCCTTCCAGCACCACAAATAATAATGTTCATTAATTAAATTCTTTAATTCCTAAACCCTTAAGTTTTCTATGTAAGGCACTTCGTTCCATACCAACAAAGTTTGCCGTTTTTGAAATATTTCCATTAAATTTTTTTAATTGGATAGTTAAATACTCTTTTTCAAACTTTTCTCTAGCCTCTTTTAATGGCACAGATAGGCTATTTTCAGCAATTTGATCATCAAAATTATTATTTTTCAAAGACTCTTTAATAATATTAGAAATTTTATCTTTTGTATCTGGTTGCAATATAGCAATCCTTTCAATTAAATTTCTGAGCTCTCTAACATTACCCTGCCAATTATGATTTAAAATATAACTGTTGTTCTCGTCGATATTTAATTCTTTGATATTATAATTCTCAGATATTTTTTTTGAGAAATAATTTATTAAAAGTGGGATATCAGAAATTCTTTGACTCAACGGCTCAACATTAATTTCAAATACATTTATTCGGTGAAAAAGATCTTCTCTAAAATTACCAATCTCAATTTCTTTTTTTAAATCCTTACTTGATGAACACATTAATCTTACATCTACTGTAACATCACTACTGCCATTGACACGTTTAAATTTTTGGTCGGTTAAAACTCTAAGTATTTTAGATTGTATATCTAGTGGAATTTCAGAAACTTGATCAACCAAAAGTGTACCTCCATTAGCTTTTTCTAAAGCACCATATGAAATTGATCCATTTTCTTTTTCTTCACCAAATAACTCAAGCTCATATTTATTAGAGTCTAACAAGGCTCCATTTAATATTACAAAAGGATTTTTGTTTCTTTTTGAATTTTTGTGAATTTTTCTAGCAATCAACTCTTTACCTGATCCAGATGGACCATTTATAAATACTCTACTTTCAGTAATGGATATTTTTTTGATCTGATCTTTGATATTAGTTATATTCTTACTGTTCCCTATAATGTCATAAGATGAGAAAAGCTTGCTTTCGTATTCTTTGTTTTCTTTTTTAAGATTATAATTTTCTACAGCTCTTTTAACAAAATTTAGTAACCTTTCACGATCAAAAGGTTTTTCAATAAATTCAAAAGCTCCATTGTGTAAAGATTTAACTGCCATTTCAATATTAGCATGACCAGAGATTATAATTACAGGAACATCTTTATTTTTTGACTTTATGTGAGAAAGAAGTTCTATACCGTCATTATCTCCTTTATCTAACTTAACATCTAAAATAGCAACATCGGGTAATTTTTTATCAATCTCGGATAATGCTTGGTTATAATTAGCAGCTAGTCTAGTTTTATAACCTGCGTCCAAAATAAGTTCATGTATG
>CACNGH010000024.1:0-2689 GCA_902619815.1 uncultured Pelagibacteraceae bacterium
CGTATTCTTTAGATACCTCTAAAATACCCTTATTTAAAATTTCTAACTTATGAATACCATTAGAAATTAATAACGAGTCATAATTCAATAAATTAGCTCCCTTGATATCAGTGTTTAAATTGTCTCCAATTGCCAAGGTTTTTTTATTTAAGTTATCGATGGATAAATTATAAACTTCAGCATGTGGTTTTCCAAAGTATACCACTTCTCCACCCATTTTTTCAAAAACCATTGCAACTGAACCTGCGCATAACTCTCTAACATTTCCACGATCAACAATTAAATCAGGATTTGTGCATATCATCTTTTTATTAATATGAGCTTCGAATAAATTTCTATAATAGTTCAAATCGTTGTCGTGATCGTCAAATAGTCCAGTACATAGTAAGTATTCGCTATCCACAAGATCACTTGATTTATTCTCTTTAAAGGGATTAAATAAATCAAAATCTCTTTGGGGACCTATGTGAAAAAATTTTTTTGATGGGTATGACTTTTTTAAATAATTCAGGGCTGCCTCGCCTGAAGTAAAAATATGATCTCTTAGCTCTTCTTCCATCCCCATTTTCTCTAAAAATTTTCTGACAGTTTCATTTGGTCGTGGTGCATTAGTTAATAAGACAAAATCTTTATTATTTCTTTTAAGCTCTTTAAGGGTACCAATCGCACTTTCATAAAGTTTAATACCATTATGAACAACGCCCCATAAATCTATATAAAATAGATCATATTTATGGGCAATTGAACAAAGGCCGTCTGTATCTAAATTTTTAGTCATTAAATAAGGTATAAACCATAAAATCCTGAATTTCCTAGCATTATTAGTAGGTAGTTGAATATCCTATCTTGAAATAGATGGCGTAATATCTATATGAGGTTCATATTTATATAGAATTATAAAGGAGATTTTATGAAGTTCAAACCGTTACATGACAGAGTATTAATCGAAGTTTTGGACAGTAGTGAAAAAACTGCTGGTGGGATAATTATACCAGACACTGCACAAGAAAAACCACAGGAAGGAAAAGTAGTTGCTGTTGGTGGTGGTGCAAAAACAGAAGATGGAAAATTAATTCCAATGGATGTTAAAGTTGGTGACAAAGTTTTATTTGGCAAATGGTCAGGAACTGAAGTCAAAATTGATGGTAAGGAATACAGCATAATGAAAGAGTCTGACATTATGGGTATTTCAGGCAAGTAATTTAATTTAAAGGAGAAAATAAAATGGCAAAACTAATTAAATTTGACGCTGAAGCAAGAGCGTCAATGATGAGGGGTGTAAATATTTTAGCTGATACTGTTAAAGTCACTTTGGGTCCAAAAGGAAGAAATGTAGTAATGGATAAATCTTATGGTGCCCCAAGGATTACAAAAGATGGTGTATCAGTTGCAAAAGAAATTGATCTTGATGACAAGTTTGAGAACATGGGTGCTCAAATGGTTAAAGAAGTTGCTAGTAAAACAAATGAAGAAGCTGGAGACGGCACAACCACAGCAACTATTTTAGCTCAAGCAATTGTAACAGAAGGTGTAAAATATGTTACTGCTGGAATGAATCCAATGGATGTCAAAAGAGGAATTGATTCAGCTGTAGAAGCTGTAAAAGAAAACCTTATTTCATCAGCTAAAAAAGTTAAAGATAGTGATGAAATAGCCCAAGTTGGTACAATTTCATCTAATGGTGATAAAGAAATTGGTTCAATGATTGCTAAAGCAATGCAAAAAGTTGGTAATGAAGGTGTTATCACTGTTGAAGAAGCAAAAGGAATCGATACTGAGTTAGATGTTGTTGAGGGTATGCAATTTGATAGGGGGTACTTATCGCCATACTTTATAACTAACAGTGATAAGATGACTACAGAATTAGATAATCCATATATTTTACTTCATGAGAGTAAACTAACAAACTTACAACCTATGGTTCCTCTTTTAGAAGCAGTTGTGCAATCTGGAAGGCCATTAATGATTATTTCTGAAGACGTCGAAGGTGAAGCTTTAGCAACTTTAGTAGTAAATAAATTAAGAGGTGGATTAAAAGTTGTAGCCGTAAAAGCTCCAGGTTTTGGCGATAGAAGAAAAGCAATGCTTGAGGATATTGCAATTCTAACTGGTGGACAGGTAATTTCTCAAGATTTAGGAATTAAACTCGAAAATGTTAAACTTGAGGATCTTGGGTCTTGTAAAAAAATCAAAGTCGATAAAGACAATAGTACCATCGTAAGTGGTAGTGGTAAAAAATCTGATATCGAGGCAAGATGTGGATCAATCAAACAACAAGTTGATGAAACAACTTCTGACTATGATAGAGAAAAGCTTCAAGAAAGACTTGCTAAACTTGCAGGTGGTGTTGCAGTTATCAAAGTTGGTGGTGCTACTGAAGTAGAGGTTAAAGAGAGAAAAGACAGAGTTGAAGATGCTTTAAATGCAACTAGAGCCGCAGTTGAAGAAGGTATAGTTACTGGCGGCGGATGTGCACTTCTTTACGCTGCTCAGGACCTTGAAAAAGTTAAAGCTAAAGGTGATGACCAAAAAGCTGGTGTTGAACTTGTAAGAAAAGCTTTAGAGGCACCTATCAGACAAATAACTAAAAATGCTGGTGTAGATGGTTCAGTAGTTGTTGGCAAATTGTTAGAGCAGAAGAAGAAAACTCATGGATATGACGCACAAAGCGAAGAATATTGCGATATGT
>CACNGH010000025.1:0-2117 GCA_902619815.1 uncultured Pelagibacteraceae bacterium
TTATGGTAATTGATAAATCACTTAAAAATGGTCCTGAAATTAATAAAAATGGGATAGACAAAAATAAATAAAAATTTATTTTCATTAAATACGGTGAATAATTCAAATTCATATTAATATTATAAGTTTTATATGATCAAAATTTTTGAATTTTAATCAAATTTTAAACAACAATTCTTACGACTTTAAATGCTTCAGCAAATTTACATCCATTTTGACTACCTCTAAATCTTGCCAATGCTTCAATGGCATCTAAAGATCTTGGTGAGTTTTTTTTTATTTGCGATTTATAAAAACTTAAAGCTCTTAATTTGCTTTTAATTTCATTATCAATGTTAATAAAAAAATTTGGATTGAAATTAGGTTCTACATCAGAAACATTCCAGTGAGTTTCGGATAAGGTTTCATATAAAAAAACAAATTTGGGGAATTTTTTTCCTACTGGCCTAGATGCAACTATAGAAGAATCAAATACTATTCTATGATCAATATGTCTGTCGGGGAATGGAATAAAAATAGCATCAGGATTAATTTTATTTACATAATTGTTTATTT
Source organism: uncultured Pelagibacteraceae bacterium (assembly GCA_902619815.1). Lineage (GTDB taxonomy): Bacteria > Pseudomonadota > Alphaproteobacteria > Pelagibacterales > Pelagibacteraceae > Pelagibacter. Next base: position 556 of record CACNGH010000025.1, read on the forward strand.
TACCGTTCAATTCTGAAACTGGAACCTCATTTATTTTAGTGGCAGGTATGTCTAGAAATTTAAATTTTTTTATTCCAAAAAAATTAAAAACTTTTTTTGTTTCAATTACAGTTCTTTTATATTGCTCTGGAGTATAAAGAGGTGGCATATGTCCTGAAACAATAAGAACAGAAACATTTACCTTTGACTTAATCATTCTCTTAATTGCACCCCCCAATCCAAGGGTTTCATCATCAGGATGAGGAGCAATTATTAATACGTTTTTAAATTTATTTATCATAACTTTATTACTTTTAGTTTTGGCGATGGTAAAACAATAAATACTTTTGATTTTTTTAATTTTTTTTTCAGATTACTAACTATATCTGAATAAAAATTCCATGCAAATAAAAGAAGGAAATCAGGTTGTAAAAATTTAACATTTTTTGAATTAAGAATTTTAATATCTGTTCCTGGAATATATTTGTTAATTTTTTTAATATTATCCTCAAGAGTAAATTTCATTAATTTACCATCTAGCTTTGAAAGTTTTGATAAAAGTGTTGCTTTTGTTGGTGCTCCATACCCAATAAATTTATGTCCCAAACTAATGTTGTGATTTATAAAATTATTAAGTTTTAAACAATTTTTATAAATATTTTCCTCCCATTTTGATAAAAAAATTTTATTAAAAATTATAGATTTTCTCTCTTTTTTAAGAAAATTTTTTGGTTGTTTGTAAACATAACTTTTTTTCTCTTTCTTACATAAAATTCTCAAAGAACCACCTTGAATTTTATTTGTTTTAATTAAAATAATACTAAATCCAATTTTTTTTAAAAATTTTACTAAAGGGCTTGCATGATGGTAATCTAAATGTTCGTGATATATAGTGTCAAAATAATTTTTTTTTAAAACATTGAAAAAATATCCCACTTCAAAACAGAAATACCCTTCATCTTTAAGTATATAATAAATACCTTTAAAAACTTCTTGATTTTTACTTATGTGCGCAAGAACATTATGGCTAGTTATGAAATCTATTTTACCATATTTTTTTAAAATTTTTTTTGCTCTATTCATATCGAAAAAATTATTTAGTGTTGTAATTCCTTTTTTATTTGCAATTTTTGCAGGTAAATTTGCTGGATCAACTCCCAAAACATTAAAATTATTTTTTTTAAATTCTTCTAAGCACGTTCCATCATTTGAACCAATGTCCAAGACTAAATTATTTTTTTTAAGATTACATTTTTTTATAATCCAATTTGAATACGTAGCTAAATGTTTTTTAAAACTAGGAGCTACACCACTTAAATAAGTATAATTTGTTGTATACAGAATTTTTGGTGACACTTGATAGCTTAACTGAAAATGATTACAATTTTTACATCTTTTTACTTTCAATGGAAATTTTTTTGTATTTAAAGATTTTTTTTTTGAATTTAATAAATTATTTCCGATTGCAACTTTTCCAAAATTTACAAAATTTACTAAATTTTTTGAGTTACAAAGTCTACAATTTGATGTTGATTTTGATCTTATCATCATAGATCAACTTTATTTCGTGTAGTCAGTTAAAA